>MNTL01000047.1 GCA_001916965.1 Roseburia sp. CAG:10041_57
CATGTGTTAAGCACGCCGCCAGCGTTCATCCTGAGCCAGGATCAAACTCTCATGTTAAAGTTGTTTGATTCTTGCACCAGTTAAACTGGCTTATCCGTCACAAATCTTCGATTTGTGTTTTTTACTTTTTAAAGGTTTTGTTCTCTGAACAATCCTATTGTTTCATTTCTGAAACTTTTCTTAATAGAATTTTCAGGGTTGCATTACTGTTTATTTGTCAAGGTTCTGTATGCTTGTCTCATTTGCGACAGCTTTAATAGGTTATCATGTCTGTCGTTTTTTGTCAAGCACTTCTTAACATAATTTTAAATTATTCTTAAAATCTGTTATAACATAATTTTAAATTATTCTTAAAATCTGTTATGTGTTTGCGCTGTGTTCACCAGCGACATTTGCTATAATAGCACTACCATCTTCATATGTCAACATTAAATTGTATCTTTTTTCATTTATTTCTAACTTTCCCCAAAAACAGCATAAATTCTATTGCATCGCATTATACATTTTAGTCTTCATAAGTAAATTGTATCAATTGAACATCAATTTATGTAGTTTACATATCCATAGTTTATTATTATAAATTGCATTTTATGATTTATGTGACAATTATAAAATATTCATATCCCTGATTATATTTTATGATGCCATGGGTTCAAGATCTAAAATCATATGAGCTTGCTCATAGGTGTTTAAAAGACCTTGAACCCAACATCATTTTATGAGGAAGTCTCTTACTTATCACCAATTTTTATTGCAATTCCAAATCCTGCTGCAAACGTGACAATACTTATCAAAAGTACGCTGACACTGAATCCCGCAAAATTACTGCATACAAGTATGGCAATCGGAGAAGCCGCAATCAATCCGATAATTGCACAATATGCATAGACCGGATATTTTTCAAAAATTATCTCTATGATTTTGGCAATTCCCAATATTCCAATCAGAACACCAATCCCAAAAGGAAGTAAAATAGCAATTCCATGAAGTATCCCTGCCATATCCAACGTAATTACTGCTGTACAAAAAGCTGTGATCTGTTGAATAATCGGTTGATAATAGCCCAATATTAATAAAACCATTGAACCGCTGACCCCAGGAATGATCATTGTCGTTGCTGCAATAATTCCTACCAGAACCAGCTTGATCATTGGCACGATTCCAAGATTCAATGTCACCTGTCTGTTTCCATTGTCTCCCATCATAGCCATTCCTACTACCAGTGCAAAAAGCAGTAATCCTGCAAGTATATGTCCAAAAGATAATTTATGTGATTTTACTTTTGTAACAACAGGTGGTAATCCTCCTACAATTAATCCAATAAACAATAAATTCGTAGGTATCGGATAATATTGAAATAATGCCTCTATCACGAAAGTAAGTGCCACCAGTGCAATCCCTGCTCCTGCAAATATCGGCAAAAGAAATTTCATGCTTTCTTTGAATTCTGACAAAATATGTGTAATACAATGTATAAGCTTGTCATAAATCCCCATTGAAACCGCTAATGTGCCGCCACTGACTCCGGGCATAATATTAGCAATCCCGATCATCATACCTTTTATTATATTTTTAAACATATTCATTTATATATAGCCATGCCTTTCTTCATAGATTATATGATTAATTCTGCATGGCTATTCCTTTGGGTCCATCCGTATCCTGAATATAAATGATATGATCATACCTGTGCCTGATATACCATATATCATGTATATGTATTTGCCTGCATTTTTGCTGTGATATTGCTGCTAACAAAGCAATAATATATATGCCAAAGCAAAGACTGCTTTTACCTGACACCACACTTCTATAACTGTTTCTGATCAGCCTGAAAAAATGTTCCTGCTGTATCAATTGTTCTGTCACCAAAAAAGCATTGTCATGTTCAATTTTTGAAAGCTGATTAACGCAGTCATCATTTATCATTCTGACATTCTCTGCTTTGCGAAAACAAAACAAGACCTGAGTGTTCTGCTCAAGTCTTGTTCTGCAATCTATACTTATCAAAACTATAATCAATGAAAATATCAGAAGATACTTCTTCCAGTGTCTGCCTATATACATATTTACTCCCATGCTGTCATTCTTCTATTCAGAATAACAGACACTCTGTAAAAATGCAAGCAAACTAGATTTTGAATCTTCCAATCAGTTCTACCATGGCTTCAGCCTGGCTCTTCTGTTCCTCACTGATTGCTGCTGTTTCTTCTGATGTTGCCGAGTTATTATCAACAATTCCAGCAATCTCTGCTATATTATCATTAATGTGTCCTATACTATTCTCCTCACCTGCGAACTGTTCCACAATTCTCCGGATTCTTTCTCCTACTTCTGTAGAACTCATCACAACATCTTCCATGTTAGCTGCTGCTTCATCTGCTATTGTTGTACCATTCTGTACAGCTGCTATCGTTGTTTCAATTAACTGTGTTGTTTTTCCAACAGCCTGTGAAGACTCTTCTGCCAGCTTCTTAACCTGTTCAGCAACGACAGCAAATCCTTTTCCTGCCTCTCCAGCTCTTGCTGCTTCTATTGCTGCATTTAAAGCTAATAAATTCGTTTCTGTTGCAATATCCTCTATTGCTCCTATGATAGAACTTATTTTTTCTGAGCAACTGCTGATTTCCTGTATTGCATCCTTCAATTCTTCCATTTTAGCATTTCCTGCGGTTAGGGTAGAAGCTGAGAGATTTGAAATTTTAACCGCTTCTTCGGCATCCTTCTTATTGGAAGCAATAATTGTATTTAATTCATTTATATGCTCTGCTACAACCGATACCTGTCCAGCCTGGCTCGTACATGCTGTTGCCAGGTTATCCGCCGCATCTGCCAGCTGTCCCGCGCCACAGTTAATCTCTCCTGAAGCTTCCTGGATAGTAGTAACTGTCTGTTTCATTTCATCTGCAATCCTGTTGAAAGCATCCCGAATCAACTGATAATCACCTACATACTCCTGTCTTATAGTAACCTGGTAATTACCCTGTCCCATCTGGTCTAAAATCGATGTGATTTCACCTATTATATTAGTCAGGCTGGACTTCATGTAGCAAATTGCTTCTACCATTCTTCCAACCTCACTATCATCTTTCTGCATATGAAACTCACTATGAAGATCTCCAGCTGCCAACTGTGTCATTTGGTCGGACACATTTATAATTGGCTGTAAAAGCTCTTTGGATGCAAACTTGATTGTATATAATATCTGATTTACAAGCACCAGAAAAGAAACAAAGAAACACAAAGCTGCTACTATTTCTATGAATGCTAATATATTCTTTCTGCGCTCCATTCTTGTCTGAATTGTTGTTATAGCATCATCTGTTATTGCATTAATCTGCTGTATTGTTTCTCCATACTGGTCGCCAAACACATAATCAATAGCACTTTGCATATCACCATCAGCAACAGAACTCATCGCAGCTTCTTCCAGTGGAACCAGACCATTGGATAATCCTGCAATTTGGTTTAACTTATCCCATTCCTCTGCTTTAATATCATTCTCTTCCAGTCCAGCCCATGCTATATCTCGATTTTTATCTTCATTCAATTCTTTCATGTACGCATCATAGTACTGCTGATCTCCGGTTACTGAATATGCCTGCACAGCAGCCGTTAATGCTTTTGAACCGAGTCTATACTGATTCAAATACATGGTATCCTCTAATTGTTCTGATGATATTCTGTTTGTAATAATCATAATCGAAAAAAGAAGAAGCAGAAATATTCCTCCAACAATCACCATACCTTTTGATTTCACCACAATGTTTTTCAATCTGTATGCCTGACTATTCTTATTTTCTCTGTTTTCTGCCGATTTTTGCATAAGTTACTCCTTATCCTTTCTTTTGCGTTTTGTATATGTTTTATATATTTTATGTAATCTTTGTTTATTTTTTTGAATATTAGTCACAACTATTATACGCTACCATGTATTATCAGTCAATAAGTATTCCATTTTTTATCCAATTTATCTGTTTTTACGCATAGAAAAGATGCTATAACGCAAAAAATCCTATGCACAAGGATAAAACCTGTACATAGGATTCTTTATGTTTCAATTCTTTATGTTTCAAATCATTGCAGATATTTATTTATTCATCTGAGCTGCAACTTCAGCTGCGAAATCTTCATGCTTCTTCTCAAGACCTTCACCTGTTTCAAAACGAACAAAGTTCTTAATCTTGATATCTGTTCCATTAGCCTTAGCTACAGTGTCAATATACTGCTTAACGGACTGCTTGCCATCTTCGGCCTTAACATATACCTGCTCAAGTAAGCAAACTTCCTTTAATTCCTTATTTAAACGACCACTAACTGCACCTTCGATAACCTTCTCAGGCTTACCAGCCATCTTAGGATCGTTCTTGATCTGCTCGGAAAGGATTTCCTTCTCATGAGCCTTATACTCTTCAGATACATCCTCTGTAGAAATGTACTTAGGAGATAATGCAGCAATCTGCATTGCAACATTAGTAAGAGCTTCCTTAACTGCATCGTTAACAACTGCTGTTTCTGCATCAACGATAACGCCGATTCTTCCACCGCCATGTGTATATGTTACAACACAACCATTCTCTTCAACAACCTTCTCAAATCTTCTGATTGATAAGTTCTCGCCAATTACTGCAATCTTCTCAACTAAAGCATCCTTAACAGTCTTAGATGCATCTGCTTTCCATGCTTCTGCAAGGAATGCATCAATATCAGTTGCTGTAGTGGCAAGAGCCTGTTCAGCTACTGCTGTAACATAGTTCTGGAATTCTGCGTTCTTAGCTACGAAGTCTGTCTCAGAGTTAACTTCAACAACTGCTGCTGTCTTATCGCCATCTGTAACAACCTTGCAAAGACCTTCTGCTGCAATTCTTCCAGCCTTCTTCTCTGCCTTAGCCTGTCCATTTTTTCTTAAATATTCTACTGCTTCGTCCATATTACCGTTAGTCTCGTTCAGAGCCTTCTTGCAGTCCATCATACCTGCACCGGTCATTTCTCTTAACTCTTTTACCATTGCTGCTGTGATAGCCATTCTTGTTTCCTCCTAAACTCCAATATACAGGAGAAAGACTGATGCTTCTCCTGTATAATATAAGATTGTTGCCTGTTATCTATTACTCAGCATCTGCTGCTGTTTCTTCTGTTTCGCCTTCTGCTACGTCAGCCATAACTTCGCCCTGCTTAGCTTCGATTACTGCATCAGCCATAGCTGCAACGATTAACTTAACAGCTCTGATTGCATCATCGTTACCAGGAATAACGTAATCTAATTCTTCAGGATCACAGTTAGTATCTGCAATACCGATAAGAGGAATACCAAGTGCATGTGCTTCCTGTACACAGATTCTTTCCTTCTTAGGATCTACAACAAAGATAGCATCAGGAATCTTAGTCATGTTCTTGATACCGCCAAGGTTCTTCTCAAGCTTCTCCCATTCCTTCTTGATCTGGATAACTTCCTTCTTAGGAAGAACATCAAATGTACCATCTTCTGCCATTGTCTCGATAGCCTTTAATCTTGCGATTCTGCTTCTGATTGTCTTGAAGTTAGTAAGCATACCGCCAAGCCATCTCTCATTAACATAGAACATACCGCAACGCTCTGCTTCTGTCTGAACTGCATCCTGAGCCTGCTTCTTAGTACCTACAAAAAGGATTGTGCCACCCTGTGCAGCGATATCAGCTACTGCCTTGTAAGCTTCATCAACCTTAACTACAGACTTCTGTAAGTCGATGATATAGATACCATTTCTCTCTGTGAAGATGTAAGGAGCCATCTTAGGGTTCCATCTTCTTGTCTGATGTCCAAAATGAACACCTGCCTCTAATAACTGTTTCATTGAAATAACGCTCATGTCTTTACCTCCATTTTCTGCGGTATACCGCACCTTCCGTCTGCCTCACCTTCATGTGCCACCCTGAGCGGGGCAATGGGCCATGAATCAGCACACGTGAATAGTTTATTTTCTTATGTGCTATGTCTTTACACAGTCACAACATTTGCATTCTAGCATACAAAAACCTCTTTTGCAAGAGGTTTTGTAAATTCTTATTCTTTTTATCGTCTGCCGGATATGTACTCTGCGATTTCCTGCCAGGTGGCATCTACAGGTATCTCTACTTTACCTACACGGATTTTCTTGTCATATCCATGCTGCATAAGATATGCATCATATTCTGTTGCGCTTTCGACCATTCCTGCATTCTGCAATTTACGGGCTACTGTACCGGAGTCGTCTCCTCTTACGATATTAATCTCTATCGTAGTCTGTGGCAGAGCATTCCCTGCGTCAGCTTCCGTACTGCTCTGCGTCTGCTCTTTCTTATCTGTTGTTTCTTCTGCCTGAACGGATTCTGTCTCAGTCTCTGTAACGCTTTCTGTTTCCGTTATTGTTTCTGCTTCCTGTGTTGAACTTTCCAATTCAGATGCGGTCTCCTCCTGTGAGGTTTCTTCTTCTGAAGTTTCTGCTGAATCAGTCTCTGTCTCCTCTGTTGAGGAAACAGTTTCTGCAGCCTCTACTGTTACGTTCTCTACAGTGCTCTGTTCAATAACCTCTTCTGTTGTTGCCTCTCCGTTTCGATCCACCAGCAGATCTCCTGCTGTTTCTTCTGTTGCGACCTCCGCTTTCGGTTCTGCTGCACGATTCTTATTACTGTATCCCATTAACAAAGCTGTTACAACAATACCTATGCCCAGCCCTCTTAAATAATATTTTAATTTCATCTTATATATCCCCGTTTCCCTGATCAAGCGCCTTTGAACAGATTAATTACCAGTTTTACTTCACCTACACCAAGTCCCAATTCCTTTGCAATATCCACACTGGACATTCCCTGCTTATGTAATCGAAGTATTTTGTCATTATTATTCTCCGGTAGGGATTCTTCTTTTTCCTCAACGGGGGTATCTTTTTTTGCAGATACCGTATTTTCCAGATTAGCAGCCTGACTTTCCTGATTCTGTGGTCTTTCTATATGAGGTGCCTGCTCTGCAAAAGAAAATTCTTTTATTTCTGGAAGTTTATCCGGCTGTAATGCCTGGAACTGCTCCGGTTCATTTTTCTTTTTATCTTCTTTTATTTCAAGCTGAGCCAGCTGTTCCTTAGGCAATACAGACTCCAGCATATCCAGGGTGATATGCTGATCTTTATCTTTACGCTTCTCCTGAGCCAGTTTACTGGTCTTACTTTTCTTAGCCGGTGTTTTGACCGGTTCCTGTGTCTTCTTCTCAGCTTTTGGTTCTTCCGCAGATGTAGCTGCCAGTGCTGTAGCTGCAGCATTCGCCTTTTCCTCTGCTTCTTTTGCCGTCTTATCGACCTGTTGCACTGTTTCCTTCAGATTCTTATGCTTGTCATTGAGCATATCATAAAGGAACATGATCTCCTGATGTGTTTTATTCATATCTGCAAGAACAGTCTCTGAGTATTCATTGATTGCCATAATCTTCTCATTAGAAATTCTCTCTGATGCACGTTCTGTCTTCTCTACGGCATACTCAAGTGTCTCATCCACAACCTCAGTTACTTTTGTTTTTGCATCCTCCATCTCTTTGTTAATAAGATTTCGGATCACTTCAGGATCAATACTGCCGGCAGAATTCTCTTCCTTTTTATTCTTCTCCGGCAGGCAGAAGCTTGCCACGAATGCCCCAATTCCTAATACAAGTAATGCTGCTTCCATCCAATTCATTTCACTTAACTCCCATTTGTAAATAATTAAATCTTAATATCAAAACCGCCCTCTGGTTTCACAACTACACGTCCATCTGCCTGTTTGGAATTTCTGCGTCTGCCACCATTTCCCTGGTAGCTTCCCTTACTTTTCTCCTTGGCATCAAAACGTTCTTCTTTAAATTGTGAATTTTCAGAATGAACGACTTGTTTTGCTTTCTGATGCTCCTGTTTCACTTCCTGGGCAAATATATTACCCTGATCGAGCATTGCCTTATGTGTCTCCTTCGTCTGATTCTGCAAAACATCCTGTGTCTGCTGAATCGTCCCATTCAGAATAATCGGACTGATTGCCATATTGTTCCTCCCCTCATATACAATAATCTACAGATTCGTAGATGTAATATCTGCCCCTTTCTTGACTAATCTACAATATGTATATTCATTTTTGACAGTCAATGTAGCTCCTGATATTGCAACTGCTACTCCCTGATACATTGTACCACCTATGTCAATATGTGCATTATCATCATACTTCAGACTTTCATCCAGTTGTGCAAGCTCAGCCAGTTCTTTCTGCAGTTTCTCCTGGGATTCTGCATACTGCTGCTGAAGAAGTTTCATGTTCTTGATCTGGTCTGGAGTCATTTTTGCTCCTGATTTGATTTTCATCGCAGTATTTTCAAGTACCTGGCGCATCTGGCTGATAGATTTGGATCTTTCACCTACACTCTTATTCAGTATAGCCTGTCTCTTCTTAGTCTCCGGATCACTGCCCACTTCAATGATTGTCGCTGTTCCCATAGGAGAACCTGCATTCTTGACATTCACTGCTTTACTTGCTATAACTCTGCCACCGCTGATGAGTCCTTTGCCGGCTTCTGCATGTACTTCTGTTCCCGCTACAACTTTGGAATTCAATATCTGTTCTGCCTCTACAAAGCCATGGGCAGTTACTTCTGCTGCGGACAGGAATTTTGCAATAATATTTCCTCCTGCGACCAGCTTGCCTTTATTCTGTCCGTGCATGCCTCTGGCAATGACAATATCTCCGCCGGCTTCAATCACAGCACCTTCTACAACGCCATTTACAAATACATTACCATCTGTCTTGACGCTGAAATTCTCACATACATTGCCTTTTACTTCTATATTACCATGATACTCAATGTTGCCGGTAGACGTACTGACATCATCAACACTGTATACATCTGAAACAAATACCGCACCTTCTACCATTGAGACATGTCCATCCACCATGCTGAGCAGTTTATGTCCGTCTTCTGAAATCTCCAGATTTCTTCCATGATTAAAAGATGCCTTTTTCACTTCCCTTGCTGCAGTAACAGCTCCAAAGATATCTACTCCGTCTTCGCCTTTTTCTTCAGGGATAATCTCAGCAAGCACCTGTCCTTTTGTACAGTGGTGCAGCAGATTCAGCTTAAAAAAGTCAACGCTTCCGTCCTCTTTTAATTCAGGTCTTGCGTCCACACTTGTATCAAAATAATAATTAATTGTAGCATCCTTACCGGCAGTTGGCAACTTACCTTTTGCAATTATAATATTTGTACAGTACTTTTTGTGAGAAAGTGCATCATGAATCGCATCCTTATCAATTCCATATTGGATTTTGTCCTGCTTGAGCTGTTCCATGATCTGTTCTTCGGTAATGCCTGCTCCACCGGTACTTGCCGGATAGAGTCTAAGTACTGCCGACATTTTATCACCCATGACATATATTTCACATTTCTCATCTACTGCGGGTATTTTTACTGAATTTAAAAAAAGGACAACCTCCTCTTCCTTTAACTGATATAGGGCAGAGTTGATTGCCATAACATTATAGGGAACGCCAATCCGCTCAAGATACGATTTCAATTCGTTGACCTGTATCTTCTCACCACCATCTGTTGGTGGTATCAGGCGGACACTCGTTCCCTGTTCATTCACTGCGATCTGAAAATATCCGTTCATATACACCTTCCCTTTCACATATTTAATATGCCAATATAATTGCCCATTTTTGTTTTCATTTTTTGCAGTGCTTTTGTATGTAATTGAGAAATTCTGGATTCTGATACTTCAAGTACACGGCTGATTTCTTTCAAGGTAAGGTCTTCATAATAATATAATAAAACTACTTTTTTCTCCTTTTCCGTCAAAAGCTCCAGTGCCTCTTCCAGCATTTCTTTTAATTCGCTCTTCTCCACAACAGCCTCCGGCATCTCATAACTGCCTGCAGGACTTTTCTCGGAAGATATATCACTTCCCTGTTCAACATATTCATTCAGCGAGATTATATTGTTGGCTTTGAGCTGTGTCTGCCACTCAAGAAATTCATCAGAAGAAATTCCAAGACCGGCTGCTACTTCTTCATCTGTAGCTTCCCGTCCTGTTCTCTGCTCAATATCCTTCATGACAGTATCCATCTGCTTCTGTCTCTGTCTGATTGTTCTGGGAATCCAGTCCATTTTACGTATCTGGTCTAAAATAGCCCCCCGGATTCTCAGACTCGCATATGTTTCAAACTTGACTTCTTTGGTTGTATCGAATTTGTCTATGGCATCAATCAGTCCGAAAACTCCATAACTGACCATATCGTCATATTCTACGCTGTATCCAAGATACATGCTCAATCGACCAGCCACGACTTTTACCAATGGTGCATATTCAAGGATGATCTTCTCTCTTATTTCTGCTGTTCTTTGTCTGGTATAATCCTCCCAAAGTCTCTTACGTGCTGCCTCGTTCATCGCTTTACCCCACTTTACTTCTAGTCAAGATTCTCGTCTGTATAACCTTCCTCTTCGGAAGCATCTGCCATTTCAGATTGTCCTTCCTCTTCATCTGTTTCCTGGGCAGTTGGTTGTTCCTGTTGCTCTGAGCTGTCTGTATCTTCTGTTTCGTTTTCTTTTGTTATAACACTGTCAAAATCAGACTCACTGTCAAAATCTTCATCCATATCAGGAATGATTCTGGGTCTGATTGATTCATAGATGTATCTTACAATGTCTCCTATAACGTAAAAAATTACAAGTACAAGAAGTAATACCCATAACATGGTGAACAGGTCAAAATGCCTGATATACATAATAATAGACGCTATAGCACCTGCAAGAAGCATCAGAAACGGCGTAATAAGTTTTACCTTATTCTCCATTACTACATTCCCCTTTTATATCGTTTTCTCCGGCTTGCCGGCTGACCTTATTATGAATTTACCGGTCTCTGGATAAAAAATTACCGTACGACCATAATTCAATCCGGTATCTTCTGCCTTGAGTGGAATGCCAAGCTGTTTTAATTTCTTTTTACTTGCTTCCACGTTACGTTCTCCAACACGCACCATATCAGATTTATTCTGGAAAGCAAACATCTGTGCTCCTCCCGCGATCTTTGCTTCCAGACGGGACTTATTACCACCAAGTGCAATAATCTTCTTCACCAGATCTTCAATGCCTGTGTCGGCAAATTTATATCTATTGGAATTGTTCTCGATCTGCGTACTGTCCGGCAACATAACATGTGCCAGCCCACCTACTTTGGTTATCGGATCTCTGATTGCTACCCCCACACAGGAACCTAACCCCAAAGTTGTAATGCCATCAGGACTCTTGCACACATTTAAATCGGCCATTCCAACTTTTATGATTTCACTCATGGTTTTTGCCTCTTTTCTATGTGCAATTCCTTATAATCCAAGTGCCTTTAGAATCTTTGCATAAGAATCAAGATCCGGAAGCAGGATAAAGTATCCGTTCAAATCCACTTCATCTGTAAACTGTGTCTGGATCAGCAGAATCTTGTCTCCCATAATACCAAATTCAATCGCAGGAACACTGAGAATAGCATTTAACATGTCAATACTCAGGTCTGGTACAGAAGGCACCATTTTAAGATTGGTCAGCTGTGACAAAGAGTTAAGATATGCACCTGTAATGATATTTCCTATCTCTTTTAAAGCTGAAATTCCCATTTCATCCAATCCATCCTGTAAAGGCATACCCATCAGTTTTTCAACAAGACTTTTGGCTGCTTCCTGCTCCAGAATAAACATCATACTGCCGGTGATATCTCCCTCTACCGCCAGATAAATACCTGCAACTATCTGTTCTTCACCGCCCATGACTTCTCCGACTTCATTGAAGTTCAGAAGTCTGACCTGTGGAACCTTCATATCTACTTTGCACTGAAGCATCTGGGCAAGCGCCGTTGTTGCGTTGCCTGCCCCGATGTTTCCAAGTTCCTTTAATACATCATAATATTCCTGTGAGACTTTTTCAAAACTCATATTATCTGTCATATACCAAGCTCCTGTCTTTTGGAAAAGACTTATTATCCTTCGTTTTCTGCAAGGACTGTGTCAATGTTCAGTAAGGAAATCAGCTTATCATCGTATTTACCTACTCCCATCAGGAATTTAGCCTTCTCATCCTTGTCATAGGAAACACGTTCTACATGCTCTTCATCAAGAGTGACTACTTCTTTCACTTCATCAACAAGAACACCTATAGATTCGTGCTGATCAATATTCAGAATAATAATTCTGGTCTTCTTTGTAATCTCATCTTCAGGGAGTCCCATCTTCAGTCTCAGGCTGATAATAGGGATTACAACACCTCTCAAATTGATTACACCTTTAATATAATCTGCTACTTTTGGTACTCTTGTAATCATCTGCATTCTGACAATTGTTGATATATATTTGATATCAATACCATACTGTTCATCTCCCAGCTGAGTTACAATGTACTGGGTCGTATCATATTCAACAGGACGATTCAGGCTCTCAAGGCGCTGCTGTTCATCCATAGTCTTTAATTCATCCATACTCTAACCATACCTTTCCTCAAACCATGATCTGCTTCTAAATCAGTGCGTTAGCATCCAGAATCAGTGCTACTTCACCGTTTCCAAGAATTGTTGCACCACTTATCATCTTCGGCACTTTGATGTACTTGCCCATAGATTTGATAACAATTTCCTGCTGTCCAATCAATTCATCTACAACAAGTCCTGCCTGTTTATCACCCTTCTTAACAATGATGACTGTAAGGTTCTTGTTATTATCGGTATTGCTGGATTCGATATCAAGGATCTTGTTCATACGGATAATAGGAATTACAGTTCCTCTGATATGGATTACTTCTTTTGCCTGTACCAGTTTAATATCTTCTGGAGAAATATCTTCTATTGTCTGAATGGAGCCAAGAGAAATTGCATATTTCTCATTTCCAATTACTACCATTAATGCCTGTATAATAGCCAGTGTCAATGGAAGTCTGACAATGAAAGTACTTCCTTCGCCAAGCTTGGTCTTAACTTCTACTTCACCACTTAAAGATTCAATCTTGGATTTTACAACATCAAGACCAACTCCACGTCCGGATACATCTGTAACTTTCTTAGCAGTAGAGAAGCTTGGAAGGAATAACAGATCAATGACCTCCTTCTCTGTCATGGATTCTGCCTGCTCTGCTGTAATCGTACCACGTTCGATAGCTTTTGCCTTAACTGCCTCTGTATCAATACCGGCACCATCATCTCTGACTTCAATTACTACGTTGTTGCCATCCTGATATGCATCCAGGAAAATAGATCCGACTTCAGGTTTGCCTTTTGCAACTCTGACATCATTTGGTTCAAGTCCATGGTCTGCTGAATTTCGCAGCATATGCATCAGAGGATCTCCGATTTCATCTACTACAGTTCTGTCAAGTTCTGTATCTTCACCAGTCATATACAGTTCCATTTTCTTATCCAGCTTCTTGGATAAATCACGGATCATTCTCGGGAACTTGCTGACAATGCTTTCGATAGGCACCATTCGTACCTTCATAACAGATTCATGAATATTGGTAGTAACGCTCTCCAGATATTCGATCTGTTCATTTACATTACTGTTATTGTCACTGCCCTGTGCCATAGTAGCGGCTACCAGAGAGTTCTTTGCAATAATCAGCTCTGATACCAGGTTCATCAGATTATCCAGCTTCTCAATATCAACTCTGACAGTTCTGTTCACTACAGGCTTGGATATTGCCTTTTTAGCTTCCTGTTTTGCAGGAGCTGCAGGTTGTGCTGTTGCGGGCTTAGCCTGTGTTGTAGTTGCCTGTGCTGTTGTAGTTGCTGCAGGCTGTTCCTGTTTTTCTTCCGGCTGAGCAGGTGCTGGTTCCTGTGCAGCTTCTTCTTTTGCTTTTTCTTCAGGAGCTGCTGTCATCTGATATTCTTCGCAATATACTTCTGCGATTTCGGATACGCTCTTAATTGCAGCAATTACTTCATCTTTGGTATTGCCTGAAATAAAGATCAGACTGAATGTAAGATCAAATTTCTCATCTTCAATATCCTGAGCTGTAGGAACAGATACGATGACTTCTCCTAATTTCTCCAATGCCTTGAATACAAGGAAAGCTCTTGCTGCCTTCAGAACGCAGGACTCATCTACATATACTGTAATGCCAAACACATTAAGCTTCTCACCGTGTGCTTTATCAACCAGCATACGTTCTGTATCATTCAGTTTAATCTCTCTCCACTTTTCTTTCTCATTACCGGAAGTACTCTCTGCAGCAGGTGCTGTTGCAGCAACGGGAGCCTCTTTCTCTGCTTTGGCTTCTTTTTCTTCCTTATTGAGCATATCATTTAAGGATTTGATCAATTCTGCATTATCATTTGTTCCTTCTTCTGTTGTCTGCTGGATATTAGCCAGATACTCTTCCAGAGCGTCCAGACAGTTGAAAAGGATATCTATCATTTCCGGCTGTACTTTAATTGTGCCATTTCTGACTTCTGAGAACACATTCTCCATATCATGCGTAAGATTCTGCATACGCTTATATCCCATGGTTCCAGCCATTCCTTTCAGGGAATGTGCCGCACGGAATATTTCATTGATAGTATCCATGTTCTCTGGTTCCTGTTCCAGTTCCAGAATCTGTGTATTCAGGTTCTGTAAATGTTCCTTTGTTTCATCAAGGAAAATCTCAAGATATTGACTTGTGTCCATTCTACTTGACCCCCACATTCATTATTATTTCCTGGGCCACGTCATCCAAACCGACTACCTGATTGACTAAACCTGCTGCTGCTATACTTTTCGGCATTCCATATACTGTGGATGTTGCTTCATCCTGCGCAATGACGTGTATCTTTTTTGCAGTTTCCAAATTCACGATTCCTTTGGTTCCATCTGCTCCCATTCCTGTAAGTACAACACATACAATCTGGGAATAAGGACTCGTCTTCAGTGATTCATACATATAATTGGCACAAGGCTTAACGCCCTCTCTGGGTGGTTCATCTGAATAACGGATTGTACATTTCCCTCCGCGGGTATCTACATTCATATGTTTACCCCCACGTGCGATGTATACAACTCCATTCTCCAGTATATCCCCTTCTGCTGCTTCTTTTACTTTAATTTTACTCAGTGAATTCAGTCTTTCCGCTAATGATTGTGTAAAGCCTTGAGGCATATGCTGTACAATCAGTACAGGTGCTGCAAGCTCCGCCGGAAGTCTTGGGATTACACTCTGCAAAGCTTTGGGACCGCCTGTAGAACATGCAATTGCTACAAGCTTCTGTCCATGGACTACCGGTGTGGTCTTTCTTACAATATCAACCAGTTTACGGGTACTTTCTTCACTTTTCTTGATAGATACTGCCGATTCCCTTGGAATATTGGTCTGTGGACTCGATACAACCGCTTTGAGAATATCCAAAAATCTTGTTTTAAAATCATTTCCTCTTAAATAGAGAATATTTGCTGGTTTCTCAATGAAATCAATTGCACCTAATTCCAGTGCCTCCATAGTGACCGATGCACCCTCTTTGGTATCTGTGCTGGCCATCATGATTCGGGCTCTTATCTTATCTTTCTGCAGCATCTGAAGGAGCTGAATACCATCCATCTTTGGCATATTCACATCAAGAACCACACCATCATAGGTGTTTTTCTTCAGAAACTCATATGCTTTTTCTCCATCTGTTGCCTGTTCAATCACTTGAAATCGTTCATCTGAGTTGATTATATCACACATGACTCTTCTCATGAGTGCAGAGTCATCAACTACCAATATTTTTTTCTTATTTTTTGGTGCATTTAATGATATTGTCATACTTTTTATTAACCTTTTCCATTTTTTCTGTTTTTACGTTCTTCATTAAAAATGTACTTGATGATATCTTCCCGTGTTGTGGTATTCATCTTTAAAAATTTCACACGATTCTGATATTCATCCGCGCGATTTGGTATCTGCTCTGAAGATAATACCATTGCTGCCATGTTGAATTCTTTTTCCTTGTCTGCAATCTCCAGTTTATACTTCAGATACAATACAGTGCCCTGACGATATGGTGTACGTGACACAAAGCGGAGCCCCCCTCCGCTTATATCTACAATAACACCTCTTAACATATCTGCATCGGATATCAGATATCCAAGATTCTTACTGAATGCCTCCACCTCAGCTTTATTCAGTTCTCTCATCTTCATCTCAATCACACAGTTAAAGCGATAATATTCTCTTCGCTGGAACTTATGCAGATTGGTGATCATTTCAGCGATCAATACATATGTATTATTAATTTTATCTCTGTCGAGAATGCGTACATTTGCACGATACATGCCTCCATGTGAGAAGAAGCAGACCTCGTATTCTCCATCAACCGGGAGCAGAACAAGCTTGCTCTGCTCCATAGGCATTACGATTTCTATTCTTCCATCATCCAACACATCATAAACTGTGGACTTGTAGAGTCGGACTCCTTCTGAGCCATCCGGCAGTTTTACATCTGTTGTGGATTTCATCTCCAGTTTATCTCCCGGAGAAATGAATTTCTCTATCATAGAATCCTCCTGATCCAGTTTTCTTGCTTCTCCAAAACTATACATATCCCCCCAGCCTTTCTGTTACCCCATTTTCTTATTGCCGGCTACAATATGGGAAAAGAACGCAGCCATACCTCTCTTGGTCAATGTTCTATCATATTCCTTATCCATCAGTGTATATGCCATCTTTTCATATGCCTTGGCAGACTTTGAATTCGGACTCTGCATGCTGACTGGCATCTGCTGCATAACTGCTGCTTCCAGGTGGGAATCCTGTGGAATAGCACCCAGATAGGTAATTGGAAGTTTTAAATATCTGTTTACTACAGAATTTAATTTATTGAACATGATCTCGCCTTCTTCTATGGAAGACACCTTATTGGCTATTACCTTGATTCCTGACTCTTCACGTGAATATCTCGGATGACTGTTCAACGCTTTCAACAGTGAATAGGAATCCGTGATTGATGTGGGTTCCGGTGTGGCAACTACAAGGATTTCCCCACTTGCTACCAGAAAATCCAGTACTGCATCTGAAATTCCAGCTCCGGTATCAATGATAATCACATCAGCGATAGCATCCAGTCTGGCAAGATTCTGTATAATATAATTCAGATAATCCCGACTCAGGTTGGATAAACCTGCAATTCCAGATCCTCCTGAAATAAATCCGATATCCATAGGTCCCCAGGTTATGATATCGGTAATACTCTTGCCCTGATATATTAAATCACATAAATTGTGTTTAGGAACTGTACCAAACATAATCTCAATATTAGCAAGTCCGAAATCAGCGTCAAGAATGATGACTCTCTGACCCAGCTTTCTGAATTGACATGCAAGATTAATGGCTGTATTTGATTTACCAACGCCACCTTTACCACTTGTTACGGTAATCACCCTGGCAAGTGGTCTTGGAGCAGGATTTAATTTTATTACATTTCTTAACTGTTCAGCCTGATCCATATCTTTTAACTCCTTCCTTTTAACGCTTACCACCGAGTAACTGCTTTACAGTAGACTGTGGATTAAAATACTCGATGTCGTCAGGTACATTCTGTCCGTATGTAACATAGGACAACTGTGCTCCTGTATACATCTTCAGGTTATAAATATTGCCCAAGGTAGAAGTTTCATCAAGTTTAGTAAAAATAAGTTTATAGTCTGCGATCTCCTTATAGGTGTCGGCAATTTTCATCAAATCTCTATATTTGGTAGAAGCTGAAAGAACAAGGAATATTTCCTTACGTGCAGTTGTCTCAACGGAGCTGACCAGTTCTGCCATTCCTTCTCTCTGCGCTTCATTATTAGGAGAATGTCCTGTAGTATCTACCAGAACATAGTCATAATCATTGAAATCTTCAATAGCCTGTGAAATTTCCTGTGCTGTATATACCACTCTGAATGGTACTTCAAGTATATTGGCATAAGTCCGTAACTGCTCAGCTGCTGCAATACGATATGTATCTGCTGTAAGAAGCGCTACTTTCTTATTCTGTTCAACTCTGAAAGAAGAAGCTATCTTCGCAATGGTAGTCGTCTTACCTACACCTGTAGGTCCCACAAAAAATACAACCTTGGGTCCTGTTCCTTCTTCCATCATATATGGTTTGCCGAGCTTTAATATCATTCTCTGATATATCTCGGACAGCATATAATCCATGGTAACGTCCTGCTTGCAGTTTTTATCTATCTCGTCAATGATCTCATTTGCATATTTCTCATTGACTTCATTATCAATCAGTTTGTTATAAAGCAGACGTAAGAAGGATACTCTTGCACGGTTCTCTTCCTGTTCCTGCTGACTTTCTTCCTGCTTTGCTTTCTCACTCTGTGTATTTTTCTCTTCCTGTGCAGACAACTGTTTCTCCAGCAGATTCTGTAATGTATCAAGTTTCTCCTCTAATACAGTTCCCTTGCCTGCATCCATCTTGGCTTCCTGTGCTGCCTGCTGATTATGATTTTCTCTTGTTCCTGCCTGCTGATTCTTCATAGTCTGTGGGAAAGAGGACAGTACATCTGCAACAGTCTGTCCCATCGCTCTTGCTTCTTCCATAGAAGTGGCTTCCATGTCCTGTCCTACAGCCACCTTAACCGGCTGCTTCATCGGGATGATCTTGCCCTGACTTAAAGACAGCGCCACGCCATCCTTAACTTCCTTCTCGCTATGAGCTTTGGCTGATGCAATTCCATACTTCTCGTTTTCTTCCTCTTTTGCCACAGTTACTTCTATCTTGGTGCCTTTGAAGACACCCAGCAATCCTTTTGCTTTTACTGTTTTGACATTCATTTCTACAATGCCTTCGCCCAGTTCCTTCTTAGCGCACTCCAGTGCTTCTTCCTTTGTTTTCCCCTGAAATTTCTTAATAATCATTATGCCGTCACCATTCCTACCGATTGTAATTCTACATTTGCATCTATTTCGTTATACGAAACAACTATGAGGTCTTTGTAATAATCTTCTGTCAGTCGTTTGAAATACATTCTGACGATAGGAGAAGTTATTACGATAGGGTTCTTGCCAAGCTTCTCCAGCTTGCCAACTTCCGTTTCAACAGAAGCCATAATCGCCTTTGTCTTGTCCGGATCAAGAGTAAGATAAGCACCCTGTTCTGTCTGTTTGACACTGCTCATGATCTCCTGCTCCAGCTTCGGATCCAGCGTAACCACGCTGGTGGTTTCATTAGATGGGAAATATTTATTGGTTATTGCCCTCTTCAGGCTCTGTCGAACATATTCAGTCAGTATATCCGTATCTCTGGTAGTTGCTGCATGATCAGCAAGTGTTTCAAAAATAGTAACCAGGTCCCTGACAGAGATTCCTTCTTTTAACAGATTCTGCAATACCTTCTGAATGTCACCCAGTCCCAGAAGCTTAGGCACAAGCTCTTCCACAAGTGATGGATTAGATTCCTTGACATTGTTGACCAGATTCTGTACATCCTGTCTGGTAAGAAGCTCTGCAAGATACTGTCTGATGATTTCTGTCAAATGTGTTGCTATGATAGAAGGCGGATCTACTACTGTATATCCTGCACTCTCTGCTCTCTCTCTCTGACTCTCTGTAATCCAGATTGCCGGCAAATGGAAAGATGGTTCAAAGGTTGGTATACCGGAAATCTCTTCCTCGACAAATCCGGGGTTCATTGCCATATAATGGTCAAACAGGATCTCTCCTTCACTGACCTGAATGCCTTTTATCTTAATAATATATTGATTTGGATTTAACTGGATATTATCTCTTAATCGAATAATAGGAACAACTGTACCAAGTTCCAGTGCGATCTGACGTCTGATCATAACAACACGATCCAGAAGGTCTCCACCCTGATTCACATCAGCCAGTGGAATGATACCATATCCAAATTCCAGTTCAATCGGATCCACCTGTAACAGTGAATTCACATTCTCAGGCCGCCTGATTTCTTCTGCCGATTCCTCTTCCGTATCTGCCTGTGTCTCTATCTGCGCAGTCTCTATCGTGTTGGCTATCATTCTGCCGCAGATAATGAAGATTCCACCTAAGGGCAGGAAAATCAGATTGTTCAAAGGTGTTACGATACCAAGGAAAACCAAAACCGCACCTACCATGTAGAGTACTTTGGGCAGACCAAAGAGCTGTTTTACAAGCACTGTACCAAAGTCTGCTTCCTTGGAGCCTTTCGTTACCAGAATACCTGTTGATAAAGAAATCAACAAAGAAGGAATCTGGCTGACAAGTCCATCACCGATTGTCAGGATGACATATTTATCAAGAGCTGAGTTGATGTCCATGCCCTGTCTTAACATACCCATGAGGATACCACCGATGATATTGACACCTGTAATAATAAGACCTGCCGTTGCGTCTCCCTTTACATACTTAACAGCACCATCCATGGAACCGAAGAAGCTTGCTTCATCCTGTAATTTCTGTCGTCTCTCTTTTGCCTGTGCATCTGTAATGGCTCCTGTATTTAAGTCCGCGTCTATCGCCATCTGTTTACCAGGCATCGCATCCAGTGTAAATCTGGCTGTTACTTCTGCTACTCGTTCAGAACCTTTATTGATAACAATGAACTGCACCAGAATCAGAATGATAAATACTACAATACCGATTACCATGTCGCCGCCGCCTACGAACTGTCCGAAGGTAGCAACCACGTTACCAGGATTACCTGTAGAAAGGATCAAACGTGTTGAAGATACGTTCAATGCAATTCTGAATATTGTTGTAAACAACAGGATAGTTGGATAATAGGACATATCCAGTACTTCCTTGGCAAACATGGTCGTGAACAATATAGTAAACGCCAGTGCCATATTAAATGCCAGCAGTATATCCAATAATGTGTTCGGTATTGGAACAATCAACATGACGAATGCTGCAAGTATATATAATGCTACTCCTAAGTCCTGCTTCTTCATCCTTTAAATCTCCCCTTTGATGTCTTATAGCTTTCCCTGCATTTTGTAGACCATCGCCAATACTTCTGCCACTGCCTGATACAGTTCAGGCGGTACTTCCTGGCCTACATCTACATTCGCATACAACATTCTGGCAAGAGGCTTGTTCTCTACAATCTCTATGCCATTTTCTCTGGCTATCCCCTTTATTTTCTGCGCCAGATAATCTGCTCCTTTTGCTACTACCACAGGTGCTGAATGCGCCTCTGGCGTATACTTAATTGCTACTGCAAAGTGTGTCGGGTTTGTAATAACCACATCCGCCTGGGTTAGATCCTGCATCATTCTTCTCTGAGAGACTTCTCTCATCTTCTGCCTGATCTTACCTTTGATCTGCGGATCACCTTCTGCATTTTTATATTCATCTTTTACTTCCTGTTTTGTCATCTTAATGTCTTTGTTGAACTTGTACTTCTGATATGCAAAATCAGCAAATGCAATGACCAGAAAGAAAAGAGATATTTTCAGCCCCAGATTAACAGCAATACTGCCTATGAGCTCAATCGCCTGATTCAAAGGCATATCATATAACTGAAACAAATATTTCCATTCATCTTTTATTGTGCTATATACAATATAGCAAATCAGGATAACCTTTAAGATGGATTTAAACAGCTCCATCAGTTTCTCTGCCGAGAACAGCCGCTTCATGCCGGATACCGGATTCAGCTTACTGAACTTGGGCTGTAAAGGCTTCGTGGATATCTGAAACTTGAACTGAACCATATTGACTATGAATGCTATTGCAACGCCTACTGCGAAGAACGGAAGCAACAGCTTCAATATATCTATGTATACATCCCGAAAAAGAATGCTGTAATCTCTTTTAGCGATATTGCCTCCCCAATATGTGGTATACTGTGGAAACTTCTCATATATGTTCTGGAATAATTCCAGAAATCCTTCTCCCATATTGCCAATCCAGAACTTCAATATCAGGAAAAGTGCTATCAGCTCTACGCCGCTGGATAATTCCTTACTTTTTGCTACTTTACCGTCTTTTCTTGTATCCTGTTTCTTTTTGGCAGTAGGTTCTTCTGTCTTCTCACCGCCAGGTCCTTCCGCTGCGAAGAACTGCAGATTTAATTCTAACATCACATCAGTCCTTTCACTACGGCTACAACCATCTGCTGCATTTTCGTTGTAATAAAATTACATACACTGGGCAGCATACTTATCGTTAATACCAGTACACCAAGACCTGCTAACAGCTTCAACTGAATACCAACAGAGAACATATTCATCTGCGGTGCCAGCTTGGCAAGAAGTCCCAACACGATATTCATCAGCATAATGCTCGCAAATACCGGTAAGCATATACGGAAACCTATAACAATATAATCACTCAGGAATCCTACTACACATGCCAGCAGATTATCCATATGGAATACTGCCCCGCCTATGGGAATCAGTGTAAATGTCTCTTTCAGAGCAGCCAGAAGATATCTGTGAAGCCCTGTCGCAAACAGAATGAGCATGACACCATACTGTAAAAACAATCCCGAAATAGATGATTGTTGATTGGTAGTTGGATCAAATACATTCGCCATGGATAGTCCAATCTCCATGTCTATGATTCTTCCCGCAAATAAAACAATGGAAGTACACAGTTGTGCTCCTGCTCCCAAGAACAGACCTACTGCCACTTCCTTCGCTATAATGACACTATAACCAAATACGGTACTGTATTCCGGATATGTGTGCGGCTGAACGAAAGCATACATAATATAGGCAACGAACACACTTAATCCAATTTTTACTTGATTGGGTACACCCTTCTGACTAAAAAACGGCGCTGCAAATACAAAGGTTGCAACTCTAGCAAACACCAGCAGGAAATATTCCAACTCCCGCACCGGAAAAGATAAGTCAACCATGCTGTCTAAGAGCTCCCTTCCGATTGTTGTCTTTTATCGAATATAGATTGTGAAATTTCTCCACAAATCTTCCATATAACCGGACATCTCATTTAACATCCAATGTCCCAGAATCATCAATCCTACGAACATTCCGACCATCTTAGGTACAAAGGTAAGGGTCTGTTCCTGAATTGATGTAACTGTCTGAAAAATACTGACCACCAGACCTATTACCAGCGATATGATCAAAAGCGGTGCTGACGTCTTCAATATCAGAAACAACGCTTCCTGCATCATATCTGTTACCATTTCTGTACTCATGCCGCACCTCCTAATAGAATGTTCTGACAAGATTTACTATGACCAAATTCCATCCATCTGCCAGCACAAATAAAAGAATCTTGAATGGCATTGAAATTGTCGTTGGCGGAAGCATCATCATACCCATACTCATCAGTACCGAAGCAACTACCATATCTATGACAATAAATGGTATGTAAATGATAAATCCTATTATGAATGCCGATCTGAGCTCGCTGATGATAAAGCTTGGAATCAATACCGATGTCGGTACTTCTTTCCAGTCCGTACCATCCCAGGGAATATCTGCTATCTGCATGAATGCATCTGCATCCTTGACCTGCGTCTGACCTGCCATGAATTCTCTCATCGGAGCAATCGCAAGATCCATCGCCTCTTCCAACTGTATATCCCCATTTTCAAAAGGCACTACAGCATCTGTGTAAATCTGACTGAAAGTAGGCTGCATAATAAAGAATGTCAGAAACAGTGAAATTGCAATCAGCACCTGATTTGGTGGCGCTGATGTAGTATTAAGCGCCTGTCTTGTAAAGTGAAGTACGATCAGAATTCTTGTAAAAGAAGTAATCGTCACCAGCAAAATCGGTGCCAGAGAAATTGCTGTCAGAATTAATAAAATTCTTAATGTTCCAGCCAGTTCTCCATTGCCTCCGTCATAAGAAACTGTAAGGCTGTTCGCTATATTTAATTGCTTTAAGTCATCTGCATTCTCTGACGAACCCGGCTCCCTGATGTTCGTTCTGTTCTCATCTACCGGCTGCTCAGAGAGAATGGAATTAGATAAAGCGTCATCATCACTTGTTGCATATGCGATTGTAGTCTCTGCCATAAACAGTACTGCAACCATTCCTATCATATACAATAAGGTTCTGACCTTATCCCGAAGTTTTAAATCTTTCATGAACCCACCTACTTCTTATGCTTAATTCCTTTTGCCTTGTCCAAAATCTCTTTAAAACTCACTGTCGTTCCAGTTCCCGTCTCCGGTATCGTAAGATCTTCACCGTTTAATTCTCCCAGCATCGTAATCGTGTCCTTGCAGACAGCTATGGAATAATATCTGGTGCCGACTCTTACAATCTGAATATATTTATTCTGCGTAAGCCGAAAAGTTTCAATAACTTCCACATTTGGGCTTGCCAGTTTACTTTTCTGGAAGCCCGCTGTGAATTTCGTCGTAAAATAAGCTAAAGCTAATACAAATATAAAGATACATACTGCGGTAATCAGTTGAACTATGGAGTCTAACCTGTTAGATGTCATTGATAACAGCATATTAACCTACTACTTTCTTTACTGCCTCTAATACTCTTTCTGCCTGGAAAGGCTTTACAATAAAGTCCTTAGCGCCGGACTGAATTGCTTCAATTACCATTGCCTGCTGTCCCATTGCAGAACACATGATTACATTTGCAGAAGGATCAATTGCCTTGATTCCTTTCAGTGCCTGAATACCATCCATCTCCGGCATGGTAATATCCATCAGTGTAAGATCCGGTGCTGCTTCCTTGTATTTATCTACAGCTACTTTGCCATTTTCTGCTTCTGCTGCGATTTCATAACCATTCTTAGTCAAAATATCTTTGATCATCATTCTCATAAATGCAGCATCATCTACGATTAGAATTCTTTTTGCCATTTAAATTCTCCTCCAAATTATTTGTGCCTGACTGTGACGTCTATTTAATAATCTCCATGATTCTGACGCCGAAGCTTTCTTCAATAACTACAACTTCGCCCTTAGCTACGAACTTACCGTTTACAAGAACATCAATAGGTTCTCCGGCTATCTTGTCCAGTTCAATAATTGTTCCCGGAGCAAATTCCAGGATATCAGAAATAGATTTTGTAGTTCTGCCAAGTTCTACAGTTACCTCTAATGGTACATCCTTAATTAATCCAATGCTTTCTGCACTCACCATTTCTGTATTGGCAGGAGCAAAGCTCTGGAATTGTGCCGGCTGAATATTTACATTCGGCATTCCATATGGTGCTCCATACTGAGGCATTCCACCATTCATAGGCATTCCATTGTTCATCGGCATTCCTGTAGGAGGCATCCCCATCTGTCCACCCATCTGATTCATTGGCATTCCCTGAGGCATACCCATCTGCATCTGTGGTGCAGGCTGCGGTGTTGGAACAGGTTGTGGTGCAGGTGCGGGTGCGGGTGCCGGTGTTGGTGCTGCTGCCTGTGGTGAAGGTGGCGGTGTTGGTGTTTCTTCCACTGTTCCACCCATCTGCTGTTCTATAAATGTCTTGTAAATGGATTTTGCAAAATCCAATGGATACAACTGCATCAATGTAGAATCAACCAGATCTTCTATCTGCATTTTGAAAGAAATCTTAACGAATTTATCCTCCAGGAAAGGAGATAATTCTGCTGGTTCTTTTGTCTGAAGATCTACAAGACTAGCTTCTGGCGGGCTGATATCAATTGTCTTGCCAAGCATGGATGAAAGAGAAGTCGCCGAAGATCCCATCATCTGATTCATGGCTTCTGAAATTGCACTCAAATGCAATTCGCTGATCTCTCCATCTACATTGGTACCGTCTCCACCCATCATCAGGTCTGTAATGACTTTTACATCATGTTCTTTCAGTACCAGAATGTTCGTGCCATTCAAACCTACCGTATATTTGATTTGAATAAAAACACATGGTTTTTCATAGTTGGTCATTACTTCTTCCCAGGTAGTCATTTCAACTACCGGAGTTGTAATATTGACCTTACGGTTTACTAAAGAATACAGTGTAGTTGCAGAAGTCCCCATACTGATATTGGCTACTTCCCCAATCGCATCTTTCTCTACATCTGTTAACCCTTCTTCACTACTATCCACTGTTGCAGTGGTGGCAGCCGCACTGCCTTTGTCATCAGCTGACAAGTCAACGCCATTAAGCAACGCATTTATTTCATCCTGAGATAACATACCATCCATTGCCTTTACTCCTCCTCCCGTATCACTGATGTTACTCTCACAGCATAATTCTCTTTATTAGCTCCCGGCACTGCGGTGAATTTCTTGATATTGCCTACATAAACATCCATCTCGTCATCCACCTTGGAATCCAGTCTGATGATGTCACCGACCTGAATATTTACGAAATCATTTACTGTGATCACGCTCTTACCCAGTACAGCCTTAACAGGCACATCCACCTTACGTACCATAACTTCAAGAAACTGTTCATAATCTTCTTCATCCATTTTCTGTAGATTGGAATACCAGAATTTTGTATTCAATCTATCCATAACGGACTCTAATGTGAAAAACGGAAGACATACATTCATCAACCCTTCCACATCACCGATCTTAACATTCATGGTAACTAACGCTACCATGTCACTGGGTGAAATAATCTGAGCGAACTGCGGATTTGTCTCAATTCTTTCCAGAAATGGATTAATCTCCGCCACATTCTTCCATGGTTCCCTGAGCAGCTGCATACAGATAACCATGATTCGTTCAATAATGCTCATTTCTATTTCGGAGAATTCTCTGGTCTTTTCCAGTGTTTCTCCTTTGCCACCCAGCATTCTGTCAATGATCGCATAACCGAGTCCGCTGGTCAGTTCCATAATAATACTGCCCTGCATCGGTGAAAAGTTGACAATTGTAAGTAATACCGGGTTCGATAATGCATTTGAAAATTCTGCAAAGGTTACTGTTTCCGAACTCGCTACACTTACCTGCACGTTCTTCCGTAGATATACCGGTAAATTAGTAGATAGTAATCTTCCATAATGTTCAAAAATCATGCCCAACGTTCTAAGATGTTCTTTAGAGAACTTGGCAGGTCTGGAAAAGTCATAATTCTTGACTTGTTTTTCATCTTTTTCCTGCATGTCCTCTACGTCCAGTTCGCCACTGCTCAACGCCGCAAGCAAACTGTCAATCTCATTTTGAGATAATACGTCTCCCATTTCGCCAATCACCCCCTGTAGCCTGATTTAAGAGATATATTACTGATACAAGAAATTAAAGGACACTCCATAAATAAAGTCTGAACCAAATAATTCCTGAATCTTCTGTAAGATTTCAGATTTAAGAACTTCTGGATTACTCTTGGCTTCGTCAATTGTATGACTACCAAATACACTGAATATAATATCTGTGATCAATCCCTCTTTGGATTCAAGAGTTGCAGAATATGTCTCGTAATCCTTGTTCGTCTTATCCATTGATAAAGAAACCTTACCTACTGCGAAATGTTCTGTACCATCTTCGTTATTTTTAAGTGGTATCGTGAGTTCATCAGATATGTTATATACTTCTGTGTTTGCCATGGATACGGAACCTGCTGTCTCTGATTTGGGTAATCCGTTAATCTCCAGGCCAATAATGGTAGAAATGTCAGATACCAGTGCTGCAGTCTTCTTAGATGCGCTTGTTACGCTGATCATCATAATTGCTGATAATACGATGTTCACCACTAACAATGCAAGAATAATAATAGATAATAGATTTTTTTTCATTTCATGCACTCCCCCTTTTAATAGGCACTCAATGCGTTATAGATTTTGATTTCAACTCTTCTGTTCTTTGCTCTGCCTTCCGGCGTTGAATTATCCGCAATCGGTTCATATTCCCCTCGTCCCGAATGCTTCATAATACTTGGATCTATGGAAGCGTTATCCTTCAGGTAATCAAATACCGCTAACGCTCTATAGCTGCTCAATACATCATTATTTTCATATCTGCCACCATTCAGTGGAACAGAATCGGTATGACCTTCTATTTCTATGTTGTCATCCGCATATTTGCTCAGTATCTTTCCGATCTTATTTAACATTGGCAAAGCTTCTGTCTTGAGATCTGCCTTGCCTGAATCAAATAGGAAAGCTCCGTTGAATGTCAGAACAACACAATTTGCATCAAATGTTACATCAACCTGATCTGACAGAAAATTCTCTGCCAGCGATTCTTCTATTCTTTCTGCCAATTCCTCGGAAAGCTTTAATTTCTCATTTTCGAGATTCTGGATAGATTCCTGTAATTCCTTGATTTCTTCCTTGGATGCTCCCAGTTCTTCTGCAAGCTCCTGCATCTTGGAATCCATCTCACCCTGGGCATTTTCTTTGAATTCAGTATTCTGTGTGTCACTGTCTGCCACTTTACCGGTACTGTTAATATACTCATCCAGCATGTTCAACTGACTGACACCGTTGCTGACCAGAACTCCGTCGCCGATTGCTTTGGCTCCACCTTTAAAAATGCTGAAGTTCTGTTGGAAGGACTGTGACACTTCATCAAATTTTGCCTCATCTACATTAGACATTGCGAACAGCATAACGAAGAAGCACATCAGCAAAGTCATCATATCCGAGAAAGTACCCATCCATTCGTCAAGGCCCTTCTTTACTTCTTCAGGTTTCTTCTTCGCCATTAAGCTTCACCTCCAGCTCCTTCTTCCGTTGCAGTAGGTCTGTCCTTAGGTGACATAAATGATTTTAATTTTTCTTCAATAACTCTTGGGTTCTCTCCTGCCTGAATAGACAAAAGTCCCTCGATCATAATTTCTTTTGCTTGTATTTCAGCCGCATTCTTGGATTTTAATTTATTGCCGACAGGCCCGCAGATCCAGTTTGCAAGCAGGGAACCATAGAATGTTGTGATTAACGCTGTTGCCATGGATGGTCCAAGGGAAGAAGGATCTGTCATATGCTGTAACATAATAACCAGACCTACCAGAGTACCGATCATACCCCATGCAGGACCCATAGAACCCAAAGTCTCCCAGAATCCTATTTTATCCTTATGTCTTCCTTCAATACTTACCAGCTCTGTCTCCAGAATACCTCTGACCAGTTCCGGATCTGTACCATCGACGATCAGAAGAATACCTTTTTTCATAAAAGCATCATCCAGATCACTGGCTGCTTCTTCCAAAGAAAGAAGTCCTTCCTTTCTTGCTACGTTGGACAGATCAATAATCTTGGTTATCATTTCAGGTATATTGGCTGACTCTGTCTTAAAAATCAAAGTAAAGCTTTTCAGTCCGCCAATGAAATCCGGCAACGTTACTGATGCCATAGTAGCCATGAATGAACCACCGAAAGTAATCAGCATGGATGGCGGGTCAACGAAGAATCCTATCGCTGCCATACCGTCATCACCCGATACAATACCGAACATAACCAGTCCCAGACACGCAACGATACCAATTAAAGACGCTATATCCACTTCTACACACCCCTTTTATCTGCAAAGTTCTTGTCCCTTTGCTAATCTCTATTACTATAATACTGTAAGGTTACATAAATTGCAACAATTTTCTGAATATTTTACATAAAAATATCAATTATCTTCTTTATCTGACGCAAAAATTTCTTTTCTTGCTAATTTTACTAAGTTTTTCACATCTTGTCTACTTTCTTTTACAATGATTTTTTTACCGGAAGTTAACGTAATCACAGTATCCGGTGTCTCTTCTACTGTTTCGATCAAGCTGGTATTTACCAGCATTTTGGCTCCGTTCAGCTTTGTTATCTCTATCATATTGCAGCTTCCTTTCTTTCTCCATAATGCAGGATGAATGTTGTAGTGCAGTTTATCAGAAAAGGGGTCATGACTCGCATAACCCCTTTGTAATCTGTTTATTCTCTATGATGTCATTCCTGTGTTGTCAATGATTTATGTAGTTAATGTTATCGCTTCAGATTAACCAACTCTTCAAGAAGTGTATCTGATACTGTAATGATACGGCTGTTTGCCTGGAAACCTCTCTGTGTCGTGATCATATCTGTAAATTCGGAAGAAAGATCAACATTACTCATTTCCAGAACACCTGTATTCATGGCATCACCATTCTCTGTAATGTCAATACCGATACCATTGAAATCACCGGAGTTCTTAGTGGATGAATAAAGGTTATCTCCTTCCTTCTGAAGACCGGATGCATTGGCAAATTCTGTTACGGCAATCTGTCCAAGAAGTCTCTTCTGTCCGTTTGAGTATAATGCATAAATCATACCGTTAGTCTGAATGGATACACCCTGAAGATCACCACTCTCACGTCCGGCATTCTTATCATTTTTATCACCTTTCTCAAGGCTGATTGTAGATTTACCTTTGTTGTCAGTAACAACTGCCTTGGAGAAATCTACGGTAACATTGGTAAATGCCTTACCCAGACTGGTAAGATCCATGGTTACACCGTTTTCACCGCCGGTGCTTCCGTTGGTCTGGAATTTACCATCTTTACCGGAATAACTAAGGATTGCTGAGTTGGTCACAGTTCTCTCAGTTACCGTTAATGTTCCATCTGCATTGACTTTCCCTTTAACTATATCCGCCGGCGATATTTTGTCACCATATAGCGTTGTGAATAATGCATTATCTGCCGGTTTACCATTGCCGTCAAATAATACTTTAATATTCTGACCTTGTGGGTTAATTGTTTTACCATTCCCCAAATCAAGGCTATTAACATTTGCCAGTTCTGCAGAACTCGGATATAAAAGAACTGTAGTTGTCGTATTGGTAGTTGTATCTTTTATTTCTGCATATGCGATTTGTGTAATAGTTGCTGGATTTCCTGCAGGTGTTGCTAACTTTGCCTGCTTTACAGTTGCACCAGATACACCATAATTCATTCCATCCAATTCAATACTCGTTGCTGTTTTTCCTGTACCAAATGTAACATCTTTGATATCAAGTTTTTTGCCTGTTGAATCTGTAATGGAATCCAGTGTTACATAGAAGCTGTAATCTTTTCCTTCTTTTCCTTCTACTGCGTTATGAAGTCCATACTTAACTGTATAGCTGTAACCCAGATTATCATAAATCTGTAAGCTTAATGTCTTACCTGCTTTCTCGCCCTGATCATCATCATTCCAGTCGATGATACCGGATGCCGTTGCAGCAGTTGTATTCTCAGCGCCATAGGTAAGATAATCACTGCCCATGATTACCAGCGGCTTAACTGTATCTTTCTTGATATTACCTGTCTCTTCATCAACGCCCCAGCCCATTACATTATATCCTGTACTGGACATTGCAAGATTACCGGCTGCATCTACATAGAAAGAACCGTCTCTTGTGAAATATGTATTACTTCCATCGCTTACGATAAAGAACTCATCACCGGAAATCTTTAAGTCGAACGGATTACCCGTAGACTGTGTAGCGCCCTCCTGTGTAATGTTAGTGGAAATCGCTGCTGTCTGTACACCAAGACCAATCTGTCTTGGGTTGGTTCCTGCTGCCCCTGTTGTGGCATTAGGTCCTGTCGCTGCCTGTGTGGTCTGATACATCAGATCAGAGAAGTTGATTGACATGGTCTTGTATGAAGTTGTATTAACGTTGGCGATATTGTTACCAATAACGTCCATCTTGGTCTGGTGTGTCTTCAAGCCTGATACACCAGAGTAAAGTGATCTCATCATAGTGAAATGACCTCCTGTTTGATGCCGTATCTGTTTTCTTCTATCATTCGGAAAACACAAGCCTCCTTGTAAGGTCCGGCTGTTATATAATTACGGCTCCATCAATGTTTGTAAATATATTCTCTTTTGTTTCTGCCTGATCCATTGCTGTTATTACTGTGTTGCTTCCGGTATTCACGATAAATGCAAGCTCATCTACCAGCACCAGTGATTCCCTGATACCTTTTTCTCCTGCTTTTCGCGTTCCATCGCTTAACCTTTCCAGTTGTTCAGAAGTTAATTCAATGTTTCTGTCATTTAATCTGTTCGCAGCATGTTTTGAAAATTTGATTTCGCCAGTCTGTTGCTTCTGTAGAATCTCTTCAAAGCTGAACCCCCCGCTGGTCTTTACCGGCTGGATTTTCTTCTGCTGCTTCAGATACTGTTCCTGTAGCTGTTCAATGGAAAGGAATTGGTTATTGCTGATATTCATTGCTTACTGCCTCCTTACCCTTGCAGCCATGCCTGCATGTTACTTTTTACACGGTCGTATTGTCCTGCGTCAACAGATCTGCAATATTCTCATCGCCCGAAGCCGTATTATTGCTGCTGTTGTCTGTCTGTGCATTATCTGCGTCCGCTGCACTGCCGGTTGCATCCGTACTGCCAGATTCCTGATTTTTGTCTGAATTGTTATCACCGGAATCAGGATTCTCTGTCTTCTGGCTGTCATCGGTGGATGGTGTCTTGTCAGATACCTGTGTGTTATCTCCCGATTCTGAGCCATCTGTTTTCTGATTCTTATCCCCAGATGTTGTTCCATCAGTCTTCTGGTCATTGCCTCCGGGTGTTATGCCATCTGTCTTCTGATCAGTATTTCCGGATGATGAACTTCCACTGCTGCTGTTACTTCCTTTTAAAGCTGCTATCTGTTCCATCAGTGCTGTCATCTTTTTATCAAAAGCACTGATCAGGTCATCCAGAGTAGTTTCCTTTGTCTGCGTACCTTCATTAAAAGTAACTCCCAGACTCTTAAGCTTCTTTACATATGCTTCATAAGAAGCAATATCACCTGCTGCGTATGTCTTGAGGTAATTCTTCTCATAGTCAGACATTCCATTATAAAGATCCATGATATTCTGGACTGTGTTCTGATAAGACTTGTCGACCACTTTCAGGGATGGAAGTGCTGCTACCTTCTTGGCGAATTCTGTATACTTGTCATAAGCATTGAAGTATTCTTTGCTTGCTACAGTATCCAGATCACTCAGGGAGTATTTTGCCTCATCAATTACCAGTAAAGGTTTACCCTCTTCCACAACCACATAATCCACAACGCCACGTTTGTAGCTTGTTTCTCCTGTACTGCTGCTGGTAACTTTCATGACTACTTCTTTACCAATCAGGTTATTCGCTCTTACCAGATCCATGGAATCCGCCATTTCACTAATCTGCTGAACCTGTGTAAATGTTGCATATTGTGATACCCACTCTGTATTGCTGGTAGGCTCCAGGGGGTCCTGATTCTGCATTTCTGCTACCAGAAGTGTAAGGAATGTATCACTGTCTACTACTGAATTACTGCTCTTTCTGCCCAAAGAATCAGAGGAAGTTGTAGATGTCTGTAATTTACCGTCTACATATGGTGCTACTAAACTCATATATTATCTTCCTTTCTAAAACATTCCATATCAGCCCTATGCCAATAAATCCATGGTATTTCCGTTCGCTGTCATCATCTCCATAGCAATTCTTGCTGCATCATCCAGTCCACCGGCTTCTTCTAATGCTTCTTCATCACTGTTGTAGAGATTCAGGTTTATGTTACTTCTACGTATTCTGCGAATACTTCCAGTTGTCTTGTCCTGCTCCTGACTTTGATGATCTTGTCCGTTCTGGTCAAGATTCTTCTCCATCTGATGGCTTGCCACCGATACTTCAACTGCTTCAACCTTGACACCCTGTTCTTCCAGATTATCCTTTAACTGAACGACCTGTGTCTCAATTGCATTCTTTACGGCTTCATTCTGTGTTGTAATCTGTGCTGTTACCACACCGCCTTTAGTTGCCAGCTGAATGTGCACATTGCCAAGGCTTGCAGGATGCAGCTGCATCTCCATTTCTGTCAGTTCAGTGCCCTTTTGAATCTTCACATAATCAGCTAACTGCTTCATAATGCTTTCTGTGTCCACTGTTCTGGTAGGAATGCTCTCCTGCTCAGCCACCTGCAGATTCTCATCCAGAGAATTCTGGAACTTGTTCAGATTCTCCTGGCCTTCCTGATATGAGGGATTTTCCTCTTCCTGATTGCCTGCCTGCCTGTGGGTTTCCTCCGTCATTTGTGACACCTCTGTCACATTTTCAGTAGTCTGTGCAGACCGTTGTGTGTCTGTCTGTGTTTTTATAACAGGTATGGAATCATCTTCCTGTTGTGGCTGTTTCATTTCCAGGTCTTCTGGCTCAACATTCTGTTCAAATGGAAGAATATTGTCCTTAACAGGTTCTGTAATTGCTGTCTGCCCCTGCTCTGCCTTGATCTGTTCCAGAGCTGCCATCAGTTCTTCTTCACTCAGTCCAGTCTGTGCAAGGATATCTTCAATTGTGGTATCCACTGTCTGAGCCAGATTCTGAAGCTGTTGATACATCTGGGAATCGGCTGCGATTTCAATTAATGAATCTGCTCCCTGTACGGTTGCAACAACCTGTGCAAGATTATTATCCTGCAATAGATCAATGGGCTGTAAACCTAGCTGTTCCAGAACTGCAATCAGTTCCTCCTGTGAAATATCCAGTTCGTCACTGATCTCATCCAAGAGCTCATCAGTTGCCTGATTTACTGCGTCTTTTACATCTTCATCCACAGTTGTCTCTTCCTGAATCGGTTTCTGCTCCGGTTTTTCCTGCACTGTGTTATTATCTGCAACAGGCTTTTGATCCATATCTGTTTTCTTTGGTTTGGATGTATCCGCCTTTACTTCCTGCTTCACTTCAAAAGTATTGTCTTTCTTAGTTTTACCTGCTGCCTGATCCATGATTTTCCCAAAATCCTGACCTTTTTGCATGTTCTGGCTGCTCACGGTTTTAACAGCTGCCGGAATAATACTTGCGTCCAAACCCGCGTTGTTTACAGATGCGCTTGTCATTTGTGTCCTCCTTTCTGAATAGTTACATAATATATATCGGATAAATAGAAAGTTTCTTTAAGAGTTAGGGTCCATTATTTTGACAATTCTCGCTGCAATTGCAGAATCCATAGCCCCCAGTATTGCTCCTCTGGTACTTACATCCAGATTTTTAAGAATAGAAGCTGCCAGATCCAGATTATCTGTCATATTACCCAGAATAGCTGCTGCCTCTGATGCCTGCATGTTGCTGAATGTATTGGCATATTCCTGCATCTGCTTATCTGCTGCTTCTGTCTGAATCACCTGTTTATATAATGCTTCTGCGGTAGTCGGGTCCATCTCTTCATAATACTGACGATACTCGTCTGCTCCCGGTCCATTCTCCGCATATACAACTTCCTCATAAAACTGTTCTTTTATCTTCTGGAATTCTACCTGATTGTCTTCAAAAGTCTTCAGTCTCTGTACTTCCGTCTTCAGCGTATCAATCTGTTCTGCATAGGTAGCATTGGTACTTTGTGCCTGATCAAGCTGCTTCTCCAGTGTCTTAATCTGTTCTACAGCATCTTTCAGGCTATTATATCCACCATAGGCTTCTTCATTTTTCGTTGTTTCTGTTGTACTTTCTGAAGGTAATATCTTGTTGATCACCGGAACATCTTTCAGAATAGGAGTCAGTACATTAGAGCCAAAACCGCCTACATCCATCTTCACCAGCAATACAAGAATACCTAACCAGATCAGAATGATAAAAAGCGTGACGATTACAACAGAGGCGCTGCTGCCGTCTATCTGTTCATCCAGTTCACGCTCTTGACTCTCCAGTTCCTTTGCTTTTTTCTTTGCTTCTTTTCTCTGATTCTTCTGCTCCTGTTTGAACTGCTTCTTGCTTTCTTTAAGCTGTTGCATCTGCATTTCTGGCGCATCTGTACTCATATTTGAATTTTTACTAGCCATTGTTCTGTTCTCCCGCTATTTTCTGTCCATGTGTATAAGTAGTTAACTGATCTATTTCCTTGCTTTCCTGAGCCTGTTCTTCTTTCATGAACTCTTCAAAAGCATTTTCTTTTAGCTTCTCATGTGCCTTTCTCTCCTGCATCAGAGTCTGCAATGCACTTCTGGCTTTTTCCACTTCTCTGGATGCCAGATTAATCTGTACCATCTGATTTTTAATATATTCATCCATTTTCAGCACAGCCATTTTGTTTTCTCTGATCTTGCGGATATCAATTTTCTCCAGACGAAGTCTGAGTCCTTCTTCCATATAATAGCTTCGTCTTTTCTGCAGCTCCACAAGTTTCACTTTCTCTGCATCCAGTCTGGCATTTGCCTGTGCGAAATCCTGTTTTGCCTTATTTTCCAGTTTCTCTTTTACATCCAGAATGCTCTGCATTTTATATCGGAATTTCGCCATCGTCCATCACTCTCTTTATCCTTCAAACAGTCCCTCCAGCATTTCCACTGTCTGATTGAAATCATATTTTTCATCTGTAGTCTGCAAAAGGAAATCATTCACAGCTCCTATCTTGCTGATTGCATTATCAATATTGGGATTGCTGCCTTTCTTATACGCTCCGATATTGATCAGATCCTCTGCTTCATTATATGTCGCCATAATATTTTTTAATTTGCCGGCTGCTGCCCTGTGTGCCTTATCCGTTACCATGGACATACATCTGGAAATACTCTGTAAGACATCAATTGCAGGATAATGGTTCTTATTCGCCAGCTTTCTGGTCAACATGATATGTCCATCCAGAATACTTCTCGCAGTATCTGTAATTGGCTCGTTAAAATCTTCACCATCTACCAGGACTGTATACAATCCTGTAATAGATCCCACTCTGGCTCTTCCTGCACGTTCCAAAAGCTTTGGCATCTCTGAATATACACTTGGCGGATACCCTCTGGTAACAGGCGGTTCACCACTGGCAAGTCCTATTTCTCTTTGTGCCATAGAGAATCGGGTCAGGGAATCCATCATAAGCAATACATCCTTGCCCTGATCCCTGAAATACTCTGCGATTGCCGTTGCTGTTTTGGCAGCCTTGTTTCGCTCCAAAGCCGGTTTATCAGAAGTTGCTACAACGACTACAGAACGCTTCATACCTTCTTCACCAAGGTCACGTTCGATGAATTCACGGACTTCTCGTCCACGCTCTCCTATCAATGCGATTACATTGATATCAGCCTTGGTGTTTCTTGCAAACATACCCATCAGCGTAGACTTACCTACACCGGAACCGGCAAAGATACCGATTCTTTGTCCTTTACCTACTGTGATCAGACCATCTACAGCCTTCACTCCAAGCGGCAGGACTTCATCTATAATCTCTCTGCTCATAGGATCAGGAGGAGGTGCTTCCAACGGATATCTCTGTATTGAACGCACATCCGTCTGATATTCATCTATGCATCTTCCCAAGCCATCGAGTGTTTTACCTAACAGGAAATCACCGACCTGAACACTCAATGGATAATTCATGTTTTCCACGATACATCCAAGTCCAATGCCTTCTGTTACTTCATATGGCATCAGCAATGTCTTTTTCTCTTTAAATCCAACTACTTCAGCCAATATGAAATTCTGTTTTTCCGAATCTGTATAAATACGGCATAAGTCACCCAGTTTGGCATCCGGTCCCGCCGATTCAATCGTAAGACCTACTACGTTCTCTACCTTACCAAGCTTCTTAAAATACGTTTTATTCAAAACTGACTGATATTTGTCAAAGTTAATTGCTGTGTCCATACTTATTTCTATCCTCTATCTGTTGTTGACGGTTCATATGCCAGCAGGCGCAATTCTTCATTAAGAGCTTCCAATTGTGTACCAAGACTACAGTCAAAGACACCATTCCCTGTCTCTATCATACATTCGCTTCGATCCAGTGTAGCATCTTCAATAATATCCATATCTTCAGGATCAATGCTGGTTCCTTTCACCAGTTCTTTCTTCTGCATGCTGACGAATGGATAATCATCCTTGGATACATGAATAAGATAACCATTACCGCCTTCCAGGTTTCTCATGGTATTTGCAAGTAAATGTACGACCAGTTCTCTGGAATTCTTCAAACTGATCTGGAAGATATGTTCATAAATATCTGTAAGAGTGTCTATAAATTTGGGTTCCAGCTCTTTTACCTTACTGCTGTATTCCTCCTCCAGCTGAGCAGCTTTCGCTTCATATTCTGAATTTAATGCCGTCTGCTGCTGCGCTACACTGTCAAGTCCTTCCTGATGTCCCTGGGCATAGCCATCCTGATGTCCCTGTTCGAGTCCTTCCTGATACCCCTGCTTTCTGCCCTCTTCTACCGCCTGCTGTCTGGCATTCTGAATTTCAGCAATCGCCTGCTGCTTCATATTCTCTATTTCAGCAGCAGCCTGTTGCATTAATTCTTCCTGCGTAGGTCCCTGAGGTTCTACAGGAGCGTTTCCACCTATGATCTGATTATCTTCTCCTACAAGCTCTGCGACCTGTTTGGCATCAATTCCCTGTGTAAAGCCATCTGCGAATTCGTCATCTGTTCTGGTCTGTGCTGACAGTTTCTCAGATAATTCTTTCAGCTTGCTTTCCACCATAGCATTGGTATCAATAACTCTGGTCTCCGTAGGATTGACATAGACCCAGTTTGATTTTAATAAACCACTTTTAGACAACGATCTCGTCACCTCCACCTCTGGAGATTACAATCTCTGCAGAGTCTTCCAGTTTTCTGATAATATTAACGATCTTCTGCTGTGCTTCTTCAACATCCTTCATACGAACAGGTCCCATGAATTCCATGTCTTCCTTAATCATCTCTGCCAGACGTTTGGACATATTGTTAAAGATAGCTGCCTGTACTTCTTCATTAGAGCTCTTGAGCGCGACTGCCAGATCATTGTTATCAACATCTCTAAGTACTCTCTGAATTGCTCTGTCATCAAGCAGCAAGATATCCTCGAATACGAACATCTTCTTTCTGATTTCGTCTGCAAGTTCCGGCTCTTCGATTTCGAGAGTCTCCATGATATGTTTCTCTGTTCCTCTGTCTACTGTATTCAAGATATCGACCACTGCATCGACACCACCGATAATTGTGTAATCCTGGTTTACTAAAGATGAGAGCTTGGATTCCAATACTCGCTCTACTTCCTTGATTACATCCGGGCTGGTTCTGTCCATTGTAGCGATTCTTTTAGCAACATCTGCCTGTTTTTCGGGAGTCAGGGCTGCGAGGATTGTCGCAGCCTGACTTGAAGACAGATATGATAAAATCAAAGCAATTGTCTGTGGATGCTCGTCCTGAATGAAGTTCAATAACTGGGAAGCATCCGTTTTCTTAACAAATTCAAAAGGCTTAACCTGTAAGGATGCTGTCAGCTTGCCAATAACATCCATCGCCTTTTCCTGACCAAGTGCCTTTTCCAAAAGTTCCTTGGCGTATCCAATACCACCTTCTGCAATATACTGCTGTGCGAGGCATACTTCGTAAAATTCATTAATAATCTGTTCTTTTACTGCTGGAGATACGCTCTTTGTATTAGCGATCTCCAGTGTAAGGTCTTCTATTTCTTCTTCTTTTAAATGTTTAAATATGAGAGAGGATTTTTCCGGTCCTAATGCAATTAACAGAATTGCTGCTTTCTGGATTCCGGTAAGCTGTTCTTTTTCTTTTTCTGCCATTCCCAATTACCCCCAATCTTCCTCCAGCCAGTTACGTAACAAGGTTGCTACTGCTTCTGGATTCTCGTCTACAAAATTCTCGATCAGCTTTCTTGCTTCAGACTTCTGTTCTGATTCTATGCTTTCGAGCTCTTCCTGCTGTGTAGACTGCAGCAGATCTTCTACGGAGAGTTCTTCCTCTTCCTCTACTTCTCTCTTGGTTCTCAGGCTCATAAATACTACGAATCCAAGTAATCCAAGGATAATAATGATCAATACGATCTGAATGATATCTTTATAAGAAACCTTGCTTGCAGGTGCATCAATAAACTGCATCTCTTCATATGCCACAATAGTAATGTTTTTGCTTGGAATGCCTGTTGCATTTGCAACGAGACTTACCAAATCAGCATCCACATCCAGTTTGGTTCTGCCTGCATTGGCAAGCTTGTATTCATCCCAGGTAACGCCATCCAGGAATCCCTGCAGCTGTGCATCTTCTTCTTTCAGAATCTTATATCTTACCATAGCCGCTGATACTGAGCTGTTTGTGTATACAATAGTTCCCGTAGGCTCTGTTGTTGTTGTGATTTTCTCATTCGGAAGATAATCACTTTTTCTCTCATAGGTACTGGAGTTAGTTGAATCAGAGTTATCTATCATGTAGTCTGTCTCAGAGTTGGAGTCTGTTCCAGGTACACCGCCGGATGCATCTGTTGCATTGGACTGATATACTTCTTCATGTGACAGGACACCCTGTTCCTGTCCATCCGCAGGTGTGTAATTGTGTTCTACTACTTCTTTCTTGGAGAAATCCATGGAGAGATTAGTTGCTACTTCAATCTGTGTGAACTCATTCGTTCCTAATAAAACCTGTCTGACCTCTTTCTTGATCAGGCTCTCTGCTTCCTGCTTTACCATCATCATGGTATCTGCCTTATCAACAGAGGAATATGTATCTTCAATCGGAAACCATATCTTTCCGTTAATATCCGTAATTGTTACATTATCAGTTGTTGCATTTCCCAATCCTGTTGCAACAAATCTTGCCATAGCCGCTGCATTCTCTTCATCGAAGCTTGCATCTGAGGCAAGTTGGAGGAGCACACTTGCATAGGTTTCCTGTGTCTGTGCAATTAAGGTTCCATTATCTTCCGGAATTGTAAGCTGAACAGTTGCTGTCTCTACTGCAGCATAGCTCTCCAGGTCATCTTCCATCTGGCTTTCCAGATACAGTCGATAACGTTTCTGCTTATCTGCTTCTGTTGTAGAAAAGCTGCCGTCCAATACATCATCCAGTGTATAGGAAGAAGTTGGAATATTATTTGCTCCCAGCAAAAGATTTGCATCTGAAACCTGAGTGTTCAGAATCTGAAATGACAATCCATCTTCTGACACTTTATAGTCTAACGATTGTCCATCCAGCAAATCCCTAATCTGTGAAGCTTCCTTTGTTGATTCGCATACCACCAGTTCTTTATACTGTTTTCTGGTAAGCACACCTACCAGAATGGATATTGCGATCAAAACTCCGGCTGCCACGCAAATGATCAAAGTCTTTTGCTTTGGCTTGAATTTATTCCACCATTCTTTAACCCTTTCTAAGATTTTTTTTGCAATCTCCATCACCTTGTCAACCATCTCAAGTGTCTCCTTTTCCCGATCCTCATAATCCCTTTTACATCATTTTGAGGCTAAATCTGTATCTGCATAATTTCATTATAGGCTGATAAAAGTTTATCTCTTACTGCCACTGTATACTGTAATGCTGTCTCTGCCTTACCGATTGCAATTGTCAGGTCGTGGGTATTCTCTGAAATGCCCATCGCCCATTTCATTTCCTCATTTTCCCAATCTGAAATGCAGTTATTCGTATCATTGATATTACTGATTGCCGCATTCAGAATGGAGCCGAACATGTTCTCGTTGTCTCCCTGTGTTGTATCAGATGAACCAGCCAGAATATTCTTCACTGCATCTGAGCTTACATTGTAGAGACTTCCGATATCATTTGCTGCTGTTACTGTCATGTCTCATTCCCCCGTTACTGTGATAAACCTGCCAATCCTTTCAGTGCAATTGCTTTGCTGGCTTCAAATGCTGTCTCATTTGCTTCATAGCCTCTGCTTGCATCAATCAGGTTCGTCATTTCCGTAATGGTATTTACATTTGGATATGTAACATATCCATTTTCATCTGCATCCGGATGTGATGGGTCGTATACCATATTAGATTCTGTCCATGTATCTTCATAGACGCCACCTACTTTTACGCCTTTTCCAGCAGTTGTAAGCTCTGCCGAATTCGTACATCCCAATGGTCTGCCGCTTAAATTGCTGAATGCTGTATCCAGCATGTGTGAGAACTTTCTGTTGGTCGTGTCCTGTTTCTCCTGGAAAGTAACTACTTTTCTCACATAGGGCGTACCATCTTCTGTTCTGGTAGTCTCTGCATTGGCTACGTTCTGTGAAATAATATCCATACGATACCGTTCCGCTGACATTCCCGATGCATTGATATCAAAAGTATCAAATACTCCCATATTACTCCTTTCCTGTATGACCTCATACAATTCATACAATTTGTGAATCAGGCATACCGCATTACTTCATTACAAGCTTCAGATTAGAGAAATCCTTGTTAATGCTGTCGATGATACCGTTATACTTGATCTCGTTCTTGGCAAGTATGGCATTCTCTGTATCAATATCTACATTATTGCCATCATAGCGGTAAGAAAGCTCAGCATAATCTGTATAAGTCTCCGGTGTCAGAGCTTCAAGATCAAGGTTCTTCACTCTGGCATCCACTGAATCCTTATCTGAATGTGCAAAAGCATGCTTTAATTCAGTTTCGAAACGGATGTCTTTTCTTTTGTAACCTGGAGTATTTACATTCGCTATGTTATTCGAGATAATATCATGTCTCGTTGCCGCAGCGTCTGCTGTTGACCCCAGTACATTGATGTAATCAAATACATTGGAACTAAACATCTGCACTCCTCCTAATACATTATTCAAAGCTTTGAATAATTATTAAATTTACATAATTATCCTGTTTCTTATTTCATTATATATTATTTTCAGATAATTTCAAGATAATTTTTCATTATTTTGCAATATTATGGAAACTATTTCTCTGTGTTATGTAAATTGCCATTATTTTCCGAATGTCACATATGAAACCAACATTTCATACATTTTATAATTTCTTCCATATATTTATGTACACAAAAAAACCAACCACTCTGTCATCAAAGTGATTGGACTTTTGTTTGCTTAAAATAAATCCGTTTATTATTTATTTAACTGACGTTTCAAAGCTTCTACTTCTTCAAAAACAACATCATTTAATACCTTAATGTATGTTCCCTTCATACCTGAAGAACGTGATTCAATAACGCCTGCGCTTTCAAATTTACGAAGAGCATTTACAATAACGCTTCTTGTAATACCAACTCTGTCTGCAATCTTGCTGGCTACCAAAATACCTTCTGTACCGTTTAATTCGTCGAAAATATGTGTAATAGCTTCCATCTCTGAGAAAGACAATGTAGAAATAGCAGACTTTACAACAGCTACCTTTCTATTCTCTTCTGCATTCTCTTCGCTGACTGCACGAAGCATCTCCAGTCCTACAACTGTAGTGCCGTATTCACACAGAATAATATCATCAATATCATACTGCTCATTGCATTTATAAATAAATAATGTTCCCAAACGCTCTCCTGCGATCTCAATCGGAGTAATAATTGCCTGGAACTTACGTACATCTGTACTCTCAAATCCCAGTGTAGCAAGATTTACGTTTTCTTTTGTGGAAAGCACACCCAGAAGTCTTTCATTCAGCATAGGATCAATAAATCCACCAACATTATCTTCTACAAGTTCCTTTAATTCCTCAACACCTTCACAGGTGCCTACGCCAAGAACCTTACCCTTTTTGCTGATTACCAATACGTTTGAGTTTACGATATCTCTCATTACTTTACAAATATCATTAAATACAACTTTGCTGGAATTATTATTGTGTAAAAGTTTTCCAATCTTTCTTGTTTTGTCTAATAACTGTACACTACTCATAGCAAACCTCCAAGTTTTCCAAATAACCCGCCTGTCAATTCTGCAATTACTTCTATTGGGCATTTTAGCATATGATTACTAATTTTTCAATAGTCACCAAAGATATTTCAAGTTTACTCCATATTTTAACAGAATTGCATATTTTTTTTGAGTTATTTTGGAAATTGCATAAATTCTTTCCTATTTTGATTCCTGTTCTACGCGATTTTTTACAAAACCGCAGGATTCATTGGCACATACCAGCTTATTACCTTTAATCAGCATGATACTGCCACACCGTTCACATTTTTCATTTGACGGTCTCTGCCATACCATAAAATCACAATCAGGATTGTTCTCACATCCATAGTATTTTCTGCCTTTTTTCGTCTTACGGACAACAATGTCCTTACCACACTTGGGGCATGCCACACCGATCTTTTCAAAATATGGTTTGGTATTACGGCATTCCGGGAATCCCGGACACGCCAGAAACTTACCATGCGGTCCGTATTTGATTACCATACGTCTACCGCATACATCACAGATTTCATCTGATTCTTCATCTGCAATCTTAATCTCTGCCAGTTCTTTCTCAGCCTTATTTACTGCCTCATCCAGATCAGGATAGAAGTTGGACACTACTGTCTTCCAGTCAATAACACCTTCTTCAACCTTATCCAGTAAAGTCTCCAGATTCGCAGTGAAATTCACATCTACAATAGAAGGGAAAGCATCCTTCATCATATTGTTCACTACTTCGCCAAGCTCAGATACATAGAGGTTCTTATCTTCCTTCACAACATAACGTCTTGCCAGAATTGTTGTAATTGTAGGTGCATAAGTACTTGGACGTCCAATTCCAAGTTCTTCAAGTGCACGTACCAGAGAAGCCTCTGTATAATGTGCAGGTGGCTGTGTGAAATGCTGCTTGGGTTCAAACTCAGACAGCTTCAGCTGTGTATCCTTCGTAATGTCCTTTACCAGTGTGTTGGATTCCTGTTTCTCATCCTCATCATCGCGATATACACTCATGAATCCATCATAAGCAAGCTTCGATGCTGCAACTGTAAAACGATGATTTCCGGCATCAATCTTCACTGAGGTCGTTTCATATCTGGCATTACTCATTCTGCTGGCTGTGAAACGCTTCCAGATCAGCTGGTAAAGTCTGAACTGGTCACGACTGAGTGAATCCTTGAGTTCAGCCGGTGTATAACGGATATTGGTAGGACGGATTGCTTCATGTGCATCCTGAATCTTCTGTCCATTCTTCTTCTCCGTTGTATCCTGTGCCGCATACTCACTGCCATAAGTCTCAGTGATATAATCTCTTGCCATAGCTACAGCTTCTTCTGCCACTCTGGTAGAGTCAGTACGTAAATAGGTAATAATACCTACTGTTCCCGCATCTTTCAGTTCAACGCCTTCATACAGCTGCTGTGCCAGTCTCATTGTCTTCTGTGTAGAGAAGTTCAATACCTTGCTTGCCTCCTGCTGTAAAGTGGACGTTGTGAAAGGAAGCGGTGCTTTCTTGATTCTTTCACCCTTTTTAACATCTGTTACCTTGAAATCAGCGTCCTTCAGATCCTTGAGAATTTTGTTTAATTCCTCTTCTGAAGAAATGGCAGCTTTGCCTTCTGTGGTTCCATAATATTTCGCCACAAGCGGTTTCTTCTCACCCTTTATCTGGAAAAGTGCATCCAGAGTCCAATACTCTTCTGGAATAAACGCATTAATCTCATCCTCTCTGTCGCAGATGATACGAAGAGCAACTGACTGTACTCGACCTGCACTCAAGCCTCTCTTGATCTTAGCCCATAAAAGTGGTGAAATTCTGTAACCTACCATTCTGTCCAGTACTCTTCTTGCCTGCTGTGCATCTACAAGACTCGTGTTGATCTCTCTTGCATTTTTCAGAGATTCTTTTACCGCATTCTTGGTTATTTCATTAAATGTAATTCGGTAAACCTTCTTGTCTGCAAGCTTTAGTGCTATATACAAATGCCAGGATATTGCTTCCCCCTCACGGTCAGGGTCAGTTGCGAGATAGACTTTTTCCGCCTTTTTCACTTCTTTGCGAAGTTTCGCCAGGATGTCACCTTTACCTCTGATAGTAATATACTTGGGTTCATAATCATGTTCAACATCAATACCTAACTGACTCTTTGGTAAATCACGTACATGTCCATTACTTGCCAGCACTTCATAATTACTACCAAGGAACTTTTTGATTGTTTTAACTTTCGCCGGTGACTCCACTATCACTAAATACTTTGCCATAAAGTTACCCCTTATCACATACAATTTGATGATTTTTTGTAATCGTGAACCACTATACACCATATTATGCGGTGTTGCAAGTAAAATTAGTAAATTTCACGAATAAACTACAATTCAGTCTTTCTAAGCAGACCTGACGACCTCTTCGCCAGTCCTGCAAGTTCAAGCTCTGTAATTCCTTTATATATCTGTGTTACAGAGTATCCATACTGCCGCCCTGCCAGGGCAGAAACAATATCTTCACTGGTGCAGGGAAGGACATCCAGTACAGCCAGTATGTGCTGTGCAAGCTCTGATATCTGTCTTCTTTTGACAGGCTCTGTTGTCAAAACCTCCTGCTGCCATCCCATATCTTTCATAATGTCCTCCGGGCTTGTTGCTGCCAGTGCTCCCTGTCTTAACAACTGGTTGCATCCCAGGCTTAATTGATCCGTACATCTTCCAGGAATCACATACACTTCCTTCCCCTGTTCCAGCGCCATATCCACAGTAATCAGTGTGCCACTTTTGTGTCTGGCTTCTACTACAAGTACCACATCGGCAAGGGCGCTGATGATACGGTTTCTTTGTGGGAAAAGTCCTGCCCTGGGTGGTGTTGCGGGCTGATACTCTGACAGGATTCCACCTTTTTCTATGAGGTCATAATATAACCTGCTGTTAGACTCCGGATAAATTACATCTGCGCCACATCCCAATACTCCGTAGGATATTCCTCCGGCATTGATTGCTGCCCTCTGACTGATGCCATCAATTCCCATTGCCATGCCACTGATTACGGTAATGCCAGCCTGTCCAAATCTTCTGGCAAATAATTCTGCCATACTCCTGCCATAGTCGCTATATCTTCTGGCTCCGATCATTGCTACCGCAGGATATGCAGAATCAGGAAGGCTTCCTTTATAATAAATGCCAAAAGGCGGATCTGGAATATTTTGCAGCTTCTGTGGATACGCCTTGCTTTTATAATATACATAAGAGATTCCCTGATGCAGGTATGTCTCATATAAGGCATTCGGTTCTTTCAGTTTCCTGTGCTGCTGCCATACTGCCAATGTTTTTGCACCCAGTAAAAAGGCAATATCCGAATCCGGCATCTCATATGCATTTCTGGCAGAACCTGCTGTTTCTACAAGCTGGTAACACCTGCTTCTTCCAAATCCTGGGATGGAATCCAGCCATGCAGCATAGGGAATGTCCTGTGTTTCTTCTATATTATATGCCATATGTTCAGTTTCCTCCGTTCCAATACTTGGCATCATTGGTCCGGTAGCAGATTGCTTCTGCAAGATGCTCATATTCGATATCGTCAGTGCCATCCAGATCAGCTATTGTCCTGGCTACTTTTATAATTTTATGATAGGCACGGGCTGACAGATTCATCTGATGAAATGCCTGCTCCATCAGTTCCTGTTCTTTCTCTCCCAGAGGACAAAACTTTTTGATATCTCCAGAACTTAGTTCTGCGTTGAACCGATATTTTGTTCCTGTATAACGGATTCTCTGCTTTTCCCGTGCATGTAATACCCTCTGTCTGATTGCGGCACTGCTTTCATTATTCTGTGTTGTTGCAAGCTGGCGGATATCTACTCTTGGTGTCTCTATGGCTACATCAATTCTATCCAGAATAGGACCAGAGATACGGTTTAAATATCTCTTCACTTCATTATCTGAACAACTGCACTTATTTCTATCCGGGAAGAAACCGCAGGGACATGGATTAAGTGCTGCAACCAGCATGAAATCCGCAGGATATGTGAAGCTTCCATATGTTCTGGCTATATGTATCTCTTTATCTTCCAGTGGCTGCCGCAGAATTTCAAGTGCTCCCCTTCGAAATTCCGGCAGTTCATCCATAAACAAGACACCTCGATGCGCCAGGGAGATCACTCCCGGTTTGGGTATCCTGCCGCCCCCTGCCAGTGCCTGTTCCGAGATCGTATGATGTGGAGAAAGAAAAGGTCTTCTGGTAATCAGAGCTTTCTGCGTGTCCAACTGCCCTGCCACGCTGTAAATCGTAGATACTTCCAGACTTTCTTCCATAGTCAGGTCGGGCAGTATTGTAGGCAGGCGTTTCGCCATCATCGTTTTACCGGCTCCCGGCGGTCCTATCATCAGAATATGATGAAACCCTGCTGCCGCCACTTCCATTGCCCTTTTCACAGTCTCCTGCCCGTTAATGTCTGCAAAATCCACATCATAGGCATCTTCTCCTGTGTCTGTATCATTGTCATATTCAGCCGGTACAAGGAAGGAAGCTTTGTCTTTCTCCTGTAGAATCAAATAATCAATGGTCTCCTGTAAGGATCTCACGCCAATCACCTGAATATCCTTAATAATTGCACCTTCCTTTGCATTTTCCAATGGTACAATACACCTTTTATGCCCTTCCTGCTTCGCCTTTCGCACAATAGGCAGGATTCCTTTCACAGGCTTCACGGTTCCATCCAGTCCCAGCTCTCCTACAATCAACGTATCCTGTATGCGTTCTGCCAGCAGGTGTCCCAGTGAAACCAGCATTCCTACCGCCACAGGCAAGTCGTATGCGGCACCTTCCTTTCTCATATCTGCAGGAGAGATGCTCACCGTGATTCTTTTGGGTGGTATCTCAATACCGGTATTTTTAAGTGCGACCTTGACCCTTTCTTTGGCTTCCCGCACTTCATGATTTAATAAACCTACCATTTCAAAAGTGGGCATGCCTGTTGACACGTCCACTTCTACTGTAGCAATCAGACTGTCAATACCGCTGATTGCTCCTGTATAAATTTTACTATACATATGTCATAACCTTTCTCTATTAAAGTATGGGTAGTTATAACATATCCGTGATTCCATCTCAAGCCAAATGTAAAAACTCGTACTGAAATGTAAAAACTCGTACTAACGGACTCCTTTTTCCTCCAGTCCTTCTCTTAACTTCTCAAGTGCTCTCTTCTCAATCCTTGAGACATAACTCCTGGATATTCCAAGCATTGCACCTATTTCTCTCTGTGTCTTTTCATGACCGTTGATCAGTCCATAGCGAAGCATGATGATCTGTCGCTCTCTGGCATTTAACTTTTCGTTGATAAGTCCGGCAAGACCTCTTAATTTATCAGAGGTATCCAGCCTTTCCACCACATCAACCTGTTCCTGCACACATACCTCTAATAGATTGATCTCATTTCCCTCTTTATCCGTCCCAATCGGTTCATACAGTGAAATTTCCCTCATGGTCTTCTTTCTTGCCCGGAACATCATCAGTAATTCGTTATCTATGCATTTTGCAGCATATGTCGCCAGTCTGCTGCCTTTTTCAGGTCTAAATGTCGAAATCGCCTTGATCAGCCCTATCGTTCCTATGGATATCAGATCCTCCATCTCTTCCCCGGCTCCTGCATACTTCTTGGCAACATGTGCTACCAGACGCAGGTTTCTCTCAATCAATATCCGGCGCGCCTCCAAAGCTGCCTGCCTGTCTTCGCTCTGCATGATCTGAAGATAACAAGCTTCATCCTTTGCTGATAATGGCTGTTGAAAGGTTTTCAAGGTACGCCCCCGCAAGTCTTTCTACTATTCTATGAGAAAAATACCCCTTCTGTGCCTTTCCACAAAATATAAATGCAAATTTACAGCCTAATCCAGCAGAAAATCTGCCATAATCACATTACTGACGTCTATCCCTTTCTCTGTAAGCCTGATATATCCATTCTGTCTTGTTAAATAACCTGTATTCTGCCATTTATTAAGTACACTTCCATAGATTTCTTCTATAAGATGTCCGTACAGAATCTGAAATTCAGATACAGACACCCCCTGCATCATGCGAAGTCCAAGAAACATGAATTCTTCCATGCATTCTTTTGTATCCAGTTCATGACAATCTTCTTTTACCGACTGTTCCTGGCTGTTGAACTGTAGATACTGCTCCATATTCTCTGTATTTTTCCAACGGCAGTTCTCTACCATGGAAGACGCACCCAGACCAAAGCCCACATAATTGCCCCTTGTCCAATACACTGCATTGTGTCTGCACAATCTGCCATTTTTTGCATAATTCGATATTTCATATCTGTCATATCCATTCTGTGTCATCAGTTCTCTGGTCAGATGATACATACATCTGTCAGACTCTTCTTCCGGAATCGGTGGATATCTGTCGGGATGATCTCCCATAGGTGTGCCTTCTTCCAGAATCAGACTGTATGCTGAAATATGCTCCGGTTCCAAAGCCAGCACTTTCTTTAATGTCTTTTCCCAGTCCTGTATTGACTGTCCAGGCAGTGAGGACATAAGGTCTATATTAATGTTATCAAATCCCAGTTCTCTTGCATCCTGATAAACCTGTAGGAACTCTTCATAGGTATGAATCCTTCCCAGAATCCGCAGCAGGGAATCCTCTGTTGACTGTAGTCCCAGACTTAGTCTGTTGATTCCCGCCTTTTTCAGTATCTGTAGTTTATTCCTGTCCGCAGTTCCCGGATTCATTTCCAGTGTCACCTCTGCATCAGGTGATACCTGATAATACTGTCTTAATGTCTCCATACATTCTGCGATCTCTTCACCTTTCAGAATAGAGGGCGTTCCGCCTCCAAAGAACACAGTATCTACAGAATATTCCTTATATTGCAGGGATTCCTGCATAATTTCCCTTTTGAGTGCTTCTACATATTGCTTTCTTGCAGCTTCTGTTGCAGGTGCTGATAAGAAATCACAATAATTACATTTATGCACACAAAAAGGGATGTGAATATATACGCTTAGCGTCTTCATACACATCCCTCCCACTTTCATTTTATTTATCGTCATCCAGCTTTAATACAGCCATGAATGCACTCTGAGGAATCTCCACGTTGCCCACCTGGCGCATACGCTTCTTACCCTCTTTCTGCTTCTCCAGAAGCTTCTTCTTACGTGAAATATCACCGCCATAGCACTTGGCAAGTACGTCCTTACGCATAGCCTTTACTGTCTCACGTGCAATGATTTTGCCGCCAACAGCAGCCTGAATGGGAATCTCAAACAAGTGTCTTGGAATCTCATCCTTTAATTTTTCACACATCTTTCTGCCACGTTCATAAGCAGAATCCTTATGCACGATAAAGGACAGCGCATCCACTTCTTCATGATTGATGAGAATATCCAGTTTTACAAGCTCTGCCTGTTCATATCCCTTGATATCATAGTCAAAAGATGCATACCCACGGGAGCGGGATTTCAATGCATCAAAGAAATCATAGATAATTTCATTCAACGGCAGCTCATATTTCAGAAGCGCACGGGTTCCCTCTACATATTCCATGCCAAGATAACGTCCTCTTCTCTCCTGACAAAGTTCCATAATAGAACCTATATACTCTGTTGTTACCATGACTTCAGCATTTACAATAGGCTCTTCCATATAATCAATCTCTGAAGGGTCAGGTAAATTGGATGGATTGGTCAGTTCTATCACATCTCCGTTAGTCTTATATACTTTATAAATAACGCCCGGCGCAGTCGTTACCAGGTCAAGATTATATTCCCGTTCCAGTCTCTCCTGAATAATCTCCAGATGCAGCAGTCCCAGGAATCCGCAACGAAATCCAAAACCAAGTGCAATTGATGTCTCCGGTTCATAATACAAAGAAGCATCATTTAACTGTAATTTCTCCAATGCATCACGTAAATCCGGGTATTTGGCTCCATCCGCAGGGTACAGACCACAATATACCATGGACTGTACTTTCTTATAACCGGGAAGCGGTTCTTTGCAGGGATTCTCTGCATCTGTAACCGTATCACCTACCGCTGTATCCTTTACATTCTTAATAGATGCTGTAATGTAACCTACCATACCGGCTGATAATTCATCACAGGGAATAAACTGACCAGCACCAAAATAGCCTACCTCAACTACATCAGCATTCGCTCCGGTCGCCATCATATGAATCTTCGTTCCCTTAGCCACTGTACCTTCCATGATACGGCAGAAAATGATAACGCCCTTATAAGAGTCATACAAAGAGTCAAATATCAAAGCCTGTAATGGATTATCCGCACTCCCCTTAGGTGCAGGGATCTTATGAACAATTGCCTCCAGCACTTCATCAATGCCTATACCGTTCTTTGCAGAAATCAAAGGTGCATCCTGTGCCTCAATTCCAATCACATCTTCTATCTCATTCTTCACCCATTCAGGCTGTGCGCTGGGCAGATCAATCTTATTAATAACCGGAAATACATCCAGATCATGATCCAGTGCCAGATATACGTTAGCCAGTGTCTGTGCCTCGATACCCTGGGCAGCATCTACTACCAGAATCGCACCATCACAGGCAGCCAAAGCTCTGCTGACCTCATAGTTAAAGTCAACATGTCCCGGTGTGTCAATCAGATTAAAAATATATTCTTCCCCATCCTGCGCCTTGTATACAGTTCTGACTGTCTGCGCCTTAATGGTGATACCTCTCTCCCTCTCGATATCCATGTTATCCAGTACCTGCTCCTGCATCTCTCTGCTGGTCAGCAGACCTGTTCTCTCTATAATTCTATCTGCCAAAGTCGATTTGCCATGATCAATATGTGCAACAATACAGAAATTTCTGATTTTACTCTGGTCTATATGTGACATAATCTTCCTCCATACTTCCTATATGTACTCTCGGAGTCTTCTAAATGAAGCATTCTGCGAATACATCTATCTGTCCTACACCTTCCGGTTGTCGCAATTGAATAGATTATAACACATCAAAACCCTGATTGTCTACGTCTATCCACTATTCCTGCATCTCTCCGCGCAACACCATGTCCAGTATGTGCGCCATGGGCAGGCACGCATTCATGGCTTCCTCCACAGTATTGGTCTGCGCTCCGAGTTCGATCAAAAGGCTTTTGGGTCTGTATTGGAGATTATATCTGTAACCTTTGAGATAACTTTTTCTGGTAAGACCCGGATAATATTCTTCTGCTGCCAGCTTCATCTGGAAAGCAAAAGCCAGATTCTCCTGTATGTACGGATTGGGAAGCGAGGTTATCTCCCCCCGCTCTTTGGTATAACTTAACCCGTTAAAAAACATAAAGCGTGCTACAGTCTTCCCCTGAACCTCTGTCACCAGCCTTACATCTTCTCTCATTTCATCCCTGTGCAGATCAATCATCACTTCTATGGAAGGATTCTGTGCCAGCACCTCTTCCAGCCCCTGCGCTGCGTTGGAATATGCATAATCTCTGCTTTCCACATCATATTGACCCAGATGATGCAGTACATTATAGCCATACTGCTTCTGCAATATTGCGGTCAGATATTCGCCAACACCCATAATGGTATCAGAAACATCCCCCGGTACAGAATCCGCATATGCCTCCTGAGAATGTGTATGATAGATCAGTATCTGAGGCGCTGTGGCATCCTGCTTCAGAGCCGCATCATACCCCAGCAGCTTATCCACCTGCAATTTATCCATATCTATGCTGGTCGTGGCATCCTCTGTATAAAACTCCTTTTTGATAAACTGGGGATCTGTCAATTGCTGTGGCAGATACGTTACTGCTTTTTCTTTTACCGGAACAAACTCTGTCCAGGACGCTCCTGTTGTCTGGGCGCTGTACTGATCCGGCTTCTGATCCGGCTCCTGTTCCTGCAGGGGTTGTTCTACCTCTGGATTCTGCTGATCTCTTAGAGCTTCTTCATTCTCTGCCTGTACAGAACGTTGCAGTGCATCTTCTTCATCCCTGGTCTGCTGTAATATGATAGAAGCATCATATACTGGTTCTGACTGCGTATACGCCATACAAGTCTCCTGCTCCTGCAGGAAAATGTATAATGGTATTCCCCTCCAGATTGCCCCACGGATCTGTTCTGCAAGATTGTCCTGATACCATCCATAATCTGCATAATTGAAGGAAGGGCACCATAGATCCATGCACTTCCAGGACAATGCTTTATTCAGTCTGTCAGTCCATTGCGAATCCTCCCTGATTTCTGTTGATGCCTGTATGCCCAGACACAGGCATAGCAGGATCAACAGCAATGTACTTATTCTATTCCTGATCTTCACCGAAATTCCGATTCCTCCTGTTCCCTTATAGGAAGGCTCATTCCCCATTCCATTCATATTCCATGTCCAAGGCTATATTAATGGCTTCTGATATCGTGAAACTAAGTCTCTTCGTAGTCTCATCAATGTTCTTCGCCGTTACATACATATTATGAAGTTGTGTATCTTCACTATTCCTGAAATACTCCAGGGATTCTCTGGAAATCTGCTCCAGTGCATCACACACGATCGTTCCGGCATCTACTACCATTGGAATTCCAATCGCAATGACCGGCACACCAAGGCTCTCCTTCGTCAGTGCATTTCGATAATTGCCTACGCCTGACCCTGGATGAATCCCGGTATCTGTAATCTGTATCGTACGATTCAGTCTTTTCGTACTGCGTGCAGCCAGCGCATCTATTACTATAACTATGTCCGGCTCTGTCTGAGTTATGACTCCCTTGATGATTTCAGAAGTCTCCATGCCTGTTTTCGCCATAACCCCCGGAACAAGACTGCTGATTTCATGCATTCGTTGTGCATGATATGCTTTCTTTCCATATTCTCTGATAATATGTCTGGTAATAAACAGGTTATCCACCGTGCATGGTCCTAATGCATCTGCCGTAACATCTCTGTTACCCAGTCCTACTATCAATATGGACTGTTCTTTTTCTCCTACAGCAGGGAGCACACTTCTTAATTGTCTTGCCAGCTCTTCTGAGATTTCCCGGTGGTAATCCTCATCATTTTCCTGTAAAGACGCAGCTTCCAGCGTGATATAAGTACCTATGGGCTTTCCCAGACTCTTCTGCGCGTTTCGGCTTTTGATCTCCACCTTTGTAATATGGACATCCTCCAGCACATCATATTCCTCCATGACAACGCCCCGAATGTTACCCGCTTCCTGTTTTCTCACACTTTCTGTTGCCTCAAGTGCCAGATCAGTTCTGACTTGAAATTGCTGCATAGATATTCTGTCCTTTCTTATATTTTTCGTAACGATTCAGTTACATTTTTCCCATAATTTTTTTGAAATATGTATTGACAGAAAAGGTTCCATAAATTACAATAAATGAGTATGTTTACATTAGAACGTCCGTGTCCGGATTTAATGAAACAGTAATTGATATATCAATTCACGAAATGGAGGTGTTAAGCATGGCAAACATCAAATCTGCAAAGAAGAGAATTCTTGTTAACAGAACAAAGGCTGACAGAAACAAGGCTATCAAGTCTGGTGTTAAGACTGCTATTAAGAAAGTTTATACAGCAATCGAGGCTAACGATAAGGAAGCTGCAGCAGCTGCTTTATTAAACGCTACCAGCGTTATTGATAAGGCTACTTCCAAGGGCGTATATCACAAGAACTACGCTTCCAGAAAAGTTTCTCGTTTATCCAAGGCTGTAAACCAGATGGCTTAATTCTTGAATATAGAGTAAATAAAAAACAACCCATACCGTCATGTGGGTTGTTTTTATTACTTTCCTGCTATTTCTATTTTTCATGTCTGCGAACAGACTCATACTGTTCATTCATCCAGTCAATTCCCTGTGCCAGTCCATCTTCACTGAAAGGAAACATTTCTGAGATCTTCTGTTCCTCTGGCGTTACATCGAAGCAAAATGGTTCCGGCCACAGATAAATCTGAAGCTTCTTCTCTTCTTCTACCTCCGCCTGATGCAGCATATAGCGCATTCCCTGGTAACTGCCTGTATAATCTTCCTTTTTCACAAAATTAAGTGATAAAAAATCAGCCCTGGCCAGCATGTTCTATTACCCCTGTCTGAATTAACACTTCCATCAAAGAGCCGTTCTTTGATACATAACGGTAATCTGCCTGTTCCGGTTCATGAAATACTGCCAGGCGGTTCAAATAAAATCCATCTATGCCTGCCGCCTTTGCCCCTGCCATATCGGAGTGCAATTCATTTCCTATCATAACAGATTCCTTTTTATCCAGATGATAACGCTCACATAAAATATCATAGAAATCAGTATCCGGTTTCATACATCCCTCATCAGAAGATATCAATACGCCATCAAAAAAGGGAAGGATCCCACTTATCTCCAGTTCCTGCCAAGTGTAGCTTCTCTGCGCATTGGACAGAAGATAAATATGTTTGCCAGCCTTTTTCAATGCATCCAGACACTGTAACGTATCCGGGAACAATCGTAAATAAATCAGTGAAATTCTCCTGAAGCTCTCACACAGCCACAATATCTCCTCTGCGTCCAGTTCATAGCCTTTTTCACGAAATACATCCTGGAAAACATCTTCCATCTGAATCTCGGAATTATGATGCTTGCTGGGTTGACTGCGATATTGTTGTTCAATTCGCAAAAATGAACTACGAAACTGCTTCCAGTCAAAATAATACCCCTGTTTTCTTAACCATTTTACATATTTCTTGTAAAAATTCTTACTGCTCTCATCTGTATGAATGTCTATTAACGTTCCATACAAATCAAAAATGTAATTCTGATACATCAATCTCACCTGTTCCTTTCTTATTTTCTCATACACCTTCATAGCTAAAGTCAGGGATAAAGCTTTCCTTAGCTGTATCTCCTTCCTGTATAAAGCCATTCTCCAGCCCTGCTTCAAGAGCAAAATCAATTACTTTGTTGTACTCTCTGTCTGTCACTCTTCTTTTTAACTCAGGATACCCTTCCAGACTCTCCATAGGTGTATACTGATTCATAATACTGACATAGATGTCATTTCCATATTCCTGCAGCAAATGACTTACAACCGCCATAGACTCTTTGGTATGTCCTGGCAATACCAAGTGTCTTACAATCACTCCGCGCCACATCATATCCCCTTCAAATACAGGCTTGCCAGTCTGTCGCAGCATTTCATGGATTGCTGCGGTTGCAACCTGCGGATAATCCGGCGCATGGGAATATCTGGCTGCAAGTTCAGGACTGTAATATTTAAAATCAGGCAGATAAATATCTATCAGTCCATCCAGCAGCTTCAGAGTTTCTACATTCTCATAGCTGCTTGTGTTATATACAACCGGCAGTTCCAGCCCTTTGTTTCTGGCTCGGAGCAATGCCTCTGCAATCTGCGGAACATAGTGTGTCGGAGTAACCAGATTAATATTATGGGCTCCCTTTTCTTTTAATTCAAAGAAAATATCTACAAGCCTGTCCAAAGTAACTGCTTTTCCTATATTTCCCAATGCAATGCTGTGATTCTGGCAGTAGACGCATCTAAGTGGACATCCCGAAAAGAACACAGCTCCCGAGCCGTTCACCCCACTAATACATGGTTCTTCCCACATATGAAGAGCGGCTCTTGCCAGCCGAATCTCCCCGGACATACCACAATACCCTTTCAATCCCTGTGTTCTGTCTACTCCACAATTTCTCGGGCATAACCTGCATTCACTTATATCACTGTTCAATTTTACTGTCTCCCATCAACCATTTATTCAGACACCGATATACCTCATCCGGTTCAATAGGCTTGGATATATGACCATTCATGCCGCACTGATACGAATTCTCCACATCGCTTTCCAGGGCATTTGCAGTCATTGCAATGATAGGCACCCGCTTGCAGTCTTCTCTATCCAGTGCTCTGATCTTCATTGTAGCCTCATCACCTTTCATAACAGGCATGCGAATGTCCATAAAAATCAGATCATATGCACCTTCCCTGGATGCTTCCACCTTTTCTAATGCCTCTTTACCATTTCTGGCTTCGTCAATAATCAGCTCTGTATCTTCCAGGAAACCTTTCACGATCTCCATATTGATTCGTTTGTCTTCTACAATAAGAATATGTTTACCAGGATAAGTATACTGCATGGTATTCTTCTCCTGAACTGTAACCTCCTGCGTCTGTGTAGCAACCTCAAGTGGCAGTGTTACAATTACTTTGGTTCCTACATTCACCATGCTGTCTACTTCTATGGTTCCCTTCATGATATCAACCAGATTCTTGACAATTGCCATTCCAAGTCCAGTACCCTCCACCTTATCTGACAGAATCGTATCTTCTCTTTCAAAAGGCTGGAATACTTTCTTGACAAACTCTTCGCTCATACCGATTCCATTATCCATAATGGTAAATCTGGTACAGCATATCTGGTTGCTGTCCGGTTCATCCTGTGAGACCTGCATGAATACTTTGCCAAAGGATTGTGTATATTTCACTGCATTAGACAACAGATTCATAAGAATCTGTTTCATGCGCAGCTCATCCATCTTTACATTCGGATAACGCAGCTCATCATATCGAATCATTAATTCCTGTTGATTTGCTTCGCATTTATTTCTAAATATAACTTCCACATCATCTATCAGTTTGCGTAATGAACCAGGCTTCTCATGTAATTCGATCACTCCACTCTCGATTTTGTTCATGTCAAGGACATCATTGATCAGTGCCAGCATGTTTTCAGAGGATGACAATATGGTATCCAGACATTTATTCACCTTTGTTTCATCAGTTACATGCTTCTTTGCCAGATAGGTCATACCAAGGATTGCATTCATAGGCGTTCTCAAATCATGTGACATATTGGAAAGAAACCGGCTCTTGGCATCATTGGCACTTTTCGCCTGTTTCAATGCCTTCTCCAGATCCTTGCTTTTCTTGGCAAGCAGCTTCGTCATTTCCAGTTCCTTTTCTTTTGTCCGGATTTCTTTCTGTAACTGCTCCGCCTTGTAAATCTCATGCATCTTGGATTCATCAATATTTTTTACAAGAATAACCATTCTGGAACCGGATGGCACTTCTACCCTGGTAATATATTCATGGTAATAATGATATTCCCCATCTTTATCCCTTAACCTGAATTCACATTCAGCTCTGCCCTCACGATTGAACTTCTCATCTGATATCTCCGAGAGATATTTTTCCCTGTCGTCATCATGAATAATGCCCAGAATATACTGACGCAGATCATCATAGCTGCCTTTATCAGGTAACTCACTTAAAAATTTATCCGCACTGTGTATACACTCATACCGATTGGCTTCATAATCTCTGAAAGCCACCAGCGTATATATACTGTTCATCGCCTCCGAAGCAAGTACCTCATTGGTTCTTATCTGCATCTCTTCGGTATAATCCTGCAATGCAAATATCATCTTCTCATTACCAGGTCCATACTCCGGTACCGGAAAGCATTGAAGACTTTTCCATTTTTCATCATATGATTCGTATATGAACTCGATTTTCTTAGTTCCGGTATCAAATTGTTTTTTAATATCTTCCATATCAATCAACTGCCGAAACATATCACGGTATGGCGGTTTTGTCCAGGATACAATTGCAAGCTCCATTAACTGCACAAAATCACCTGTAAGATTCTTAATATAATTACCATATCTCTCCGCCGAACGGATAATTTCATAAGAGCCCTGTTTGAGATCAACCACATACACTTCAAAGAAATCCCTGCTGAAATACATCAGCATCTCATCTCTTTGTCTCTGCTCTTTCTGCTGCTGGATAATCTCCCCTGCATTTTTGTAAGTAAATACTACGATTGGATTCTGCTTCGAATATTCCTGAGACTTCGTTATATCCAGCATGATCCATTCGTCTGTATTATTCTTATACAGGCATGAAACAATAGCCTGTCCCTCATCAAATTTGCGGATAATATTCTGTGGCTGTACGGTTCGTAAATATTGCTCCTGATAAATCACTGCCACCTGATTGTTCATATACTTCTCAGATATTTCATTTAATTCTGCGGTATTGCCATCCTTTTCCCAGTCACCCCTGCTATCTTTGAGGCAAGTAACCTGATGAGTTTTGAGATTCACAAGCGCAATCAGGCGGTATTCTTCACTTACTGCCGATACAATATTAGCATTCAGACTTCTCAATGAGTACATTTTATGATTTTGCAGAAAAATCAGAACAATACATATAATAACCAGAATAATACACGTTCCCTGGAATAAAATAGCCCTGTTGGAGATAGAACGATTCTGCTGCGCAATATTATCCAGTTTATTCTGTTCCTGACTGACAAATTCATCTATTGCATTGAACAGCTGCTGGGTACAATAGCTGTACTCTTCACCAGACAAGTAGTCTGTTGCATCCTGTTTCTGCTTCATCCCGGGTTCATTCCTGCCCTCATGCATGGGAAGCTTATCATAATTCTCCACATATCGTATATAACCCTGAAGCTCTTCATCTTCATAGTCAATCGCATGTACATGATACTGAGCCAGGGCAAGCTGCATTGCATATACTTCCTGCTTCTTTAACTCATTACAACGATCCAGAATAATATTGAGATTCTTCTGTTCCTCATTATCAAAATGGTAACTCCTCAGTTTCTTGACAACATCCTCCCTGCCTTCTCCGTGAAGCTCCATATCCCAGTAATCCTCAAAATACTGTATATCACCAGTAAGCACATAATTTCTTACCAGATATGCCAGATTATCGGAAGTTTCCTGCATCTGCTGTGCTATTTTTACCACTTCTTCCTGGCGGTTATTCGCCATCTTGTTCTCAGACAACATTTCTTCAAAATAACGCCAGTTAAAAATCAGAACTCCAACAATAATTGCCACAAATGTCAGTAATATCAGTGCTTTTTTACGAGAGTGAAATACTTCCTTTAAGTTTATCTTTTTCATAAGTCCCTCAATTATTTTCTCATAGATTGATGATTGATTCACATAATCTGGAACAATCATATAAATAGTAGCATATTACCACTTTTTTAGGAAGAGCTTTTGTTGTAAAATAAACTTATCAGATAAGAGATGGAGGTACGATCATGAACAATACCCTGCGTGATCCCGATAAAATCACAATGACACACACGGGACTTCTCCCCGGCAAAAAAGGCAAACTGATACACGTTTCTTTTGAAAGAAAGACGGAACGTGGAAGAGACTTTGCCGAACTCGTTTTACCAAGCCGTAATGTATTAAGTTCAAAGGGATTTGATGATGGAGAATTGGTACAGCTACAGCTCTATCTAAAAAGCCAGGAAAAAGACATCATTCAGAATGCCAAACAGATTAACCATGATATGATTTTTAAATTATAGCAAAAATAAAAGGAAGCCTCTCAGCTTCCTTTTATTTTACCACGCTGACATATTTTATATTGTATTACATTGTCTACTTATAGCAAACAATTTTGCCAAAGTCTGCCTTCAGTGATGCACCACCTACAAGACCGCCATCAATGTCAGGCTGTGCAAACAATTCTGCTGCATTACCTGCATTTACAGAGCCACCATACTGGATGCGTACTGCTGCTGCTGTATCTGTATCATACATCTCTTCGATACAATCACGGATACCCTTGCATACTTCCTGAGCCTGCTCTGTTGTAGCTGTCTTACCTGTGCCGATAGCCCAGATAGGTTCATATGCAATTACCATGGACTTAACCTGATCTGCAGTTACACCTACTAAATCAGATTTGATCTGTAAACGAATCCAATCCATAGTTACGCCTGTTTCTCTCTGCTCTAAGGACTCACCACAGCAAAGGATAGGTGTTAAACCATGCTCAAATGCCTTTAATACTTTCTTATTTAAGAAAGCATCATCTTCCTTAAAGTAGTCACGACGTTCTGAATGTCCAATGATAACATAGGATACTCCAGCATCTACTAACATAGCAGGAGCGATTTCGCCTGTATAAGCGCCCTTCTCCTCTACATACATATTCTCAGCACCAACTTTTACATTTGTACCTTTTACTGCTTCTACAACAGGTACAATGTCAATTGCAGGTACACAATATACTACATCAACATCATCATTTTTTACTAAATCTTTTAATTCAGCAACTAATTTAACAGCCTCGCTTGGAGTCATATTCATCTTCCAGTTGCCGGCTACAATTTTCTTTCTTGCCATTGTTGTATTCTCCTACTTTTATGAATTTTGCGCTGACTGACTCGAAAATGCTTCGCATTTCCTCGTGCGCGTTGCGCTTCACAAAGTAAATCACAGGCTGCTCCTCATGCCAGCATGGTCACAGTCTGTAATTTACTTTTCTCAGTCTGCTATTCACGACTATTTGTCATCTGCTGCTACTACACCAGGAAGCTCTTTGCCTTCAAGGAACTCTAAGGAAGCGCCGCCACCTGTTGAGATATGAGACATCTTATCAGCGAAACCTAACTGGTTAACAGCTGCTGCACTATCACCACCACCGATGATTGTTGTTGCATCTGTCTCTGCTAAAGCCTTAGCTACAGCGATAGTACCCTTTGCAAGAGTAGGGTTCTCAAATACACCCATAGGTCCGTTCCATACTACTGTCTTAGCTGTCTTAACTGCTTCTGCATATAATTCAGCTGTCTTAGGTCCGATATCACAGCCTTCTCTGTCAGCAGGCATATTAGTAACATCATATACTTCTACTTCTACAGGAGCATCAATAGGGTTAGGGAAATCAGCGATTGTTACAGAGTCAACAGGAAGAAGTAACTTCTTGCCAAGCTTCTCAGCCTTAGCCATCATTTCCTTACAGTAATCAATCTTAGTATCATCTACAAGAGACTTACCGATTTCATATCCCTGAGCCTTTAAGAAAGTATAAGCCATACCACCACCAATGATCAGTGTATCGCACTTCTCAAGCAGGTTGGAGATAACGTTTAACTTATCAGCTACCTTAGCACCACCAAGGATTGCAACGAAAGGTCTTACAGGATCTTCTACTGCATTGCCAAGGAAGTTGATTTCCTTCTGCATCAGATAACCAACTACATTTTCACCACCCTTAGCTGTGATGAACTTGGTTACACCAGCTACAGAAGCATGTGCTCTATGGGATGAACCAAAAGCATCACATACATATACATCTGCAAGATCAGCTAATTCTTTGCTGAACTCTTCGCCGTTCTTAGTTTCTTCTGCGCCACGGAAACGTGTATTCTGTAATAATACAACATCTCCTTCATTCATTGCATTTACTGCTGCTGTTGCAGCTTCGCCTGTTACATTGTAATCTGCCACGAAGTTTACAGGCTTGCCAAGCTTCTCAGCCAGTCTCTTTGCAACAGGTGCAAGAGATTCGCCTTCGTTAGGACCATTCTTAACCTTACCTAAGTGAGAGCAAAGAATAACCTTACCGCCATCGTTGATCAGCTTCTGGATTGTAGGAAGAGCTGCTACAATACGAGTTTCATCTGTAATTTCACCATTTTTAAGAGGTACATTAAAGTCACATCTTACAAGTACTCTCTTACCCTTTACGTTGATATCATCAATTGATTTTTTGTTTAATCCCATGTCATATTCCTCCATTTGATAATAGAGCAGTTACTATCCTACTCAAAATATAAAAGGGTCCGGTCCATAAGACCGGACCCTTGATAGGTCTTGTATTAACAATTAATTAAGCTAATTCTGCGAAGTACTTAATTGTTCTAACCATCTGGCTTGTGTAGCTGTTCTCGTTATCATACCAAGATACAACCTGTACCTGTGTATTGCCGTCTTCCATAGGAGCTACCATTGTCTGTGTAGCATCGAATAAGGAACCGTATGTCATACCGATAACATCAGAAGATACGATTTCATCTGTGTTGTAGCCATAAGACTCTGTCTGAGCAGCCTTCATAGCCTCATTGATCTGATCCTTTGTTACGTTACCCTTAACAACTGCAACTAAGATTGTTGTAGATCCTGTAGGGGTCGGTACACGCTGAGCAGAACCGATTAATTTGCCGTTTAATTCAGGGATAACTAAGCCAATAGCCTTAGCTGCACCTGTTGAGTTAGGAACGATGTTGCAAGCGCCTGCACGGCTTCTTCTCTTGTCACCCTTTCTCTGAGGTCCGTCAAGGATCATCTGATCACCTGTGTAAGCATGAACTGTTGTCATGATACCAGACTGGATAGGTGCTAAATCGTTAAGAGCCTTAGCCATAGGTGCTAAGCAGTTTGTTGTACAAGAAGCTGCTGAAATAACTGTATCAGAAGCCTTTAATGTTTCATGGTTTACATTGTAAACGATTGTAGGAAGATCATTTCCTGCAGGTGCAGAAATAACAACCTTACGAGCTCCTGCTGTGATATGAGCGGAAGCCTTCTCCTTGGATGTATAGAAACCTGTACACTCAAGAACAACGTCTACCTTTAATTCTCCCCAAGGAAGCTTGGAAGCGTCTGCTTCTTTGTAGATTGTGATCTTCTTACCGTTAACTGTGATGGAATCCTCACCAGCTTCAACAGTCTTTGCATACTTGTATGTTCCCTGTGCTGTATCATACTTTAATAAGTGAGCAAGCATTTCAGGACTTGTTAAGTCATTGATTGCTACTACTTCATATCCTTCTGCATCGAACATCTGTCTGAATGCAAGACGACCAATACGACCAAAACCATTGATTGCTACTCTTACTGCCATTTTAATTTCCTCCTAAAATAGATAAATTAAATTTTATCATTTTTATCTTGTCCAAAATATCCACGTTTACACATGAATGATTGACAAAATTTTATCAGCAACTTTATTCTACATAATTATGTTTCAAAATTCAAGTCATATTTTAAAAAAATACTATAAATTTTTCCTTTTATAATTACGAGTACTTAGCCCATGAATTCCCTTAAAGGTGTAATATCAGATGCTGCTGCCCTCTGATATGCCGCATCTTTCTTGATACCTGCAGCTGCCGCTTCACCAAAAGCATCCTTATAATCTTCATAATAATCATATCTGGTCAGGCGTATGTTCATTTCACTGAGCAGTTCTTCCTTACGGCTCAGAGGACCTTCAAAAGACAGATCATATGCTTCCATATAAGGAACCAGTGCATTGTATTCTGCTACAAGACGTGCATTGGTCATGCTCTCCACAGGTGTACGTGCGTCAAACCAGTCCGGCATTTTAGACGGATTGAGTGGCGGAAGCGGGTCAAGTGTCTCTGTGGTTGTAGTGGTTGTTGCTGCAGCAGCTGTCTGTGTCGGCTGTGCTACCTGTGTCTCTTCTGTAAAGGTTGCAACTCTGCCTTCAGCCTTTCCATAAAGCATATAATGATTATAAAGTGCTGTTGCATCATATCCAAATGCTGCTTTCAAATCAGGATAGGTATCTGCATAAGTCTCATAGTCAAAAGTCTCCAGACTTTCTGCCGCGCTTACCGGAAGCACACTTCCCAACATAACCAACATTCCTGCCAATGCTACAAGATTTCTTCTTTTCATAAAAATCGCCCTCCCTATACTTTTGTTAGTAAGTTATTTTACTGTATTCTAGCATTTTGTTCTGTCTTTTTCAACGTTTTCTTTGTAATTAATGTATGTCTTATTTCTATAAGCATATTTTATCAACAATCATATATAGTATCTTGAAATATTCTGCAATATCATTTTTCTCCTTTTCCTATATGCTCTGTTCAATCTGTGTTATTTATGATACGATAAAGCATACGATAAAATTTTAAAAAGGGAGGTTTATCATCATGGCATTAAAAGCTGACTTTCACCTTCATTCCAGCTTCTCCGGTGACAGCGATGCTCCAATGGAGGAGATCATAAAAAAAGCCATCAGCCTTGGGCTGACACATATATGCTTTACAGAACATTATGATCCTGACTTCGTATATCCAGCCGGCGAATCCGGTACTTTTGAATTGAATACGGATTCCTATCTCTACGATCTATTAAGATTCAGGGAAAAATATTATGGTCAGATTCAGATCATGTTCGGCGTAGAGTTGGGATTACAGCCCCATTTAAGGGATGCACTCGAATTTTATACAGAAAATCATGACTTTGACTTCATTATCGGTTCTTCCCATATCTGTAACCGCAAAGATCCCTACTATCCTGAATTCTTTGAGGGAAGAAGTGAAGACGAAGCACACCAGGAATATTTTGAATCCATCCTGGAATGTGTAAAAGAGACTCCATATTTCGATGTATACGGTCATCTGGATTATGTTGTACGTTACGGTCCAACTAAAAATCAGAACTATTCTTATCAGAAACACGCTGATATCATTGACAGGATTCTTCATGCCATTGTGGAATCTGGAAAAGGCATTGAACTGAACACCTCCGGCTTCCGTTCCGGTCTTGGTCAGCCTAATCCATGTGTAGACATTCTGAAAAGATATAAGGAACTGGGCGGTGAAATCATTACAGTAGGCTCCGATGCCCACAAGCCAGAACATGTCGGTGCTGACTTTGATAAAGCCTGCACTATTTTAAAGGACTGTGGTTTTCAATATTATACAATATTTGAAAAACGCGCTCCTGAATTTATCAAGCTGTAAAACGAGAGGCGGCACCTATAAAATAGTGCCGCCTCCAAATACATAATCATTCTGGTAAAATACTACCGACTGTCCTGGTGTAATTGCCCTGACAGGTTCTTTAAATGTACATTTAACTTTATCTTTTTCCACTTTCTCTATGATACATGGCGCCCCACTGTGAGAATATCTTATCTTGGCAATCACCTCTACAGGCTCTGTAATATCCTCTACCGCCATGAAATTCAGATCATTGCACCACAATGTATCTCCAAACACGTCCCCTGCTTCTCCAATAACAACCTCATTGGTCTCTGGTCTGATCTCTGTTACGAACACAGGATGTCCCATAGCCAGATTCAAGCCTTTACGCTGTCCTACCGTGTAATGAATAATGCCTTTATGACGTCCTAATACTCTGCCATCCTCTGTAACAAAATTGCCTTCTGCCGGGATCCTGTCCGGTGCTTCCTGTTCAATTACTGCCGCATAATCATTATCCGGTACAAAGCAGATATCCTGACTGTCAGGTTTCGATGCCACAGGCAATCCAATGCTCTCTGCGATCTGCCTGATCTGCGGCTTCTCATAATCTCCTACCGGCATCAGTGTATGCGCAAGCTGATTCTGTGTCAGATTATACAGTGCATAAGTCTGATCCTTATGAGCCGTAACAGAATTACGTACCACATATCTTCCATTGGCAAGCTGCTCAATCCTTGCATAATGTCCTGTCGCAATATAATCTGCCCCAAGCGCCAGACTTCTTTGCAGCAGCGCTTCCCATTTCACATGGCGGTTGCACAGAATGCAGGGATTGGGAGTTCTTCCATGAAGATAATCTTCAACAAAAGGATCCATTACATATTTCTTGAATTCCTGTTTAAAATTCATTACATAATACGGTATATCCAGTCTCTGAGCCACGCGTCTGGCATCATCCACTGCGCTGAGTCCACAGCATCCTCCATGTTCTTCCATAGCTGCCTGGGACTCGTCCTGCCATATCTGCATTGTGACTCCTATTACTTCATATCCCTGTTGCTTCAACAAGTAGGCTGCCACGGAAGAATCCACTCCTCCAGACATCCCTACTACTACTTTCTTTCCCATATGTATATGCTCCTTTCGCAAGCATGCAATTCGTTCAAATGTTCGATTCATATCATACCATTCGCGCTTATTCCTGTCAACTGCCACATCTTCACTGGTATATCAATAAGTCATATTTATCTATCTTTGCCATACAATATTAAAAAATACAAAGGGCGGTGTCCCATGCGATTATCACGCAAGTACCTTTGTAATCCCTTAGTATCAGGCACGATCATCCTGACTGCTGCCGGTTTTGCGACCAAAATCATTGGATTCTTCTACCGGATTTTTCTTTCCCGGATCTTTCCGGAGGAAAGTCTTGGAATCATCGGACTCATCACTCCGGTGTCCATGTTAGTCCATGCCACCTGTGCTGCCGGTATACAGAATGCGATCACCAAATATGTTGCTGCTTCGAAAACGCAGAAGATTCAGGCTTTCAGTTACCTGTTCTGTGGAATTCTTCTCTCTCTTGCCCTTTCCATTATCACGGCAATCTGTATTTTCCAATATGCGCCCTGGATTGCTGATTGCCTGATCCATGAACCAAGGACTACCTCTTTACTCAAAATACTGGCACTGTCATTTCCAATGGCTTCTCTGCACGCCTGCATAAATGGCTATTTCTATGGATATCAGAAGACCGGTATTCCTTCGTGGTCTATCCTGTTTGAACAGTTTTTCCGTGTATTCATCGTATATATATTATATCGTTTTTTTCTGAATAACAATCAGCCTTTTCCTCTTACAATTGCCATAATCGGACTGTTTGCAGGAGAATGTGCTTCTGCTGTCTTTTCCAGCTTCATGCTATATCTGCATTCCCTGCACAGCTGCGATATCAGCGACGTTTCTCTGTTGTCTTTGTCAAAATGCAGGGAACTACTACAGATGGCATGCCCGCTTAGTCTCAACAGAATCTGTCTTAGCCTGTTTGCAACGATTGAAGCGATCCAGCTTCCTGTCAGACTTGTAGAAAGTGGTCTAAGCTCTGCACAGGCACTGTCTCTATATGGTGTATTCTCAGGTATGGCTTTCCCTACTGTCATGTTTCCCTGCGCCATTACCGGTTCTGCTGCAACTCTGCTTCTTCCTTCTATTGCAGAAGCGCAATCCCAGGGTAACAAAAAACGTATTCGCCTAGCCACTATCCTTACCATTGTTCTGTGTCTTCTGATGGGATTTGGATGTATGTGCTTTTTCTTACTGTTCGCAGAACATTTGGGGTTTTTGCTCTTCCAAAGTGTAGAAGCTGCCAGTCAACTGCGTTCCCTGTCTTTTGTATGTCCTTTCCTGTATCTGTCCGGCATGTTAAGCAGCATTCTTCATGGGCTTGGTAAGACAGGTATTACTTTTGCGTGCAGCATAGTGTCTCTTGCCATTCGGCTTTTCTGCGTATTATACCTCATTCCAATGATTGGATTTCGTGGATATTTTTATGGAATTCTGTGCAGTCAAATCTGCCTTGATTTTCTTTTAATCCTTGCCTTACACCATAATATCATATATAATTAGGCTGCTTGGCAGCTTAATGCCATACCATTTGGAGGAAAATTATGAGTTTCGAATTTATACGTAAATTACCTACGCCTGACGAGATTCGTGAGCAGTATCCTGTATCACCAGAGCTTCAGGCATTGAAGAAACAGCGGGACGCAGAGATTGCCGATGTATTTACGGGCAAATCTAATAAATTTCTCGTTGTAATCGGACCTTGTTCAGCTGACAATGAGGATGCTGTCTGCGAATATGTAAACAGACTTGCCAGAGTCAATGACAAGGTAAAAGACAAGCTGATCCTGATTCCAAGAATCTATACCAACAAGCCACGTACGACCGGTGATGGTTACAAAGGTATCGTTCATCAGCCAGATCCTGAAAAAGGCACTGACTTCCTTCATGGTCTTATTGCCATGAGAAAGATGCAGATTCGTGCCATGTCCGAGTCTCAGCTGACTGCTGCTGATGAAATGCTCTACCCTGATAACTGGGGCTATGTATCTGATATTCTCTCCTACGTGGCAATCGGCGCACGTTCTGTAGAAGATCAGCAGCACAGATTGACTGTCAGCGGTTTTGATGTACCCGCAGGTATGAAGAATCCAACCAGTGGAGACCTGAATGTAATGCTTAACTCCGTTTATGCAGCGCAGCATCCTCATCCATTTATTTATCGTGGCTGGGAAGTAAATACAACCGGTAATCCTCTGGCTCATACCATTCTTCGTGGTGCTGTAAACAAACATGGCAACAGCATTCCCAACTATCACTATGAAGATTTAATGCTTCTGCTTGAAAAATACAATGAACGTGACCTGTTAAATCCCGCCTGCGTTGTTGACGCAAATCACAACAACTCCAACAAGCAGTTCAAGGAACAGATTCGAATTGTAAAGGAAGTTATGATGTCCAGAAAACACAATCCTGATATCCGTAATATGGTAAAGGGTGTCATGGTGGAAAGTTATCTGGTAGAAGGCAACCAGAAGATTGGCGAACACATCTATGGAAAGTCCATCACGGATGCATGTCTTGGCTGGGAAGATACAGAAGATCTGATCTACAGAATTGCAGATTATGAATAAAAATATATAATACAAAAACAGCAAGATCTCTTTTACTGAGAATCTTGCTGTTTTTCAATTCCTATCCTCTTGGATGTGCTTTTGAATACACTTCACGAATTCTATTGTGAGTTAATGTTGCATATACCTGAGTTGTTGAAATATCTGAGTGTCCGAGCATTTCCTGAACACTACGTAAGTCCGCACCATTTTCTACGAGATGTGCGGCAAAAGAATGACGAAGGGTATGGGGTGTAATATCAGCTGTAATACCCGCTTTCTTTGCATAATATTTGATTAATTTCCAAAATCCCTGTCTGCTCATGGGTTGTCCAGAGCAATTTACAAACAGAATATCAGAATGTAAGTCAAATAGCATAACATCTCTTGCTTTTTCCAAGTAATTAGTCATTGCTTTTCTGGCAGCAGCTCCGAATGGAATTACTCTCTCCCTGCTACCATCTCTGCAGATAATATATCCCATCTGCATGTTTACATCGGAAACCTTTAGGGTAATCAGTTCCGTCACGCGAATTCCAGTCGCATATAAAAGCTCTAACATAGCCTTATCGCGAATTTCTTTTGGGGTGTCCCCCTTAGGCTGTTCCAACAGCCATACTACTTCTTCTGGTGTCATTATTGCAGGCATTTTTTTCTCAATTTTGGGCGCCTTTAAACCTTCTGAAACATCTTTCTCCACGATTCCTTCCTTGCACAGATAATGAAAGAATGCTTTAATGGATGCAACATTTCTTGATACAGTTGCGGCGGCAAAATGGTTTTGCTCTAAATACATAATATAGGAATTTAATACTTCTTCGGTAATTTCATTTACCTCTGTTATTCCATTTTCTTCTAAATACTGGCGCACCTTGCCTAAATCCCTCTTGTATGATAATTCAGTATTATTTGAAGTTTTCTTTATATTATGTAAATAAGAAATAAAGTTATCAATTTCTCTTTCCATAAAATCTGAAAACCCTCCTCAAAAAGTATTTAATTTACCCCTTATGCCTATTTCTATTATATATGTGATTTTACATAAAATCAAACATTTTTTCAGATATTTTTGTATTTTTTTCAATAATTGTCATAATATTCTATATATAGTTCCATTTTCCTAGTCTATTCTATATATAGTCTATCTACTTTGCAAATAATTACAGGGCTGCGGCTATTTTTTGCAGCAAATATGGATTCACATACGTTTCACATAATATTCCTGCTATTAAGAGAAGAATAATAGAGATTACGTCAATCAGTAATTTTATGTGCGATATCTTATGGTAATATTTTGTGTCACTCTGCTGTGAAATATGCATAACTCTGCAAATCATCGCCATATAAAGAATCCAATGAGGTAAAAATAGTGCTACTCCAAGAAATAACCCCATAACTCTATATCGGTATACTGCCGTAAAAAGTAAAATGCCCAGTGAAAATCCGCATACCCCAATCAGCAGCTGTAACAAAATACTACACAGCTTACTACATGCACATAATCCCACCAGAAAGAATTGCCAGATTCTTCTTACAGCCACATATTGTAATAACCCCGTTTTATTCGCCCTGAATTCCTGCAACTGACGAATGTGGGTGGTGTCCATGAGTCCTGATTCCTTCGCATATGCTTTATCTGACAAATAAAAAAATACCATGCCAAGGCAAAATCCTGCCATAAAAATGCAGATCATGCTGTTTGGTATGGTATTCTCTTCTTTTTTCCGTATATCGTGAAATGTTGGGACTTGTATACATCTATGATCCATATGCTTCTCTGTCTTTGCAATTTTTATATATACTATGTCCTTTTATTACGGCTTATACCTTTTATTTCACATTGTCTCCATATGGTGTCACATATTTGTTCTTATATGCCAGGATAGCGGCTATTGTTTTGGAATCCTGAATTGTTCCATCATAGATCATAGTCTCCAGCTCTGCCAGCTCATATGCTTTCACATTTACAAATTCATCTTCATCCAGATGCTGTTGTCCTTTTTGAAGATTCCTTGCCAGATATATGTCTATCTTCTCATTGCAGAAAGCCACGGTTGTACGAATCGTAATCAGAGGTTCAATACTACCGCATGAATATCCTGTCTCTTCTTTCAGTTCCCGCGCTGCCGCATCTATTGTAGGTTCTCCGGGGTTAAGACCTCCTGCTGGAATCTCCAGTGTAAACCGGTCAAGTGCATTTCGATACTGCGTAACCATTAACAATCTTCCATCTTCCAGCACAGGCACTACCGCTGCTGCGCCATTATGCCCTACAAAATCCCACACTGCCGTATTTCCATTGGGTAGTAGTACTGTATCTTTGTAATATTTTGTAATTGCGCCTTCACACTGCAATTCTCTTTTTAGACGCTTAATTTCACCTTCCATTCGTTCCACTCCTTTACATTCATATATTATTCATTATACTACACAATTTTTCTTATAAACAGAGCCTGCAATAAATCTATAGACGCAAAAAACCGCCAGGAATCTCTTTAAGATTCTTGGCGGTTTGCATTCAGTTAACGGATTTATTTCGCATACTCTACAGCACGCGATTCTCTTATGACATTGACTTTAATCTGTCCTGGATATTCCAATTCAGCCTCAATCTGCTTTGCAATATCACGAGCCATCAATACCATATCTGCATCACTAACTTGTTCAGGAACTACCATAACACGAACTTCTCTGCCTGCCTGAATAGCAAAAGATTTCTCTACACCCTTAAAATTGTTTGTAATATCTTCTAACTGCTTTAATCTGGTTGTATATGTTTCCAGAGTTTCACGTCTTGCACCTGGTCTAGCTGCGGAAATCGTATCTGCAGCCTGTACCAAACAGGCAATCAGTGACTGTGGCTCTACATCGCCATGATGGGATTCAACAGCATTGATAACAATAGGTGATTCTTTGTATTTTCTACAAAGTTCTGCACCTAACTGTATATGTGATCCTTCCATCTCATGATCAACTGCCTTACCAATATCATGAAGCAAACCAGCTCTCTTCGCCATACGGACATCAAGCCCTAATTCAGCTGCCAAAAGGCCTGTCAACTGAGCTACTTCAATAGAATGCTTCAATGCATTCTGACCATAGCTTGTTCTGAACTTCATCTTACCGAGCAGTTTAACGAGTTCTGGGTGAATACCATGTACGCCTACTTCAAGAGTAGCGGCTTCACCTTCCTCCTTAATCATGACTTCGACTTCTTTCTGTGCCTTCTCAACCATCTCTTCGATTCTTGCCGGATGAATTCTTCCATCGACAATCAGCTTCTCAAGAGCGATTCTGGCAACTTCTCTTCTGATTGGGTCAAAACCGGATAAGATAACTGCTTCCGGTGTATCATCAATAATTAATTCCACACCAGTAAGTGTTTCAAGAGTTCTGATATTTCTACCCTCTCTACCGATAATTCTACCTTTCATCTCATCATTAGGAAGCTGTACCACGGAAATCGTTGTCTCGGATACATGGTCAGCAGCACATTTCTGAATAGCTGTTACGACATATTCCTTTGCCTTCTTATCAGCTTCTTCTTTTGCTCTGCTTTCCATTTCCTTAATCATTACTGCAGTTTCATGTTTTACTTCGTCTTCAACAATTTTAAGCAAATGTTCCTTTGCCTGTTCAGAGGTTAATCCTGAAATTCGTTCCAGTTCCTGTACTCGCTCTTCGTTTAACTTCGCTACAGCTTCTTTCTGCTTCGCAAGTTCTTCTTCTCGCGCGTTCAGGCTTGCTTCTTTCTTCTCGATAGAATCAGCCTTCTTATCAATGCTCTCTTCTTTCTGCTGAACTCTTCTTTCAAAGCGTTGAACTTCTGCTCTGCGTTCACGGATCTCCTTATCAAGTTCATTCTTAGTCTTGATAGACTCTTCCTTGATTTCAAGAAGTCCTTCACGCTTCTTTGTCTCAGCAGTCTTGAGTGCCTCATCAATAATTTCTCTGGCCTTATCCTCTGCATTTCCAATTGTAGTTTCTACATTCTTCTTATAATTGGAAAAAGCAACAAAACCAATCAGCGCACATACTACAATCATAACGATAGCTTCTATTACGTATAGCATGTACAGGAGCACCTCCTTATTAAATTTTCATTGTACAATCTTTAGCGAAATGTGGGTACATTTCGACCGCATATTATTCAAATGCGCAATCTGCGCAAGAATTAGATGCTGATACTACAACATAACAATTTTAACCTTTATACACTGTTATGTCAAGTCTTATGGTAAAAAGCTGGTAAAATCATTTGTTTTCATCTACAATTTTATATATTTTATCCAGTCCGAATCCTTTCCTGTATAAGAAAGCAATCAGCTTCTGCTTCTCTTCATAAGTTGCAGTCGCTGCATCATAATGCTTTTTCACAATGTATCTGCGAATCAGATCTTCTTCCGGGTCTTCATTGTGTTCTACCATGATTTCTTCATACGCTTCTGCTATATGCTGTCTGTCCAGTCCTTTACGAACCAGGTCATTCATAATCTGATTCCTGCTCTTTGTACCTGACACAGATTCTATATAAGCTCTCGTATATCTTTCGTCATCTACATATCCATATGAAGCTACGTATTCAATTGCTGTATCAATCAGGAATTCAGGATAGCCATTTTCCTTTAATTTGGTCTTTAACTGATACACTGTATAATCCCGGCTCTTTAACAGATTCATACAGCGCAGCTTTGCACGCTTCTCCAATACAGTCAGCAAAAGTTCATATTGATTCTGGGGGAATTCTTCGTTCTCAGTGATGTGATATTTCTTCAATTCCCCTTTATATATGACAAGAGAAAATTCCGAGTCCAAAGTTACTCTGACTTTGGACTTTGAAATTTCCTCTATACGTGTCACGATCATTGTGCTGTATCTGCGGCACTTTTAGTCTTGGTTTCTTTCTTAGGGCTCTCTTCCGCCTTCTCTACACCCTGTAATCCATAGTGCTCTCTAACCTTGTTCTCGATCTCTTTGCATATCTCAGGGTTATCTTTCAGATACTGCTTCGCATTCTCTCTTCCCTGTCCGATCTTATTACCTTCATAGGCATACCATGCACCGCTCTTTACTACGATATTGACATTAGCTGCCAGATCCAGAATATCACCTTCCTGTGAAATACCTTCACCAAACATAATATCAAACTCTGCTTCTTTAAATGGAGGTGCAATCTTATTCTTAACTACCTTCACTCTGGTTCTGTTACCTGTAACTTCTCCGCTCTGTTTCAAGGACTCTATTCTTCTGACATCCAGTCTGACGGATGAGTAGAACTTCAATGCACGTCCACCAGTCGTAGTCTCTGGATTACCAAACATAACACCAACCTTCTCACGTAACTGGTTGATAAAGATAACTGTACAGTTGGATTTACTGATAACTGCTGTTAATTTTCTAAGCGCCTGTGACATCAGTCTCGCCTGCAGACCTACATGAGAATCTCCCATATCGCCATCAATTTCCGCCTTGGGAACCAAAGCTGCAACAGAGTCAACTACTACAATATCAATCGCACCGGAACGTACCATAGTCTCTGTAATCTCCAGAGCCTGCTCTCCATTATCCGGCTGGGAAATATATAAGTTGTCAACATCTACACCGATATTCTTGGCATATACAGGATCTAATGCATGCTCTGCATCTATAAATCCGGCAATACCGCCTCTCTTCTGTACTTCTGCGATCATATGCAGGGTAACAGTAGTCTTACCTGAGGATTCAGGTCCGTATATCTCTATGATTCTGCCCTTGGGAATACCACCCAATCCTAACGCTATATCAAGGCTTAAAGAGCCTGTAGGGATTGTCTCTACATTCATCTGTGCTGATGGATCACCCAGCTTCATGACTGCTCCCTTACCATATTGTCTCTCTATCTGCGTCAACGCAGCATCTAATGCCTTTAATTTCTCTTCTCTTTCCATATTCAGTCTCCTTCTCTGGTTAGAACAGACGTTCAATCTATATATTGATATTAAAACATTTGTTCTATCTTGTCAATACTTAATTCATATTTCTTCAGACGCGTCCATGTACTCTTTACCATCTTATCTTATTTCAGTAACCGTACCTGTCAACCATACCATAAAGTCTCTTCGTCATTCAAGTACGAGTTTTGACATTTGGCGCAATACAGAAGCAGGGTATACAAAAAAAGAGCCCATACAGCAGTTCATTGCTGCATGAGTTCTTCTGTTTTAGATATTTCCATCAAATAATACATTCTTATTCTTTACGATATAATCAATCAATGAAATAATCGTTAAGGCAAGTGCAATCCACATCACGATCTGCGTCAGTATATTCAGTGCCTGTATATTGGCAATCATCAGAATCACCATGATCATCTGGAATGTGGTCTTGAATTTGCCCCAGTAGCTTGCTGCAATCACTACATGATTATCAGATGCCACCAGTCTGAATCCACTGATAATAAATTCTCTGCTGATGATTACGATGACGATCCATGCAGGAATTCTATCCATGTCAATCAGACATATCATTGCTGAACACACCAGAAGCTTATCTGCCAACGGGTCCATGAACTTGCCGAAATTCGTTACAAGATTGTACTTTCTGGCAATCTTGCCATCCAGCATATCTGTAAGACTTGCAATGACGAAAATAACCAGTGCAATATAGTCCGTATATGCTTCAATACCGCCAAACGCTGCATCGAACCAGCCCCATCCGGCATGTCCTCCCAATAACAGAATTACAAAAGGAACAATCAATATCATACGGAACACCGTAAGTTTATTAGGTAAATTCATGTCATATCTCCATTCCTACGCTATTACTGCGTATTGCTGTCTGTACACACTCTATTCTACAATCTCACCAATCAGATCATATTCATAGGAGCCTGTTATCTTAACCTTTACAAAATCTCCTGTCATCAACTCTCTGCTGGTCTGAACGAATACCAGACCATCTACATTAGGAGCATCCATATAGGTTCTTGCTGCATAAGCATTCTCATCAGGAAGCCTGCCTTCAATCATTGCCAGCACAGTACGCCCCACTGCATTCTCTGCTTTTTCAAAAGCAATCTCCTGCTGCAGCTCCATAATCTCTGCCTGTCTGTCTTTCTTGATTTCTTCCTCTATCTGATCTTCAAATTCAGCTGCGGGAGTATCTTCTTCCGCAGAATATGTAAAGACACCTAATCTGTCAAATTCCATTTCATCAACAAAAGCCATCAGTTCTTCATGGTCTTCCTGTGTCTCACCAGGGAAACCTGTGATCAGAGTCGTTCTGAGACAGATATCAGGAATTCTTTCACGAAGTCTTGCAATCATATCACGAAGCTCTGCCTGATTTGTTCTTCTTCCCATACGTTTGAGAATATTGTCAGAAGCATGCTGAATTGGAATATCCAGGTAATGACAGACTTTCTCTTCTGTGCGGATTGTTTCGATCAGTTCATCCGTAATCTCTTCGGGATAACAATACAAAATACGAATCCAGTACAGCCCGTCTATTTTGCACAGTTCATGCAAAAGCCTGGGAAGGCTCTTCTCTCCGTACAGGTCTTTTCCATACAAAGTCGTTTCCTGTGCTACAAGAATCAGTTCTTTTGCGCCGAATTCTACCAGCTTACGCGCTTCTGCAAGAAGGCTCTCCATGGGAATACTTCTGTAATTTCCACGTACCTTGGGAATAATGCAATAAGAGCATCTCTTATCACAGCCCTCTGCAATCTTTAAATACGCATAATGTCCACCGGTGGTAACAATTCTTGACTTGTCATATACCGGAGTACGATTAATATCCTCAATATGGTTATGTCCCTGACCTGCCAGCACATCTTCCAGAGTCTCTACAATTGCATCTATTGCAGTCGTACCAATAATTGCATCTACTTCTGGAATCTCCGTCTGAACCTCTTCTTTGTAACGCTGTGCCAGACAGCCTGTTACGATCAAAGCCTTAATATCTCCTGCTTTACGCAGTTCAGCCATCTCAAGAATATTGTGAATGCTTTCTTCTTTAGCATCACCAATAAAGCAGCATGTGTTCACAACTACCACATCTGCTTCATTCTCATCATCTGTAATTTCATATCCTTTGCTGGTAAGCATGCCAAGCATTACTTCTGAATCGACCAGATTCTTGTCACACCCCAGCGAAATAAACAATATCTTCATTCTCAGTCTTCCGCTTAGTCCTCTGGCATGATCTTGATCTTGCCTTCAACAAGCTCTTCAATTGCGATAGAAAGTGGCTTATCCTGCTTGATTTCTACCAATGGTTCCTCACCACCAATGATCTGTCTTGCTCTCTTGGCTGTTGCCATAACGATAGAGTAACGGCTGCTGATAACCGGTTCTTCGCCTTCCTCTACGTCTCCGTTTACGATATTCATTAAATCTGTGTATGATGGATGTAACATATTCTATACCTCTTTCTTTTATTATCATGATACTCTCACATTTATATTGAAAGGTATCATATTATCATAACTCTTCTGCGCCTTCCATATCAGCCTGCGCTCTTGCCGCTATTGTCTCCGGCAGCAATGCCGATAAAACAATCCTGCTGCCCTCCATGACCAGTACAGCCTTTGTCTTTCTTCCCTGCGTAGCATCTATCACAGTTCCATCTTCCTTCGCCTTTTGTACCAGTCTCTTCACCGGTGCAGAATCAGGGCTGACGATGGCAATAATCTTGGCTGTATTAACAATATTGCCAAATCCAATATGAATCAGCTTATCCAAATGCTCTTCCCGCCTTTATTTATAGCAGGCATACTGCTACTCAATATTCTGAATCTGTTCACGAACCTTCTCGATTTCTGTCTTTAGCTCTATTCCACGATTGGAAATCGCCAGATCATTGGTCTTGGACAGAATGGTATTCGCTTCACGATTCATCTCCTGTGCTATGAAATCAAGCTTACGTCCAATACTTCCGCCGTCTATCAGTTCCTGCTTCATAGTCTCTATGTGACTTCTAAGGCGTACAAGTTCTTCATCGACACATACTTTATCAGCAAAAATAGTCACTTCTGTTAAAAGTCGTGATTCATCCACTGTAGCATCGCCAAGCAGTTCCTGCACACGCTCCTGTAATTTGCTGCGGTACTCTTCAATAATCTGAGGGGATCTTTCTTCAATAAAGCAGACATGTTCCAGCATACCGTCCAACTTCTCAATCAGATCCTGTGCCAGATTCTGTCCTTCTTTGATTCTGCTTTCTACAAAGCCTTCAGATGCCCCATCTATTGTCTTTGCCAGTATCTTCCATATCTCGTCTTCATCAGCCATCTGCTCTTCCATGGAAAATACCTCCGGGTATCTCGACAAAGTAGATACACGAATATCATTATCCAGTCCGAATTCCTCTGACATTTCATTAAGATATCCAAGATATTCTGCCGCAATATCCTTATTATATTTGATGCACACATTATTCTCAGAATAATCTTCGTAAGTAATGAACATATCAATCTTACCACGCTGTGCATACTTCTTCAGTTCATTTCGAATAGAACTCTCAAAAAAACTGAGCTTCTTGGGCATCTTAATATTTACATCAAGATATCTGTGATTTACAGATTTTAACTCTACCGTAACTTTACGTGTTCCTTCTGCAATCTCACATCTTCCAAAGCCTGTCATACTTTTAATCATGTCAATCCCCCTAACTATAGCGGAATACAGCTTATCGCATACTCTTCTGTATTATAGAATAAACAGCCCTGCTAGTCAAGATTTTTCCGTAAGCCTCTCTATACAGCAAGAATCGCCACAGGTCACAATCTGTAGCGATTCTTACAAATCTTATGTTCTTATTTTAATTTCCAGATATCTCTGTTATATTCTGCAATTGTTCTGTCAGATGAGAAGAATCCGGCTTTTGCAATATTGACCAGCATCATCTTCTTCCACATGTCTTCCTTACGGTAATCTTCAAACATGCGGTCCTTGGTTGCAATGTAATCTTCCAAATCAAGCAATGTCATGAACCAGTCTTTGTTGATCAGTTCCTTGTGAAGTCTTGTCAGACGTTCTTCATTACCCGCTGCAAGTGTCTGCTCACTTACGATAAAGTCAACAGCTTCCTTAATCACACTGCTCTTCTCATAGAAGTCTTTGGATACATAATCAGCCTTTGCGTAATGTTCAATGACTGCTTCTGATTTCTCACCAAAGATATAGATGTTATCATCACCTACCAGCTCGTTGATCTCTACGTTAGCACCATCGCTGGTTCCAAGTGTTACAGCACCATTGAGCATGAATTTCATGTTACCTGTACCACTTGCTTCCTTGGATGCAAGTGAAATCTGTTCTGATATATCACAGGCAGGGATCAGTCTCTCTGCATAGCTTACATTGTAGTTCTCAACCATAACTACTTTCATGTAGTCCTTTACATCAGGATCGTTGTTTACAATTTCCTGTAATACTAACAGTAAATGAATGATATCCTGTGCAATGATGTATGCAGGAGCTGCCTTCGCACCAAAAATAAATGTGACAGGTGTTGCAGGCTTCTTGCCGTTCTTAATCTCCAGATACTTGTGAATGATATACAGAGCATTCATCTGCTGACGCTTATACTCATGTAATCTCTTGATCTGAATATCATAAATGGATTCAGGATTGATGTCCTGTCCTTCATTCTCCTTAATATATGCAGCCAGTGCAGCCTTTTTATCTTTCTTGATAGCCTTGATTTCATTTAAAAGTGCCGCATCATTCTGATGTTCAAGCAGCTTCTCTAATTCATTGGCATCTGTTTTCCAACCATCACCGATTGTTCTGGTAATGCATGCAGCCAGTTCCTTATTGCAGGACATAAGCCATCTTCTGAATGTGATACCATTTGTCTTGTTGTTGAATTTTTCCGGATAAATCTTATAGAAATGATTCAGTTCTGTTTCCTTTAAGATCTCCGTGTGAATTGCTGCTACACCATTTACAGAGAATCCATAGTGGATATCAATATGAGCCATATGCACTCTCATCTCTTTATCAATGATCTGAACCTTAGGATCATCATATTTGATGGAAGCTCTCTTATCCAATTCCCAGATAATAGGCATTAACTGTGGAACTACCTTCTGTAAATACTTAACAGGCCATTTTTCCAATGCTTCTGCAAGGATTGTATGGTTGGTGTATGCACAGGTCTTGCTTACAACGTCAATTGCTTCTTCCATCTCGAAGCCTTCCTCTTCTGTCAGAATTCTGATCAGTTCAGGAATGACCATAGTAGGATGTGTATCATTGATCTGGATAACAGCATGCTCATTCATCTTGTGAAGATCATAGCCATTCTCTTTCATTTCCTTAATGATCAGCTGTGCACCGTTACATACCATAAAATACTGCTGATAAATTCTAAGCTGCTGTCCTGCTTCATCAGAATCATCAGGATACAGGAATAATGTCAGGTTCTTATCAATATCTTTCTTATCAAAATCAATGCCGTCTTTTACAATGCTTTCATCTACTGTTTCAATATCAAATAAATGCAGCTTATTAATGCCCTGGTTGTAGCCAATAACATCAATATCATATAATCTGGACATTACTTTCTTCTTGCCAAAATATACAGGGAAAGTTACGTCTGTCTTGGTCAGCCAGGACTGGCTCTCAATCCAGTCATTCTTCTCAGCTGTCTGCATTCTGTCCTTAAATACCTGTTTGAACAGGCCAAAATGGTAATTCAGTCCAATACCGTCTCCCGGAAGTCCCAATGTAGCAATAGAGTCAAGGAAGCATGCTGCAAGTCTGCCAAGTCCACCATTGCCAAGTGAAGGTTCAGGCTCAATCTCTTCAATACGGTTCAATTCTTTTCCTTCTTCTTTCAGAGCTTCTTCCAGTTCATCATAGATACCCAGATTGATCAGGTTGTTGGAAAGGAGCTTACCAATCAGGAATTCAGCAGAAATATAATATACTTTCTTGCTGCCCTGAATTCTTCCCTTATTCTCCATCATTTCTTTGGTCATCTGCAGAATGGCAAAATAAAGATCATGGTCAGCCAGATCCTTAATACCCTTACCATACATTTTCTGTGCTACTGCTTCTAAGTTTGCTTTAACGCTCATAGGAATCCTCCATTCTTACATTTACCTGCTTTGCCTGCCGGTAACGTTTCCATGTTTATATTGCTTATGCATGAAACACGCTCTGTATTTCATGCTTTATGCCTTATTTTTACTTCATTACCTCATGAAATGACATCCTTATATTCCATTCGTATCAGCTTATGTGGCATGATAATCTCCTGTCCGCTTTCCCCTGCCATAAGTCTCGCCATTTCATCTACAGCCCCTGCTGCAATCTGTCTGAAATCCTGTTTCACTGTATGCATCTGTTTACCCGCATATCCCATAAGACTGATTCCATCAAATCCGCATACCGGTCTGAAAATATCCATATCCGTAAGCGCCTTCATAGCTCCTATCGCCATCAGATCAGACGCACATATGATTGCATCCTTCCTGGTTCCATAGCGTAGTGTTATCTCTCTTGCCTGAAGTTCACTGAAATTACCTATTCTCGTATAGAATGAAATCTTCAGTTCTTCTGCAAGCTGCTTCATTCCCTGCAGTCTCTCTTCTGATACATACCCATTCTTCTTACCGGCTATATACAATATTCTATGACAGTTGTTCTCCAGAATTGTTTCTTTGGCAACTTCATATTGTGCCCTGGCATGATCAATATGGATACAGGATGTGTTCTCTGCCACACCCGGCGCGTCAATGAGGACAATTTTGAATTTACCTGTACGAATCAGCTTGTGAAGTGCTGTATCCTGTTTGGATAATCCGCATATGATCAGTCCCTCAATACTCTGGGAGAGAAAATATCTTGTCATCTCTTCTACAGACATCTCCTGGATCATCGTAAAAAAGACTGTAATTATATCCATTTCCAGTTCTTTGGCACGGTTGATTGCTCCCACAATGTATTGCATTGGAATCTCGTCTACTGTCTGCACATGTCTGTTCACATCCAACAAAAGCGCTACACGGTCGGTCTTCTTGGAAGAAAGGGCCGAAGCAATGGAATTAGGAACAAATCCCAGTTCTTCGATTGCCGCATTCACTTTCGCTTTCGTATCCTCACTTACGTTGGGATAATGGTTCAATACTTTGGAAACCGTGGATATAGCCACGCCTGCCTGTTTTGCAACATCTCTGATTGATACCACTTCATCCCCGCCTTCTGCTCTTGCTGTATTAGAAAACGTTTTCTAGAAAACGTTTTCCATATCATACAATAAAAATAACGGTTTGTCTACCGTTATTTTATATTTTCGACACTTTGCATAAAATACTATGTTTTTTTTATGTAGAATTAACGGCTCATAACTTTATCTATGGATGCAATCAGCCTGTCTTCTTCAAAAGGCTTTACAATGAAATCCTTAGCGCCATCCACCTTTCAGCTAGTCATTTATTCATTGGAACATCAAAAATATTGTAACATACTTTTATAATATATACCATAGTTTTTTGAATATTTTTGAAATATTCTGTAATTTTATTCTTCAATTCTTTTGGCAACTACAACAAATCTGCCATTTTTCGTCTGATATGCGCATGTAGATAAGGTAAGGAATTCGTCTCCATACTCGGCTTCTGCCCCTGTATCATACAGACTCAGCTTCTTGATATTACTGTAAAAGCTGTCAAATGCATCCTGATCTTCTCCTCCAAAATACTGATAATACTTAAATACCTGATCTGTCTGTAAATATACTTTGCTGAAAAAGACCGCAATCAATTCATATTCTCTTTTCTCATCTCTGGTATACAGATACAGTTTATTATGCTCCATGCCATATTCCTGATCCTGATAATCCTGTAATGTTCCAAACATGTCTCCGGACTTCATATTATGTCCATGGATGATCAGATTCGCACCAGCCATATGGATATCTGAGTCTGTATCCATCAAAAGACAACCGTTTTTGTCTTTTTCTTTATAGAAGTTTCTCCGCAGGTAATATTCTTCATCCTCCAGTGTCTGCATAACAGGATAATCTATCTGCGTCCCTGGAATATTCAGCCAGCCTATCATATCTGCATTGGCTTCAAACAGCTGCTCATAAGAAGTGGTAATCGCGTCCTGCTTCTCTGTATCCGTCTGACTGCTGTCTACCCTCGGTGCAATTCCAACATCCCGCATGCTGCGAAGCTGCTGGACTGTCTCCCTGGAACGCTTCTCTTCCATGGCATTATAATAGGAAATTCCTGCAAATATACTCAGGCAGACCACTCCTATGATTAACAGAATTGCATCAAGTCTGATATGTCGTTTGTGTCCATTTTTTACTGTTTTCATATTCTGACCATACCTTTCCTGTTTTATTTCTATTCCTATTCATAACTATTCAGAACCCCATTCGCAAAATCGCTGTTTCACAGCTTGTTTTTTGCTCATGTGGTTACTTCGCCATGCAAATTAAGGCAGAATATGCTTGTAAACAAGCATATTCTGCCTTAATTTGCATGGCTCTGAATAGTTACTCCTATTCAAAATATTTCTCTACACGGGCAACCAATACAGATCTTGGACACATAGTCAGCAGAATGTCAGATTTCCTTCGAGTCAGCAGATCATAATCCACATCCTGCGTGTGTTCAAATTCTGTATTCACAAGTACCTTCCACTTTCTTCCCAAAGGCAGCCTTGGAAGTTCTATATCACAGTACTCCCAAAAGGTATTGACTCCGATATAAATAATGTCATCTTCTGTGTTTGATGCATTTCGTCCGGCGAACATAACACCAATCGTATGGGTATCCTGATTGCATTCAGCGTTCCAGGCTTTACTGTTGTGAACACTGACTTCCGGGAAGCCACATCCACTCGGTCCTGAACGTCCTCTCAGAATCGGATGTTCTTTTCTGAACTGAATCATAAATTTGCAGAATTCAAACATTTCTGAATACTGCTCCTTCCTGCTCCAGTCAATCCAGGATATCTCGTTATCCTGACAATATGCATTATTGTTGCCAAACTGCGTATTGCAGAATTCGTCTCCTGCAAGGAACATGGCTGCTCCACGGCTGCACATCAGCACTGCAAAAGCATTCTTACGCATACGGTTACGCAGCGCCAGTACTTCCGGATTCATACTTTCGCCCTCTTCGCCGCAGTTCCAGCTGTTATTGTTGTTATCCCCGTCGGTATTGTTCCAGCCGTTCTTCTCATTATGCTTCCAGTTGTAAGCATACATATCATATAAAGTAAATCCATCATGACAGTTCAGGAAATTTACCGTAGCATTCTCTCCACGATTTTCAGGACTGTACAGATCCGCAGAACCAAGTATTCTTTCAATCGCCGCCTGTGCCATGCCATAATCGCCCTTCAGAAAGCATCTTAAATCATCCCTGAAACGACCGTTCCATTCAGACCAGCGATTCCACGCAGGGAAGCTTCCTACCTGATAGAGTCCACCTGCATCCCATGCCTCTGCAATCAGCTTCACTCTGCCAAGGATCGGGTCAAAGGCAAGGCTTTGCAGAATAGGAGGCTTACTCATCGGAGAGCCATCCTCATTACGTCCCATAATGGAAGCCAGATCAAAACGGAACCCATCTATTCTATAGGAAATGACCCAGTAACGCAGACAGTCCAGTATAAACTGCTGAACGATCGGGTGATTGCAGTTCATAACATTACCACAGCCACTGAAATTATAATATTGTCCGTCTGGTGTCAGCATGTAGTAAATATTATTGTCGATACCTTTGAAACAGAATGTTGGTCCCATTTCATTGCCTTCTGCCGTATGATTGAATACAACGTCAAGAATAACCTCTATTCCATTTCTGTGTAATTCCCGAACCAGATTACGCAGCTCATTACCTTCTCTGTTAAATTCCAGTGCAGACGCATAACTGGTATTGGGCGCAAAAAAACAAACCGGATTATATCCCCAGTAGTTGAGCAGCTTTCTGCCCTCATATTCTCTGACATCTTCCATTTCATCAAATTCAAAAATAGGCATCAGTTCTACGGCATTCACACCCAGTTCTACCAGATAAGGGATTTTCTCACGGATTCCCTCAAAGGTTCCCTTATGCTCGACTCCTGAGGACTCATGCCTTGTAAATCCTCTGACATGCATTTCATAGATAATCAGATCCTTGGGTTCACGGCTGGGCTGCACATATTCGCCCCAGTCATAAGTATCTTCTACTACCCGCGCTTTATAGAAATGATCTTTTCTGGTGATCTTCTCTCCCCACTTACTCTGTCCTGTAACAGCCCTGGCATATGGGTCCAGTATATAATTGTCTTTATCAAATAATAAGCCCTTCTTAGGGTTATATTCTCCATCAAACTGATATGCATACTCAAATTCCATGGGATTAAGTCCAAAGACCACCATAGAATAGGTATTACCGATACGATATGACTCTGGGAACGGAATCACTGCATACGGCTCTTCCTCCATTCTGTGAAAAAGGCATAGATTACAGGATGTTGCACCATACGAATGCACTGTAAAATTAATACCGCCTTCTACAACAGATGCACCATTGCGCAAATAGTATCCGGGCCTGACCTGATACCCGCTTATGACATCTGTAGGCGCATAATATTTTTTTTCAAAAAAAGAATCATTATATTCCATAACATTTACTCCTCCCTCTCACAACTTATCACTATTTTACTTCAAATCAGCCATAGCCGCAATATGGTTTACCATAATTAATAAAAGGATGCCCAATTTGAGCATCCTTTTACTCTTTTAATTGTAACTATTCAGAACCCCATTCACAAAATCGCTGTTTCACAGCTTGCATTTTGCTCATGTGGTTACTTCGCCATATAAATTAAGTCAAATATGCTTGTAAACAAGCATATTCTGCCTTAATTTGCATGGCTCTGAATAGTTTACATGATGTCCTGGTTTCTGACGCCATCCATATCATCGAAGTCCTGGTTCTCACCAACCATACCCCAGATGAATGTGTATGCACGGCTGCCGCTTCCTGAATGGATAGACCAGCTTGGGGAAATAACAGCCTGCTCGTTACGCATAACGATATGTCTTGTCTCCTGAGGCTCGCCCATGTAGTGCATTACGAATGCATCTTCCGGCATATCAAAATACAGATATACTTCCATACGTCTGTCATGTGTATGGCAAGGCATCGTGTTCCATACGTTGCCCGGTTTCAATGCTGTCATACCCATAACCAGCTGGCAGCTCTCTACCTGTCCGGGTAAGATGTACTTGTTAATTACTCTGTGGTTTGCATCCTCAAGGCATCCAAGCTCAACCTTATTCTCGTCCTTGATGATAACTACATCTTCAGAAGGTGTACCCTGTGGCTTGATCAGCTTGGTAGGATATGTCTTATGTGCAGGTGCACTGTTTAAATAGAATTTAGCAGGGTTGGATGGATCAACTGATGCAAATGTAATATCTTTGGAACCCATACCGATATACATTCCTTCTTTATGACCTACTTCATATGTCTTACCATCAATTGTAATTGTACCTGCAGGTCCGATGTTGATGACACCAAGCTCTCTTCTCTGGCAGAAATATTCTGCACGGAGTTCATCGCCGGCTGTCAGCCTGATAGGTTCTACAGGAACTGCGGAACCTGTAATGATACGGTCAATATGGCTGTATACTAACTTAATCTCACCCTTCTTAAAAAGGTCATCAATCAAAAACTCTTCTCTTAATCTCTCTGTTGTGTAATACTTCACATCCTTGGGTGAAGCTGCTGTACGAAGTTCCATAGTCTTTACCTTCCTTTATCACATATAATCCGTCTATACTTAAAAAAGCATACGTTTTGTAAACGCTTTCATTTTACCTTATTCCAGTGAAAGAGTCAATAAAAGTTTATAAGTTTAGCGCTTGATTTTCACAAACTTTCATAGTACAATTTATGTGATTTATGGTAGTGCTTACATTGTTTTTTTCACGGTACCGATTACGTACCTTATTTTCTACATAGGAAGCCCATGAGTCAGAAAGGATTATCACTCATGACAATATATGATGTTTCTGAAAAAGCAGGCGTATCTATTGCCACTGTATCCCGTGTTCTGAATGGATCTGAAAATGTCAGTGCGGAGACCCGCAAGAAGGTTCTTGCAGTAATTGAGGCCTGTGACTATACACCTAATGCTTTTGCCAGAGGACTTGGTCTGAATTCCATGAACACTATCGGTATTTTATGTGCAGACTCTTCTGACCTGTACCTTGCCAATGCGGTATATCATATCGAACAGGAATTAAGAGCCAGCAATTATAACTGTATTCTCTGCTGTACCGGATATAAGCTGGAGGACAAAAAGAAATATCTGAATCTGCTGGTCAACAAAAAAGTAGACAGCGTGGTTCTGGTCGGTTCCAACTTTATTTCTGATAAAGATGAAGAAAATGATTACATACGTGACGCTGCCAGAGATGTTCCTATTCTGCTTCTGAACGCAGATTTTGACTGTGAAAATGTGTACTGCAGCCTGTGCGATGATTTCAAATCCACAATGCAGGCTACTTCTTATATTCTGGATACAGGCATTGAAGATATCCTGTATCTGTATAACTCAAAGTCCTATTCTGCCATGCGCAAATTATCCGGCTATCAGAGTGCTCTCACCCAGCACGGTATTGCCCTTCGCATGGAATATATGCAGTTTTTCCCGGGCAGCCATGCCAATCTTCCTGCAATAGCAGATTTTCTGGCTAATCTTGATCCGCAGATCAAATATCGGGCTGTCATTGCCGCTGATGATAATCTGGCAATCGGAGCAATTAAATATGCACATAAGAAAGGATTGTCTATTCCTGATGACCTATCAGTCGTAGGATATAATAACTCCATTCTCAGTACTTGCTGTGAACCGGAGCTTACCAGCGTTGATAACAAGCTGGAGACGCTGTGTCATCATATCGTATCTACCCTGATCGGTATTCTGGACAACCGCGACATGCCGCAGAAAGTCATTTTCTCCGGTGAACTGATAAAAAGAGGTACTACCCTTCAGAAGTAATACCTTTTCTTATATAACTATTCTAATGTATTTATACTAGGAGGCAAAACCCATGAAAAATTTTATGGATAAGGATTTCCTGCTTCAGACAGAAACTGCAAGCAGCCTTTTTCACAACTATGCTGAAAAAACACCTATTCTTGACTATCACTGCCACATCAATCCGGCAGAAATAGCAAATGACCGCAAATTCGACAATATTACCCAGGTATGGCTTGGCGGCGATCATTACAAATGGCGCTTCATGCGTTCCTGCGGTGTAGATGAGAAGTTCATTACAGGAGACGCTTCTGATAAAGAGAAATTCCTGAAATGGGCTGAATGTGTCGGTAAGGCAATCGGCAACCCTCTGTATCACTGGACTCATCTGGAATTACAGCGTTACTTCGGTTACACAGGCATTCTCAACAAGAATACTGCTGAGGAAGTATGGGAACTGTGCAATGCCAAATTAAAAGAAGACAGCATGAGCGTACGTGGTCTGATCAAGCAGTCCAACGTTACTCTGATCTGTACTACTGATGATCCTGTTGATTCTCTGGAATATCATAAGCAGATTGCTGCTGATGATACTTTCGATGTTCAGGTTCTTCCTGCATGGCGTCCTGATAAGGCTATGAATATTGAGAAACCTGATTATACTGAATACCTTGAGAAATTATCTGCTGTAAGTGGTGTATCTATCCATACTTTCGCAGATTTAAAGGAAGCCCTGCTTAACAGACTTGACTTCTTCAAATCTATGGGCTGTTCTGTATCTGATCACGCTCTGGAATACGTAATGTATCAGCCTGCTACAGACGCTGAAATTGAAGCAATCTTTGCTAAGAGAATGAGCGGCGCTTCTATTACAAGAGAAGAAGAATTACAGTTCAAGACTGCTTTCATGCTCTTTGTTGGCAAGCAGTATCATAGATTAAACTGGGTAATGCAGCTTCATTATGGTTGTAAACGTGATAACAACACACTTCGTTACGACCAGTTAGGTCCTGATACCGGTTATGACTGTATCAACAACTATGCTCCATCTGCTCAGCTTGCAGACTTCCTGAATGCACTGATTACAACAGATGAGCTTCCCAAGACAATCATCTACAGCCTGAATCCTAATGATAACCAGGCAATCGGTACAATCCTTGGCTGCTTCCAGGATTCTTCCGCATGTGCTAAGATCCAGCAAGGCAGTGCATGGTGGTTCAACGACCACAAGACTGGCATGCAGGATCAGATGATCTCTCTTGCTAACCTTGGTAACTTATCCGGTTTCGTTGGTATGTTGACAGACTCCAGAAGCTTCCTTTCCTACACAAGACATGAATATTTCAGAAGAATCATGTGCAACTTAGTAGGTGGATGGGTAGAGAACGGTGAGTTCCCTGCTGATATGGAAACTCTTGAAGAAATTGTTAAGGGTATCTCCTACAACAATGCCGTTAAATATTTCGGTTTTGATTTAAAGACTGTTTAATCCTTTATGCTTACAGCACATTACACCCTCCTGCTTTGCAAGAGGGTGTTTTTATTTGTATATGTTGCACATTTTATGCAATTTGATATAATGGCCATATGTGTACTTTAAATATATATAAGGAAAGAGAATGTTATGAAAAGTAAAAAAAGTAAATTTAGTGGTTCTATCGGATTCGTCCTTGCCGCTGCCGGAAGTGCTGTCGGTGTCGGTAATATATGGCGTTTTCCCTATCTGTGTGCCAAAGATGGCGGTGGATTGTTTCTGTTAATCTATCTGATCCTTGTCCTGACTTTTGGTTTCACTCTGCTGACAACAGATGTGGCAATTGGACGCAAGACCAAGCAGAATGCTCTCAATGCATATGCTACTCTGCATGAAAAGTGGCGTTTTCTGGGTTATCTGACCTTTTTAGTCCCAACGCTGATCATGACTTATTATTCTGTTATCGGTGGATGGATTTTAAAATATCTTTCGGTCTATGTAGTATCAAACGGTCATGAGGCAGCCCAGGATAATTACTTTACATCTTTTATTACCTCAAAGGTATCTCCTATCGTATTCATGCTGGTCTTCCTGGCTTTCACTGCCTGGATTGTATACCGTGGTGTAGAACACGGCATTGAGAAATTCTCAAAGATTATTATGCCCGGATTGACCCTGCTTATCATCTTTATTGCCATTTTCTCCCTCACTCTTTCCCATGAAGGAAGTGATGGCACTGTTCGTACCGGACTACAGGGACTCGCTATTTATCTGCGTCCTGATTTCACAGGTCTGACCTTTAAGCGATTTCTGGAGATACTGCTGGATGCCATGAGTCAGCTCTTCTTCTCTTTGAGCGTATCCATGGGTATTATGATCACATATGGTTCCTATGTAAAAGATGATGTAAATCTGTGCAAAGCTACGAATCAGATTGAAATCTTCGATACCGCAATTGCTTTTCTGGCTGGTATGATGATTATTCCTGCTGTCTTCGTCTTTCTTGGAACCGATGGAATGTCCTCCGGTCCAAGTCTGATATTTATTACTTTGCCCAAAGTATTTGAATCCATGGGATTCTTTGGCAGAATTGTCGGTATCACCTTTTTCATTATGATGGCTTTTGCTGCGCTGACTTCCTGTGTATCAGTTATGGAAACACTGGTAGCCAACTGTATGGAGATCTTCCATCAGTCCAGGCAGAAAATGTGTGGCTTGATTGGCGGATATTCACTGGTAACTGCTGTACTGATCTGCCTTGGATATAATGTTCTTTATTTCGAACTGCCACTACCAAATGGCTCCATTGGCCAGCTGTTAGATGTAATGGATTATATCAGCAACAGTTTCCTGATGCCTTTCATTTCATTGCTGACTAGTATCCTGATCGGGTGGGTCATCGGTCCTAAGTGGATTACAGATGAAGTGATGAAGAATGGCGAGAAATTCCCTAGGGCCGGGCTGTACCGGTTCATGATCCGCTATGTTGTTCCTGTTGTCATGCTGGTTCTGTTCCTTATGTCCACAGGATTTCTCAATCTCTTCTCTTAACTTAAAAGCAGGGGCTGCCCCCTACGATTGCATATCCAGCTTGGATACTCTGCGATCATAGGTGAGCAGCCCATTTACTTCTTCTTCAATATCAGTCAGTTGTGTATACACCGCAGCGCTCATTCCCTGCATATATAGCTTCTGAATTTTATTCTGCATTTCTTTATACTGTTTCTTAAATTCCCTTACACTGCAATTGCCATATCCAAATATCTCATCAGAATATGTATGCCCTGATATACCACAGGCAATTCCTCCATACTCTGAAATGGCATAAGGACGTTTCCCTGACTCTGCAGCCAGGTCAAAGAAATAGATATGCACGCTTCTCATATCACCTGCATTCTGGTCAAACCAGCCACTGTGTGCGTCAATCAGCCGGGTTCGGTCATGGGAACGTACCATTTCCGTATTCTCAACGGCATCAAACTGTCCCCAGCCTTCATTGAATAATACCCAGGTACAGATACAGGTGCAATTATACAGCTGTCCTACTGTCTCCAGACATTCCTTTTTCCACTCTCTCCTGCCCTTGGGATTCTTCCTGGACATCAGTCCATAATGATTGTCTTTAAGCTTGCGCAGTCCTTTGAATACAGTAGGAATATAACTGGTATACAACATATGATACTCTTCTCCACCGTTGATCATATCCTGCCACACCAGCATTCCAAGCCGGTCACAGTGATAATACCATCTCATTGGTTCAATCTTGCAATGCTTGCGGATCATATTAAAACCATGCTTCTTTGCCATCTGAATGTCCTGGATCATCGCCTCATCACTGACAGGTGTCAGCAGACTCTCTGGATAATATCCCTGGTCAAGTATGCCATTTTGAAAATAAGGAACATGATTCAGACAAAGCCTTGGAATATTGTTCTCATCCTTCTCCACACTGAAACACCGCATACCAAAATAGCCTGCAATCTGATCTTCACCATACGTAATAATCATCTGATACAGGAAAGGATCTACCGGCGACCAGCTGTGCATATCCGGGACAGGCAGAACCACTTTACGCATACCTGTTACTGTCAATTCGCTTACCGGCACTTCATTCTCATAGATTACCACCTTGCACTGCTGATATTCGTCTTCTTTCTCATTGGTAAAAAGTTCTACCTCTACATTGCTTTCATCATATAACGGCGTAATATGCAGCCTCTCTATATAAATATCCGGCACCCATTCATACCATACAGTCTGCCAGATGCCGCTCTGCGCCGTATAGAACATACCACCGTTTTGCAGCTTCTGCTTGCCTTTTCCATGGTATGATGTGTCGCTCCTATCCCTTACGCACACCTGTATACAGTTCTCACCCTGCATGATATAGGAAGTGATATCCATGGAAAATGCCTGATATCCGCCCGAATGAAATCCTGCCTGTGCACCATTGATATACACTCTGCATCGCTCGTCACATGCCCCAAAATGCAGAATAAGCCGTTGTTTATCCGGTATCTCCTGTAAATGAAAGGTTCTCTGATACCATAAGAACTCTTTGGGCTGGAGTTGCCTGTGAACACCGGATAAATAAGATTCAGGTGAAAAAGGCACCAGAATCTCACCGTCGTACTTCTCCGGCATTCTGCTGCTGGAAGTAAAAGCATAATTCCACATACCATTCAATATCGTATAATTACTGCGTACCATCTGTGGTCTTGGATATTCTTCCAGTACTTTGGTACAGTCCAGATGCTCTCCCCAGACTGTCATAAGCTGATGGCTGTCTGTATTTTTCTTATGCAGCTGTAATGCTCCTATCATTTCTTTTACTTTCATCATAATCCCCGCTTTCATGCATATATTTATGCATTTACACTACTCTTTTATCATACGGCTTCATATGCCAGTTGTGCGAGTCTGACAGCTCCCATAATACCCTGATCGTCATGCAGACTTGCCGGTACTATGTATTCGTCCATATTTTCCAGGTATGGTGTTTCATAATAATGATTCAGATATTCCAGAACCTTTGCACGTATCATAGGAAATAGCTGTTCCTGATGCATGACACCACCACCAAGAATAATCTTCTGAGGACTCAGCGTAAGTATGATATTTGTCATTGCTTTGGCAAGATACTCACTTTCCAGCTCCCATACTACCTGATTATCTGCCAGTTCATATGCCTTCTTACCCCATCTTGCCTCAATAGAGGGTCCGGATGCCAGTCCTTCCAGACAGCTGTCATGGCAGGGGCATACGCTCTTACCGGGATCATGAAGATTCTTTGCAATCAGAACATGTCCTGCTTCCGGATGCATCATACCATGCAAAAGCCTGCCACCTACTGCAATGCCTGCACCTATTCCTGTTCCTATGGTAAAATACGCAACGGTATCCAGTCCTTTGGCACATCCATAGGTCATTTCACCCAGACAGGAACCATTTACATCTGTATCCAGCCCAACGGGAATATGTAATGCGTTCTCCAAAGCTCCTGCAATATCATAATGACGCCAGGGAATCTTCGGTGTGTTCAGAATATGTCCATAAGTCGGGGATCCCTTTACAACATCTACAGGCCCAAAAGCCCCCACTCCCAGCGCTGCAATATCTTTATCTGCAAAGTATTCTATAATCTGCGGCATGGTTTCCTGTGGCGTTGTTGTAGGAATCGAGCGCTGCTCCAGGATTCTTCCTGTCTCATCTCCTACTGCCATTACCATCTTCGTGCCACCAGCTTCTAATGCTCCGTATCTCATATCATTCAATCCTTTCACTTCTAATATTGATTTCTTTTATTTATTCCTTTAACATACTTGCATGATTCAGCAATAATGTATTGTACAGAAACAAAACATCTGCATCTGTAAAATCCACATACTCTCCCAATCGTGATGCTGAAATATAACGAGTATCAATTAATATAATCTCATGGTATACCTCTGAGAGCAAGGGTGCAAGACTACTTCCAAAAGAATCCCGAAAAATAATCAGCTTTCTGTCAGTCTGTGCCTGTGGTGATGTCAATACCTGAACCGGCGACGCTCCCCCAAGATAAAAGTCATAGAGATCTACCTGTCCCTCTTTCTCTGTAATCTGTGGTCTGTATACCGATTCTATCTGATCGTCCTCCAGGTTCCACACCTGTACATTCTCTATGATTTCATCTGTATAGTAACATATCGTATCCGGTTGTAGTGGCAATGCAGATTGTCCATAGTATACGCCATAAAAAGGATAGATCGACTCTTTCCTGAGTGTTGATAAATCTATGGAAAAATCAAGCTGCTCCCCGATCCTGTCCACTACGGGCTGTAGTCTCTCCTGTCTCCAATGTGTATCTGTACAGTAATAATCTTCTATTGTCAGTGTATCCCACAATGAAATTTGTGACATATCTGTCAGTTTTTTCTGTAGTATGTTATCCAGCTTCTCATAGTCCATAACCGGGTATCCATATGCTGACGCCTGATAATAGTTCTTATCAGGTACGATTGCGTAGTACGTTCTGGCATCAGGAAAATACTGTTGTTTCAGACTAAGCATCCTGTCTGCTGCCTTGGCAATCTCTGACTCTCTTAGCGGATATTCCAGCTTACCCGCACAACCTCCTGCCACATAGATTCCATTATTTTCCTTCTGCTGTAAAATATCATATGCATAATATGCCTTCATTCGCCGCAGTTGTTCCCTAAAAGGAAAATGATCCAACAGGTATTCTTCTATGGATTGCATGCAGGATTTATCCAGAATGCCATCCATTGTAATAGCCGGCATGGTCTTTAATTTACGGCGTTCCGATATTGAATACTGCTGCTTAGGCATAATCAGAAGCAAAACAGGAGCTGTAAACAATATTCCAAGGAACAGAATAATCCATAATTTCTGTAATTTTCTCATTATGCCATCTCCTTTTCCAGCAATTATATCAGAATCTGAAATACAAAAACGGATTAAAAGAACCATCTATCAGATATGCAGTACATAATAGCAAAAGCAGTACTACTCCGATAATACTGGTAATATCCGCAAGAATCCTTTTCTTTGCCCTTTGCACATAACAATTCCACAGCATCTTAGGTAATGGAGTCGTTCCAATAACGCTAACGATTAATAATACCGCCCTGTTCCTGATTACATACCGATGCAGCTCTGTATTGACTGTTACAGACGAACTATGAATCAGGGATATCAGATTCTGCTGTAATATATGCATATCTTCTGTTTTGAAAATAAGAAAGCTGACAGCAATAACAATCAGCATATACATATGCTTTACAATCTTCCATATAGTCTGTGCCACAGGAGTATCAGGTACTGTAATGTGAATGGATTTCTCCAGAATCAGCAGGATTCCAAAACCGGCACCCCAGATGATATAATTCCAGCCCGCTCCATGCCACAGCCCAGTCAGAAACCAGACTATCATAATATTTAAGAGCCATTTGGCTTTGCCTGCCCTGTTGCCTCCCAGTGGAATATATACGTAGTCCCGAAACCACGAACCTAATGTAATATGCCACCGCCGCCAGAATACAGTCGCACTTTCTGCGATAAAGGGATATCTGAAATTCTCCGGAAAATGGAATCCAAACATTCTGCCAAGTCCAATTGCCATATCAGAATATCCTGAGAAATCATAATATATCTGCATGGCTGCTGTTGCTGCATAGAGCCATGCCAGTATAACAGATTCTCCTGTCATTCCTGCTATCTCCTGTGTAAACTCTCCCAGCACGTTAGCCAGAAGTACCTTCTTGGCAAGACCAATGACAAATCTGACACTTCCCTGTGCAAAATCTTCTTCTGAAATATATCTGTCTGCCAGCTCCTGTTCTATCTGCGTATATCGCACAATAGGTCCTGCAATCAATTGTGGAAAAAGCGTTACATACGCAATAAGGTTCACAAGCTTCTTCTGCCTTGCAGCTCTGCCATAATGTACATCAATGCAGTAACTTACAAGCTGAAATGTATAAAATGAAATTCCTATTGGCAATGTTATCTCCGGCATATCAGGCATAATTCCATGCAGGAAAAATGTACTGTATTTATAATAAAACAAAAAAACAAAAGGTACAAAAACAGACAGAATATAAGATATTCTGCCTATCACTGTACCTTTTCTATTGTCTGCTATTCCTGTCAGAATATAAGCAAATACAACCTGCCCCAGCATAAGGAAGAGCCCTGCCGGCTCTCCCCATGCATAAAAAAGACAGGATATCATACATAAACATAAATTCTTCGCTCCGGATGGCACTACTTTGTAAATCAAAAGCGCCAGTGGCAGGAAAAAATAGAGAAACGTAATACTGGAAAATAGCATAGGAACTGCTCCTTTAATTAGATAGGATTTTCTTTCTCCAATATCTGATCAGAAACTGTCATGTTTCTTTGCTCGGCAGCCTTAACTGCTGCTTCATAGACACTGTCTGCCGTATCAGAATCTCCCATTACAAAGAAAATGTCTTTTCCAAAGGAATTGGCAATCTCCTTCTCTGCTGTTACACAGATCCACTTAGCCGGATCTACACTGTCAAATACCCGTTTCTTTATCTGGTCTACATCTGCATCATCATTTGTCCTGATGTACATCGCAGAATATGCGATTGAGCCAATTCCTGACTCTGACATATAAATGCCCTCTATTCCCGTAATATCTGTCAGGCCTGTCTGATAAGTCACAGAATCCATATCCTGCAGATCCACCTCACTGGTTTCCAGATATGCAGGCAGGATATCCTCTGATACCTGTGCATATACATCATCAAACAAAGCCGATACCTCATCCAGACTCTCCAGATGAACCATGGTATCTTCATCATGTTCCTGTGTTGTTACTTCATCCGGATTACGATCTGTATCTGCTCCACATCCGGTAACGAGCATTGCTGCTGCAAGCACTGCTGCAAGCGTAGTCGTCAGTTTTCTTCTTTTCATTGCTGATTCCTCCACGTTTATAATATGTACTCTCGGAGTCTTCTAAATGAAGCATTCTGAGAGTACATTAATATAAGATCAGTGTCTGCGGTTTTTGTATAGATTATACATATTATATCTGATTAGTTAAATGGAATAACTGCTCCGTCATATGTATCGTTAATATACTGCTTGATAGCATCAGACTTCAGGACATCTACTAAAGCCTTTGTCTTTTCACTGTTTTCATTGCCTTCTTTTACTGCAATTACATTCACATATGTCTTAGCTGCTTCTGAATCAGCAGTCTCATATTTGATTGCATCCTTAGCTACAGAAAGACCAGCCTGTAATGCATAGTTACCGTTTAATACAACGAAAGCAACTTCTTCTCTTACTCTTGCTACCTGCTCAGCTGCCAGCTCCTGAATCTTAACATCCTTAGGATTCTCTACGATATCATTTACAGTTGCTTCCAGACCAACACCGTCTTTAAGTGTCAGTATACCATTATCCTGCAATAAGAGCAATGCTCTTGCTTCGTTTGTTGTATCATTAGGAACTGCGATAACATCACCACTTTCCAGATCATCCAGGCTGGATTTTGTTCCAGGATAGATACCAAATGGCTCATAATGGATGCCGCCTGCATTTACAAGGTGTGTACCATGTTCTTCATTGAAGCTGTCAAGATAAGGAATGTGCTGGAAATAATTGGCATCAAATTCACCACTCTCAACAACATTGTTCGGCTGTACATAATCATCAAATACTGTTACCTGAAGATCCCATCCCTGCTCTGCAAGAATAGACTTTGCCTGTTCCAGAATCTCTGCATGAGGTGTAGCACTTGCTGCTACTGTAATTGTCTTATCCTCTGTAGATGTGCTCTCTGCTGCTTCTGTTGCTGCTGTGACTGTGCTTCCTGTTGCTTCTGCTGCTGGTTCAGATGTTGCTGTGTTGCCGCATCCTGCTAAAGATGCTACAGCTAATGCTGCTGTCAAAATGACTGCTGTTACTCTTTTTTTCATAATTTCTCCTCCATTAATAATAAATATCTATAACCTCCGCTGTGCGGATTGTTATCTCTTACGCCTGTCGATCTTATTGGCAATATGCATGCCTATTGTCTGGAATATCTGCACCAGAACGATCAACAGAATCACTGTTACAACCATAATATCTACCTGATAACGATGATATCCGTAACGAATAGCGATATCTCCAAGACCGCCTCCGCCTACAGTACCTGCCATGGCAGAATAACCAAGTATTGTACCGATTGCGATAGTAGCACCTACAAGAATGGATGTTCTTGCCTCTACCAGCAATACTTTGAAAATAATTGTAAAAGTACTTGCTCCCATGGACTGTGCTGCCTCAATGACACCACCATCCACTTCTTTCAGGGAAGACTCTACCATTCGCCCGATAAAAGGTGTTGCTGCTACAACCAGCGGCACTATTGTCGCTGTAGAGCCATAGCTCTTACCTACGACCAGTCTTGTAAAAGGAATCAATACGATCAGAAGAATCAGGAATGGAATACTTCTGATAATATTGGAAATAAAATCCAGAATCTTATAAACTACTGCATTTGGCCTGATGCCGGTCTTATCTGTAACTGCCAGTGCAATTCCAAGAGGCATTCCAAACACATATCCCATAATCGTGGATGCCAGAGTCATATATAATGTTTCGCCGATTCCTACCAGAATCATATTGATTACTGCTTTATCCCACATAATCAGTTACCTCCTCTACTGCAAGATTCCTGTCTTTCAGATACTGTATCATTTCATGGCTGATTTTCTTATCTTCCGGTAAGCCCAGAATCATCTCACCATGGGCAATACCACTGACATTCTTCGTATCTGCCCTGAGGATATTCACCGGTGTCCGGAACCGAAGCACCATGTTGGCAATCACCGGTTCAAAGGATGAGTTCGCTGAAAATACGATTCTCACGCAGTTCTTTGTCTGTAATTCATCAACCAGCTCTGCATTCTCGGATGCACTTCTGATTACAAGCTCCCTTGCTTCCTTAGACTGTGGATGGCTGAATACTTCCAGAACCTCTCCCGTCTCTACCAGATGTCCACCGCCAACAATGCCTACTCTGTTACAGATTTCTCTAACAACTGCCATTTCATGGGTAATAATCACAATGGTAATTCCATATTTCTCGTTAATTTCTTTTAACAATGCCAGTATAGACTTGGTCGTCTGTGGATCCAAGGCACTGGTAGCCTCGTCACATAACAGAATCTTTGGATTGGAAGCCAGCGCTCTTGCGATTGCCACTCTCTGCTTCTGTCCACCGGAAAGCTGTATCGGATAAGCCTTGGCTTTATCTGAGAGTCCTACAATCTCCAAAAGCTCTTTGGCTCTCTTCCTTGCATCAGCCTTGGAAACTCCCGCGATTCTCAATGGGAAGCAGACATTATCCATAACATTCTTCTGCATCAACAGATTAAAATGCTGAAAAATCATTGCAATGCCTCTGCGCTCCATACGCAGTTCCTTCTCGCTCAAAGCCGACAGATCCTTACCCTCTATCTCTACAGTACCGGAGGTTGGACGTTCCAGAAAATTCAAGCATCTGACTAACGTACTCTTACCGGCACCACTCATACCAATGATACCAAAAATATCGCCTTTATTGATTGTAAGGCTTACATCCTGTAATGCATGCACTGTACCATCCTTGGTCTCGTAGGTTTTGGATACATTTTTTAAAGTAATCATCACTTTACCAAACCTTTCTTCTTTATTTTATTGTCACTGAATATTCCAGTATAGATACATGAAACCATGCAATATTGTAAAGCACTTATATTATTATGTCAAATTCGTTATTAAAAACAAATACATATTATCATACAATTCCTATATAGTAAATAGGAGATTTATTGATAGTTTATTTTACTTATTTTCTCTTAACTATATAGACTTTTTTTATTTTGTATTTTAAAATAAAAATATATTATTTATTGGCAGAAAGGAAAAAAGAAATGGAATACAATGAAAAATATTTTAAAGCAAGCGCCAACAAAAAGGCCCGTATGGTATGGATTATCCTGCTTGTCCTGATTACATTAGGCCATGCTCCACAGATTGGGAAAGGAATCTCAGCAGGTAATTTCATCATAATGATCCTTCTTGGATGGCTTCCCTATTTATTTGGACGTATCATGTGTAAACTCAACGGTGACGACTGGATCAAATACAAAGAGGTCGTAGCGATAGGATATGGTGTTTTCTATGCCTATACTATCTGCGTATCACCTTTTGATCTTGCATTTATCTATATTTTCCCGCTTATCACAATGATGGTACTCTTCAATGATTATATTTTTCTTATTAAAATATGTGTTCTGAATGATGCCGTCCTGCTTCTGAGTGCCCTTATATTCTACATTCAGGGAACAATACCCGCAGGTTATGCCAATGACCTGCCTCTGGAAATCAGTACAATCACCCTCTGTTATATAGGCTGTATTTTGTCTGTAAAACACATTACTTCCTCCAATGATGCACTGACCGGTTCTATCCAGGGTAATCTTGAACGTGTCGTGAATACTGTAAATAAGGTAAAAGGTGCCAGCAATTCCATCGTAGATGGTGTCACTGTTGTCAGGGAACTTGCAGACGAGAACCGTCAGGGTGCCAACTCTGTTGTAGAAAGCATGAACAAGCTGTCTGATAACAACAATACACTGCATGACAAGACAATGTCTTCTGTTGATATGACAACTGACATCAATACACAGGTACAAAGCGTTGTAACCCTCATTGATGAAATGGTCAAACTGATTAATGAATCGGGACAGCATGCAGACGAAAGCAGCCACGAACTTGTAAAAGTCATGGACACCACAAATGTCATTGCAGACCTTTCTTCCCAGGTGGAGCAGATTCTTGGAATCTTCAGTAATGAATTCCAAATGGTAAAGGATGAAACAAGTACCATTTCCGGTATCACATCACAGACGAATCTGCTGGCGCTGAATGCCTCTATTGAAGCTGCAAGAGCCGGTGATGCAGGACGAGGCTTCGCCGTTGTAGCAGAACAGATCAGGCAGTTGAGCACAGATACCAAATCTTCTTCTGAACGCATTATGGGCGCTCTTGGCAACTTACAGGAGACTTCTGAGAAGATGACTTCTTCCATTACCCAGACGCTGACCCTAATTCAGGAGCTGCTGACCAGTATGGCTGGAATTAATGAAAATGTTACTCAAATTGCAACAGATTCTACACAGCTTAACGGTAACATACAGACAATCGACCATGCTATGAAAGAGGTAGAATCCTCCAATCAGAATCTGGTCGATAATATGTCCCTGATCACAGAAGTCATGGGTGTTATGACAGACTGTGTATCTGATGCAGAAGATACTACCAAAACAATGCTCAGCAAGTATGAAGAAACCTCTGTCAATGTGGAGAATATTGAAAAAGTCGTTGATAATTTGGTCAAAGAGCTCGGTTCCGGCGGTTTCATGGGAATCCAGGATGTTACAAAAGGCATGCGCATTGCACTGTTCGTAAAGGATGCAGCCGGCCATACCAGTGAATATAACGGTATTGTCAGTGGTACTATAGATAATGGTATTCTTGCTTCCATGAATACCTCTTCTCTTAACTTAAAGGATAAAACAATTACCTATTGCATGCAGATTTCTGTGGCAAATGAAGTATACTACTGGGAACAGGCACAGGTTTCTATTCCAAAGAACAGCCCAGCCGGTACATACCAGATTACCGTAAATACCACCCCTTCTGTTATGAACAGATGTAAATATGCCAGAATGCCAATCCATAATCTGTGTACGGTAACATTTACTGACAGCAATCAGACTATTGACGCACAGATGCTCAATATCAGTGGTGGTGGATTTGCTTTCAAATCCCCGGAAAGAATCTTTATGGAATCCAAGGGTAAACACATCACATTGCATTTAAAGGCATTCCCGCTGGAGGGTCAGAGTGAACAGTCCGCTACAATCATCCGATGCACAAATGATGAAGGTACTTATATCATTGGCTGCCGTCTGGATGCTGATAACAAAGATATTGCAGCATATGTCGCTAAGAATTATAAAGAATAGACAAATGAGCAACAAAAAAGTCACGTTTTTCGCGTGACTTTTTTATTGCTATCTTTTATTTCCAAAATAGGATACCACCAGTGTACCTACACCTGTATGCGCTCCGACTGTGGGGCTGATTGAAAGAATCATGGTCTTGGCATCCGGGTATTTCTCTTTGACCATACTCTCCAGTTCTGCTGCTTCATCCTGTGTATCAGAATGTGAAATGAATACTTCATTGACTTCCCATCCGTCTGTATTCTGTTCGATCGTATCAACCAGCATCTTCATTGCCTTTTTCCTGCCTCTGGTCTTGGCTATGTTAGATAACTTGCCTTCATCATCCATATGCAGAACCGGCTGGATATTTAATGCTGTACCAATAATCGCAGTTGATTTGGCAAGTCTGCCGCCTCTTACGAGGTGGAACAGATCTTCTACTGTAAAATGATGTACAACATGAAGCTTGTTCGCCTCAATCCACTCTGCAATCTCTTCCATTGTCTTGCCCTGCTTCTTCATTTCTACAGCATGGTAGACCAGCAGTGCCTGTCCACACTCTGCACTCAGGGAATCTATTACAATAATCTTACGATCCGGATACTCTTCCTGTAATTCTCTGCCACACATTGCTGCATTATTATAACTGCTGCTGATTCCTGAAGAAAATCCAATATGAAGAATATCGAACCCTGCATCCAACTGTTCCTTCATAACCTTCATAATATATTCGGGATTGGTCGCACTTGTGGTAGGCATCTTGCCCTCACGGATCTTCTGGTAGAATTCCTTATCCGTTAATTCTTTTCCAATGTCCTTACCGAATTCCTCTTCATCTATATAATAATGTAATGGATGTATCGCAATATTGTTTTCCTTCAGATAATCCTCTGGCAAACTGGCTGTTGAATCCGTTGAAATAACAAACTCTTTCATTTCCTATACCAAACCTTCCTGTAAAATGTAACACTTGTTGCTTTTTGTTTCTGTCTGTATTATAATTTCTATTATTTCTACTGACAACGGTCAAAATGCATGGCAATGTTACATAATATACATTTTATACACATGTGTTACTTATCTATACCGTGTTATGTATTAAAAAAGGAGACTTTACATGATTTCCAACCCCACAGACCGCCGCGTACAGCGCACACAGAAAAATATACGTAATGCCCTCATTTCTCTGCTCTCTGAGAAAGAACTATCCCAGATTACGGTAAAAGAGCTGTCTGATAAGGCAGATATTAACCGTAAAACCTTCTATAGCTATTACTCCGGAATTGATGACATTCTGGATAAAATCGAGGATGAAATTGTAGAGAAGCTGCTTGCCATTATCCGTGATTATGACTTTCGTTCCTCTGATTTTGATGCTTATGCGCTTTTTTGCAGTCTAAACCAGATCATCAATGATGATTTTGAATTATATCGAAGTCTCATATTCTCTAATAATTATGATTTTCTGCTTATAAAGGTGAAAAATACAATCAAAAAGACACTGTTGGAAAGATATGCTCCAAAAATCAATGCACAGAATAATCTGCTGGGACTTTATGCCGAATACGTAGCATCCGGCATTGTATCCATGTACATTGAATGGTTTCATTCTGACAACAGTGTCTCTCTTGAGGAGCTTGCCAAGGCGGCAAGCGATATTACTTTATTTGGTTTTTCTTCTTATCGGAAATTATGATTTTTGAAATCTCAGAACCTGCACAGACTCTCCATCAATATGACAGGAACAGCAGCCTTGCGTAAGCTGAATTTCTTCCTCCCTTGGAGATACTTTCAATGGTTCTGCAAAGGAGTTCTCATCTTTCAGGGCAAATCCTGACATAATATAGGCAGTTCCTTTTGCCTGTTCGATGCCTTCCATATGAAGCACTGTATCTATCGGTCTCTTCTGCACATTAACCAGCTTTACAATCACATCTCCTGACTGGCGGTCAATAGATGCAGCTGTATAGAGAGGTTCTATCTTTACAGGGGCATGATGTATCTCATGAATGAGTTCGCCGTCAATATATGCCCTTAAATGTCTGCCCTCTATCTCCAGCTTCAGTTCATATTCCCTGTCAGCTGCTACAGTAAAGGAAGACTGGGTAAGACAGGAATTACGTCCGGCAATATCCTGTGTCAATGCACTGTCCATGTTCTGCCAGCCGCCAATCTCCCACTGATAACGGTTCTTCTCATCCCGGTTCCCATATTGAAGCATAAAGCCCCGTCTGCCATACAGCATTTCACCTTTTACTGTAATGATATAATGGTCAGATTCTACTGTATGCAGCAAAATATCCTCTGTCACCACTCTGGCATCAGGATCAGCCGATATGTACTGTTCTACGTTATCTCCTACGAAATATACCTCAGAGTCCTTCCAGATTGTACCATTCTGTATATCTTCAATCATGATCTGAGAATATCTGACAACCGTGTCAGGTTCTGTTCTAAGTCCAAAACCGCCTTTGGGATCATCCTGTATCGTTACACTGTCGTCTATCCCTGTCATTTCCAGCTCAATCCTGTCATCTCCCTGATGATTCATGAAAAGCTTCTGTACATAATAGTTGGCTGTTCCGTATGCCTGATGATTATCAAACCAGATCATATCAGGCTTCCAGTTAATGTAATTCACATTACACAACAATGGTGCATAACACGCCAATCCAACCTTCTCACTGTTACGCTCCATACCTGTCATATAGGATGCCTCTGTAAGGGCATTATACCAGGTATTACCCCAGCTTGCATATTCTCCAAGAAATACCTTCGGACCATTCTCATCGAATGAATCATATCTATGATGGTTGGCAAGGAACCACTCCGGCGCCATATAATAATGCTCGTCTACCAGATCTGCATGATTTCTTCTGGCACAATTCCAGCCCTTCTCATACTCTCCGCCTGCCGCAAAAGGCCCACTGCTGGCAATGATCTGAATATCAGGATATTTCTCCTTGATTGCCTTATGGAAATAGGGATATCTTTCAAAGAAGCCTTCTCCGACTTCTTCATTGCCAATTCCTATATATTCCAGTCCAAAGGGTTCAGGATGCCCTAATTCACAACGTATCCTGCCCCATTGTGCAGATGCATCATCATTGGCAAAAGAAATCAGATCCAGTGCTTCCTGAATCCATTCATCCAACTGGTCAAAAGGCACTTTTCGCTGGTGATGTGGATCATATCCTGCCGGAAGTACTGGTAAGGGCTTCGCTCCTATCTCTTCACAGAAACAGAAATACTCATAATATCCCAATCCAAGAGTCTGGTTATAGCCCCAGTTATTCCTTCTTGCCGGGCGCTCTTCCAAGACACCGATTGTATTCTTCCAGCGATAAAGGGAATCCCTGTCCTCTGCATTAATAGAACCGTCATGTACAAGACAGCCACCGGGGAATCTCATAAACCGCGGCTTTAAATCTGCCAGCAAAGTGGCAATATCAGCTCTTAATCCATTTCTTTGCTGCATGAATGTCTTTTGAGGGAATAAGGAGACCATATCCAGATACAATCTGCCCACTGCTTCTATATAGATTGACAGATTGCCAGCCGTAGTAATCTCCTGCGCTGTAATCTCTGCTTCATAATGATTCCACACAGTTCCATTAGATACCACAATATCTGCCTGTCCAAGATTCCTGCCCTCATCATTTTCCAAGACGATCCTAAGTGGCAGCTCTCCTCTTCCGTCTGTAGCAGCCAGACAGGAAAAGCGGTATTTTTCTCCTTTTTGCAGATACATTCCAGGGGTAAAGCCCGTATTTCTGACACCGGCTCCCATTCCTGTCTCAAATATTTCACACACAAGATAGTGAGGATTACGTCTGCTGTAAGGATGGGAATCCTGTATCCACCACTGCATTCTGCTGTATTTCTTCTCGATCTTCTCCCATGCCATAAGCGGATGGTAGGACGGGTTATCTACAGCGCAGAACTCAAAGCTTCTGTTCTGCACCATCTCTGCATATAATCCACCATCTGCTGCATGATTCAGATCTTCAAAGAAAATTCCATATAAATCACCTAATTGTCCTGTAACCCGGTCAGGTCTGACAGTTATTTTGGACTGCCCCATATTCTATATCCCCCTTCGTATTTTCATACTTTATATGATTAGTACACGCGAATCACGCCTGATACCTCTTTCACATCAGACATACCCTGAAATACTACCAATGCATCATTGAAATGTCTCTCTTCTACTTCATCTGTGATGATTACCAGCTCTGCCACGCCATCTTTACGGCTCTTCTGCACTACCTGGGCAATACTTACGTTATTGTTACCCAATACACTGGCGATATTGGCAAGTGCTCCTGTACGGTCAGCAGCCTGGATACGCATAAAGAATTTGGAACAGGTATCTTTAATATGTTTTACTGGAATCTGTCTGTAACATCCACAGCCGATTCTTCCTGAGGAGTGATGCATGATATTGCGCATGGAATCAATCACATCCCCCATAACAGCGCTTGCTGTTGGCATCTTACCTGCACCACGTCCCATAAACATGGCATCATCCATTGCCTGTCCATGTACAAATACTGCATTGAAGGAATCTCTGACTGTTGCCAGCGGATGATTCTCATTAATCAGCATGGGATGTACTTTTACCTCTATTCCATCTTCTCCATGTCTGGCTACGCCAAGAAGCTTGATTACATAGCCGAATTCTTTCGCATAACGGATATCTTCTGCTGTGATCTTCGTAATACCTTCTGTATATACCTGTGAAAAAGTCACTCTGGAATGAAAAGCCAGGGATGCCATAATGGCAATCTTCCTGCCTGCATCATAGCCTTCTACATCCGCTGTCGGGTCAGATTCTGCATACCCAAGCTCTGTTGCCTGTCTGAGGGCATCTTCGTAGCTCATGCCTTTTTCAGACATCTTCGTCAGGATATAATTGGTAGTACCATTCACAATACCCATAATCTCTGTGATATTGTCCCCTGCCATGCTTTGTTTCAAAGGACGGATAATAGGGATTGCACCACCTACACTTGCCTCAAAGAGCAGATCCGTTCCTGCTGCATCAGATGCTTCCAGCAGCTCTCTTCCGTCTTCTGCAAGTAAATCCTTGTTCGCCGTAACTACCTGCTTACCGGCAGCAATCGCTTCTAATATGTAAGTTCTTGCCGGCTCTATTCCACCCATTAACTCAATTACAATGTCTATCTCAGGGTCTTCCACAATATCCTTCCAGTTATCAGTCAGAATCTCCTCTGCAATCCCTTCACGCTTCTTATTCAGGTTTCTGACCAGTACTTTCTTGATCTCTAATGCAGCGCCCGTCTTGTACTCTATATCTTCTGCCAGAATTTGCGCCAGCTCATATACGCCACTGCCTACTACGCCTGCTCCAAGCAATGCTGCCTTGATTACTCTTTTATCGCTCATTTCTTCTTCTCCTCTGTTTTTTAACTCTGTAATCTGTCCGCTATATAACTGTCCATCATCTGACGAAGCTGTGCGAACTGCTCCATCGTATGTGGATTCTGTGATTGAAAATGCATCAGCTTGTCCAGATATCCCTGCTGTACCACTACTTTCACGCTGTATGGATATACCAGCTCATATACAAGAGAGATATGCCCTACAACATGATCTACGGAAGTTTGCTTCAAGGCACGAAGTGTCGCGTGCTTCTTGGCAAAGCTGTCCATTACAGCCTGTGTGACCTCTGCATTCGCCAGATCTTTACTTGTCACATTATAGATTTCCTCCAGAGGAACATCCACATTGACCTTTAAAATATCTATCTTATCTGCATCTCTCAGGATATCTGCAAACTGCTTCTCTCTGTCAGTATAATCCTGCGGTACACGATATGCGCTGTGGCATGAAATGACTTTTCTCAAAAAAAGCAGCTCATCCTCTGTAATTGCTTCTCTATCAATATAGTCCCATATCTTCTCCTGGTCAAAAAGTATCTCTGCGCCATACATTGCATGGTCTATAGACTGTGCATCATTAAATGTTCCAAACCGGCGCAGCTGCTCAAAACGCCCCACATCATGAAGCAATCCGCTAAACCATGCAATATCCACATCATCTGAGGATAAAGAAATGCTCTGTGCGATCTGTTCACACAGAGCTGCGACACGATAAGTATGGTCAATCTTCAACTTGACCTTCTCATCCTGAGCATTATATTGTGCAACATAGTTTCTAAAAGCTTTACCGGCTTTATTTCTGTCGAGTTTCATGTGATTACCATGCCTTTCCATTCTTTTAGAAATATGTTACACCATGCATTATGCAAAAGCAAGTACTAGGCTAAATGAATCATATCAATCAGAACAACCATTGCCAGTCCATAGTATACAACAATGGCTACCAGGTCATTGACTGTTGTAATCAATGGACCGGATGCTACTGCAGGATCTACTTTAATCTTTTTGAAAAACATGGGAATCAGGGTTCCTACCATGCTTGATACAACCATGGCTCCGATCAGTGCAACGCCGACACATCCTGATACCAGCAGGGAATATCCCAGTGAATACTGCTTCAGGAAATGGATGTACATTCCAAGGAACAGAAATGCCATAACGCCCAGAATGAAGCCATTAAAGAATCCTACTTTCATTTCCTTGGCTACCAGCTTAAACTTCTGTGTGCCCGTCAGGTTCTCATCCATCAGAACACGGATTGTAACTGCCAGTGACTGTGTTCCTACGTTACCTGCCATATCAAGGATCAAAGACTGGAAGCACATGACAATCGGAAGTACTGCTACTACTGATTCAAACATACCTACTACTGTAGATACTCCCATTCCAAGGAACAGCAGAATAATCAGCCAGGGCAGACGCTTCTTCACACTTTCTGTAGTCTTTTCCTCCAGATCTTCCTCTGCGGTCAGACCACCGAGCTTTGCATAATCATCGCCCATTTCGTCATCTACTACTTCTACAATATCCTGAGCGGTAATAATACCGGCAATTGTACCATCTTCCAGCAATACAGGAATGGAGTCCTCTGCATAATCCTTGATTTTCTCGATACAGTCACTGATCTTCTCATGGTCAAGCACATAAGGGTAAGAACGGCTGATGATGTCTTCCAGATCCTCATGCTCCCTGGCAACAATCAGCTTCTGCAATTCGATAGCACCGTAGAATTTATCTTCATCATCTATAACATATATGGTAGAAATGTTGTCATTTTCTCCTGCCTGATTGACCAGCTCCCGCATAGCCTGTCGAATGGTCAGATTGTTATGAATCACGATAAAGTTCGTGGTCATGCAGCTACCGATTTCCACATCTTCATAGGAAAGAAGAAGCTTCACATCCTTCACTGCATCCTGATCCAACATGTTCACGATCTGATGCTTCGTTCTGTCATCCATATCCTCCAGAGCATCTACTGCATCATCGGAGTCCATCTCTGAAACTACCTTTGCCGCATTCTCCAGTGAAATCTCTTTGAAATAAGGTTCTGCATCATCCAGATAAGCAAAAATCTGTGCGATTCTCTGTACTCCCAGTACTGAATACAGTCTTTTTCTTTCTGATGCTGTCAGGCTGTCCAAAGCCTCTGCGATATCATTATCATGATAATCGGATAATTTATCCAGTAATTCTTCCTTAGGTAAATTACTTCTGATAATTCTGATCAGTTCATCTACATATTCCGGTCTTTTCATCATTCTTTCTGTCATTGCTGCCTCCAAATCTCTATGCATCCCACAAAAGGGCGCAAAAAAACACCGCTTCAGAATTCCAAAGCAGACCAACAAGTTACCTGCTGTGATGTAAGGACTCTTCTGATACGGTGTTATAAAAGACACAACAACAAGAAATGCAGCTAGTCAATCTCCATAGACAGCCACACTTTCGCTATTACATTTATCGCACCGTACATTGTACTTCGTCCTGTACTATCGCAACTGTCCATGCAAATTCACCTCTGCTTTCTTAAATATAATTTTGACGTGACAAGTATATCATTTTGTATCTTCTATTTCAACTAAAAATTATAAGTAACTATTCAGAACCCCATGCGCAAAACCGCATCTTCGATGCTTATCTGGATAACAAGTTTACTTGTTATCTGCTTATTGTGGTTACTTCGCCATATATGCTTATAAATAAGCATATTCTGACTCAATTTGCATGGCTCTGAATAGTTACAATTATAACTGTATTCCAAATTCTTCCGGCAGGAATCTGGGGCATACATTCTCTAATGATGTAATTACGGATGCTGCGAGCCGGCTTCCTATCTCGACAGCTTCTCTCAGGGTTTTCCCATAGGTAAGACCGCTGGATACGCCTGCACAGAATGCATCTCCGGCGCCTGTGGTATCTTTTACACGCACCTTCTGGGGTGGGCAGATTCCTTTATCTCCTGTCAGGTCGGCATATACAGCACCATGGTCTCCCATAGTTACGATCATGGCTGGGATTTTGCCTAAGGTGACACGTTTAGCAAGAATCTCACAGAGTTCTTCCGGGGTCTTATCTGCATAATCTTCCATAAAGAACATGCCTGCTTCAAGCTGATTACAGATAAAGCAGTCAAAGTTCTGCAGGAAGTCTCTTCTTTCTACTGCTATGCTCATATTGCTTACAACACCAAAAAGTTTTTTATTATGTTTTTTGGAAAGTGCCACAACTTTTTTGATAATATCTCTGTCCATATCTACTTCAACAATAACAGAATCCGCATTGGCAAAGATTTCATCGCCTTTTTCCTCAAGGAGGTCAAGTATCGGCATAAGATTGGGTCTTTGTGAGATAGACCCTGCAAGATTGCCACTGTGGTCAAATACTGCAAGCCAGGTTCCCATTCCACCGGGTATTGTGAGTACATAATCCGTGTTTACTTTATGATTGTTCAGCTTTCTGACTACGTCCTGGCCCAGGGCACTGTCATCCACTATGCTGACAAATGTGGGTCTTAACTCTATATTGGCTATATCTTCCACAACATTGCGGCTTACTCCGCCATGAATATATTCTACATGTCCAACATTTCTTCCATCGGGTATATAGATATCATCCGGGAATCCCTTAATATCTACAAATACCGCACCAAAAACAACTATTCCCATACAAAACCTCACTTCTTCAGGCTCTTACAAAATAAATTCAAAGTCACGAATTGTACAATTCTGAATTCTCTAATATATACTTTCAATACCTGATTATTCATCTGGAAATATTATAAAGCATGTTGGCTGATTTGCAAAGCGAATTTGTATACTTTACATTTTGGGCTGTTATCTCAGTTTTTATATATGGCTATTTTTTCCGGGCTGCGCAGCATGTTATGCTCTGTTAATACGTTGCGGTAGCGGCAGATGCTGAGAATAAAGCCGCATAGAACTGCGTACACAACAGAATTGCAAAAGCCGTAAGCAAGGAATGGCATACATACTGTTGTAGAAGGGAAGACTCCGAGATTCATGCCGATTCCAAGCACGCTCTCTGTCAGTAGCAGCATACCACATCCAAAACCGATCATCCTGCCCAGCTGATTACCTGCTTTGGCTGTAATTCCAAAGACCTTGATAATGAATGTTGCCAGCGCTGCAATCACTGCCAGTCCACATATCCAGCCATAGGATATGACAAGCTGCAGGATCATCCATTCTCTTCCAAATGCAAAGAAACTCTGTACAGGTCCTTCTCCTCCGGAGCTGCCAAGCCATCTGCATTCAGAAAGTACCGTTCTAAGTATATTATAGAAATAACCTGAACCCTGACTATCTGATTGCGGATTAAGGAATGCAATAATGCGCACCTTCTGATAATCTGCTGCACCAAAGAAATAGAAAAATACAGCACTCAGTATGGGCAATATGAAAGCTGCAAAAGCGCACACAGGCACTGCAATCTTTCGTTCTAAGCGAAACCAGCCCTTCCAGAGTGCATATAGAATCATCCCATAGAATACAATCCAGATACACATGCTGGAAGATATGCTGCTATGCAAAGAGAAAAAGAGTGGCGGAATCATATATGCTATCGCACGCAGCAGACCTTTCATTCTGCTTCCTCTACATGTATATAATATGCCTGCGTATACCGGTATATACAGCATCGTCAGGATAGCAAAGCCACGTAAGCTGCTACCATTTACCCAAAGAGACATGCCATCCAGCACGCCTGATTGTGCTCCCCAGTATACAAATAGAAATGTTGCTGTCATTATCCAGTAGCAGGCTTTCGCATAACGTGCCAGGAAACTGTAATCCAGATAACAGATTCCAATCATCACTGCCAGTCCAATCATGGTATACAGGCATTGCTTTCTTGAAATGCCCATTGCTGCATATTGAACCATAAGTCCACCCAGATTTAGTATGACAATCATAATAAAAGTTCTCCAGTCCATTCTTGGTCTGTGAATTCTGTCCAGTTCTACACCGATAGCAACAGGATCGCCCATACTTTGCACTGCAGCTGCAAGAGCCTGTTCATGTGTCATGCCTTCCTGTTCCAGGTCTTGTGCCGCATCTTCAATATGGTCTGTTATCTCTCTGGCTATCCCGGCTCTGGCTTTCTTACACCTTACCTGTTCAAGCAAAGCTCTGATAAATTCATCCATTTCTTAGCCCTCCATACACAGCACATTGGTAACTGCTGTCTGATATTCCTGCCATTCCTTCTTCTTATCCTTGAGATAATTTCTCCCATTCTTCGTAATACTGTAATATTTACGGGTTTTGCCATTCACCTCATTCTCATAGGAGGTAAGATATCCCTTCTCCTCCAGTGAATGAAGCAGAGGATACAAAGTACCCGCCTTTAGGCTGAATACATGATTGGAACGACTCTCCAGTGTCTCTATCATCTCATATCCATACATATCCTTCTCTTCAAGAAGCCGAAGCAATAACATTGAAGTACTCCCTGATACCAGGCTCTTATCAATTGCCATTTTCAATTCCTCTCTTTCTCATAATCATATATAGATTATCTATATATGATTATATGTAGATAATCTATATATGTCAAGCTCTATTTTACCCATTGATATAACTTTCAATTAAAAAAGCCCCTTCCATAGCAGCTTTATCCTGCTGTATGGAAAGGAGCATTTTCATTACTTATCTTCTGTTTTCTTTATCTTCTTTGTCTTTTTTACGGCTTTAGGTTTCTTAGGCTTTTTCTCCTTATTCCTGTGTCTGCCTGCAAGCTTCCTGATCAGAAGGAGTAAAAGAACAACAACGGCTGCGCATACAGCTATGATGATAATAATCTTCATTGTATTGGAGCTTTCCTCTACAATGCAGAATGTACCAATTGCACCCTTCATGGCCGTCTGTAAATACTGTCCACGCACTTTACTGTCAACCTGCTGCCATTCACCATCCAGATAGCTCCATACGGTTGCCTTTTTGTATGGATTCAGAAGACGTACAGCAAGTGTGTCAGCTCCTGTTACTGTTGTATTTTCCAGAGATACCTGATATACGGTATAATCGTTCTTACCGGTAACTTCCTGTGGCACTACCTCATCTGAAATGGTAGTATGCAATACTGCATCTTCCGTGAAGACACCTTCTACCAGAACAAGTGCTTTCTTGTTATCTCCTTCATCAGATGCCAGCATGTTACTTGTGCTATCGCTTTGTACAACTGTTACATTATCCTTATATTCGCCTTCGATTACAAGGTTGCCCGTCATAACCCGATCAGATACATCCGGCCATACTCCATAGCAATTGTCTTTTGCAGGCGCCTGTGGAAATGTCAGCTTCGACAGACTGTCACCATAAGCCAGTTCCTGAGTACCCAGATACATATCATCAATCTTGAAAGTAACTTTCAGATGCCAGAAATCAGTAGGCATACCTTCTACAGTAAGCAATTCTTCATAAGTTATCGGCTCTGCGATTCCAATATAGCTGATATTATCAATACCATAGATGTCGTCACCTACATAATAGTTATTCGTTACTGTAGTGGTGCTGTCCTGCTCATCTTCATCATTCAGTGCGATCTGTCCGGCAATTGCCCCATACCGTGCCTTGGCGTCTGTGATGTTTACCATAGAATAGCAGTCCTTGATATTCGTACCGTATCCGGCGATACCTCCTACGTTATTACCGCCGGTCAGGTTACACAATGCATAACTGTTCCTGATCAGTGAAAGTGACTGTCCACATATACCACCTACATAATCGCCTTCCGTACTCTCTACAGCACCATAGCCCTTACAATCTGTAATAACACCATATTTCATATATCCGGCAATACCGCCTGCACCATCTTTCTTGGATGTTACATAGCCCTGATTCGTGCTGCCATTAATAATACACATTGTAGTATAGCTGTCACCCAGAGAGAAATCTGTGCTTCCTGCTGCATTATCCTCAGGATCTTCTTCATCAATCGCCATTGATCCTGCTATACCACCTACATTAATATCGCCCTGTACAATACCCTTATTTGTGCTGTTATCTACACGACCGGTCGTTGCTGTCTCAATCTCTTCATCGGAGACATCAGAGTAGAAGCTCTTCTCATCATTGATATTATCCAGGTTGTCAATCTTATCTATAAACAGGTTAAAGACTACGTTCAACTGGTCATTCACTGCTTCCAGGTCATGATTTACCTTGTCTGAATAATTCGCTGCATGATCGCTGATTGCCTTGATACTGTCTGACATACCTCTCAGCTGTGTATGCAGCGTATCCATATTATCATCGAACTCATCACCCAGCTTGGAGAAGTTCAAATCAGACTGACCATTCAGATAATTTACAATTCCTCTAGCTCCGGATGCTGCACTCTTTAAGCTGTCAATGATGCTCTGTACATGCTTGGAAGCCGTATCCAAGTCATCATGGGCTGCACTGGCTGCATCTTTGATATATGGAGCTTCAATACTTGCGATCAATGCAAGATCACTTAAAATCTCTGATGCTGCTGTTCCTGCCTCTGATGTATAATCCATCAGATTGGATACCTCGTTCATCAGGTCTTTCTTCTCATCAGAAGTCAGGCTGTTCCAGTCCTTCACAGTACCATCATCATCTGTAATAATCTGCCGGATCTTATCTACTGACATGCTGATATCATTAGATTTACCATTGAGAGTTCCTGCATTGGCATTGATTCTATCCAGAGCATCCTGTGTTGCATCATTCTGATTCTGCTTCTGGAATGTAATCTGTACAGATGCAGGTTCTGCATCACTCTTCAAATAGAATTCATAAGTCCATGTACCGGCAGATGCCTTACCCATGGAAATGGTATTTCCATTTTTGTCCTTCACAATAGGGGTTGAAGATACTGTATAACCGGAGTCGGGTGTTACTTTCAGTGTTACCTTCGTATCATTACCACCTGTGTATGCTGCGTCTCCGCCTGCATTGGAAGTCACCATCAGCTGTATCGGTTCATATTCTGCCGTAACTTCCACATCCTCTGCCGGCATGGTAAATGTATATCTCTTGGACTCTGTCTGATAAGATACCGCTGTGCCGGATACCGTCTTAACAGAAAGTGATTTCAGTCTGTAACCATTTCCTGTGGCACTGACCAGATATATCTCATCTCCCGGTTCTGCACTGGATGAGCCGGCTGTGATCACGCCACCAGTTCCTGATGTACAGGTAATGTCCTTTGTATCAGCAGACTTCGTGAAGCTGCCGTATACACGTAAAGCTACACTTGAACTCTTTGTTAAAAGATATCGGTAACTGTCTCCTTCCTGTGTCATATCAGCTTTTGAAACAGACGAAAGCCGGCTGTATCCACCTGAGATTACTTCACTGACTATTAAACAGTCACTATCAGGAACTTCATATCCTGAATTCGGTGTCATAACAACATTATACTGTTCTCCACTGGCTGCACTTCTGGTCACAGTCACTGTACCGCCTACTGTAGATTCTGCATACACAAGAGAAGTATCCGTAGTATCACCAGAATATTCAAATGTCACTTCTACTGATACGTCTGCATCAGGCATAGTAAATGTATATTCGCCGGCATTGGCTGAGGATGCTGTAGCTGTTGATCCATTATAAGTAACTGCTTTTACCTTATAATTATAGGCTGCTACCGTATGCACTGTAACGGTATCTCCTGCTGCCGCCTGCTGGCTTTCCACGGTCACTATACCGCCAGTTCCTGACACTGGTGTCACTTTATGGGTGTTGGACTTTTTATTGAATTGTCCTTCGACAATGACCGGCTTATTCCCGGATATGTAAGCAGAACGGCTCACCGTTGCTTTATTATTACTGTCCAGTGCAACAGAAGTACCACCTATACTTACACTGTTTCCAACCAATTCATAGCCATTATATGCTTCTGCCTGAATCTCTACCTGTCCGTTGGACTTCTCGCTTACAGTAATGTTACCACCTGCATTGGACTTCGCCAGAAATGCTCCTGTATAAGTGTAAACAGCAGATACAAGCACATTTTCTTCCGGCATTGTAAAAGTATAGGTATCAGAAGCTGTCTGATTCGTAGTGATGCTCTTGCCATTTGCATCTGTTACAGACAGCCCATTTAATTCATATCCGTTATCCGGCTTTACCGTAAGTGTAACCAGTGTTCCCTCATTCGGATTCACATTATCTGAGCTTACGCTTCCACCTACACTGGAGGTTACTGACAATCTGCGGTAATCTGTCTCATTATAAGTTGAAGAAGACATTTTATCCGATATATTCAGATCTTCATTGAGCTTCTTGAGTGCATTATTCAGATCAGTCAGAGAATTGCCTGCTGCATCTGTATTATCCATAATGCCAGGCAGCATATCCAGAACACTTTCCATACGGTCTGTCAGACTGTTGACCTGATCAATATTATTGTCTGCAAAGCTGGACAGTCTGTCGGATAATGTATCGCTCTGGTCAATCACTGCATCTGAATAATTCTTCAATACATCTACATCATTCTGAATTACATTGGTTCCTTCTTTCATGTCATCCAGTGTCTGCTGTACCAGATCATGCAGCTTGTTCACAGCATCACGGATGGATTCTGCTGCATCAACCTCAATATATGGCTCCATCTGTCCAACGATACCGCCTATGTCTTTTCTTCCATATACAGTACCATGGTTGGTACATAACGCTACAACACCAGACTGTCTGCCTACGATACCACCTATATTGTAACCTGTATGTTCATAACCAACCTTACCTACATTGGTGCATCTCATGATCACACCCTTGGAAAAGCCGACAATACCACCAGTATCCACACCACTGGCAACCTTCACATCTGTCTCATTCTCACGGATATTCTGCAGGATATCGACACTGATCTCGTCATCCTCTTCTACCCACTGGGAATTATTATTGATATTCGCATAGTTAGAACAGTTATCTACTGTACCAAAATTCTTACCTACGATACCACCTGTATAATAATAGCCGGTTACTGTTCCTTTGGCTGTACAGCGCTGAACTGTACCCGTTCCTTCATTAATGCCTACGATTCCAGCTGTCTCATACTTGCCTTCTACCAGTCCCTGAAAAGTACAGTCACGGATCGTACCCCTGTTAATGCCACATATGGCACCGATGCATTGTTTCTCATCTTCTGAGGTCACATTACCAGACAGATACAAATTCTCAACAATACCGCCCTCTTCTACATAACGGAAGAAGCCTGTTACATAACCATTGCCATTATATCGGTAGTTGGTTATCTTATGTCCATTACCTTTGAATACACCTCTGAATACCGGTATATTTAAAAAATCTGAACCTGCAAGATCAATATCCTGTGTAAGTTCAATGATCTTATTTCTCGACCATTCATCTATATGGCAGTTCTCTGCCAGTTCTTCCAGATCTTTGACAGATGATATCTGTATTGTTTCCATCTGCCCATCTGCATCATCCTGCGTCTGTTCCTCCTGCGTGGTCTTAGCCATGACAGGATATACAGGTATCAGCGTACCCGCCATCACAAGTGCCAGGGAATAGGCACATATCCTTGTGAAAAATAATTTACTGATTATCTTCTTTTTCATCAATCAGTGCCTCCTCTCCTTCTTCTATATGGGCAGCATCCGCCAGTTCCTGACCATCTAACTGCTCAATCTTGCCAATCTTGACAAGGGCATTTACATCACCTTTGATAACACCATGGATTTCACAGGAAACAATACCATTAATCTGACCCTGTACATAACCATCCACCCTGACAAGCCCTGAGGTTTTCTCCATTTTAACCGGAACAGATACCTTAAAGGATGTACGGTCAATGACTTTTTCACCTAATAACAGAATCTGCGGCAGAACGAACATAACAAGCAAAATAGAAATAATCGTTCCCCGTCCAAGACACTGTCCGATACCACAGATAGCACCATCTGATGACATCTGACCAATCAATACACCGGCAAGTACCATCATAGAACCTGACGTTATGATAGTCGGGAAAGCAAAGTTCATGGTTTCTATGATTGCATCCTTCTTGGACATCTTATCCTTTAATTCCATATATCTTCCTGAGATAACGATTGCATAGTCGATATTGGCACCCATCTGAATAGAACTTACAATCAGGTAGCTCATGAAGAACAGGTTGTTATGCTGTAATGCCGGGAATGCAAAGTTAATCCAGATAGCACCCTGAATAACCAGAATCAGAAGTATGGGCATACCTGCTGACTGGAAGGTAAACAGCAATACGACTAATACCGCCAGAATAGATACCACATTAACGACCTTATTATCAATCTGGAATGTCTTATATAAATCATACTGGCTGGTTGAATCACCAGGAATCAGAATCGTTCCATCATAATATTTCTCAGACATGGTATGCATTTCATCCAGGAATGCAAATGTCTCATCGCCCTCTTCAGGTAATGTCAGATATACAAGAATACGGCTGTAATCCGCACCCTGCAGCTGATCCAGCGCAATCTGCATCTTCTCATGGGCATCCTCTAATGTATCATGCATATCATCATCCAATGTCACGTAACCTTCATCTACTTCATCATACAGGAACATGAACATATCAATCAGAGGCACACTATAAGAGGAGATACCATTCACAATCTTGGCATAATTCTCATCATTCACCGCATACGCCATATAAAGCAGCTCTGAAACCTCGTAATCCAGTTCCAGAAGCTCTGAGAAATCTCTTGCCGTCAGCTTATCTGTCAGCATGTAACCATCCATTGCCTCTGTGTTGGCAAGTCCCTGACAGTAATCAACCTCTGTCCTTGCTTCCAGGTCATTAATCAGCTTGCGCTCTTTCTCATAATCACCGGCAGGGATGACCAATGCTACCATATTGGTATCACCGAAACTCTCAGCAATCAATTCATCTGCAAGCTGCTGGTCATTCTGTACAGGTGTCTCAATCTGTGAATAACCATATACGAAAGGACACTTGGACTGGAATATGTATGCTACAATGATCAATGCCACAAACAAGGGAGGCACGATTAGTCTGGTATGATATGCAAATTTACCCACAAAAGGAATCTTTGGCACGAAATTCTTATGTTTCGTCTTATCCATTGCCTTACCAAATAACATCAGAAGTCCCGGCATCAGCAGGAATACTGCAATCAAGCTCAAAATGACTGCCTTGATCAGACAGATTGCCATATCACGCCCAATACCATACTGCATGAACATCATGGCAACCAGACCACCAATCGTTGTCAAAGAACTGGAGCAGATCTCAGGAATCGCCTTACTAAGAGCTACAATATCAGCTTCCCTGATAGGCAATGTCTCATGTTCCTCCTTGTATCTGTTACAAAAAATAACAGCATAGTCAATGGATAATGCCAGCTGCAGTACAACCGTTACTGAATTAGATACGAATGAGATTGTACCAAGCAGGAAGTTCGTGCCCATTGACAAAGCTGCGGCTGCAACAAAAGTCAACAGTAATACAGGAACTTCAGCGTAAGTCTGTGATGTGAAGATTAACACCGTCACTACAATGATTGCAACCAGTACACTAATCGTATTCATCTCGGATTCAATCTGCTCTGCCGATGCATCACCCATGGAAGTAGATACATAGATATCATATCCATCCAGACTCTCTTCTATCTCTTCCAGACCCTGAAGCGCCCTGTCATCGGTTTCTTCATATTTAAAAGTAATGGAATACAGTGCCGAGAAATTATTGAAATAATTCTCCGTACTGTCAAAATCCAGCATAATGACATCATCTCTTGCCTCGATATCATCTGCAATATCCTGTGCTTCATCATATGTGATGTTCGCTACCATTACCTTGGCAGAACCATAAGTAATAAACTGTTCTTCCATTAAGTCAAGACCCTGACTGGTCTCTGTCGTATCAGGCAAATATGCTGACAAGGAGTTCTCTACCTTGACCCAGCCCATTGCAACGACCGAGAATATAATCAATATTCCGAACAATAAGAAGAACAGGTTTCTTCTGTCTACAATAAAGGTCGCTACCTTTATCATAAAATTACCGTCCTGCTCCAGGCTTTCCTTTTCTTTTTTAGACACGTACATCTCTCCCTTTTTACAAAATTTGTAAATTTAACCCATATTAGTGTAGCACATTTTTATTGAAAAAAACTGAAAATTATATAAATTTTATCTAAAACCGTCAATTTAAAAAAGAAGTGCCATATTACGCTTTAGCACTTCTTATTCAGCGAATTGATTTTAGCAGTCACTTCTTTGGCTGCCCTTATATGTGTCAGCTTACTTGGATGCCAGTCTGCGCCGTAGCCTGCTTCATCGGTATGAGGTTCAATATGCAGTGCAGTAATGCGCTCATCCCCTGTCTTTTGGCGATATAATTCTACTGCCTTTTGCACATACGGATATAATCTGTCTGTCATGATACCATAGACGCAAAGTATATATGCCCCCGGATTGTGACTGTGCACCTGCTGTATGAACTGTGCATAGCAGGCCGCATACTCCTCCTGCCTCTGTGCAATGTCTTTACAGTAGCTGTCATCATTGGTACCCAGATTAATCACCACAAAATCTGGACAAAATCTGTCAAAATCCCATTTCTGCAGTGTAACAGCCACTCCATCCACCTTGCCTCTTGAATACCCGGTATCCTCGTATTTATCAGGCACAAGCTCTGTCAGCCGCTTCTCATCTGTCTCCGTGTACCCTGAAATAATTCCATAACCACTATAAGATACCATACTGTAATCTGCATCAAGGCTCTGTGCCGTCAGATATGCATAGGAAGCTGTCTCATCCTCCGTTGCCGTAGAGAAATGATGCTCCGGATCATTATCATCCACGCCATATCCGCAGGTAATGGAATCTCCAATAAACTCAAGCTTTAACGGCTTGTCCGGTGTCGGACTGATAACATCTGTATCAGCCATTACAAATTCCTGTATCCCGACAATGGAATGCGGAGCTTCTGACAGTTTCACAATACGAACCGTAATCTCCTGTGGCTTGTCACTTCTCCAGACACAGTACGTTTTCTGCGGAACTTCAAGCCGCTCATCTATGATACGTTCATTATTCACATATACAGCGATTCTTGCATAATCGACATCCTGCTGAGTCTTAATCTTCTCGTATTGCTGCGTTTCCAGCTTCGTCACGTCATCTCCAGCCAATACCACATCCAGAGAAGCTCCTCTGTACGTGAACTCTGCTCCGCTTCCTGATAAAGCACACCATATCGTGCCACTATCATCCGCAATCGTACGACCAATATATTTGATTCTTGCATCTGCTGCTCTCATTTACTGCTTACCTTCCCTTTCCAGCCAACTGTGAAACATTATTCTCCCGTTAAATGAACTGTTATCATGTCATGGTGTACTGCCGGAAGAAACCGTTCAAATACATCCTTCGTTCCGCATCTTCAGGCTGGATGTATTAATGCATGGATGACATCCGAGATATTCTCCCTTCAATACATCCTCATCTACCAGCAGCTGCACTGCATTCTCTTTATCATTCATAAGTCCCATAATACTTACTGAACCCGGTGTAATATCCAGAAGTCTCTCCATATCCTCCGGTGATGCAAAAGACAGTCTTGCACTGTTAATCTGGCTGGACAGCTCCTTCGTCTTGAATGGTTTATCCCCTGGCATCATAAGCAGATAGAAGTTTGTCTTTTGCCGGTTGCACAGGAAAAGATTCTTGCATATCGTAACCTGTAAGATTGCATCAATCTCATTACATGCTTCCATTGTATCTGTCTGTTCATGGTCTGTTCTTACATATTCTATACCCAGTGAATCCAACAGGTCATATACTCTGATCTCTTTATCCAGTCTGCCTTGTGTATCCTCTGGTCTGCCCTTATATAATTCCATTATTTTATCTCCTTATTCAGACCAAGCGTCTCGTTCATGCTTCCCATCCGATAGCCCAGAAGATCCAGTGTCACATAGGTAAATCCATATTCTTTGAACTTCTCAGCTATGAACTTGCGGTTCTCTTCTTCCATAAGCTTGGGAAATTCAGACGGTTCAATCTCAATTCTTGCCATCATGCCGTGGATTCTGACTCTGACCTGATGAAATCCCATATCCAGTAAGAGCTGTTCCGCCTTATCTACCATACCAAGCTTCTCCTCTGTAATAGTCTCTCCATATACAAAACGGGAAGAAAGACATGCGAAAGACTGCTTCTCCCAGGTCGGCAGATCCAGATATCTGGAAACAGCACGGATATCTGCCTTGGTAAACTGACATGCACGCAGCGGACTCTTAATCTCAAGCTCTGCTACAGCCTGTAAGCCTGGACGATAATCTCCATTATCATCCAGATTAGAACCTTCTACGATATTCTCAATATGATTTTCCTCTGCAATGGCACGGATTTTCTCAAATAATTCCTTCTTACACAGATAACAACGATTCTTTGGATTCTGTGCAAATCCATCTATATTTAATTCTTCTGATTCACAGATGAAATGAGCAATGCCTTCCTTTTTACAGAAATCAATTGCTTCATTTAATTCTCTCTTTGGAAAAGAACATGACTGTGCAGTTACTGCAATTGCTTTATCTCCCAACGTATCATGGGCTACTTTTAATAGGAAAGTAGAATCTACTCCACTGGAAAAGGCAACTGCTACAGAATGCAATCCCCTCAGATATTCACGTAAATTCTCCAACTTCTCCATCTGTTCTCTTGTTATTTCACTCATATCCTCTAACACACCTTTCGTACTTGTTATCGTTACTATTCTCTACTTTTTCATGCTTCTTGTCAATTCCATTCTTCATGCCGTTTTTCACAGAACTTACACATATAGCACAAATTTCCATCACATTTTCCAACTATACTAAGCCCATAAAATCAAACAACACATATGTGAACCAAACATAATAAGGAGACATCAATATGAAAAGAATGAATCAATTTGTTTATGCCCTGCTGATTGGCTGTGTACTGCTGACAGGCTGTGGCAGTAACACCAATACAACAGAAACAAAAGAAGAAGTGATTTCAGATTCACAGGCAAACGCCTCTACTGAAGCAACTCAGAGTGAATCTGCCTCTGAGGAAGAAAATGATTCCGTTACAGGACGGATTGAAAGTATAGATGAAACATCCATTACACTCGCTGTTATGAACATGCCAGGCGGCGCAGCTCCTGATGGCAATGGCGGCGGCGACAAACCAAGCGTTGAAGCTCCCGATGGTAACGGCGGTGGTGATAAACCAAGCGGTGAGGCTCCTGACGGCAACGGCGGCGGTGACAAGCCAAGTGGTGAAGCCCCTGACGGCAACGGTGGCGGTGACAAGCCAAGCGGTGATGGTAACGGTGCCCCACAAGCGCCTGATAATAACGCTGAGTCCGTAACAATCACTTTGACAGACAACACACTCTTCTATGATGAATCAGGCTCTGCGATCACTATAGATTCCTTAACTGAAGGTACTACAGTAACTGTTGCAACAGATGCAGATGGTAATGCAATCTCTGTAACAATCACTACTCTTTCAGCTATGGGCGGAGGTATGGGAGGCGGTCAATCCGCCCCTTCCTCTTATGAAGCAGTGAACACATACAGCGAAGATAACTCTATCTCCAATGAAAGCATCTCCTCTACAGGTACAGATGAGAATGCCATCCTGGTAACAAATCAGGCTAATGTATCCCTCGACAATGTAACAATTGACAGAACTTCATCAGACAGCACAGGCGGGGATTCCTCCAGTTTCTACGGAGTAGGTGCCGCCGTTCTTGCTACTGACGGAACTGTTAATATTTCCAACAGTACGATTACAACCAATGCTTCCGGCGGCGCAGGTATATTCGCTTATGGAGATGGCGTAGCCAATGTATCTGATACAACGATCAATACAACGCAGGATACTTCTGGCGGTATTCACGTAGCAGGCGGTGGTACTCTGCACGCTACAAATCTGACTGTAGAGACCAATGGTGGCTCTGCTGCTACAATCCGTTCTGACAGAGGTGGCGGAACAATGACTGTAAATGGTGGCAGTTATACTTCTAATGGCTCAGGCTCACCTGCTGTATACTGTACTGCAGATATTGATATTCAGAATGCTACACTGACAGCTACCGGTTCAGAAGCAGTATGTATTGAGGGTCTTAATTCTCTGAAGCTTACAGACTGTGATCTGACTGGTGATATGCCGGAAAATGAACAGAATGACTGTACCTGGACTGTTATCCTCTACCAGAGCATGTCTGGTGACTCCGAAGTAGGTAACAGTACTTTCAGTATGACAGGCGGCTCCCTCACTTCCAAAAATGGCGGTCTGTTCTATACAACCAATACAGAAAGTACTTTCTATCTGTCTGATGTAGATATTACCTATTCTGACAGCAATGATTTCTTCCTGAAATGCACAGGTAATTCCAATGCAAGAGGCTGGGGACAAAGCGGTGCCAACGGTGCTGACTGTATATTCACAGCAGATAATCAGGATATGACAGGTGATGTAATCTGGGACAGCATCAGTGACCTTGACTTCGACATGGTAAATGGAAGTACACTGATTGGTGCTTTCGTTCAGGATGAAAGCAATGCCGGCAATGGTGGCAATGGCTACGCTAACCTCACAAATTATATACTTCCGTATACTTTTTCTTGAAATAATCAATAATCGGCTGTGCGCTGACTTCCTTACCGCATACCTTCTCTATGACTTCTTTCGGTAAGCGGGTGCTTCCATACTGGTGAATCTTCTCATTGAGCCATTTGGTAATCTCACCAATCCTGCCCTCTCGCAGAATGGTGTCTACATCACCGATCTCTTTGGTGATCTCTTCGAGATACATACCATCATAGATATTGCCCAGAAGGTAAGATGGGAAATATCCAAAAGATCCATCTGACCAGTGCATATCCTGTAAAATACCCTCTGCATCATTTGCAGGTGTAATCTGCAGGTATTCCTGCATTTTCTCATTCCAAAGCTTCGGCAATTCCTCTACAGACACGCCATCACGGAAGATTGCCTTCTCCAGCTCATAACGGATAATGATATGGAAACAGTAAGTAAGCTCATCTGCTTCTGTACGGATCAGACTGTTTCTGACATGATTAATCTCATGATAGAACTCATCCAGGCTGATTTCCTTGAACTTGGGAAGCAATGCGCCAAGCTTCTCATAAATCGGTACCCAGAAATTCTTATTTCTCCCCAGTACATTCTCATAGAATCTTGACTGGCTCTCATGAATACCACAATAGCGGCAGCTTCCTGCTATCGTACCATCATAGGCAGGATTCACGTTCTGCTCAAAGATTGCATGTCCACCCTCATGAATCGCTGAATACATGGAACTGATCGCATCATTCTCATAATAATGGTTCGTTACACGTACATCTCTGGATGAGAAATTAAGCGTAAATGGATGCTCTGTTTCCCCTACAGTACCAGCTTCCCAGTTGAAGCCTATATAATCCAGAAGAAGCTTCTGTACCTTCTTCTGCTCTTCTACTTTATATTTACCTGCAAATCTGGAATCATCCGGCTGCTTTGCTGCCAGTACCTTCTGTACAAAAGGCACCAGCTCCCGCTTCAAGTCATCAAAAAGCTTTTCAATTGTAGCGGAGTCCATACCTTCCTCGAACTGATTCAGAAGTACATCATATACTTCTTCTCCGGGATTCGTATATCCTGCCATCTTCTTTGTCATTTCAATGATCTTCTGTAAATGCGGTGCAAAAATAGAGAAATCAGAAGCTCTCTTTGCTTCTTTCCAGGCATTACCTGACTCAGATTTCTCCTGAACGAATTCTTCATAGAAATCTGCCGGGATTCTCTGATTCTCATCATAATCACGTTTCATTCTCTTCACAATAAACTGCCACATATCATCCAGCTTATCAAACTCTTCCGGTCTGGATAACTCTTCCAGCATATCGCCCAGTTCTTTTGCTGTGGAAAGCTTGAACATTTCTGTTGAAAAATATGTCATAGCCTGTGCATGCCCTTCAAATCCAAGCTTAGGCATCACGGTCTCCATATCCCAATTCAGTAACGTAACTACATGTTCATACTGATTCATCTTTGTGATATACTCTTTTAAATTCTGTAATGTATCGCTCATCTTAGACCTCGTTTCTATACTTCCAATTTATATACCGCATGGGCTGATGCCTCATGCAGTTCACAGCCTTTCCTTGGCTGCAGATCATAATATACCTCTTCTTCATATGGATAAACAACCAGTGTCAGATACTTGGGATATCCGTAACGCTTCAATGCCACAGTCCAGTCCTCACCATTAGAAAACCAGTCTGTCAGCAATTTACCATCCTGATACAGCTGCGCCCTGTTGCCGCCATAATTCATTGTCAGATATACATCCTGCAGATAATCTTCTGAAGTATCATCTGCATATTCATCCCGCACTTTATCATAAGTAAGCTGTAATTCATAGACTTTGCAGACATTATGTGCCTTTTCCTGCTCCAGTATACTCTGTATTGCATATGCAGGAGGTTGTGTCTGTGATGTCTCCCTGGTTGCAACTGACACCCGTGTCATAATCTCTGGCGGCAGGACATACATATCCGCAGGCTCTCCTGCCTCTTCATAGATTCTCACACGCTCCTCTTCCTCACCGGCTATCAGATATAATACGCCATCCTGTTCGTACAAAGGATGTTCCGTAATATACAGTCTATTGCCAAATACATAAGCATGCTCTGCATCTTCTCGGGTCAGAACCACAATATTCTCATAAGTCTTGCCCTCATAGTCAAAATACGGCTTCTGACCATTATCATTATTATAAAAGAAATATCTGCTGCCGATTCTGGTGAGAAGTGATGCATTGGTGCTTATCAGTCTGCTCTCTCCCATCTGCAAGCCAAAAGGAATTACGGCACACTGATCCGCCTCGCAGCACAGATCATGCAGTACAAGCGGCTCCTGACCAATTCCTGTAATCTCTACATCCAGCCCCTGGATTGGCTGCATATGGCGCAGTCTCTGATGATTGTTAATAAAGAGAAATCCACCCTTAGTCTCCTCACAATAACGCACACTTACTCTCGGCGTTGTCATATCTTCTGCATCCTGTGGCTGCTCCTCTGGGAAAAAGGCTGCTGCCGATGCCAGTTCTTCTTCAAAGGCATGAATCATCAAATGCAGCATTTTCAGCTTGTGATAACTGTCATGAATCTGTCCCGATTCACGAATGCATGTCTGGAAATCGTAGCTCTTCGCCGGAAGATCATTGAAATATCCAGTCTCTCTGGCTTCCTGTAATGTGGTGTCTTTTCCATCAGGATTCACACCACCATGATACATGTAATATCCCAGCAGATTTGCTCCTGCCCCCAGCATACACCATGCCTGTGCCTGGATATCCTCAGGATATGGATAGGTTCTTCTAAGTGCTGTCACCTGAAGTCCTCCACCCAGCTCTGCTGTAAGATAGGGATTGTCTTCCTTGGAGAATGTACAGTCCGCGCCCTGATCAATTGCAAGATCCGCTCCAATGTTCTCATCCTGTCTGAATGACATCATCAGAAAGTTCTCACACGCCGGCATCTCATGGGTATGCCCTGCCCAGGGTGCATCCACATATCCACCCAGTACAGGCAGAGTCTCTCCCTCCAGAACAATTGCGCCACCCCAGCCAGTCGCTGTATAATATGGCACTTCATATCCAAGCTTCAAAGCAAGCCTCTTGAGACTCTTCATATGCTCTACACCACGGCTTTTATCAGAAGGACCTCCTGCATGGCAATATTCGTTCTCCAGCTGAATGCCAATAATAGGACCTCCATCCTTGCACATTTCACCTTTAATCTCCTGTGCAAGCCTTGTCCAGAACTGCTCTACATACTGCATATATAAGGAATCATTTGTTCTTGTCTCATGTTCCCTTGATGCTCCCTCTATATAGCCCAGACCATTATGTCCAAGCTCTGCTACCAGCCAATCCGGGAAACCGCCATTTCTTGCCTCACCATGTGCCCAGGGTCCGATACGCAGCCATACCGGCATATCCAGCTTCTTACAAAGCTCCAAAAACGTCCTGATATCCCTGCTTCCGCCAAAATCCCATTCTCCCTTGTGTTCTTCATGGTGATTCCAGAATACATAAGTAGCCAGAATATCTACCCCGCCTGCCTTCATTTTCAGAATCGCTTCTTCCCACTCCGCAGGCATCCATCTGGAGAAATGAAATTCTCCCATAACAGGCAGCATCGCTCTGCCATTCTTCGTTAAATAACGGTTATTGACCCCATAAACATTTCCCTGTTTGTCTTTGCCACCCATATTTGTATTTATTTTCAGTGGCTGTGTCTGTTCTATATGAATCCGCATGCCTGTATCCTTCTTTCTTTTATCCAATACTTATTCATTATAACAGATATTTAACTGATTACCACTGTATAAATTTTATATACCACTAATAATTTGAGGAATAGATTGTCACATACTTATCCTGTCCCGCATTATTCAATGTTACCGCAGCATCTCCTGTCATGGGGTCTTCGATTGCTACACGGATCTTCGCCACATCATCAGGCAGTTGTCCACTCCACTGTACTTTCAGGTTCATATCAGGCATTATATCTGAAAGATTCATATCCAACTGCTGTTTCTCTATGAAATTATTCTCTTCATCATAGAAGTACAGGTACACAGCCCAATCCTCATACATGGGTGCGATTCCCTGATTATTCCACGTAACGGCTATATCCCATATACCCGATAATCTGTTTCTCTTCACAGCTGCCTTACTGATACCAAGCTTATATCCAAGCAATTCACGGATGACTGCTGCTTCCTGCTGGTACTGTGGCGCTTCTAATGCATGGGGAACCTTAGGTCCTATGAAGCTCATATGAGACTGACGGATCAGGCTTTTGGTCGTATCCATATCTGTTACCAGCAGTTCTTCCCAGCTTCTTGCACTGGTAAACTCTCCACCTACTGCTGCCTTTTTGTAGAAATCCGGTATGGCATATAAGGTATGCGCCTTGGCAGGCTCTGTATATACGCCTCCATCATTTAACCATTCCAGCCATTCATTGGTATCCTCTGCTTCTCCTGTCATATCATTATAGACACCCAGGCCATATTCCTTTACTCCAAGGAAAGGTCTTCGCATCATAAGCTGTACATCCGAAAAAGCCTCTACATACTGGTCTACATACTGCATACAGACAGATTCCTCTGGAATGGGAACAATGCCTTCACCAGATTTCACATGCCACTCGCCCCAGTGCCCCAGACTGCCAAGCTGTACATAGCTTAAAAATCCCGGTCTTACTTCCTCAAATGCCTCTGCAATCTTCTGCAATACCTTGCCATGTGCCTCTATCAGATCCGGATTGGCATAGTTAGGGGAATATCCCTTACCATACGAAGTATCATAAAAAGTCCCATCTCTGGTCTTCTCATACAGCCACTGTGGGATATCCATATGTTCTTCCTGCCCAGATACATCACATAACAGCCGGAACACTGCATGCTTCCCCTGACTTGCATACTCCTGTGCCTGATTCTCATTTATTAATGTTGTAAAATCATACACCCCCTCCTGCGGTTCGATATCGCTCCATGTCATACCAATGTACACCAGCGTATTCTCACCCACAGCGTCAGGATAGTCTGCACTCACTGCATATCCAATCAAAGGATTATACAGTATTTCCTGTTCATTCTCATCTGTATATATGGATGTTTGTATGATAATTTTGTTATATACAATAATCAGGATAAGCACTGTTAAAATCAAAAATAAGATGCCTTTTCCAATATTTTTATTAACCATGGTATTCCCCATTAAACTGAACAAAGGATGTATTCTTGACATTTGGATTCTGCTGTATCTTCTCTGCAATTACCATCTGTGTGTCTCTGCACTCCACCTGAATCGTCATCTCTGTCAGTTCATTACGGAGAATCTTGGATTTTACCTGATATCTGGTCTTGTTAAGCTCACGCAGAATCTCATCCCCTGTCTCAGCTCCGACATACTGTACCATCAGAATATATGTCTGTGTTCTTGACTTCTTACTGAAACATACTGCGATAAATACCGTCATAACTACAAAACCGACCAGTACCAGTATGTACATGCTGGCGCCCAGTGTAATGCCTGATGTGATTGCCCAGAACATATACAGAAGATCCAGCGGCTCTTTGATAGCAGTACGATAACGTACAATAGAAAGAGCACCTACCATACCAAGTGAGATCACGATATTCGTGGAAATTGCCAGTGTTACCATACAGGTAAGGCATGTCATTCCCACCAGTGTCAGTGCGTAAGACCGGCTGTAGATGACTCCGTTATAGAACTTCTTGTATACAAGGTATATGCAAACCCCAAGCAATACTGCCAGAAGCATGTTAATGATAATACCGCTCATGGTATCCCATGATACTGACTGGACGAAATTATCCGATTCCAGTACTGACTTTTTGATCATATCTTTTACGCTCATTGTAATAACCTAACCTCTCGTTATATTAAAATGCCTTTTCTCTCTATCTTGTGATCACAGCACATCACATACTTGGATGCTGCCGTATACTCTGCCTCACTTGTTGTCAGCAGATCCTTAATAAAATCTGGAAGCAGCTGTGTATACTTTACTTCCATAATCAGCTCATTCGGCTTCATGACTGACCAGGATGGCAGCTCTGGATCAAACAGATCTCCCATAAGAGCCGTTTCCTGCAAATGATAGTCAAAAGTGATCCGCACATTTCCCGGTTCAAATACATAAGGAACTCTCTCATAATCAACAATTACTCTGGGGCGTAGAAAGTTTGTCACACATTCATAGTAAAAAGTCTGACATACCTCTTCCTTTCTTTCCCTGAGTATCTCATAATTTCCTGCAAGAATATTCCTTACTTCTTCTGTGGTCAGCCTGGCTGACTGTTTGTAAATGTAGGCTCCCTGCTTATGCTTGCATTCCAGCTTGATCAACTCATCACTGTAATTATAGAATCGTATTCTGTACTTCTTTCTGACCGCAGTACCCATCTGCTTCTCTTCATACGCACTGTTCCAGTAATCATCAAAATACAGACTGCGTATCTGGTAAATTCCATTCTCGGTATTGTTATCCCTGTCCAAAAACATATCAAGGCGTGCCATCATAATATCCTTATGCGCCTGTGTGATCCTGTACTTGAGTTCATGCCGGAAATTCTGCTTATTCGTCATTGGCACCATCCTCCACAATACTGCCATCTTCCAGATAGTAGAAGCATTTGATACCGTATTGCTTCCCTTCTTCTGCCATGTAAGTATCGAATGCGTACTGTTCTCTTCCTGATTCATTGGTTGCCTTTACACGAATATAATATTTACCCGGTTCCAGCTGCACCGGCATGGTAATCATTGGTGAATGCAGATTACTTTCCTCATACAAAACAGTAGTAAATGTGTAAGTATCAGACAATTGCACAGTATAGGTAATGTCTTCTCCCTGGAAATCATAAGAAATATCCCACTCCAGATGCAGTCCGTCCGCATTCTCCTGCGGGACTCCTATATAAAAGGGCTGTGGTTTCTCATAGCTTTCCAAATATTTCTGGTAATTAATTTCTATTTCTTTTGGAAATTCTTCCAGAACCTGCTGTCTCTCTTCATAAGTAAGCCGCATATACAAAACATCCGGCAGTCTCCACAAATACGGTTCAATCAACTTATTATACTTTTGTGCCAGCTGCGTCAGTTTATCTTCTGTCAGTAAATTTCTGTACAGCAGGATTCTTTCATCCAGCTTGGCACGCAGCTCCTGAGACTTGAAAATTCTTCTGAATAAAGTATTGCCCCAGTAATTACTGATTCCATTCTCCCATTCCAGACCACTTCTGCTTCCTGTAAAAGTGCTTTCCAACGTAGCAAAGGAACCATCATTATCCCATGATATAAAATACCACTTATCCACATTTAGCGGACTGTATAAGAACACGTTTCTGGACTGTGTATCTTTATTCCCTACCAATATATGAAACGCAAGCCAGGATAAAACATTTTCCTCATCAAACCATTTGGCAAAGGTCTCTTCAATTGGCTTGGAGGTATCGTTCACATCATCCAGCATTTCTATCAGCTTACTATGATCGTTATCTCCCTTGATCTCCAGATATTCTTCAAAGGAATCCGCATCATACCCCGCATCACTGGAAAGTCTGATAATATCTTCATATCTCTGGAATTCAAAGAAATTAACCTTATACAGTTGTCCGTTCTTATCCAGTCCATGCATCTTCAGATATGTCTTATTAATCTGCTCTACCTGTGTATACAGACCATAATCTTCGTATTCACCGCTTCCACCTTTTGTCATATCCTTCACATACAGATGGACAAACTGTGTTCTTGCGCTCATCATTCCCGGTAAATCCTTCATCAGGTCATAGCACAGTTTATTACGAAAGCGGAGTCCTTCACTCATATGCTTATTCAGGTTAATGATTTTCTGATTCTGATAGCTGCCCTTGCCATCCCTGATCCTAATCTTATAATTCTTCTGTGCGTTACTGCTGGAAGACTGTCCTCTGATAGACACTGTTACATTAGGTGTTGCCGCCTCGTATCCAAATTCACCCAGAACAGGTCCTGATTCATTTCCTACTTTCAGAGTACCCTCTACCTTATATCTGTCCACTCCCATAGACTCATAATCATATACAGAATACTGATTGATCTCTGTCCATGTGTGATTCGTTCCCTCTGATGCATTCCCTGACTGTACAGTCAGATACATGGTCACAACCTGATCGTCCTTCGTCTGTTCGTACAGGGCATCATTATCTGTAATGGGCAGATTGCCCGTCTGTGTGTATCTGTTATCCTCACCAAGTCCTGTCTGCTCCTGTGTTTCTTCCACGACCTCTGTCATGTCCTGCTGTGTACTCTCTTTACTGGAACCACAGGCTGTCAACAGTGCCATTCCAAGTAAGGGAATCACCATACATTTTATATTAAATCTTCTCTTTTTCACAATATCTCTCCTCCAGCTTCCTGCTTAATCTCGTTGCCGGACCAGTCTTTTTACTCTGTATTAATGGCTGTTTACTGATTACATGGTAATCCAGCTTCTTCAGATAGCTGATTAACCTCATAAGTGCCGTCGCCGTAAATATGATTCCTGCTATCAGAAAGCCAAATCCGTAATATCTGGAATCTCCATTCATCGTAAACCAGGTTCCCAGTACACTGCACACTGCATATACCACGGAACTTAATAAGGCTCCCACATTGTCTGCGAAATACAAAGACATAAGCATAATACAGTTGCCAGTGGCATAGAACGCATAGCCCACACACAATACTCTGTATATACCAAGCATTTCCTCTGTAAAGCCAAATGGCAGACGCGGTATCAACAGCGTTCCGCCTACGATAAATACAACCGTTGCAAAGAACTGCTTTGCGAAAGCGTAGCTTAATTCCTTTAACAGAGTCTCTATCATATCATCTCTGGCATTCTCTATATCAATCAATGTACCGCCATGATTAAAAAGCCCAAAGTATATCTGATATTTCGGATAGAAATTCACTTCTACTGACGTTACGAAATTGATGGTTGTGATCAATATGGATAAAAAGGCAAAAAGTGCTGGAACATCATACCCCGGTGCTGAATAGAACAGTCCCTTGATCTGTACTCCGATAGGACTTGCCCACATCAGAATCAGATGAATATACAGACCAATCCCGATACAGGTTCCTACGCCCATAAGCTGTGGATATCTGTCGATCCATTCCATAAAAGCCAGTGAAGTTCCCCGTCCCTGAGGGAAATACTGAATTAACAGTCTGTAATACCATACCAGCATAATTCCATATGCAATGATAACACAGCCAAACAGTGATAACACGGGATCTGCGCCTGCTCTCACAAGTAGATATCCTGCTGCCAGCCCTGCGACTACCGCCATCAGAAAAGTAAGCAGAATCCCTTTATAATCTTTTACTGCTGTCAGATAATTAATCTCCTGCCATACAACAATCAGTTCCATGAACAGAATAAAACAGCATAGCTGATGCATCGGCTCTATACCTGAGAATAACAGGAAAATCCCATATCCTAATCCTCCGATTACATACGTCAGTGCTATACTTCCATAGAAGGATGGCATAATCCTGTCATCCTTGTTCATATACAACATGTCTGCCGTATAGCGTGTCGTAATCATGGATAAAAGGTTAGTCACCAGCAAAGAAGCCAGCAGACTGTATGTAATCATACAGATCAGCAGCTCCTGCATATCTTTGGCAGTCCCTGCAAAGGTCGCAATCATACGCACTCCTGCCAGCAGCACCATACCCAGCAGCATGGGACCTGTACACACGATTCCTGCGTAACCATACGCCCTGATCAGCGCAAACAGACCTTTTTTAGAAAAAAGCTTCTTTAATTCAAACCCGATTCCTGCCATCTTACATTATCACTTCCTTATACAGTTCTCTGTACTGGTTCATACTGATCTCATGTGTATAGTAGCGCTCCACACGTTTCTGTGCGATAACGCCCATCTTATTTCTCATCTCCGTATCCAGACACATTCTCTCCATTGCATTGGCAAGTTCTTCACGATGCATCGGTGGAACAAGAAAGCCTGCCTGTCCCAGTTCATCCTGTGTCCTTCCATAGATCAGCTCTCTACAGCATCCTACATCTGTCGTAACTGCCGGTCTTGCCGCTGCAAAGGACTCCAATACCGACAGTGGCTGACCTTCTGAAATACTGGTCAATATCGTAAAATCAAATTTCTCCATATATTCTACAACGTTGACAGGACCTGTGAAAACGATGTCCTTTACTCCCAGCATTTCTATCAGCTGCACGCATTCTTCCTTATACTCAGGGTCGTCTACATCTCCCAGTATATATAATCTTACCTTATCAATACGCATCTTCAATTCTGTGAATGCATAAATCATTGTCTTGATATCTTTGATCTTGGCTATTCGGACTACTGCACCAATGTTGACCCAGTCCTGTGTCTGTGGTGCCGGAATATTGACAAATCGCTCATAATGGACACCGTTACCAATTACACGAAGCTTATTCTCATCACAGCCAAGCCCCTTTTGTATCTGACTTGCTCTCTCAAACAGAGAAGTCACATAATCAGCATAGGTATAGGCACAGTTGGAGAAATTATAGAACAGATTGATCCACTGCTTACGCAGGCTTGGCAGTACCCACTTGGCACGCAGCAATTCTTCTTCTCTCTCTCTGGTATAAATACCATGTTCTGTCAGGATAAAAGGCTTATTATACTTCCATTTGCCAAGGCTTCCCAGAATACCACTGTATCCGGTCGCTGTCGCATGATAGATGTCCGCCTGTGGAACCTGCTGTGTCAGCAGATACAGCTCAGGAAGCATCATGGAACGCACTGTATGGAAATAATCCGCAAATGCAATATAAGGATATTTCTCATGACATGCATTCTTCACCACTTCCAGAAACTGATAGCCCATCAGCATGGACAAGGGATTAATCCTGTTATTCTGAAACATTTCAAATAAAATGCTCCAGTCCGTATTTTCCCCTGAGATTAAAGTCTGCAATGCGTGCAGCTCTTCTTCTTTCAGATTTCTGTGGTGCATCCTGCCCTGACTGTTCATACGCAGTGCATCATCCAGAAATACCTGATGTACTTCAACCACATTGTCAGGTAACTTATACTTGAATTTATCTTTATCCTTGCTCTGTGCACCTATGCACCACAGGACAAATTCATGCTCTTTCATAGCCTGTATATATTGATGTGTCCAAGAGGAAACGCCACCAAACACATAGGGGTAGCTTCCTTCTAATATCATACAGATTCTCACTTTTCTAACCTCTTCTACTCATATGTGATCTCTACATGGGATTGTGTGGCAGTCAGAAGATACAGACTTCCTGTCAAAGGTTCGCAGGTTCCTCCTACAACAGTTAACGTCCTGCCTTCCTGTGGCTGCGCTATCCTTACCATCAGATATGCTTTCTCATAAAAGCCACCCAGATCAAAACGAATGCCATTTTCCACTTCGGTTCTGTGAATGGACAATCCCGCATAATTCTCTACTGCATCTGCCATACCGCTTCCGGTTACGTTCTGGATATCCGGTGCCGCAGTATAGATATAGGACAGATACTGATCCAGATTCTCATGCATTTTCTTCCATCCAAGCGCTGCTCCTCTGTCTTCATCCAGGACATCATCCGGATGTATGAAATGTGACTGCACATAATGATAATTCAGCTCTGAAAACGCAATCAGATACGTGTAATCATCCATAATCGCCCCTGATGTAATACGCGGTGTCTCAATCAGTCCGTCCTCACCAATTCCGTACTCCTGTTCGTATACGCAGTCACCCGGCAGATAGGTCGATGCAATTGCACGAATATCCGGCATGGATTCTTTTAATGCCTTTCTTCCTTCCTGTGACAGAATATTAGAAGGTGGTACATAGATAGAGAATTTCTGCTGCGGGAATATCTCACTGGAGAACTCTCCCAGTTCAGTAACCGCTTTCTCCATATCTTCCGTAGACTTCCATAATGTATAGCCATCATAGAGTCCCTTATAGTCAAAGTTCTCCAGACATAACGGCATATGATTATAACCATGGAATCCCAGTTCGCCGCCGTGGTTGAGAAGCATATTGCCAAAGAAACGGAAACGCTCTGTAGATTCTGTCCTTGTAAAAGGCTCTTCTACGGTATCAGAATAATCTTCAATAATCATACCTGTATGCACAATCCCGTATTTATCTTCCCAGTCCAGTATGTCTTCCCACCATACATTCGTATAGAAATTACTGATATCCATTCCATATTCCTGTTTGATATATTTACCATTGCCTGATGGAACCGGAGCCGGGAAATCATCCAGATAAAATGCCGACGCATTGATAACAGGATATACACTGATATCATCCAGCAGACTATATGCTGCTGACAAGATACCTCTTGCTGATTTACCGGTCATAGTCTGATTCATGATTACAAATCTGCCTTTTCCATAATCATATTCCCATAAAAGAGGCAAGTCGCTATCCATGGCATAAACATATGTCTGACAATCCTGATCCAGCAGCACATTCAGACTTGACTGATAGACATCATCATAAGCGAACTGGCGATTCTTTGCCCCTATCATGAATTCCTCATCCACATAGAAGCCACCGACTGAACCATAACTGTCTGCTCCCTCAAGTATTCCCATTTTACCTGCAATTACCTGCAAATTAGAGCATACGTCAAAAGTAGCCATATTCATCATACAGCCACCCTGCTTCACCCAGTCAGACAATACGGATATCTGCTCTCCCATCATATCCAGATCTGTAAAACAGATTACTGCCTTATGGTACTGTGCAATCTGTTCTCTGAAATCTTCTTTCTCTACATCTTCTACGTATACTATTTCATAGGATTGACGCATATCACTAAGAATCTGTTCCATTTCTGATGCAAAGTCAGCAGAATTGCTTTCCCGTCTGGATACAAACAGTACAGTATCCGGTATCTCTATTGTTGGTCTGGTTCTTTCATTTTGGGCAATTTCCTGATCTCCTTTCAGAAAATTCTCCGCTACTCCCATTCTTTCCAGAAAAATTATGACAGCTACAACAGTCAATGCCAACAGAGGCCATAACATATTCCAATTCTTTTTTACTCTCTTAAACATGATCTGTATCCCTCACTCTCAGTTCCAGAATGAAAGCCATTCCTTGCCTTCATGACTTAGATAAATACCATTCTTCCTGATCGTATCCAGCATATTCTGAAATGATGCATAATCTCTTATATTATCGTAATAGTGTCCATACAGCATATAGAGTCTCTCATCTGCCGGATATTCCAAGGCTGCCTGTTGCAGCAGTTCTCCCGCTTCCTCATTATTCTCAAGAATCAGATCATTTTCAATTGCAGTGAAAATAAGCCTGCCCTTCTTATTACTGCCCCTCAGTGCAAAATAATCTGTCAGAAGGCTTCCAAGTCTCTTTCTATACACAGTTACGATATTGCCGGATAACAGTCCACTGTCAATAAATTCCTGCAAAAACAGGATAAATTCTCGCAAAAATGCTTCGTCCTTATGTTCTTTATAGGTTTTCTCATATTGCTGCAGCTTCTTCTCATACTCCGTCTGTATCTCCATCATCATTGTTGTTGCATAATGGGTGACTTCTGTATCATCACTGTTTCTTGCCTTTTGCAGAATCGCAATATATTCATTCGGATTCTTGTGAAGAATGTCCAGCATCAGAGAATGACGTACTTTGGCATCATTCACCAGCAATGCTTCCTCCAGCGGAACCACCTGCTCCTGTTCATTCTCCTCAACCTGGATTCTCTGATATCTGCCCTTCATAATATCCTTGGGCTTCATGTCCGTATCACGTCCACCCAGCCTGTGTCTGCGGTCTTCATACAGACGTACTCCATAGCATACAGCTCCAAAGAAAGGCACTGCATAAACAAGCGGCATTACATTTTCCCGTCTGACTGTCGCGACATGCTTTCTATGAAATGTCACTACGATACATACCACAATGTGAAGCAATATTAAGATCATTACAAGTATCATTTGATTTTTCATACTCACACCAGTTTAATATTTCTCTGCAATTTCTACTTCTACACCATTCTTCTTCATACGGTTTTCGATTGCTTCCAGATTATTCCTGTCTGCCTGTGACAACAGGATATATACCTTGCCATCTTCTCCAAGTCCAAGGATATCATTCTTTCTCGTCACATGAAGCAGTGCATCGCTGATTTTCCCATAATCCGTCTCCTGCATCACAACGCGCAGCAGTACAAAATCGGCACGATTATTCTCCTTGAGCAGTCTCTGTGCCTCCACTTCTTTCTGAAATGCCTCTGTACGCAGAATCCTTGTTCCAGACAACATTCTGTCTTTTTCAGCAATCTCCTGATAATTGGTTGCCCGAATCAGGGAATCTGATATCAGTCCCGATATGATATTGAAGCGGTTCATATATTCCATGCTCATCTGCTCATAGGCAACTTCCTGAAGTGCAATGATACCAACCAGACTGCCATTCTTCATAATGCCATAAGCATACATGGGAGCGCCTTCTATATGTTCCCGGTTCACCCAGGTTTCCCCTGTCTCCAGAGTCGATGCACATTGAGGCATATCATCCAGGCACAGAGATTTGGTCAGCCTGTTCATCTGGTCTCTTGAACAGGCATTTAACCTGGCGTAGCGTCCTCCATCCAGGGAGTAGATTGCCACACTCTGCGTATCCATCATATCCTCAAGCACTGCTATGGCATGATAGAAGATTTCACTTGGATGTACAGAATTGAGCTGTCTTACCGCTGCATAAATACGACCATAGCTGTTCTTATAATTCATGATCTGGCTGCTGTAGCTTTCTTTATTCTCCAGAGCTTTCGTATACAGTTCATTCAGATATATATATTTCGTTTCCAGTACCTGCTGGCTTTTATCCGCATTCGCAAGCTTATCCTGATAACGATCCCTGGTATAACCTGCTATAGAGCCCACCAGCATATATACAGCAATGGGGAGCCAGTTTACAATATTATAGAACTGTATCTGCCAGTTGGTCTGATTCCCTGAACTTGCAAAATACATGACACAGGCTGCCACAGATGCTGCCACGCCAAACCGAAGTCCATACATCATACCAACAATCGTTACAAAAAACAGTCTGAAATCGGCAAAATCCAAAAGCTGCATATCCCGCGTATCATAGGTCAGAAATTCACAAAGCGCAAACAAAAGGACACATTCTACGGTATAGAGAATCCTCTCTTTCCACTTCTTATCCATTTTTATATTTCTTAATGTCTTACGTCTGCTTTGCTTCTGTGTCTGGGACTGATACTTTATATACCAGTCTGTGAAAGCATTCTTCACATTTTCCTTAGGATACCACCCATAATGATATCTGAACTGCTCTGTCTGCTTCTGTGGCTGCATGCACAGCGTTCCATATGTAACATCTGCATCTGATGTTCCCATGGCTTTCTCCAGCTCGGAAATCACCTGCCCCAACTGCATCTGGTTTCCACCATATAGTTCATATTGCAGATACCCTGTCTCATCCTCTTCCATCATGGCATTTAATAATGCTGCCAGATCACTTTCAAATAGAAAATCAACCGTCTGTTCAGCTGCAAAAGGCAAGATTATCTTCTGATCGTATAAAAGCGCTTTCATAATATCTGCCGGCAATCCTTCCGGCTTGTCCGTTGCCGCCAGAAAAGGGATTCTCAGATCCACCAGAGTGCTTCCCTGTCTGATATGCTGCTCACACATCTGTGTACATGCGCTCTCTATAATCTGCTGAGTTTCTCCATAAGAAGCAGAAATCACTTCCTGATTTCTGATATAGACCAGCTTCGTCCCCTGTCTTCTCTGACATAGTTCAAATATCGCATGAAGATATTCTATCTCCTGAAAAGCGTCTTTTTCCAGGCACTGTGAGAAATAAATCACATATTGAAAATGATAGGTAAAAAACAGTTTTTCAAATTCTTTCTGCTCTATGGAGAACTGATAAGGAGATATATGTTTCTCTCTGATTCTCTCTGCATCCTTACCACAGACGATAACTTTATTCTGTTCTGCCAGTACGGTGAAGAATTCTTCTTCCAGCCATTTTATATTTCCTGTTACTAATATTTCCATAATTATTTTACTTTCTTTTTACAAATTCCTTACCTGTTTCGCATAAAATATAACACTTTTTTCCTATTGATGTCTATATAAAATGTAAACAGTTACATACTTTTATATCGTCAAAATCTATGTTAAACTATATAAAAATCCACGTGAAAGAAAAGAGGACAACACTTATGAGATTACTAATTATTCGTCATGGTGATCCGGACTATGAGCAGGACTCACTGACTCCCAAGGGCTGGTGTGAGGCAGAGCTTCTGTCCGAAAGAATCTCCAAAATGAACATCAAAGATTTCTACGTTTCTCCTTTGGGTCGTGCCAAGGCAACCGCTTCCTGCACATTGCATAAAATGAACCGTACCGCAACAGAATGTGACTGGCTTCGTGAGTTTGCCCCCACAATCCAAAGACCTGATGTAACCGATAAACGCATGATTTCCTGGGACTGGCTGCCACAGGACTGGACAAAGGAAGAGGAATTCTACCGTCGTGATCTGTGGATGCAGCATCCTGTCATGAAGGAAGGCAGGGTAGATATAGAATATAAATGGGTCACTGATAATTTTGACAAGTTACTTGCCCAATATGGCTATGTCCGTGAAAATGACATCTACCGCGTAGAGAAAGCTAACCGGGATACCATCGTATTCTTCTGCCATTTTGGACTGGAGTGCGTATTGTTAAGCCATCTGATGAATGTCTCTCCTATGCTGTTATGGCATCATACAGCCGCTGCCCCGACTTCTGTTACTACGATCTATACTGAAGAACGCCGGGAAGGGACTGCAATCTTCCGTATCAGCAGCTTCGGTGATATATCCCACCTATATGCCAACAACGAAGAGCCGTCCTTCTCGGCGCGCTTCTGTGAGACCTATGATTCTGTCGATGAACGTCACGACTGATATACTCCCAAATATCGAATCAGGACTCCACGTAATTCACTGATATCTATAGGCTTTGACAGGAAATCGTCAAAGCCTTCTTCTATCATTTGTTCTTTCACTCCACTTACTGCATTGGCTGTAAGCAGTACAATCGGGGTTGCTGCAATCTCTCCGCCTTTTGAACGTATCTCATGCAGTGCTTCCACACCATCCATCTCCGGCATCATATGATCCATGAAAATGATATCATATCTTTGACCTTCTTCCAGAAGAGTGATACATTCCCTGGCAGAGCGAACCGCTTCTGCCTGCATTCCAAGACAGCACAGAATACCTTTTGCCACATCACAGTTCAGGTCATTATCATCTACGACCAGTATTCTGCCAGGCTGTATCTGTATATTCTCATCATCCGGAACAATGTCCTTATCATCTGTTTTCTCTCTGTGTCCGATTCCCTGCCAGATATCCGCCATGAACTTCGTACCGCGTCCATATTCACTCTCAAAGGTAATATGACCACCCATCATTTCGACAAAGCTCTTAACAATGGACAGACCTAAACCACTTCCTTCTATCTGGTAGTTCTTCTTGTTATCGAACTGTTCAAATTTGCCAAAGACCAAAGGGAAGTTCTTTCTCTCAATTCCAATTCCCGTATCCTCTACTTCAATATGCAGCATTACATGTTCTTCTGTTCTCTCACGCATATGAATCCGCAAGGACACGCTGCCTGCCTTTGTATATTTGATACCATTGCTGATCAGATTAGTAAGAATCTCCTGGATCTTCACCCGGTCTCCACACAGCCACTTGGGTATATCCGGTTCTATCTCGATAATCAGGGCAAGTCCGGCTTTTCCCGCCTGTGCACCCATCATGGAACTAATCTCATGTATCATATTCTCAAAGGAATAGTTCACATCCACCAGTTCCATCTTGCCGCTTTCTATCTTGGATATATCCAGTATCTCATTGATCAGGTCCAGCAATGTATTGGATGCTTCTTTGATATTCCGGAGATAATAGTTCACATCCTTTGTATCTTGGGTACGAAGCGCCATATTGGAATACCCTACAATGGCATTCATCGGTGTCCTGATTTCATGTGACACGTGTGTCAGAAAATTGGTTTTGGCTATGCTTGCCTGTTCAGACGCTTCCTTTAGCTTAATCATTTCACTGGTATATTGATTGATAAATGTCATATCAAATATCCAGGCAATATATGCCTGCACATTTTCCCTGCCATGCGCTCTTCCTGTTACCTTGGAAATACGTATCTCATAATGCCTGTCATTCTGATCCAGTACATTCTCCTGTCTGCTGAACAGCTTCTCTATGACTTCATCTTTTCTATCGTCTTTCAACTGTGGCAGCAGAGTCATTGCCACCGGATTCATATATAATATCTTATCCTGCTTATCATCTACAATGATCAGACCATCCTTGGTATCCTCCAGAACTCTCTCCTGTGCAAGCTGTACAGCATCCAGAAGCCCATACCGCTTTATTGCAACCAGGAAACAGACAGACATTATAGTAGTAGCTAACGTTGTCGGGTCAAAATCTGGGAAAAATCCTGCCATGTAGATCAGAAGCAATACGATTGGCAGCAGAGCTGCCATAAAGATCAATGTACCTCGCAGTTTGGATTCTTTACTGCCTTTTAACACTCCGCCCTTCAAGGCAATGAAACAATAACCGCAGATTCCCACCAGCATTTCCGCTGCCCATGCATAGAAAAGGATTCCTTTTTCCAATTCCAGTATATATCTGCCACCCGGAAGCAGTTTATAGGAAATAGATGCATAGAAAAGAGAATGATTCTCACAGGTCATTACCGCCGCCAGTAAGATTGTATTATACAATTCCAGTGCCCAGGCTATTTTTTTATTCATGCCCACCTGGGTAAAACCGGTAACGAAAAGAAGTGCAAACAGCATAATGTGCATTTTGCCCACATATGCCATTTTAGTTGCAACTAATGCAGCATCCTGTGTTTTGGCAAAAAATTCAAGCGCATCTCCCACCGTTATGATAAAAGCACATACATTCGTCATCAACAGGTATTTCTGTCCATATGATGGTCTCTGTGCCGCAACAATCATACAGCAGGCAAAACATATATACATGCCACCCATATTTATAATTGCGTACATTAAATCCATGATTCTCCTCTTTTCTACATAACGGATTCCATTATGCTTCTCTTACGTAAGGATTTACAACACATCTTCGCGGGAAATGCCGTAAATTCTTGCTGCTGCATACAGTGCAATCTCTGTTACAGCATATTTTCCAAGCCATTTATCATCCTCGGCAGTTCTCTCATTCCTGCCTCTTCTGACGACAATATCATTGATACGTCTGAAATAGCTTATGATCTCATCATATTCACTGATCTGTTCCAGAAAGCAGTGCCCATAGGCTTGTGTCTCCAGATTTGCTGTAGAGACTGCCTGTAAGCATAGTTTACACTCTCCCGTTACATCTGAAGCTTCCATCAGTACATCCGGTCTGTTCTTGAGACATTGCGCAAAATATTCTTTTGCACCTGCTGCATCCCGCTTTCTAAAATACACTGCCATCTGCTCTTTGATTTCTCTGGTCTCAGTCTTATCCCCGATAATGGCAACCCTGCACTCCAATGCCCGAAGCCCCCTTGTCCTGACCCATACCAGAAGCAGAAATTCAGAAATAAATCCAAATACTCTCCTATGATAATCATCCTCAAAGGTAAGGTCTATCCGCTTCTGAAGTTCAAAGAGTACCGTAAAAAGCCATTCACAATATTCATCATATAATGGCTTGGAAGTGACCATAATATTCCCAAAGTATGTCTTATTGTCATGTACCAGCCTGATGAAATTATCATAATAATCCGGATATAGTTCTTTGATGATCTCTCCTGTCTCATCCAGCGTCTCTATCTTATGATGTGCGCCAAAACCATAATGATAAGAATTAGGCAGCTCTAATTCTTTGGTCGTAATGATATCATACTGCTGTAGAAGTTCCTCATACTGTTCTTCTGTAAATGCCTTGTTATCTTCATTAGTCAGGAATCTGCGATAATGGCAGATTCCCACATAATCAGACTCTGTATAATTCTTCCACACCCAGTACACACCAGACAACTCGGCATAATAACAATTCTGTTTCGATATGTTATCTCCCGTATCATCTCCCAGATAACCATATTCCTGTTCTGCATTGGCATGACCCACATGCATAGGTATATAGAGCTGTTCTGGTGGCACATCAAATTTTTTATGAGTCATAGCAAATATTCTGACTGACATAAGTTGTCCTCTTCTCCAATCCTCTGTCCGGCTTACAATAGTTACATATATTTTATAATACTGACTATTATTTAGCAACTTTATTCTGATACTACATGTTTTTATGAATCAGCGCCTATCTGGTTCAATGCTTTTCTAAACTGGAATGTAAACAGAATCGCTGTAAAAGTAACTGCAATAAAATCAGCCACAGGCTCTGCCATGTATACTGCCCTGGCTTTATCTGCGGTAAAAACTGCCGGCATAATATAGATCAAAGGAATCAGGAGCACAAATTTCCTCATGACCGCAACTATAATAGAAGAAATGGCTTTTCCAAGAGAATTAAATGCCATCTGACAGGATATCTGAATGCCGAACATAAACATCACTGCCATATAAATACGCAGTGCCGTCTTCGTATAATCAAGCAGTACCGCATCTGAAGTAAACATACCTGCAAAAATCTGTGGAAACAGCATGACAAGAAGCCATAGAAGCACAGAATAGCCAAGGCTTGCCTTCAACAACAGGAAAAAGGCACTCTTCACACGTTCTGCGTTCCTTGCCCCATAATTATAGCTCATAATAGGCTGTGCACCCTGTCCAAGTCCCTGTAGAGGCAGCATGGCAAACTGCATAACACTGGTCAGAATCGTCATAGCTCCTACTGCAACATCTCCACCGTATTTTAATAAGGAAGAATTAAAGCAGACTGAAATGACACTCTCACTTGCCTGCATGATAAACAGGGATGTTCCCAGTGCCACGCAGGGCAGAATAACAGCCCCCTGCAATTTGAGGTTTTCTTTTCTGATTCTGAGGATTGTCTTATGTCCAAACAGGAAACTCAGCACCCATATGCAGGAGCATGCCTGTGAAATGACGGTTGCAAGAGCTGCCCCCTGCACTCCCATATGACATGCAAAGATGAAGATAGGGTCAAGTACGATATTGACTACTGCGCCAATGAGAACAGAATACATACCAACTTTTGCAAAGCCCTGTGCTGTAATAAAAGTATTCATTCCCAGTGTCAGCTGTACGAAAATGGTTCCCAGTGCATAGATACTCATATAGCTTACTGCATATTCAATGGTATTCTCGCTGGCTCCAAATGCCATCAGAAATGTTCTGTTACCAAAGTACATGACTATGGTCAGTATAATGGAAATCAAAATCTGCAACGCAAAACAGTTACCCAGAATCTTCTCTGCTGTCTCCTGTTCCCCTTTTCCCATCATAATAGACGCTCTTGGTGCTCCACCATTCCCGACCAGCGCTGCAAAAGCGGAAATGATCATAATAAGGGGCATACATACACCAACACCTGTCAATGCCAGTGCACCACTGTCCGGAATATGCCCGATATAAATGCGGTCTACAATATTATAAAGCATATTGATCATCTGCGCTGCGACTGTTGGAATCGCAAGACGCAGCAATAACTTGCCAATTGGCTCTTTCGCCAGAAAATCTTTGTCTTCGTTCATATTTATAACCATGCCTTTCTTTCTTATGTAGGATATTGTAGAATATAAGAAAATATAAGTCAAGAAATCCAAAGAAAAGAACGGATTCCCCTCCCTTCATGCTGGAAAACCAAGTACATAGCAGGTCTTGCATTCTCCGGTCTCAAGTGATATACTGCAATTCGTGCATTTATCAAAATCGGATGTACCACATCCGGACTGGTTCGTGAACTTCCCAGTATAAAAAACCAAGTATCTCTATTACACATCAAATCAATTTAAAGGAGATTGGAGAATGAATGCGAAAAAAGTCATTATTGACTGTGATCCGGGCATTGATGATACCCTGGCGCTCATGCTGGCGTTATCATCCCCTGAACTGGATGTTCTTGGAATCACAGTTGTCTCTGGAAATGTCCCTGTAGAAAAAGGTGCTGAAAACGCACTCAAGGTTCTGGACTGGATGAACCGTAAGGACATTCCCGTGTATCTTGGTGAACCCTTGCCGCTTGTCCGCAACTATGTGGATGCCATGGATACCCATGGTGATGACGGACTGGGTGAATCCAACTATCCCACCATTACAGATATCAGACCACATACAGATGCAGTAGGCTTTCTACGTGACACTCTGCTGCACACACCACATGTATCTGTTATTGCCCTTGGTCCTCTGACCAATCTGGCACGTCTCTATCAGATATCACCAGAGGCTTTTGCACAGATTGAGGAAATGGTCAGCATGGGCGGCAATTACAAGAGCCATGGCAACTGCTCACCTGTTGCCGAGTACAATTACTGGTGTGACCCTGATGCAGCCCATATTGTATACGAAGCTTTTGCCTCCATGGAAGGGAAACTGTTGCATATGATAGGTCTGGATGTTACCCGTCAGATTGTTCTGACACCAAATATTCTGCAATATATGCGTTATACCAATCCAGTCATGGGAGAGCGCATTACCAATATCACGAAATTCTATCTGGATTTTCACTGGAAACAGGAAGGCATCATTGGCTGTGTCATCAATGATCCCCTGGCTGTTGCCTATTTTATCGACCGAAATCTGTGTCAGGGCTTTGCTTCCTACGCTACTGTAGAAACACAGGGTATTTCCATCGGACAGACGTTAGTGGATACTTACCACTTCTGGAATAAACCTGATAACAGCTATATTCTGACACAGACAGATGCTTATGGTTTCATGAAGTTCTTCTTACAGAGAGTTATAAATGCACCCGAATCTGAAATAGAACGAATATTAAAAACAATTTGAAAGGTATGAACATCATGAAAAATAATAAAATAAAACTTACTACTACTGCTGTCTGCTTCCTGGCTCTGGCCGCCGCACTGAATCTGGTGGGAGGCTTTATCGCCCTTTCCCTGCGACTGCCTATTTACCTGGACAGTATCGGAACGATGCTTGCAGCTACCCTGCTAGGTCCCATCTGCGGCATGCTTCCCGGACTGGTCAGTGGTCTTGTCAGTGGCTTTACCAGTGATATCTATGCACTTTATTATATCCCCGTACAGCTTATTACCGGCATTCTTACAGGTATCGTATTTCGTAAGATGCAGCCTCGCAAATGGCGGTTGATTCCTGCTGCCGCACTGATCTCCATACCTGGAACAGTTGTCAGCTCCACTATTACTGCTGTTGTCTTTGGAGGTATTACTTCCTCCGGTTCTACGATTCTGGTACAGCTTCTCTCCCACACAGGGCTTAGTATGACTGCCAGCGTATGTGTCGTTCAGGCTCTTACTGATTATGCAGACCGTGTTCTGTCTCTTATGCTGACTGTTGCTGTCATGGCTGCTATCCCTTCTTCTGTGAAGAACTCTATCTGGAAAGGACAGACAACCAATGGAACGGTATAATCGAATTGCAAATAAAAACCAGCGTGAAATTGTCCTGTTGCAGGGTTTTCCCTGCTTCTGGGGCAAATGCCGCTTCTGTGACTATACGCTGGACAACTCCAGGAATGAAGAAGAAATGACAGCGCTTAACGCCGAAATCCTGTCCCATGTAACAGGAGAATTCGGCGTTCTCGAAGTCATCAACTCCGGGAGCTGTTTTGAAATTCCAAAGGAGACATTGGAACTCATTCGTGATATTATATATGCAAAGGGTATCAGGCGCCTGTTCTTTGAAGCACACTGGTGCTACCGCAGCCGCTTGCAGGAAATGCGTGATTTTATGGGCATTCCCATTACTTATAAGATTGGCGTAGAGACTTTTGACAATGATTTTCGTGAGAATTATCTGAACAAGCATGCCAACTTCACCTCTCCTGAGGAAGTCAGCCGCTATTTCGACTCCCCCTGTCTGCTGGTCGGTATGCAGGGACAGACAAAAGAAATGATCGATTACGATATCGCTATGTTAAAGAAATACTTCAAACTTGGAACTGTTAATATCTTCACAAATAACAGTACCGATGTGAAACGGGATGAACAGTTAGTCGCATGGTTCATGGACAAATATGCTGCTCTGCTGGATGACCCTGCAGTTGAAGTATTATATGAGAAAACAGATTTTGGAGTAGGGGATTAAGTATGAAAAGCCAAGGGTTGTATGGAGATTAATATGAGAATTCTTAATTTACCGGCAAGACAATTATTTCATTATGTATTAACAGGAAAATTCAAGGCGCCCAATGCTGACTGGAAGCATGAACATTTCTATCTCGGCGAATATGAATTATTCGTCATGACTGAAGGGACACTGTATCTAAGTTATCATGGTGACGACTTTACAGTGAAACAGGGTGAATATCTGCTTCTTCCTCCCTGTAATTCTTGGAGACAGGGATTTAAAAGTGCCTACTCCTCTTTTTATTGGCTTCATTTCTCTGTATCCGGGGACTATCCGATTGAGCAGTCCCCGGATATGGTAACAGATCCTGAAGCTTTCTTTACCATACCGCAGACCGGAAAGATTCCTAAGCCTGAAAAGGTTGCCGTGCTTATGAAACAGCTGCAGGATGAGGTAAAAAATAAATACCCTGCACTCACTCTCGATTCCATGTCTACAAGTGTACTCATGGAACTGTATGGACAGCTCTGCCTGAATGCCCCTGCCGGCTCCAAGACTCCTGTTCAAAAGCAAATCCACTCAGATATTATCGACTATATCCAACGTAATATCACAACTAACCTGAAAATATCGGATATTGCAGCACACTTCGGTTATAACGAGAAATATCTGTCGCATCTGTTCGCTGAGATTACCGGCATTCCCTTAAAGCAGTTCATCCTGAGCCGCAAAATGGATGCCGCCAATTTCATGCTTACAGACTCTAACAAACCGATCACAGAAATCGCCAGAGAGTTGGGATTCTCCGATAATCATAACTTCTCCAGAGCTTACCGTAATTTTACCGGGTTGACCCCTACGGAGTACCGCAATGCTTTTGCAGGAAGGATGCTGTATCATGAATAAAATCATGTTCTAGTTTTTTATAAGCCATGTTCCTTTTTTTGATGAACCAATATGTTCCACCAAACCGTCTTTCTTCATTTTATTTACATGATAGCGAACGCCACCAACGGACAAATTCAACTGTTGCGCAATTTTCTTTACTGTAATAGCAGGGTGTTCTTTCATAATTGCCATTATTCTATCTGCTGTTTCTGTATCTGTGTTAGTTTTTATATTAGTTTCTGTGTCAGTGTTAGGTTTTCTGTGTTAGTATCTTTTCTTCGATACATATTCACTCTGAGCTTTTCTCAGTCTACCCGCAGCATACGGTAACCGACGCCGATATGCGTCTGAATGTATTGCGGACTGTCCTTTTGCGGCTCCAGCTTTTTGCGCAGTGTCGCCATAAATACTCTCAGGGAAGCTATATCGTTTTCCCAGCTGCTGCCCCAAATCTGCTGCGTGATATAGGTGTGCGTCAGAACCTTTCCGACATTATGGGAAAGCAGACACAAAAGCTTGTATTCAATCGGGGTCAGGTGCAATTCCTCCCCATTTAGATAAGCGCAGCCGGCGGCATAATCAATTTTAAGCTTGCCGTTTTGGAAAACGGGTGAGTCGGCGTCGCCGCTTGCCTGAAGAAGCAGCAGCCGTCTTTGCGTGACCCGAAGGCGTGCCAAAAGCTCCTCTACGGAAAAGGGCTTTGTCAGATAGTCGTCCGCCCCGGCATCCAGCGCCGTGATTTTGTCTTTATCCTCGCTGCGCGCACTGATCACAATAATGGGCATATT
>MNTL01000041.1 GCA_001916965.1 Roseburia sp. CAG:10041_57
CCCGGCAAGCTGCGGGTAGGGGCTGTGCCACTCGTTCAGCGTCCGGGCTATCTGGTTTAAGTTGCCGCCGATCCTGCCGTATTCGGCGGTCAGCTTCCCAACAGCGGCAAGCAGCTCGTCATTGACGGGGGAAACAGTTATGATGGGGCGTATGGCTGCCCCGGTTATGGCTTGCCGGATAAACTCGGATTGGCTCATGTTGCAGGCAGAAAGCCTTTCCGCAAACTCGGCATATTCTTCCTCGGTCATGCGTGTCTTGACTACCCGGCTGCGGTGCGGTGTGTTGTATCGTTTTCGCATGGTAAAACCTCCTTTCGACTGCCGCATGGCTGCGGCGGGATAAGCGGCGTAAGCCGCATGGCAGGGTTTGGGGAAGGCACTCCCCAACAAGATTCCCGCAGGGGCAAAATGAGCGATAAGCGAATTTTGGTACTGCGGTAGAATCTTGCTCTAAGAAACGCTCACTTCCTACTGCCACTTTTTCGGGAAATCGCAACCAGTTTTTTCATAAAAGGCTGCGGGCTGGCGTTCTCCCTCTCTTTCTGGCAAAGACTTTTCCGGCGGCTTGGTCTTTCCCAACAATAAGGCGTTTCAGAAGCTGTGTTTTGCCCGCTGCTTGATAGAAAACGGGAATTTCCCCCTGCTCACTTATCAGTACCGATACTTTCTCGATTTGCCAAAAATGGGCGCAAAAAAAGCAGCAAATCTTTTTCAGACTTACTGCTTCATGTGCCGCTATGGGGCAGCGGTTATTCAGTTGTAAAATAAAAGAGGGCGGTAGCACTTTGGGCTATCGTCCTCTTGGCTACACATTTGCAAAGACAGGCGGGGCTGTCAACGGTGGGCGAAGCCCATTTACTTGCCGTTGACTGGCTCGGCTGGATTTGCTACTTTCGATCTGATGTTTTCTTGTGAAGAATACACTGTATTGACTTTACCTTGATTTTCCTCCTGTGTTACTGTAATATTAAAGTCGTGAATTTCAGAATTTGTACTAGAGATTTCCAAATTCAAAGAAATAGAAATTACGTTTTTATCAAGTTGTAATCCATCTTCTTTGCAATATGTCGCTGAATAACCACTTGCAAGAACTACCTGACCTACCCCATTTTCATCAAGCACAAATAATGTAGCTGATGAACCAGTTTCTTTATTTCGGGCTATCGCAACCAGTTGTATTGGGGCATTTTCAGCGGAACCAAAAACATATTCTAATAATTCAAATGAAGGATAGTCTTGTGGAAAATTTTCAATAAATTTCTCGCCCCGGCTTTCAATAGAACCGGCACTTTCAAGCTCTGGCAGTACTTCTTTTGTGTTGTCATCAGGTGGAGAATTATTAGAACAAGCACTCAACAAAAGTACAAAAGCTAATAGTAATATAAACAATTTGTTTTTCATTGTGCTTTATATACTCCTGTTGGCGTGTATACCGTCATTCCCTTTGGAACTTTTATGGCTGAGTAGCTAGAAGTTGTTACTTTATAATGGACAGAATTTTTTTGTGGTGCATAAGATTCTGTTAATGTTTTATATTCATAAAAAACATTTTCAGGATAGCCGTCCATATAAACCTTGTATTTTAAACGACCAGCTGTTCTAACAGCAGGAATATAAACATTTAACACTTCAAATTTCCCCGGTGCAATACTATATGAGACACCCGCTGATGTTCCTTTTGTCCAACTACGTGAACCGGTAACTTCAACTCCTACTTCCGCCTGCATTTTTGCAAAAACAACATTTGCTTCTGTTGTGCCATTGGCATAACCCGCAATAGATGCGGTGGTTGTTCCGCTTTGTTCATATTGATATGTAATTTGCATAGGACTTGAGCCTTGAGTATTATCGCCTGAAACAGAACCTAATAATTTATGAGTATAATCAATATTCGTATAATTAGGCTCATAACCTACACATTCTCGTATATATACTCCTCTACGTTCTGGTATTCCTGAATCGTTAGCTGCAAAAACAGTAGTGTTCATTGTTGTTACAATAGCTAAAGAAAAAACTATCCCTAATATTGTTTTGATTTTTCTCATTATGGACTTCCTCCTTTGCTTAAAAAGTTATATTTTGTTGTGTGTTTCATCAAACCATTGGCATCATCTCCTTTTGTTTTAT
>MNTL01000042.1 GCA_001916965.1 Roseburia sp. CAG:10041_57
TTCCGTTTTCAGGGACAGTATGAGGATGAAGAGACGGGATTGTATTATAATCGTTTCCGGTATTATTCGCCAGAGGAAGGATGTTATACGCAGCAGGATTGAAGAGAGGAAGACCATATTCAAATGCTGTTTCGTCTAAAGAGGTATTAGTTGAAGGAAGAGTACCTGCAAATAAGTTGACAATAACGTGTCCAGGTTAACTGAAAATATATTATTGAATGTATTTTTAGTATGAAATATTAGAGAAGTTTACAAAGTAAAAAAGAAGAGTATGTGGAAATTTGATTATGGTTAAATTCTTATAAAAAGAGGTAATTGTTTTATGAATTTATAAGAAATAGAAGAGTGAGTTACTATATTTTATATGTATATAAAATGGTTGAAGTTATTGAAGAGTGTGATTATAGAGATTTCTAAAGGAGTATTTTTATGGATATAGAGCAGGCTATAGAGACTATATATACTGGATTGGTAAGTGAGGAATCTGTTCCAGTGAAATTAAGAGCATTTCGAGAATTGGACAGGGAAATGCTAGGACAAGTGCAAGAAGCACTTTCCTTTGCAATAGAGTATTACAAAGGAAAGTCATTAGTACCTAAAAAATTAGCGATGGCAATGGTCGATATTTTTGGTGCGTTTTGCTTTAATAGTGGTTTTAGTGAAAAAGAGCTGAGAGAGCTTGAGGATATTGGAATGAAATTACAGGAACAAGCATTAGAGCTTTTTGATGAATAAAATAGCTATCTTATAGTTGGACTTGAGTGAATGTAGAAACTATTTTAAAAAAGTAAAACTGATAAAAAATACATTATATGATGTCTCCGGATTCTGATTGATTATGCCAGCGAAACTCTGGCATTGAAGTTTGACAAGTAAATATTATCCGAAATTGAAATAAGAGTACAAGAAATAGACATAGTACTGTTGTTATACCGAAAAATAAGGTATGATATCTATAGGATTATGCTACATTCAAAACCAACTTTCTGAGGGGAATTCAAATGGTAGATTCCATGCATCCAGATGCTGTAACATCAGGATGTGATAGAGGCGGCAGTACCACATCTTAGTAGAGCGGTGTCTGCCGCTTTCTAATTTGAAGTCTATTTTCTCACGCTTATTCGAGCGTTCAGCAGAAGTTCTTGCATTGTATTTTTTTCTTTTACGTTGCCGCGCGGCGGTATATTTATAAGACGTGGATTGGCTTTCATAGCCAGATGGACGGTTCTTTCGTACTTTGAATCAGAACATGGGGATTCACAGGAACAGCCATATTTGTAGCTTGCCAACGGTCATCATAACTTGATTCTTGTTTTCGAAATTTCAACACCATCATGATTCATTTTTCTTCCAGTTTTGCAGACAGGGATAACGGATAGATTTTAAGCTGTACAATCCAGTCAGTCAAAGATGTAATTAAATCAATGGAAAGAAGATAAGAATGCTGCATACAGGAAGGAGTTCTTAGGGCAGGACCATACTTGGAATATTTATTCAGTATCAGTTCATCTGTGTATGAAAAATCCAAGTTCCTAAAACGGTCAATGAGGTCTTAGGTGTCGCTGGAAATGGCATCTGGATCAGGATAATATTTACAGAGATTTTCAAAAAGAAAGTTTTGATAGTTAAAATGACAGATGTAATTATCGGACAATAAAAATCGCCTTCAATCAAAAATTTACCGGCTGTGCTAGAACAAATATGCTTTCTGATTAAACAGGCGCAATGCGCCGCGCAATGCGCCGCATTTTTGAGGCTGTTTATCAAGTGTTTTTTGATAAAAAGTGGGGGATTTTAACAAAAATGGAATCTGAAAGCCTTATGTTTAGTGGCTTGGAGATACCGGGAGATTATTTATGAAAAAAGGAGGTTATCAATATGGCAAAACGCCCTGCATGGAGTGTTCAAGATGATGTTGTTATATGTGAAAATTTTGATTTTATGTGGAGTGGAGGATTTTCGATAACACAAAAACAAAAAAATATTAGAGCGTTACATCAGTCTATCTATGAAATGAAACATGAAAAGGCATTGGAAGTGTCAAGCAAGAGTGAGGTACGGGTTGGAAAAGAGATAGGAGCATTTTCTTTGGAATTATGGTATTTTTTTGGAAAATGTTTTTCAAGCAGCAAAGCAATATGAGAATGGGGGACCATATTTAGATTTGTTAAACGTGTCCCCGAAACAGGCAAAGAGAGATGAACGACACTGTAATTCTGGAAAGTTGGTGGGATTTGTGAGAAATGATGAAATATGGACGTTAGAGCCCAAAACAGCATTTTATGATTATATATATATTTCTGCTTTAATAAAAAATTTTGGCTATGACTTGAATATATCTGAATATCAGTGGTTTACAGACATAGAATTTAATCCACAAAAGTCAATTAATTGTCAAGCGAGAGCAGTGGCAATATATGTAGCATTACAGAAAACAGCTTTATTTAATTCATTAAAAAGCAAGGATAGTTGGATTACTTTCCATGAGAGACATGTAAAAGGTTAGGTTCTTATTGGACTAAAGTAAAAATTATTTATGTAATTGTATTTTGGTTCTAGATATTCTATGGGGGGTGCAAAAACAGGTGAAAAAGAATTTTATTCCATCTCGTTTCCAAGGGCAGTATGAGGATAAGAAAGAAAATCGGTCTGTATTATAATCGTTTCCGCTACTATGATCCAAGTCTTGGTCAGTATACGCAACAGGATCCGATAGGGCTGGCAGGTGGAAAGCCAACATTGTATGGGTATGTTTTTAATACAATGTGGGAACTTGATCCGTTTGGATTGGATTGGAAAGATCTTTTAGAGACTGGATTAGGGCATCACCTTTTCCCAAGGTCTGTTGCGAAAAAATTAGGAATTGAGGAGTGGGCTAAACTGACGGCATATTCATGGTATCCATATGAGACAGCTGGATCGGGGGCACTTTGCCTGGAGAATAGTTTCCCAAAGTGAGAATGTTGTAGATATAAGGAAAACATGCTATGGCATATACAGTGTGTAAAGAGGAACAAAGAAAAAATAGAA
>MNTL01000086.1 GCA_001916965.1 Roseburia sp. CAG:10041_57
AACTGCACTGGGATTAAATGTAAGTGTTTTTCTGGATTTTAATATTGAAACAGTCGGAGATGTACTCTCTCTGTTGTTTTCTATTGATGATTCAGTGAACCTCTCACTTGCTGAAACACCTGATCAGAAGGTTGCGCTGACATTCGATAATCCTACAATGCAGGACTTTTTCAAGAAATGGTGTCAATTTAAAAATGTCTATGAAAAGGAAAAAGCTGAAATATTATCTATTGAAGATGAAGATAAAAGACAGGAAGAACTTGATAAGCTGAACGCCACCCAGGAAGAATGGAAACTGCGTGCTATGGGAACTACGATAGGTTGCCATACTATCGTTAAGAAGGGCACTGAAGGTAATGACATCAAGACATATGATTTGACTTAATCCACAGTCATATCTTTGATTTGTGGATAAATCTACTTTATCTGTTATCATATTTGCGAAAATTATATATTTTGTTATCATTCTGTTATCACAAACGGTTGTCAGGACTCTCTTCCGGCAACCGTTTTTCTATGCTGTTCGTTATTATTTCCCACTCTTTTATATATTTCCAGGCAACAGAAAAACCCGTAGAACCGAAGTTCTACGGGTATCTTACGTTTGGACACAACGTTATCTTGCGATAACAAATCTATACAAATCTATATTCAGATTGTATTACTCGATGATTGTAGCTACACGACCTGAACCTACAGTTCTACCACCTTCACGGATAGCGAATGTAAGACCCTGCTCCATAGCGATAGGGTGAATCAGTTCGATAGTCATTTCTACGTTATCACCAGGCATGCACATTTCTGTACCAGCAGGTAATTCGCAAACACCAGTTACGTCAGTTGTTCTGAAGTAGAACTGAGGTCTGTAGTTGTTGAAGAAAGGAGTATGACGTCCACCTTCATCCTTTGTTAATACGTAAACCTGAGCAGTAAACTTTCTGTGGCATGTTACTGTACCTGGCTTAGCAAGAACCTGTCCTCTTTCGATTTCTGTTCTCTGGATACCACGAAGAAGTGCACCGATGTTATCACCAGCCTGAGCTTCATCAAGGAGCTTACGGAACATTTCGATACCAGTTACAACAGTCTTCTTTGTTTCTTCCTTAATACCAACGATTTCTACTTCTTCGTTTACATGAAGAACACCACGCTCTACTCTACCAGTTGCAACAGTACCACGACCAGTAATTGTAAAGATATCTTCGATAGGCATCAGGAATGGCTGATCTGTAGCACGTACAGGATCTGGAATATACTCATCAACTGTATCCATGAGTTCCATAATCTTGTCACCCCACTCGCCCATTGGATCTTCAAGAGCCTTCAGAGCTGAACCTCTGATGATAGGGCATCCTGTGAAATCGTACTCTTCAAGCTGCTCTGTGATTTCCATCTCTACTAATTCAAGTAATTCAGGATCATCAACCATATCACACTTGTTCATGAATACTACGATGTAAGGTACACCTACCTGACGGGAAAGAAGGATATGCTCCTTTGTCTGAGCCATAACACCATCAGTTGCAGCAACAACAAGGATAGCGCCATCCATCTGTGCAGCACCTGTGATCATGTTCTTTACATAGTCAGCATGACCTGGGCAGTCAACGTGTGCATAATGTCTCTTAGCTGTCTGATACTCAACGTGAGCTGTAGAGATTGTGATACCACGTTCTCTTTCTTCTGGAGCCTTATCGATATTTTCGAAATCTACCTTCTCATTACCAGGAACTCTCTCAGCTAATACCTTTGTGATAGCAGCTGTTAAAGTTGTCTTACCATGGTCAACGTGTCCGATTGTACCAATGTTACAATGAGGTTTAGTTCTGTCAAATTTAGCCTTTGCCATTTTAAAAGTCCTCCTTAAAATGTTATAAATAATAATATTAGTTTCATTTAATAAAACGTTACCCAACTATTTTAGATTATATTAGAAAATGGTTGGTTTTTCAAGCATTATTTAAAATATGTTGCAATTCAGCCTAAGCTGAATTGCAAATCATATTATTTATTTTGCTCTAGCTGCAAGAACCTTATCCTGTACAGACTTAGGAACCTGCTCATACTTCTCGAAGAACATAGAGTAGTTACCACGACCCTGTGTCTTAGAACGTAAGTCTGTTGAATATCCGAACATTTCAGCAAGAGGTACATAAGCCTTAACCATCTTACCGCCGCCGATATCTTCCATACCTTCGATACGTCCACGACGAGAGTTGATATCACCGATAACATCACCCATGTATTCTTCAGGCATTGTTACCTCTACCTTCATGATAGGCTCAAGAAGTACAGGTGCTGCCTTCTGCATAGCTTCCTTGAATGCAAGGGAACCAGCAATGTGGAATGCCATTTCTGATGAATCGACTTCATGGTAGGAACCATCATATACGTTAGCATGTACACCAACAACAGGGAATCCACCAAGAATACCAGCGTGAGTAGCTTCTTCAATACCTTCACCAACTGCAGGGATGTATTCCTTAGGAATAGCACCACCAACAACTGTTGATTCGAACTTGAAGAGTTCTTCGCCGTTAGCATCCATAGGAGAGAATTTAACCTTACAGTGACCGTACTGACCACGTCCACCGGACTGCTTAGCGTACTTACTATCAATATCAACTTCCTTAGTAATAGCTTCCTTGTATGCAACCTGAGGTGCACCAACGTTAGCTTCTACCTTAAATTCACGAAGAAGTCTGTCTACGATAATTTCAAGGTGTAATTCACCCATACCAGCAATAATTGTCTGGCCTGTTTCCTGATCTGTATGAGCACGGAAAGTAGGATCTTCTTCTGCCAACTTGGCAAGAGCTTCACCCATCTTGCCCTGTCCAGCCTTAGTCTTAGGCTCGATAGCAAGCTCGATAACAGGTTCAGGGAATTCCATAGACTCAAGGATAACAGGATGCTGTTCATCACAGATTGTATCACCTGTAGTAGTAAACTTAAATCCAACTGCTGCTGCAATATCACCGGAGTATACTTTTTCAAGTTCCTGTCTCTTGTTAGCATGCATCTGAAGAATACGTCCTACACGTTCCTTCTTATCCTTGGTAGCATTTAATACATAAGAACCGGAGTTCAATGTACCAGAGTATACTCTGAAGAATGCAAGCTTACCAACAAATGGGTCAGCCATGATCTTAAATGCAAGTGCTGCAAAAGGTTCGTCATCAGAAGAATGTCTCTCAACTTCGTTGCCTTCCAGGTCAACACCCTTAATAGCAGGGATGTCTGTAGGAGCTGGCATGAAATCAAGAACTGCATCCAATAACTTCTGAACGCCCTTATTTCTATAAGCAGATCCGCAGCATACAGGAACTGCTGTACATTCACATGTACCTTTTCTAAGAGCTGCCTTTAACTGATCGACAGTAGGCTCTTCTCCTTCAAGGAACATCATAGTTAAATCATCATCTAATTCGCAGATCTTCTCTACCATTTCTTCATGGTACAGTGCAGCATCATCTGCCATATCTGCAGGAATATCTGTGATAGTAATGTTATCGCCCTTATCATCATTGTAGATGTAAGCTTTCATTTCCATCAAATCAACGATACCCTTGAAATCATCTTCCTTACCGATAGGTAACTGAAGAATGATTGCATTCTTACCTAATCTGGTTCTAATCTGCTCTACAGCACCGTAGAAGTTAGCACCCAAGATATCCATCTTGTTAATGAATGCCATTCTAGGTACGTTGTAGGTATCAGCCTGACGCCATACATTTTCTGACTGAGGTTCTACACCACCCTTTGCACAGAAAACACCTACAGCGCCGTCAAGTACACGAAGAGAACGCTCAACTTCTACAGTAAAGTCAACGTGACCCGGAGTATCAATGATATTGATACGATGCTCTAAAGCACCAGGCTGTGGCTTTGCGTTCAGCTGATGTGTCCAGTGACATGTTGTAGCGGCTGATGTGATTGTGATACCTCTTTCCTGTTCCTGCTCCATCCAGTCCATGGTAGCAGTACCTTCATGAGTATCACCAATCTTATAGTTAACACCGGTATAATACAGGATACGCTCTGTAAGAGTAGTCTTACCTGCATCGATATGAGCCATAATACCAATGTTTCTGGTTCTCTCTAATGGATATTCTCTTCCAGCCAAGGTTTTTCCTCCTTAAATACTTAGAAACGGTAGTGAGCAAATGCCTTATTTGCTTCAGCCATTTTATGCATATCTTCTTTTCTCTTTACAGCAGAACCTGTATTGTTTGCTGCATCAAGAATTTCGTTTGCAAGTCTTTCTTCCATGGTCTTTTCGCCTCTCTTACGAGAAAACATTACTAACCAGCGAAGACCAAGTGTCTGACGACGCTCTGGCTTAACTTCAAGAGGTACCTGGTAGGTAGCTCCACCAATACGTCTAGCCTTACACTCAAGTAATGGCATGATATTGTTCATTGCCTCATCAAATACGTCTAATGCAGGCTTCTGTGATTTTTCTTCAACTCTGGCGAATGCACCGTAAACAATCTTCTGAGCTACGCCCTTCTTACCATCTAACATAACGTTGTTGATAAGCTTGGTAACTACCTTATTGTTGTAAACGGGATCTGCCAGTACATCTCTTTTTTGAATATGTCCTTTACGTGGCACGGTTCTTCCCTCCTTAATTATTGAATGGCTTGCGCCATTGCTTGATTAAATCAACGGTACTCACATTTTAAAACTTGTGTTCGCGCGGTTTTCTATTTTAATAAGGTATTAAATCAGAATCCCAACACTAATTAGTTTCTGTGGTACAAGGCAAACAAATGAATTATTTACCTGCTTTAGGTCTCTTTGCTCCGTACTTGGAACGAGCCTGCTTTCTGTTAGCAACTCCTGCAGTATCAAGTGTACCTCTGATGATGTGGTATCTTGTACCAGGTAAGTCCTTAACACGTCCGCCTCTGATAAGAACAACACTATGCTCCTGTAAGTTGTGGCCTTCTCCTGGGATGTAGCTTGTTACTTCCATACCGTTGGAAAGACGAACTCTGGCGATCTTTCTAAGAGCTGAGTTAGGCTTCTTAGGTGTTGCTGTCTTAACTGCTGTACAAACGCCTCTCTTCTGAGGAGCAGATGTATCTGTTGCTTTCTTCTTTAAGGAGTTGTATCCTCTCTGAAGTGCAGGTGCAGTTGACTTCTTAACTGATTCCTGACGTCCTTTTCTTACTAATTGGTTAAATGTTGGCATTCTTTTCACCTCCTGTTATTCTAAATCAATGCCAAACGGGCAGCATACGTTCTATACGCATGCTAGATTATTATACTTTCATCATTTCAAAAAGTCAATAAATTTTTCTTCAAAATCTGATAAAAAACTTGTAAAACGATTTATCTTTTATAGAAACGCTATACATTTGATTCACTTCATATTATAATATAGTAAAGAATAATTCGGGAGGGTGATAAATCCATGATGAAAAAGAACAGGATATTAATTTCGCTGTTTTCCATAGCTTCTTTACTTCTTATGTCGTGCGCACAAAATGGAACAGCCTCTACGGTTAGTCAGGATGTTCGTTTAGACGATGAACCGGTCGCTTTTGCAGATAGTTCTGCCTCTTCCAGTGCAAGAGATAATACTCCTGCCTGTCTGGTTCCTGCCGCATCCGGCAAGACCACTTACGGCAATTCCCTTGCTCTGATAGATGCTTCCAATACATCGGAAGGTTATATTATGGTAAATTATAAGGGCAGTAATCCCAAGGTAAAATTACAGATTACAGGTTCCGATGGTGTGACCTACACTTATAGTCTTCACGGTGGTTATGAGACTTTTCCTTTATCCGCAGGCTCTGGCAGTTATAAAGCAGCTGTATACGAAAATGTTACCGGTAATCAGTATTCTACTGCTTTTTCCCAGACTTTTACAGCCCAGATTACCAATACCTTTGGTCCCTATCTGTATCCGAACCAGTATGTGAATTTCAATGATAAGAGCCAGGTCGTTGCCGAAGCTGTTCAGCTTGCCGCCAACTGCGACACGGATCTTGATGTTGTGACCAAAGTCTATAATTATGTTACTACAAATATTACATACGATCATGATAAAGCAACTAATGTTCAGAGTGGCTATACCCCTGATGTAGATAAGATTCTTGCCTCAGGAACAGGTATCTGTCTGGATTATTCTGCTGTTATGGCAAGTATGCTCCGCAGTCAGGGAATTCCTACCAGATTGGAAGTAGGCTATGCCGGTACTGCTTATCATGCTTGGATCAGTACCCATATTACAGATATCGGCTGGGTAAATGGTATCATTCAGTTCGATGGCACAAGTTGGTCATTAATGGACCCGACTTTTGCAGCGAATTCCAGTGAATCTTCTCTCAAGAGCTTTATTGGAAACGGCAGTAACTACAAAACCAAATACGTGTATTGATCATATTTATAAATGGGGAATATATATGAAAAAAGTAAAAATGTTAAATAATGCAGAGCTGGCTTCTTTTTGCGGAGAACTGGCTCTGCTTCTCCCTGCTGGCATCACTCCATATGATGCCATTCTTTGTATGCAGGAGGATTCATCTTCACCGCAGGCTTTAGAACTTTTAAATGCAATCGCCTCCTCTCTTCAGAATGGAATGACTTTCTGTGAGGCATTGTCATCTACTGAAGTTTTTCCTGAATACGTGGTTTCCATGATTCTTTTAGGTGAACAATCCGGTAATCTGGATATTATTATGCGCAAGCTTGCTTCCTATTATAAGCAGCAATGCGAGATATCCGATTCCATCCGCAGTGCCGTCAGTTATCCGCTCATTATGATTGCACTCATGCTGCTGATTCTGATTGTTTTATTAACGAAGGTACTTCCTGTTTTCCAGCAGGTATTTATTCAATTGGGAAGTGACCTGTCATCCGTGTCCAGACAGCTGATGTCCATGGGTACTGTCATTCGTAATGTTGCTGTCATATTTACCGTTCTGATCGTGTTCATAACAGTTACTGCCTTTATTCTGTCCTTCAATCCTGCCCTGAAACGTCGTATGGTGAATTTTCTCCACTCATTCAGGCTTACCCGCTCTTTCTATACAGGAATTGCATATAGCCGTTTTGCCAGCGCACTTGCTATCGTATCTGCCGGTGGCATTGATGTCTACACAGGACTGGCACTTGCCTCCAAGCTTGCAGGCAACAAGAAGATGAACGAGAAGATCGCACAATGTAAGGAATATCTTCTTCAAGGTGATGACTTACCACAGGCAATGAAGAAAGCGGCGATTTTTCAATCCAGGGATATCCGTGTATTGCAGCTGGGTTATCGCAGTGGAAATGCCGACAGTGTTTATGAACAGATATCGTCCCATTATGAAGATGATACTATATCCCGTCTACAGAAAATGATTGGTTCCATAGAACCAACACTTGTCATTATCTTTTCACTTATGGTTGGGATGATTCTCCTTTCCGTTATCATGCCTCTCATTGGCATTATGTCATCCATTGGATAAAAAGGAGGTCATATATGAATCGTTTCAGTCCTAAAAAGCACTTTGAAATACACGGTATATGGATTCTTTCTTCTCTCCTTTTCGTGTTTCTATTTTGTGTTTTTATTGTAAAAGGCATCTATAACATTGATCATTCCACATTGCAGGAACAGGCTAACAGTCTGGAAAAGGCAATCAGGAGAAGTGTCGTGCAGTGTTACGTAGTAGAGGGCACATATCCTCCGAGTCTGGACTATCTGGTGGCGCACTATGGTATCACTTATGACTCCGATCAATACTACGTAGACTATACTTCTATCGGTTCCAATCTTATGCCCGATATTACCATTATTCCGCTTAATCAGGAATAAATTACTGCTGAAAGGAGCTTTTTCATGTATAAAAGTCGCGAAAATCAGCATATGATAGACATTTTGTTTGTCCTGTCACTTTTTTGTGTCTTTGCAGTGTCTTCCGTTGTCATCATACTTTTCGGAGCACATATTTATCGTTCTACCGTTTCACAAATGGATGATAATTATACTGCCAGAACTTCTATTGCCTATATCACAGAGAAAATCCGACAGGCTGATGAGAAAAATGCCATCGAAATTCGCAATGAAAATGGCCATCAGATTCTTATGATGACCACTATGATAGATGATACTGCTTATGCTACCTCACTATATGAATATGACGGATGGCTGTATGAATTATTTGCCCGCACTGATATAGAATTACCTCTTGATGCTGGTCAGCCTATTATGGAGATTCAGGAACTGACATTCTCTCAGCTATCTCCCCGGCTTTTGTCTGTATCTTTTGTAGATGGAACAGGCGATTCAACCAGTCTGTATATCAGCACACACAGCAATACGGAGGTGTCCCATGAATAGACATGATACTTCCAAATCCGGACTTTTTTTAATTGAATTAATTTTATCTATCTTCTTTTTCATTATTGCCATGGCAGTATGTCTTCAGCTTTTTGTAAAAGCCCATACCCTGAGTCAGGACACCATTGCAATGAATCATGCAATATTATGGACACAGAATCTCGCAGAACTTTTCCTTGGAAATGACGGCGACTTCTCTTGCGTGAAGCAGGCATATAGAGACTCCGATTGCGTGGATTCTTTTGCATTTGATGCAGATACCTGTCTTTTACTTGCATTTGATAAGAAATGGAATGCAACCAACAATACAGCTGATGCTTATTACTACGTCCTTGCGTTCTCTTCTTATGATGATAATTTTGCCTACGAAGATATTTATGTTACTGTGGGAGTTCCCGAATACAGTTCTGCATCAAAAACTTTTGTCTCTGATTCCATGATTCATCAGCAGCAGATCAAGAAATATATTCAGCAGGAACATTAGAGAGATAACGGAGGAATTTATTATGGATAAAAAGAAGAATTTTCCCATGAATATCGGATTGTCTTCCATACTTCTGATTTTTGTCGTGCTGTGTCTCGTCTCCTTTAGTATTCTCTCTATCGTCAGTGCCAACGCTGACAAAAAGCTGAGCCTGAAGGTCCTGAACCGCTCCATCGCTTACTATAACGCCTGTAATGAAGCCGAAACGACACTAAGGGATGTAGATGAACAGCTTCACACAATATACTCCAGTTCGGCAGATACCAGTTCTTATCTTGCCAGTATCTCCACTTTAGAGCAGACTTATCATTACCCAATTTCAGATTTACAGGAACTTGAAGTAACATTAAATTATCCTGTTCCAGAATCTGCCAATGATACTTTCTATGAGATAATATCCTGGAAAGTTATTAATCTTCAAGACGTAAAATATGATGAGCAGCTTCACGTCATACCTTAAATCAGAATATTCAGTATTTACCAAAAAGACTTTCTTTACCGATTAGACAAAAAGAGTACTGTGTTTTTTCTACCACAGTACTCTTTTCTTATATGAATTATATTTTCAATTCTTACTCTTCTGTATTATCAGCAGATGCTCCTACCTTATCGTGTGCTACACCTTCTGTTTCGTCTGAATCATCACCAAAATTGATTTCATCATCAAAATCAAGTGTATCATCCAGCTCCTTATCGCAGTCTAACTTGACATTACGATATCTCTTCATACCAGTACCTGCAGGAATCAGCTTACCAATCAATACGTTCTCTTTCAGACCGATCAACGGGTCAACCTTACCCTTAATTGCAGCCTCTGTCAGAACCTTGGTTGTCTCCTGGAAGGATGCTGCTGACAGGAAGGAATTGGTTGCCAATGCTGCCTTAGTGATACCAAGAATGATATCCTTAGCTTCTGCAGGCTGCTTGCCCTCTGCTATCAACTTCTCATTGATGTCTTCCAGTTCAAGACGATCTACAAGTGTACCAGGTAAAAGCTCTGTATCGCCACTTGTCTCAATACGTCTCTTCTTCAGCATCTGACGTACGATAACTTCGATATGCTTATCTGCGATATCAACACCCTGTAAACGGTATACACGCTGAACTTCACGAAGAAGATAATTCTGTACTGCCTCAATCTTACGGATTTCCAGTAAGTCATGAGGATTTACACTACCTTCTGTCAGTTCATCACCGGCTTCAAGCTGTGCGCCATCTGCGATCTTGATACGTGAACCATAAGGGATTAAATATGTCTTCTCATTGATACCATCAGAAACGATGATTTCACGCTTCTTCTTAGTATCTTTAATAGTTGCTGTACCACCGAACTCAGCAATGATTGCAAGTCCCTTAGGCTTTCTTGCTTCGAAAAGTTCTTCTACACGAGGAAGACCCTGTGTGATATCATCACCAGCGACACCACCACTATGGAATGTTCTCATTGTAAGCTGTGTACCAGGCTCACCGATAGACTGTGCTGCAATAATACCTACTGCTTCACCAATCTGAACCGGTTCACCAGTTGCCATGTTAGCGCCGTAGCACTTAGCACAGATACCTACATGTGATTTACAGCAAAGGATATTTCTGATTTTAACCTTCTCAATCGGATTACCCATTGCATCTACACCCTTGCTCATGATCTTCGCAGCTCTGCTTGGTGTAATCATATGATTCTTCTGAACCAGTACATTACCTTCTGCATCGCGAATCTCTTCGCAGGAATATCTACCGGTAATACGATCTTTCAGACCTTCGATTGTTTCCTTACCATCCATGAAAGCAAATACTTCCATACCTGGGATTTCATCTTTTCCTTCGGAACAGTCAATCTCACGAATAATCAGTTCCTGGCAAACATCAACCATTCGACGTGTCAGATAACCGGAGTCGGCTGTACGAAGAGCGGTATCAGACATACCCTTTCTAGCACCATGTGCAGACATGAAGTACTCCAATACATCAAGTCCTTCACGGAAGTTGGACTTGATAGGCAACTCGATTGTACGACCTGTTGTATCAGCCATCAGACCACGCATACCAGCCAGCTGTTTGATCTGCTGGTTAGAACCACGGGCACCGGAGTCAGCCATCATGAAGATGTTGTTATACTGATCCAGACCATTCAACAGTGTCTGAGTCAGCTTATCATCAGTTTCTTTCCATGTTTCTACTACTGCTTTATAACGTTCTTCTTCTGTCATAAGACCACGTCGGAAGTTCATTGTGATGCGGTCTACAGTAGCCTGTGCATCAGCCAGCATCTGAGGCTTCTCAGCAGGCACTGTCATATCGGAAATAGATACAGTCATTGCAGCTCTTGTAGAATATTTATAACCCATAGCCTTGATGCTATCCAATACTTCTGCAGTCTTAGTAGCACCATGGATGTTGATAACCTTTTCAAGGATCTGCTTTAAGCCCTTCTTACCTACGTGGAAATCTACTTCCAATACCAAGTCATTCTCAGGCTTGCTTCTATCAACGAACTCCAGATCCTGAGGAAGGATTTCGTTGAAGATAAATCTACCAAGAGTAGATTCTACAATACCAGTCTTAACTTCACCATTTGGCATTGTCTTGCTGATTCTTACTTTAATTCTGGAGTGCAGTGTACAAGCTTTATTCTCATATGCAAGAATTGCTTCATTTACACTCTTGAAGTACTTACCTTCACCAATTGCGCCAGGTCTCTCCTGTGTCAGGTAGTAGATACCCAATACCATATCCTGTGAAGGAACGGCTACAGGACCACCATCAGACGGCTTCAAAAGGTTATTCGGTGATAATAACAGGAATCGGCATTCTGCCTGTGCTTCTACAGAAAGAGGAAGATGCACAGCCATCTGGTCACCATCGAAGTCAGCGTTGAATGCTGTACATACAAGAGGATGAAGCTTAATAGCCTTACCTTCAACCAGAATAGGCTCAAATGCCTGAATACCTAATCTATGCAGTGTCGGAGCACGGTTCAACATAACCGGATGCTCTTTGATTACATCTTCAAGTACATCCCAGACTGTAGGATCAAGTTTCTCAACCAGCTTCTTTGCATGCTTGATATTCTGTGAAATCTGTCTGGATACCAGTTCTTTCATAACAAAAGGCTTGAACAGCTCAATTGCCATTTCCTTAGGAAGACCACACTGGTAAATTTTAAGTTCTGGTCCAACGACGATAACGGAACGTCCTGAATAGTCAACACGCTTACCTAACAGGTTCTGACGGAAACGTCCTGATTTACCCTTTAACATGTCAGACAGTGATTTCAATGGTCTGTTACCAGGTCCTGTTACAGGACGACCACGTCTACCATTATCGATCAGAGCATCTACTGCTTCCTGCAGCATTCTCTTCTCATTACGTACGATAATATCAGGTGCACCTAATTCCAGAAGTCTCTTTAATCGGTTATTTCTGTTAATGATTCTTCTGTACAGGTCATTCAGATCAGATGTTGCGAAACGTCCACCATCCAGCTGTACCATAGGACGCAGATCGGGTGGAATTACAGGAACTGCATCCAGAATCATCCATTCAGGCTTGTTTCCTGAATTTCTGAAGGATTCTACAACTTCCAGTCTCTTAACGATCTTGGCACGCTTCTGTCCCTTTGTATTGTCATTCTTGAGTTCTGCCTTCAGTTCTTCGCAGTCCTTATCCAGGTCGATTGCCTGAAGCAATTCTTTGATTGCTTCAGCGCCCATACCTACTCTGAACTTCTTGCTGCCCCATTTTTCAACATTATCCTGATATTCTTTTTCAGATAATACCTGCTTATATTCAAGATCTGTATCCATTGGGTCCAGAACGATATAAGATGCAAAGTACAATACCTTTTCAAGAACTCTCGGTGTTAAATCAAGGATCAGACCCATACGGCTGGGGATTCCCTTGAAATACCAGATGTGGGAAACAGGTGCTGCCAGTTCGATATGTCCCATACGCTCTCTACGAACGCTGGACTTGGTAACTTCTACGCCACAACGGTCGCAGATGACACCTTTATATCTAATTTTCTTATACTTACCACAGTGACACTCCCAGTCCTTACTGGGTCCAAAAATCTTCTCACAGAACAAGCCTTCACGTTCAGGCTTTAATGTTCTGTAATTGATTGTCTCTGGTTTGGTTACTTCGCCTCTGGACCATTCCCTGATCTTCTCAGGTGATGCAAGACCAATCTTGATCGCATCAAAAGTCACTGGCTCGTATGATTCATTTTTGTTCTCAGACATTTTGGCTCTCCTTCCAATTTATCATTGATTGGAAATGATGGTTTTCTCGTTCCCAAATATAATTTCTTAGTCATCCAGAGAATCTGACGAATCGAAGTCATCCTCGAAATCGTCCTCTAAGTCGTCATCCTCTTCCTCTTCATCGTAAGAATCTACTAAATCCCCACTGTTTGAATCGAATTCCTTCTTAGTATATCCGTCAAAAGATTCTTTGCCGTAGTCATACTTATTATCGCCTTCCATCTCCACACGGAAATCTGTATCACTGTAATCAACAGATTCCATAATTTCAACTTCATTGCGGTTCTCATCGTATACCTTTACGTCAAGAGCCAGAGACTGTAACTCTTTGAGCAATACCTTAAAGGATTCAGGAATACCAGGTTCAGGGATATTCTCGCCCTTGATGATTGCTTCATAAGTCTTCACACGTCCTACTACATCATCCGACTTCACAGTCAGGATTTCCTGCAGTGTATAGGATGCGCCATAAGCCTCCAAAGCCCAAACTTCCATTTCTCCGAATCGCTGTCCACCGAACTGAGCCTTACCACCTAAAGGCTGCTGTGTAACTAAGGAGTACGGTCCGGTTGAACGTGCATGGATCTTATCATCTACCAAGTGGTGAAGCTTCAGATAATGCATGTGACCGATAGTTACAGGGCTGTCAAAGTACTCACCTGTTCTACCATCTCTTAATCTGACCTTACCATCTCTTGAAATAGGAACTCCCTTCCATAACTTTCTATGGTCTCTGTTCTGATACAGATAATCCATAACTTCAGGAAGCAGCTCTTCTTTATGCTTTGCCTCGAATTCTTCCCATTCAAGGTTTACATAATCGTTAGCCAGATCCAGTGTATCCATAATATCTGCTTCGTTTGCACCATCAAATACAGGCGTGGAAACGTTAAAGCCTAATGCTTTTGCAGCCAGAGATAAGTGAATCTCCAATACCTGTCCGATATTCATACGTGAAGGTACGCCCAAAGGATTCAATACGATATCAAGAGGACGTCCATTAGGCAGATATGGCATATCTTCTACTGGAAGTACACGGGAAACAACACCCTTGTTACCATGACGACCAGCCATCTTATCACCTACGGAGATCTTTCTCTTCTGTGCGATATAAATACGAACTACCTGGTTTACTCCCGGTGAAAGCTCTGTATCACCATTTGCTCTGGAAAATACCTTAGCATCAACAACAACGCCATATTCACCATGAGGAACCTTGAGGGATGTATCCCTAACTTCTCTTGCCTTCTCACCAAAGATTGCACGAAGAAGTCTTTCTTCTGCTGTCAGTTCTGTCTCTCCCTTAGGAGTAACCTTACCAACCAGAATATCACCGGCACGGACTTCTGCACCAATTCTGATGATACCTCTGTCATCCAGATCCTTGAGTGCATCATCACCAACACCAGGAACATCTCTTGTGATCTCTTCCGGTCCCAACTTGGTATCACGTGCATCTGTTTCGTACTCTTCCATATGGATGGATGTATATACATCATCCTGAACCAGTCTCTCACTTAACAGAACGGCATCTTCGTAGTTATAACCTTCCCAGGTCATGAAACCGATCAGAGGGTTCTTACCAAGACCAAGTTCACCGCCACAGGTTGAAGGACCATCAGCGATTACCTGTCCTGCTTCTACATGATCGCCCTTGAATACGATAGGCTTCTGATTGTAGCAGTTTGACTGATTGCTTCGAGTAAATTTATATAAATGGAACTCTGCCTTCTCGCCATCATCATAAGTCATTCTGATCATCTTGGAAGATACATATGTGATTGTACCAGGCTTCTTAGCCACAACACATACACCAGAGTCTACAGCTGTCTTTACTTCAATACCCGTACCAACTACAGGTGCTTCTGTAATCATAAGAGGTACTGCCTGACGCTGCATGTTAGATCCCATCAACGCACGGTTCGCATCATCGTTCTGCAGGAATGGAATCAATGCAGTAGCTACTGAGAATACCATTCTAGGTGATACGTCCATGTAATCGAACATAGTCTTAGGATATTCCTGTGTTTCATCCAGGTAACGACCAGATACGGAGTTACGTACAAAATAGCCATTCTCATCCAAAGCTTCATTCGCCTGTGCTACATGATAATTGTCCTCTTCATCTGCTGTCATGTATACAACTTCGTCTGTGACACGAGGATTCTTAGGATCTGTCTTATCGATCTTTCTATATGGAGCTTCAATAAATCCGTACTCATTAATTCTTGCATAAGATGCCAGAGAGTTGATCAGACCGATGTTAGGGCCTTCAGGAGTCTCGATAGGGCACATTCTTCCGTAATGGGAATAATGTACATCTCGAACTTCGAATCCGGCACGGTCTCTTGAAAGACCACCAGGTCCCAATGCAGATAAACGTCTCTTATGAGTCAGCTCACCAAGAGGGTTGTTCTGATCCATGAACTGTGACAACTGGGAAGATCCGAAGAACTCCTTAATTGCAGCCTGTACGGGCTTAATATTGATCAGTACCTGCGGAGATACATCATCAGAATCATGAGTTGTCATTCTTTCACGAACAACTCTTTCCATTCTGGAAAGACCAATACGGTACTGGTTCTGTAACAATTCGCCTACAGCTCTGATACGTCTGTTGCCCAGATGATCGATATCATCGCTGTTGCCCAGACCATACTCAAGATGCATATTATAATTAATAGAAGCAAGGATATCTTCCTTAGTAATATGTTTTGGAATCAGTTCATGTACATTCTTCTGGATTGCATCTGCAAGTTCTTCAGGATTCTCAGAATACTCTTCCAGAATCTTACGAAGTACAGGGAAATATACCTGTTCTGTAATTCCAAGAGAATGAGGGTCACAATCAACGAAGTTGGTAATATCTACCATCATGTTGGAAAGGACTTTAACAACCTTCTCTTCTGTCTGAATCCATACAAAAGGTACTGCTGCGTTCTGGATTGTATCTGCCATCTCCATAGTAACAGTATCGCCCTTCTGTCCTAATACTTCACCTGTGAAAGGATCTACTACATCCTCTGCAAGCTGTGCATTACGGATTCTGCTTCTCAATGCTAATTTCTTATTGAATTTATAACGGCCAACCTTAGCCAGGTCATATCTTCTTGGGTCAAAGAACATAGCTGTAACAAGGTTCTCTGCACTATCCAAACTGAAAGGCTCGCCTGGACGAATCTTACTGTATAATTCCTTCAGGCCTTCCTGGTAGTTCTCAGCAGTATCCTTGGTAAAGCTTGCATGAATCTTGGGTTCATCACCAAATAATTCAAGAATTTCTTCGTTTGTACCTACACCAAGAGCTCTGATAAATACAGTAATAGGTACTTTTCTTGTTCTATCTACACGCACATAAAAAACATCGTTAGAATCAGTTTCATACTCCAACCATGCACCACGGTTAGGAATTACTGTACAAGAGAATAATTTCTTACCGATCTTATCATGTGCAATACCATAATAGATACCGGGTGAACGTACTAACTGGCTGACGATAACACGCTCCGCACCATTAATTACGAAGGTACCTGTTTCAGTCATCAGTGGGAAATTACCCATAAAAATCTCATGTTCGCTGATTTCTTCTTTTTCCTTATTATGAAGGCGAACTTTGATCTTTAGGGGGGCTTCATAAGTTAAATCTCTCTCTTTGCATTCTTCGATCGTATGCTTGATTTCATCTTCAGCTAAGACGTAATCTACAAATTCCAGACTTAATCGTCCGCTGTAGTCCGTAATCGGTGAGATATCCGCAAGAGCTTCACGAAGTCCTTCATCAAGAAACCATTTGTAGGAATCCTTCTGGACTTCAATCAGGTTCGGCATTTCCAGAACCTCTTTTCGTCGTGAATAGCTCATACGCATTGTCTTACCGGCGGTAACTGGACGTATTCTGTTCTTTTCCATGACATTTCACCCCGTTCTTCATGATATAAATCTATTTACATTTACGCCATTTGGGCACAAAACGAGCACAATTCATCACAATAGCGCACACTACATATTAACACAACACCCTGTGCAAGTCAACTACTTTTTTCCATAATTGCAAATTATTTTTGCGTTTATCTTTACATGAAAAGAACCGGGTAGGAATATCCCCACCCGGTTCTGTAAAGTTCTATGATTACTTAAATTATTTAAGAGTAACCTTAGCGCCTTCAGCTTCAAGCTTAGCCTTGATATCTTCAGCTTCTGCCTTAGCAGCTGCTTCCTTGATTGTCTTAGGAGCGTTATCAACTAAATCCTTAGCTTCCTTTAAGCCAAGACCTGTTGCTTCACGAACAACCTTGATAACCTTAACCTTGTTAGGACCAACTTCTGTTAATTCTACATCGAACTCGTCCTTCTCTTCAGCTGCTGCTGCGCCTGCGCCTGGTGCTGTAACTACTACACCTGCTGCTGCGGATACTCCGAACTCTTCTTCACAAGCTTTTACTAAATCATTTAATTCTAATACAGTTAATTCTTTGATAGCATCGATAAATTCTGCTGTTGTTAACTTTGCCATTTTACTTACCTCCATTGATAATTTAAAATAATTGTTCTTTACTAAATTCCGATAGAATTATTCTGCCGGAGTCTCTTCTGCTGCTGGAGCTTCCTCTGCTGCAGGAGCTGCTTCGCATGCACCTGCACCGCCTTTTTCTGCGATCTGATTAAGCACACGAGCAAAGTTTGTAATAGGAGACTGAATACTTCCAAGGAACTTGGAGAGCAGTTCTTCTCTTGAAGGGATGTTAGCGATTGCTGCAATACCCTGTGCGTCGTAAACGATACCTTCTACGACACCCGCCTTCATCTCAAGTGCAGGGCAATCCTTAGCAAAATTATTAATAATTCTTGCAGGAGCTGTTGCATCAGTCTTGCTGATTGCGATAGCATTTGTACCCTCTAAACTTGATGTTAAGCCTTCGAATGCTGTACCCTTGAATGCACGGGTCATCATTGTGTTCTTGTAAACCTTGTAAGTTACTCCCGCTTCACGAAGCTGCTTACGAAGAGCTGTATCCTGAGCTACTGTGATTCCACGATAGTCAACAACTACTACAGATGCGGCATCCTGAATATTTGCAGAAATTTCTTCAACGATAGGCTGTTTCAGTTCAATCTTTGCCATTTGTTCTACCTCCTTATAGATTTAGTCTGAAAGTTTCCTTTCAAATTGCCGAAAAGGAGTCTCATATAATAAGAAAACCTCCCTATTCAAAGACAGAGAGGTAAAAGTAATCTTGTTAAACTCTTTTCCTCGGTAGGCGTTACGCTTACGCTTCCGGTTGCCCATCAGCACCTACTGTCTTCGGCATGGTTTCAAAACCTTGTATAGAATATCACGCATTTATATAAGTGTCAAGCATTTTTTGCAAAAAAATTGCAGGTAATTCTGTCTGGTAGTTACTGTTCACTCGTACCTCGTTCCAGCAACAATTTATGCACACAAAATCAATTGCATTGATTTTGGCGCATGCAAACTCGTGATTTTCATGCATAAT
>MNTL01000087.1 GCA_001916965.1 Roseburia sp. CAG:10041_57
TAAAATCCGGCAGCAGCTTTCTCAATGTTTCCCATTCTCCTGCACCGGCTAGTCCCTGCTGTGAGCGACTCATTTGACTGTATTTTTGAAAAAATATATTATCATCATATTTGTTTTCTTTCATCTGAATTTCCCCTCGTTTAAAAAGTTATTTATCTCCGTTGCAATTTTTTTCACTTCTTTATAAAGCTTCTCGGTCATATCGTAGCATTCAAAAAGTGAAAGACCCAGTACTTCAAAAATATGATTTACCCTTTCGGCATATTTTTTAGGTTTATATTCAAAAGTTTCAAGCAGTTTTATAGCTTTCTTTTCGTTAATGCAATAAGCATTATCGCATGCAAATAGTACTTGATTTAAGCATGAAATAATACGAAAAACATGGCCTGCAATATAATATTTATCCTCTGCTCCAAATAAAAAAAAGTTTATCAAGCTCTTCTTTAGAGCACCAGGGTAAATTTCCGCCTGATTTTTTAATTCGCATAAACTTTCATTTTTATCCTACACTTTAGTTATCTCCATTGGGTGCTTGAATAGATTTAGTTCTCGGTGCCCGTTTTGTCTTTTCGGTGCTCCAATTACTCATTTTTATATTTTTTCGGTGCTCGCAAGCACCATAAAATAAAAAATGCTGCAAAAAATCGATGTTCCCGGCGGGAATCGAACCCACAACTAGTGCTTAGGAGGTGGTCGCTCTATCCAGCTGAGCTATAGCGACATTTAGAAAATCTATATTTAATTTTACTTGTTACCTTTTTCCTTTTCCTCCGGGGTGTATGTTTCAACACTTTCTTAGGAGGGAAAACCTCAAATGATAAGGTAGCCTTTTCCTGATTTAATAATTCACTTATCTTCATATTAATAATCATACCTTTCAGTGTTTCTTTTGTTAATCCAATATACGTTATGTGCGCTATATCATTTATACTATATTCTGTATAAATATGCAACTTCTCATTACAGCGTATTTTGTTTTCTCTTTGACAAGTCATGCTTCCTATCTTATGATGGAATTGTTGCGGACTTTAGTCCAATGATTACGGAAAGGTATGGTATTAATATGAAAATAAACTGGAAGTCTTTATATCAGAAGGAACATTTTGTAAAACGATTGATTACTGTGATTGTGGCAGTCATTGTAATGGGTTTTGCTCTTTCATGGCTTGTGCTTGTAGATATGGGTACAGATCCCTGTACGTTGATGAATCTGACGATTTCCTCACGACTGGGTATTTCGCTTGGAAACTGGCAGGCGCTGTTTAATAGTATTCTATTCATTATTGTAATATGGAAAGGAAGAGAACATATTGGCTTTGGTACTCTCGCCAATATGTTCCTGGTTGGATATTCTCTGGATTTCTTCTCCTGGCTCTGGAGACAGACCGGTGTAGATACTTATTTTGCTTCCAATGTAGTTAGATATGCGGTCTTTCTCCCTGCGCTGATCATATTTATCATTGCAGCGGCGGTCTATATGGATGTAGAACTGGGAACCTCCCCATATGATGCTATCCCATTTATTATAAGTAAGTATGTACCTAAGATTCCTTTCCGAATCATGCGTATCGGATATGATTTTCTGGTTATTTTCATTGCCTGGATATTCGGCGGTCATGTGCAGATCGTTACAATTCTTATGGCACTACTGCTTGGACCGGTTATCGCGTATATTGGCAAGCTGCTTCAAAAATATATTTAGGCTGTTTACTGGCGGAAGTCTCTTTTTACCAGATAATGCATGAATCATGACAAACCTGGTTCTTCCGATTCCATTGTAGAAGCCTGTATAACAGAAGAATATAGCAGTGAGCAGGCAGTCAATTGCGTAAGCTTTGAGGTAATCGGCGGCTGCGGCTATAACACTGCTGTCAGAGGAGAAGATACCGGCAAGCAGATCTCCGTGGAAGAAGGACAGAAAGAACATACCCACACCGATCACAAAGGATGTCAGTGCCCCATAATGGGAGTGTGCACATCAGATTACCTCCGGATTATGCGTCTTTTCTATTAATATATAGATAGAATACCACATTCAGCACAATCCCGACTACTGTTGCAGTAGGAGCTGCGAGACCAATTTTGGTCAGGCTGGCATTGGGCTGAATACTCATATAGTATGCCAGAGGAAGACGCACAAGTAAAGTCTGAATTAAGCCCTGTGTCATGACCCACAGGGTTTTGTCATGACCGTTGAAGTATCCGATCATGCTGAACAGGATTGCAGTAACGATAGTCTCCGGTGCGAAACCTCTCAGATAGTCAAAGCCATTCTGGACAACAGCGGCATCTGTGGTAAAGATTCCAGTTAATAAGTTACCCTTGAACCATATGAACAGGAATACCAGACAACCAATAACCAGTCCGACACTGATGCCTGTAAACATTGCTTTCTTTGCTCTCTTCTCATTACCTGCACCGACATTCTGTGATACAAAGGAAGCCATTGACTGCATCAGTGCACTAGGAATGAGCATTGCGAAATTAACAACCTTACATGCAACGCCATAACCTGATGAAGCTTCCAGTCCCAGTCTGTTGACAAAAGCGCACAGTGCAAGGAAGGAAAGCTGTGTAAGGAACTCCTGAAGGGCAAGTGGAAAGCCAATTTTGAATAAGCGCCCGCATTGATTGTTGATTCTGAAATCCTGTCTGGTAATGGTGAACAGATTCTTCCTTTTAGCAAGAAGAATGACAGCAAAGATGGCACTTACTGCCTGGGCAAGGACGGTGGCAATAGCTGCACCTGCGGCATCCATATGAAGCCCTGCAACTAACACCAGATCGCCTATGATATTGATGACACAGGCAATTGCAACGAAGATAAGGGGTGATCTGCTGTCGCCAAAGCCTCTGAATATTGCAGCCAGCAGATTGTAAGCGACAATGAAGAAGATACCTGCACCACAGATACGTACATAAGTCGTTGTCAGTGCAACCGCTTCTTCAGGCGCCTGCATAAGAATAGAAACAGGTCTTGCAAAGCATACCATGATAACAAATAGTACAGCAGAAACAATGGTGAAAATAATGGTTGAACTGCCAATGAGCGAACCGATTAATTGTGGTCTTTTCTCCCCGATATATCGGGCAATTAAGACCGTGATGCCCATAGCGAACTGTGTGATTACGAAAGTAACGAGATTAAGCACCTGGCTTCCTGTTGATACAGCAGAAAGACCGGAAGTTGTTCCAAATCTTCCCACGACAAGTAAATCGACAGCGCCATATGCCGCCTGTAAGATTAATGCACCAAGAATGGGAACCATAAAGGAAATAAGCTTCTTTATGATGCTTCCCTGTGTAAAGTCTGATTTTGAACTATTCAAGATTAATTCTCCTCTCCTGCATGATTTCATATAACTTCTGTATTGTCTGAATGGCACAGTCTGCGTCCTCATCAGAAATACAGTCCAGATACTGAGTTAATGTGCCGTAGTATTTCTTATCGTATTTCTCTGATAACTTCTGTCCTTTCTCGGTCAAGGTTATGTAGGTGATTCGTCCATCTTCATCTGATGAGAATTTGCGAAGATAACCTTTCATCTCCATGTCCTTGACTGCTCTGGTCACTCCGGGGCGAGGAAGATTGAGGGCGTCACTGATATCAGATACCTTGACCTTGACATTCCGGCTTTCCAGCTTCTGGATGATGTCTAAATAGTGGATGTATGAGGGTGCTACACCTTTGGGAAGTTCAGGAAGCAGATCACGTACTCTCTTCGCCATATAGCAGGCATCCATCATTTCTTTGATTTTGTCTGTTGTCACATTGATTACCATACCTTTCCTGTATCTGTAAAATTAATTACCACAAGTAATTACCATTGGTAATTATATACATTTGGATTTATTTCGTCAAGAGAAACTCGAAAATCTGCATTGCAAAGTTAGAATGTGTGTGGTATAGTATAGAAAGAAAAAAGCAATGACGGAAAGAGTAATGCTATCGGACCTTTCAGAGAGAACGGCATATGGTGTGAGTCGTTTAAGGAAAGATTTCATGAAGACCATTCCTGAGCTGTACGTAGAAGAAATGACAGAAATGATACATTTTCAAGCGTTACCGTGTAGCCACGTTACAGGCTATGAAGTTATATTCTATAAGAATTGACTTCGCAGAGTGAAATATTAAGGTGGAATCGTGTGTAAGCACCCTTAGGTATGTGAATCATATCTACAGGTGCTTTTTTCATACGGAAAAGGAGAGTTAAAACAATGGTAAATTTCAAAGAAGACGAAAGACTGAACACATTGAACCACTCCTGTGCACATCTGATGGCGCAGGCAGTCAAGCATCTGTATCCCAATGCTAAATTCTGGGTAGGACCTGTTGTTGCAGAAGGTTTCTATTATGATATTGATCTTGGTGATGATGTAGTTCGTGATGAAGACATCGAGAACATTGAAAAGGAAATGAAGAAAATTGCCAAATCAGGTAAGAAGATCATCCGTAGAGAGGTTTCCAAGGAAGAAGCTATGGAAATGTTTAAGGATGATGAATACAAGCTGGATTTGATTGCTGATCTGGAGGATGGCAATATTACAGTATACGATCAGGGTGATTTCACAGACCTGTGCCGTGGACCTCACGTTGATAACGTAAAGCTTTGCAGATACTTCAAGCTGATCCGTCACTCAGGTGCTTACTGGAAAGGTGACAGCAAGAACAAGATGCTTCAGAGAATCTATGGCGTATGCTTCCCTACTCCTGAAGAACTGGAAGCACATCTGCAGCTTCTGGAAGAAGCAAAGGAAAGAGATCATCGTAAGATTGGTAAAGATATGAACCTGTTCATGGTAGATGATCTGGTAGGTCGTGGACTTCCTATGTTCCTTCCTAAGGGATATACAATCTGGCAGGAACTTGAGAACTACATTAAGGATAAGGAGAGAAAGCTTGGTTATCTGCACGTTATGACTCCTTGTGTTGGTACTGTAAATCTGTACAAGACTTCCGGTCACTGGGATCATTACAAAGAGAACATGTTCCCTCCAATGGAAATGGAAGGAGAATCCTTCGTACTTCGTCCTATGAACTGCCCTCACCACATGATGATCTATGCAAACAAGAGACATTCCTACAAGGATCTTCCTATTCGTATCGGTGAGATTGCACATGATTTCCGTTATGAATCCAGTGGTACTCTGAAAGGTATTGAGCGTGGCAGACATTTCTGCCAGAACGATGCGCATCTGTTCGTAACACCTGAACAGATCAAGGATGAGGTAACAAAGGTTGTTCATCTGATTTTTGATACTTACAAGGATTTTGGTATCACAAATTACCGTTGTGTACTCTCTCTTCGTGATCCTGCGAATAAAGAGAAGTATCATGATGATGATGAGATGTGGAACACAGCAGAAGGCGCACTTCGTGATATCATGGACAGCCTGGGTCTGGAATACACAGAAGAAATCGGAGAAGCTGCTTTCTACGGGCCTAAGCTTGATGTTAACGTACAGCCTGCAGTTGGTAATGAGATTACATTATCTACATGTCAGCTTGACTTCTGCTTACCGGCTAAGTTCAATCTGTACTATATTGATAAAGATGGCGAGAAGAAGACACCGGTTGTATTGCATCGTGCAATTCTTGGTTCTCTTGACCGTTTCATGGCATATATACTGGAAGAGACTAAGGGCAACCTTCCTACATGGCTTGCTCCGGTACAGACTCGTGTAATGCCTGTTAAGACAGATGACGAAGCTCTGAATGCATATGCTAAGGAAGTATATGATACTCTGATGGAGAATGATATCCGTGTTGAACTGGATGACAGAGCTGAGAAGCTTGGTTATCGTATGCGTGATGGTCAGATTCAGAAGGTTCCTTATCTGCTGGTTATCGGTATGAATGAGAAGGATAACAAGACAGTAACTTTCCGTCTCCATGGTGAGCAGGAAACTACTACTCTTCCTTTGGATGAATTTGTTGAAAATCTGAAGAAAGAAATCAATGAAAAAGCAAGAACACATATGAATCATACAGAAGCATAAGTGATAAAAGAAAAAGGCGGGAAACGTTGAAGTTTCCCGCCTTTTTTTGACTTTCCTATGTAATATCCCTGTATTTTATGAACCGGACGGGATGCGTACGATTCGTTTTTGCCCCTGTTGCTCTACGAGTGTGAGAACCGGTATATGTTTCTTACGAAGCTGATGTACGATGGGATAAGTCAGGAATACATCGCCCTCGACGTAGACAGCTTCCGGCTTTTCCCTTAGAATCTGTTTCATCTGTTCCTTGATACGATTCTTCCACTGCTGTTTCTCCATGTCAACTTCTCCATATATGCCATCAATCTGAAGCTCCGGGATATCAGGAAGTGGTATATGATTGATGGCAGCATGTTCCATGCCGGGTAAAGTCAATAACAGATCATCTACATTGCTGTCACCACCGAGGTTTACAATGACTGGCGCTTCCTTATAATTCGCAAGACTTATCTTACAGGCACTTATGGCATCATCCAAAGTGCCTGTTGTCATCAGAAAGCCGCCCTTGTGGCAGAATCCGGCACTTGCAAGACCTGTAGCCTGAACCAGTTCTTCGTTCTCATATCCAAGCCATTCTTTTGGAAAGCTGCATTTGTAGTTCATGGAATATTCTTTCTTCTGAGGCTGGATACAGTAACCGCCTCGATTGGAGGGAAAGATTACGAAAGCAATGTCTGTCTCGGAAAGTCTCTTCTGACAGGGAATAAATTCAGGCAGCACCAATATCTGGGTATCATCTGCTGATTCGGCCTGTGCTGCCATGACCTCTTCAATCCGCCTGTTGGCTCGTTCATTGCCAAGATACCGCTCAAATTTATTCTCCAATATCATACCGGCTACGCCGACGGCCCGGAAAAAGGCTTCGTCACCGCCTGTGGAAGCATCCCAGGTCGGATTGAAATTACCAATCAGGGTAGCCAGTTCATTCTTCTCGCCGGTATTGTCATTGTTATCAAGAGGCTGTACAAAGGCTTCGTCAAATTCCTGAGCCAGTTCTTCTCCCAGAATCCCCGCTCCTAACTGCTCCCATAACAGTCCGAAGGCTGCATAGGGAACGCCGTTATCACGAATCCTGCTGTCAATCTGATGGTGGTCATATTCTCCCCGACCAATATCGAATACAATGCCATCATAGTCTTCCGGTACTTTATTGCCGCGCGTAATCTGGATTTCCGGGTTCAGATACAACAGCAATGCTGCTGAAAATACATCATCTGCGTGAAATTTTCCACCATGTGTAAAGGCTTTTGCATCCTTTCTTGTGATCTGTTTTAGTAAAGTGTTCATATAAGCCCCTCACTTCATTTCTTATTTTTGCTGCCATATCATTACGTAATCTTTCTCACCTGTAGCTTCGTCCAGACCTTCGCATTGGATTTCAAATCCTTCTCTTTGATAAAAATGTATTGCGCGTATATTTTTTTGATATACGTTTAAGCGTAATACATCTTTTCTGTCCTTTATATAATTTAGCAAGAGTTTACCTATGCCCTGTGACTGCATTTTCTCGGAAACAAAAATACCTTCGATGTATTTGTCACTTAGTCCTATAAAGCCCTGTATTTTTTGACCATCTTCATACACATAGACTTCTGCCTGTGACAACATTTCTTTCACTAATTCATAATTACTTTCCCAGTATTGAGCCGAAATAAAAGAATGTGCTTTCAGGTTTGTGTCTAACCAAATATCAGCGACTCTGTTTATATCGGCTTTCTGTAATGATCTGATCATATTGATTCTCCTCCACTAATTTCAAGCATACTTTCAGAAACGTCAACTAACATTCCTGTTTCTTCTGCAACTTCGCGGATGCAGCACTCTTTGTCGTTTTCATTCTCTTCTAATCCCCCACCGGGAATCATCCACTGATCAGTTACTGTTTCGTATGAAAATAAGATTTTTGAATTTTCAATTATGATGCCTCTACAGGCAATTCTGGTTTTATCCCATTTACCGAAATAATTGTCTCCAACAATATCTATGGTCTTCATCTGTGATTTCCTTTCATATAAATTGCAGTTTAAGTAAGAAGTTCCAGTCACGCCTCTGGTCTGGCAGTTCGGTTCTTTTACCACGTACGTGATGTAAGAGTTTCTAAGAACTGCATCTCAAATGCTTAGAGTACAAGCCGAGCGCAAAACTCGCCCTACGGGCTCAAACAGTTGCGCCTGGCTTGCAAGCATTTGATCTTTGTTCTAAGAATATACAGAAAATTTTTCATTTCACTGTTTGTAAAAATTGCTCTAGGCAGCACTGGCTTCTGTCAATTGGTTCTTGTGAACCTTAGGAATGGCTGTTAGTACTTCTTAGCAGCAAGGAAGAAATGCAGGCAAGCCCGAGCCGTTGTCTGAGCCGTAGGCGAGTTTTAGGCGCAGGGCTTGTAATAAAAGCATTTCTGCCGCAGGTGCTTAGAAGTCCTTACAGCTATTACGTGATCACAAAATCAATTGACAGAAACGGTGCGTAACTAGAATTTGTTCATTAAACTGCAATTTTTCATAATCCTTCCATATCTATATCCACTATTAATTTTCCTATTTTCTGTTCTTTTAAAAGATAGCACATATAGATCGGCAGATATACCACGGCGCCTTCCTGTTCCACATTAACTATCGATAGAACATATGCTTTCTCAATATGATAATCTGGAATTCTCATAAAATTATCCAGAGCCTTATGTGCTTTGTAAGCTTTTCCGGATTTCACCTCTATGGGAACAACTTTTCCACCTATCTCGACCACAACATCCAGTTCTCCAAGATTTTTCTTTTTGCAGAAATAAGGTTCCAGTCCATTGGCTGTTAATTGCTGTGCCACAGCATTTTCAAAATGAGCGCCGTTATTTACTTCGCTATTCTTATTGATCAGTTCTATTTTGGTTTCTGCAGGGTATGCGCTAGTAAGCAATCCCGTATCATTTGAAAAGAGCCGGAACACATTACTGCTCTTACTCGCTTTGAGAGGAATGGTGGGAGCTTCTACGTTATACACAGGCAAAGCAACTCCGGCATCCTTCAACCATAGAAAGCTGTTTTCATATCTGTCAAACTTTAATTCTTTATCCAGCATCGTAAATACAAATTTTTTATTCTGTTTGTTCAGTTCTGCCGGGATGATATCATAAATGGATATCAGTTTCAGTTTCTTATCTTCACTTTCATATTGCGAAAAGTCTTCCTTGTATAATGTTACGATATCTCGTTGTACTTTATCAACTTCCCGGATATCTTTTGTAGCAATATAAGTTTTTACCGCATCCGGCATTCCACCGACAATAAGATAGATAAAAAACAGTGACAATAGTTTCTGATGTATGAATTCGTCTACAGGTTGGCATGTTTCAAATTTTTCTTTCAGCATTTGCAATGTCATTTCTGACACATTATTCGCTATCATAAACTCTTCAAAATCCATAGGATACATTCTCAGAACAGTTAAATATCCTACTGGAACCGATGCTATTCCCTTGAGTTCTACTCCTAATAGTGATCCGCTCATTACATATTTAAAGCTTCCCTCTTCTACAAGGAATTTTATCTTTGTTACTATTTCCGGGCATTTCTGTATCTCATCAAAAAAAACAATGGTTTCCTGCGGCTTACAATCTTCCGGCATAATCATTTTCAATTTCACCAGAAACTCATCTGCACTCATCTTTGCATTGAGATAATCAACCAAGTCCGGCTGATCTATGAAATTTACTTCAAACTTGGTATATCCGCTTTGGGCAATTTCTTCTCTTATAAGCCAGGTCTTTCCAATCTGTCTGGCTCCTGTTACTAACAATGCCTTGTTAGAACTTTTTAGCCATTCTTCTATGATAATAGAGTCTTTTCTATACATAAATGCTATCCTCCCTCTTAATAATATCTTTTTTGCCCCGTTTTTTCAACATATATTATAATATTTTGCCCCGTTTTTCTGATTTTATTATATGCATTTTGCCCCGCTTTTATCACTTAATTAAATGGAATTGCTTATTACATACACAAAAATGTCCAGATCAGACTCATCTAATCTAGGCAATAAAATGCTGGTATTATGAAATAGTTATTACAAATCCAGTATGCCATATGAAAAATATCCAGCATTCCAGTAGCCCAGCAGTATCTTTCATCATCTTTATTATGTGAAGCTTCGCTGTCGCTATGACCGCAATAAAACCAACAAATTGCGCCGGCACTAATTCCTGTTAGTACTGCCGAATCTTTCTCATATATTTGCTTTAATTTCTCATCTACACCATATTTTTTCCATGTCTGCATCATAGAAATGGTGTCACCGCCGCCAACATAGATAATATCTGCCCAGGATAGAAGCTGGTCTATTTCTTTGTCACGATAGGACTTTGAAGTGAGCGAAAGACTTTTTACATCACAGCCCAGACTTGTCCATTCTTTGGTGATTGCTTCTATATATCCTTCTGCATCGCAACTTGCTGTTCCAATAAAAAGGACATGGGATTTTGCGCTCCTAATCTTTTTTTAGTAGAAATTACTCCATTATGCGTACAAGTCATCCAATCCGATTAATTTCACTTCTCTGCGATTTTGGGCTTGGATAAGTCCCTCTGTAAAACCGCCTTTTGAGAAGATATAATAATAATATTTTTTCCCTTTACCAAAGACCTGTGCATATTCCCGGATCAGCTCCAGTTCATCTAATCCAATCTTCTCATTTCGGTATTTGCAGGAACCAATGATATATTCGTCGCCTTCCACTGGAGTACCCACTATATCTATCTGTACCTGCTTTTTATTCTTATTATCGGTTCCCCACCATTGTCCGACCTGATTTAGCTCAATAGGAAGTTCTTTCTCATAATATAGCAGATAATCGCGGCACATGTGTTCAAAAGTCAATCCCATATAATCAGGCAGATTCTTTTTTATCGTATTTACATATGATTTCTGGATTCTGCCTGAATCAATGGCGCTCATATTTGCCGGTACAAAACGATACCAGAATCGGAAGAAGTTGTCAGCCAGCTCATATATAGTTTTTTTCCCGATTTTTTCCGTGACTGGAGTTTCTTTCTTTACGATACCTAGATCTATTAGTGTACCAAGGTATTTTGAGACTACAGAGTTTTCCTGTCCTGTTTTTAACGCTATGTCATTTATCCGTGAAGCTCCCTGTGCTATTGCTGTGATAATGGCATTATAAATAGCAGGTTCACGCAGCTCCTGTTTCAGGAGATTTGCCGGTTCTTCATATAAGTAGCTGGATCTGTCAAATAAATTGTCAAGTAATGCCTCATCCACGCTCTTTTTTACCCCCAGCTTATTGATATAGTGAGGGACACCGCCGGTAATTCCATAGATCAGTGCATTGTCTTCATTTGAAAGATCCGGGTGGAATACAGCCGATTCTTTGTAATCAAGAGAAGCTATCTTAAACTGCCCTGTTCTTCTTCCATATAAGGGGCTTTCCTGACCAAGAACCTGATTTTCCATAAAGCTCATGGATGATCCACATAAAATGAGGAACATTTTTGAGTTATTCCATTTATGGTCAATAATATGCTGAAGCATTGCAGAAATAGATGGTTTTGCTTTCGCCAGATATGGATATTCATCAATTACAAAAACGATTCGTTCATGCGTGGCAAGTGCTGTCAATTCATCCATGGCAGCATCATATGTCTTGAATTCAGGGGTTACATCCATATCAGGTCTCTCATAATTCATGATAGACTTTGATAAAGATTCCAGATTTTCAATTTCTGTAGTATTTAATGCTGAAAAGAATATAGTCGGTTTATCCTTGCAGAATTCATTGATCAATGTTGTCTTTCCAACACGGCGGCGGCCATATATAATAATGCATTCAAAGTCACCGGCATGATATCTTTTGTTCAGCTTTCGCAATTCCTCTTCACGACAGTAGAATTTTTCCATACATTCCTCCACCAAATATACTCATGAGTTACTTTCTTATGAGTATATTATATGTTCCACATTTATTTGTGTCAATCTTCTATTTACGGACTATTCTTGAAATCAGTAGAATATTTAGTTTTGTTATGATATATTGAAAGTATCTTAACTGAAAGAGGTGAATGCGCTATGCAGTATATCCGAGGTAACTACTCAGTACAGTTGATGTAAACTGTTAGCAGATTGTGCTGAGGTTAGGAAGAAACTTGCTGGCAGGCATTGACTGTACTGCTCTGATAATAGAAAAATATTAAGGAGTACAGTTAGTTATGCATTATATAAAAGAAGTATTAAAGAAAAACAGAATATGGATATTAGCCTACGTTGGACTGGGTATATTTAATTCATTTATGGCGAATTATAAAGCCGATTATTTCCAAAAGGTTATTGATGGACTGGCAGATAGGACTCTTGCAGTTTCTGGAATTGCGATATATGGAGGCATTCTGGTGGTAAACTATTGTATGAATTATTTGGAGCAGTATCCGGAAAAGAAACTGGAACACGGGATTTATCTGGATTTTAAGCTGTTATCGCTTCAAAAAATAAGCACCATAGACTATACAGAATATCAGAAAATCGGTACGGGTAAGCTTGTTCAGAGAATTGAGAATGGCTCATCAGCAGGAAGAAATGTATTGTTTGATTTCTGGCTGTGTCTGATTCGTGAACTGATCCCTACTATTGCTTTTAGTGTGTACTTTATCTGGAAAATAGATAAAAAGATTACCTATGCATTACTTGTGGGCTATGCAGTTATTTTTATCATTACCAATATTCTGCTAAAATTTCTTTATCAGATAAAAGAAAAGATTTTGAACAGTGAAGAACTGTTCAATCACTATTTGGTCAGAGGCTTTATGGAAATGCTGGTATTTCGCATGAATAAGCAGTTTCCAAATGAAATAAAAAAGACTCATAAAGCCAAAGAAGATATCGTTACATCAAAAGTGAAAATGAACATGATTCATGAAGCTTTTTTTACAATATTTGCATTACTGGTGGCGTTGCTGGATGTTGGTATTTTGATTTACGCATGGAAATCCAAGAATCTTACAGTCGGTTCTGTAGTTGCACTGATCACACTGATTGAAAATGCCTATACTCCCATTGCGATTTTTAATGTACTCTATGTTCAGTATAAATTGGACAAGGAGACTTATGTGCGATTTGAAGAATTTCTGAATGTAAAAGATGATGAGCAACTGACAAAAGGTAATGTAATACATGATGGTATCGGAGAAATCACAATTAAAAACCTATCATTCCAATATGAAGACCGATTAATCCTTGATAACCTATGCCTGTCTATCCAAAAAGGTGAAAAAATAGCTTTTGTGGGAGCAAGCGGGTCCGGCAAATCAACGCTGATTAAGATATTATTGGGATTGCTCAAATACAATAAAGGGCATATCCGTTTAGGAGAAATGGAGTTAAGTGATATTTGTCTTAATGATTTGTATGATAAAGTCAGTTATATATCACAGGATGCTCCGGTCTTTGACGGAACAATACAGGAAAATCTGGTATTTGAGAAAAAGGTGTCCAAAGAGCAGATCCTAATTGCATTGCGTGAGGTGCAATTATCTTATCTGGCTGGGAACTTAAAAGAAGGCTTCAACACAGAGATTGGAGAAAAAGGAACCTGCCTGTCAGGTGGAGAAAAGCAAAGACTTGCATTGGCGCGACTGTGGTTTCAGGATGCCGAACTTGTTATTTTAGATGAAGCAACCTCTGCGATGGATAATTTAACCGAAGAAAATGTAATGAACGCAGTCATGCATAAGCTACAGGAGAAAACGGTCATTGCCATTGCACATAGACTAAGCTCTATTGCCGACTTTGACAGAATTATTCTTTTTAGGGATGGACAGATTGTCGGACAAGGAAGTTTTGAAGAACTGATGCGCACGAATACTTATTTTATGGAATTATATCATGCAAGTATGCAGTCATAGTACTTTTTGATCATGGAGAGGGAAAATAAGCTGATAGATGATCTCAACATGCACGAAAACAGAGCCGCATCTCTGTCTGCCATGAATATGGGAGTTAATATTGTAGAGATAGCTGCTCTGTTTTTATCATCCATGTTTAGCCTTGCCGCTGTAAAATGGTGTTTTGTATTGATGGGAAGTATTCTGGTCATAATCAGTATCTATATCAAAAGTTACAAATGGAACTTATAAGAAATTCAAGGGGCGATTCTTTCGCCCCTTTATTTCAACTTTATGGAAAGCATTTTCCAATAGAACTATACCGTGACCTATAATACCCCTGCAAAAGCAAAATTAATATACCGATGTATAGATCTCACCGTCTGCACAATCGAAGGTGACTGCATCAGAATATGCGTAGTTGCCAGCTGCATCCCACATTTCAAAGACCATGGCATAGCTTCCATCATACAGAGGAGCTTCGCCAAAAGATGTGTCTGCGGTCACAGTCAGTTCTTCTGCAGTATACATTTCAAAATCATCATCGCCACTGTAGGAAGCAAGCTGCCAGATTGTAGTGATCTCATCGCCCTCTTCCAGAAGACGAAGTTCCTTGCTTGCCATACCTGAGCTGTCCAATCCCTGACTTGCACCGATAATTGACCATTCTTCTGCTGTAAAGTCATATGCAACCTGTAAATTGTATGCTTCCCCATTCAGCAGAATCGGAATGGAATACAGATTGTAATCATCACTTTCATAGGAGAGCTCCATATAAACCAGATGACCGTCAAGCGCACCCCAGACACCGCGGAAATTATCATAGAAAATACCATTTTCCCAATCAGCAGTCAAGTCATTATCCGTACCCAGTAACATCATTTGGTCATTATCAGGATCCACATAGTACAGGGAAAATCCAATACCTGCCAATACGTCGTTGGCTTCTTCACCTAACGATAGATATGAAATTCCTTCGTCATTTACATCAAGAGGTGCGTTATCCCAGTCTTTATCTGCCAAAGTGACAATTTCCGGCAATTCCTGAATATCCAGGGATTCCAGATATTCTTCGCCGCCATCTGCCAATTCACCAGTCAGTTCATAAGCATAGAGATATTTGAAAGCAACACCGGTTCCCATGTCAATATATCCGTTAAAATCATCAATATCGCCGTTATAGGAATAATAACAGCTTAGACCGGTTGCTTCGGAACGATAGACACCGCCTACGCGGTAAACAATACAATCATCTAATGCATCGGACACATTCTGCGCCGAAGGAAGCATCCATGCGGTCTGACGGGCAAGGTGTCCCAGGTCAATCATATTGGTATATCCCTGTTCTCTGGTGTTACCACCGTAATTCTCTGTCTGTGCGGCAGCTCGTCCAAGTTCTGCAAAGAAACCGGGTTCCTCGGTTGCTGCCACGAAAGCTTCCTGACCAAAAGTCTCATAGGCATCTAAGAGTGGTGTCAATTTTGTCAGATTTGTCACGGATAGGGTTGTCTGATCCTGTGTTCCGACAGCTTCACATCCTTCATAATAAGAATTGCAGATTGCAATTCCCAGATCTTCACCGTTCATACCCGAATTATCTGCCAATGCTCCAAGCCATCCTGTATAGTACCAGCCGTTGCCAGGTTCAACCTCTTCCGAAGCGACCAGATATTTTGCAAAATTCTGGAATACTGCGGCAACATCAATGGTAGCCATCAGGCAGGTGTCGAAGCCAACCAGTTCCAGAGAAGGGTTATCCGTATCTGCTGGCCATACTGCATCAAAAGCCTGATACATTTCTGACAGATCAAGGGAATCATAACCATAAATTTCATCAAATGCTGCGCCATTTACAGAACCACCGCCATGATTCCAGAAGGTAACTGCTACCTTATCAGCAGGATAATTCTCATTGGCAAAGGCAAGAAACTCATACAGAGTCTGCGCTTCTCCCATATTAGCCGTATCCTGCTCTTCCAACAACTGAAGCCCTTCGCTGTTATAAAGCCATCTTTGAATCTTCGCCGGGTCCATATATTCGTTCTGCCATACAGCAGCACCACCTGTCTGAATGACCACATTTACATTTTCCGGTAAATCAACCTGCAGCATCTCATCGAGGTCTGTGGTTGCGAAACCACCGTTTGTCTCCAGATCACTTCCGCATAGATACCAATAAACAGCCCAACTTCCATCTTCTTCCTGTACTTCAGATGCTGGTTCCTGTTGTTCTGTAACTTCTGTAACCTGGGCATTCTGTGTATTATCTTCTGTAATAACTACTTCGTCCCAGCATGCCACAAGGGATAAGCACATAGCAGTTGAAAGTAATACTGCTAAAAATCTCCGTATTTTTCGCTTCATAGAATTCCTCCTCATCTGTTGGTGTTATTTTACTTGGGTGTATTATATAACAATTTGATGTAACAGAAGCGGTTTCTACACGAATCGACTGGTAAATGTATTGAATCGACACTATTTACATACATCGTAACAATTGCTATACTTGAAAACAAAGAGACTAAAAGGGATGACTAAGAAAATGAAGCGTATTGACTTTGAAAACGGAACAGTAACAGGAAATATTATCGGGGCAGCCTTGCCTATGCTTGTAGCCCAGATTTTAAATCTGCTTTACAATATCGTAGACCGCATCTATATTGCCAGAATTCCAGAGGTAGGAACTGCCGCCCTTGGCGCAGTAGGTCTATGTTTCCCGTTAATCGTGATTATCAGTGCGTTTGCCAATCTGTTTGGAAGCGGCGGCGCACCACTCTTTTCTATTTTCAGAGGGAAAAAGGAAGAACGGCAGGCAATACATATCATGAATACTTCCTTTTCCATGTTATGTTTCAGTGCAGTCATATTAATGGTCATTGGACTTACATTTGCGCATCCGCTTTTAACTTTGTTTGGCGCTTCCAAGGCGGCACTGACTTATGCTGTTCCTTATATGATGATCTACCTGATTGGTACATTACCTTCAATGATTGCAGTAGGTATGAACCCATTTATCAATGCGCAGGGTTATTCTGTAATTGGCATGTCCTCTGTTGCGATTGGTGCAGTTGCGAATTTACTGCTTGATCCATTGTTTATTTTTGCTTTGGGATTTGGCGTATGCGGTGCTGCGATGGCAACTGTAATCTCCCAGTGCCTGTCTGCGGTATTCGTTTTGATTTTTCTCACCAAAAAGGCAGAATTAAAGGTACGCTTCCTTAGAAGGAATGAATTGTCCCAAAGTCTGAATTATGCAAAAAATATCATTAGTCTTGGCACAGCTGGATTTATCATGCAGTTGACAAACAGTCTTGTAACGATCTGTTGTAACAATGTGCTTTCTGTTACCGGCGGCGATATTTATATTTCTGTTATGACGATTGTTTCCAGTGTACGTCAATTAGTGGAGACTCCAATTTATGCCATAAATGAAGGAACTTCCCCGATTTTAAGCTATAATTATGGAGCTGGTCGCCCCTCTCGTGTCCGCAAGGCAGGCATTGTGATGGGGATTATGATTTTTGGCTATACAGCTGTTATGTGGAGTCTGATTATTCTTGCACCAGGAGCATTGATTCAGGTATTCAGCTCTGATGCAACATTAATTCAGGATTCCATACCAGCCCTAAAGCAATATTTTGCAGCATTTATCTTTATGGATTTGCAATACATTGGACAGACCGTTTTCAAATCACTGAATAAAAAGAAGCAGGCGATTTTCTTCTCCCTGCTTCGTAAAGTATTTATTGTTGTACCGTTGACTTATCTGATGCCCTATGCAATGCATATGGGAACAGCTGGCGTTTTCCTGGCAGAACCGATGTCCAATATCATTGGCGGCAGTCTGTGCTTTATCACCATGCTGTGTACCGTCTTGCCAGAACTGAAACGCATGGAGAAATAATACTAAAAACATTCTATTTGTTGGAGAGTTCCTCCATATATAGTTCAGCTATATATGATGGATCGTTGCACCATAGCCTAGTGTTTTTATTATATAATGCCTTACCCGTTTTGGAACATAGGAAATCTGTCAACACATCCTTGCTATCTTTGCCGGTTTCTTCAGCAATCTCCTCAACCGCCATTGTTATAAGAAGGTCAATTGTGAAATCTAGCTTTTCTTTTGATATTTTTAAGAAGCTTTCTGCCTGTTCCTTTGATGAAGTCAAATAAAATCCCTGTCCGAAATCTTTTCTCTTGGAACACTTAGTAAGATCTGGCTCTTTTACTTCACAATAGCTTCCATGGTAGAGAATTAACCCATCTTTCGGTTCACGCATGAATCTTTATCCCCTTTCCATTAAGAAATTCCGTAATGTCTTCAAGGACAGCTTCATCCCCTTCGCAGTGGAAAATTCCATAACCTTTTTCTATATATCCGAGAACATCAACTTTCTTGAACAGGTCAATAATCTTATCAATTGGCAAGTGCCACTCTTCTGAAGCAAGCCTTATTAATCTTGTCTGCCAGCATTTTTCCGATATCATGCCCACCTGAACCATACTGTCTGCCGATGACTATTACATTTTTGTTTTTGTATATTTTCTGTATCTGTTGCCTTGGATTGTTCTGCATTCTGCTCTTCCGGGAAAAGATATTCTTTGATAAAACCGAGATGTTTTCCGAATAATCTGGCGATAAATCCAACAAGCAGTGCCGCAATGATCGTACCCTCACGGACTCCATTAAGCTTTCCCCAGAAAGCAAAGGAGAGAACACCTGCAATGATCGTCATGGATGAATCGAATATAATCTTAGTCGTTCCAAAGTTAGTATTCCAGGTCTGTACAATGGCACGTACAAAGGACTCACCCGGAAGCATGACCACATCTGCTACTACTTCAATATAAACACCAAATCCCAGAATCATGCAGCCTACAATCATTTCCTTCTTTCTGATGTTTTATTCATTTGTTTTGCTTTGTAAATTAGAATATATTTTCTGATATACAGATATAAATTGTTCATATTCCTTTTCAGAAATATTGGATAACGCCTTTTTCTCTATTTCCAAAAAGGCATCGGCTACTAACTGCTGTTTCTTTTTTCCTTCCTCTGTCAAAAAGATATGAAAGCTTCGCCGGTTTCCATTTAATATTCTACGTTCAATCAGTCCCTTCTCTTCCATTTTATTAAGAATAATTGTTAAAGAACCAGCCTCCAGAAAACATGCCCTGGCAATTTCTTTCTGATTACTGCCATCATGTTCTTTTAAATAATCAAGGATTTTAGGCTGCCCGATAGTAAGCCCGGTATTCTTGAGCTGCTCTAACAAAGCCTTTTGTACCAGCATCTGATTCGCCATGATCAGATAATGCAATGTATCATCCATTTTCTTAGCTCCTTCATGCAAAAAGGTTATAATTCAAACAATTTGAATTATAACCTTTTATGAAGATATGTCAACAATAATGTTGCTATTTCCTTTTTGACTTTTCCTGAAATATGTGATAATGTGTGGTTAGTAACATCTAACTACTGATTTCATGTAAGGAGAATGTCCTATGACACCTGAAAAATATAAAGAACTTTCTATCAAAGAATTTACACAGGCAGCAAAAATCTATGACAGTGGCCACGCTGGAATCTATGAAATGTGCAAGGATGACTATCCGCCGATTCTGGAAGAACTGGAAAAGGAAACATTCCATGACGTACTCGACTGTGGCTGCGGAACCGGGCCAATGATTCAGCTGCTTCATGAAAAATATCCTGATAAGCACTATGTCGGTCTTGATCTTACGCCTGAAATGATTCATGTTGCACAGGCTAAAAAGTTATCCAATACAGAATTTCTTGTAGGAGACAGCGAAAATCTGCCATTTGAAGAGGGTTCCTTTGATGCGGTTATCTGTGCGAACAGCTTCCACCACTACCCTAATCCACAGGCTTTCTTCAACAGTGCATACCGTGTTCTGCGTAAGGGTGGACGTCTGGTCTTGAGAGACTATACTTCCTCAAATTTCATGGTCTGGCTGATGAATCATCTGGAAATGCCTCTGGCAAACCTGTGCGGACATGGTGACGTGAAAATACATAAAACTGCAGAATTTGTTGCAATGGCAGAAAAAGCCGGTTTCACAGTTCTTACAATGGAAAAGCAGAAAGGTTTCCGCGCACACCTTGTTGCACGGAAGTAATCAGTTTATTTATTTTATACAACCTCATATGCTACATATTCATGATTGAATTCATACCCCAGCTTTTCTGCCAGATGAATTGAATTTATATTTTGTGCATCCCAGCTGGGGTATAATCCTTCTTCCAGGCAGTTTAATATGAGTGCAGAACATGCTATTGTTGCTAAATGCTTTCTTCTTTCAGACTCCAGACCGACAGTAAAAGCTATTAGAACAAATCCTTGATTTTAAGGCATTTTCAAGAAAAATGAAGCACCAAAAAACCATATTAAAAAATAAAATAATGCAATAAAAATGCAATGAAGTACATTTAGTTTTGTTGATATACCACCCGAAACTTCAATATCTTTTTTCATACAACAAGTTAGAAAGGCATATGCTACATGTACAGAGTTGTTAAGGTTAGTTATCATTGTATCTCCCATCGAAATATATTATAATTTGTCGTAGTCATTTACTTTATTGTGATTAGGAGGTACATATGTATTATATATTACTAACGGCTCAACAAGCCGCAACGCAGGCGGCAAGTGCCGCCCAAGAAGCTACAACTCAAGCTCCATCTAACGATATTATAGGTATTGGCGGAATTATAGCGACCTTATTAGTTGGTATAGTTACCTGCTTAGTCACATGGAAATTAACGATGAAAAGCATTAAGCAGTAAAAAATATCATATAACATACAGGTCTTTCCTATTCTTTCTAATTCTGTAACCCAAAATACAGATATTAACTTAGATGACTTAAAAATACAATACAAAGACAAAGAATTGTTGAATCCTTGTTTACTAGCCTTAGAAATTGTAAACATTGGTAACGAAGCAATAAATGAACCGCCTATCAAAATTCGGAATGATGAAGATATAGAAATAATTCCCGGCTATTTTGAAGATATTCCAGCGGGATATGAGAACTTATGGAGTTTTGACAAAACTAGTCCTCATTCTTGTAATATTTTGCTAAAGCACATCAATCCAAAGCAAGTTGTTAAAACCAGATTTTTTTTAGATAATCTTCCTCAAAAAAAGATTATTTTTGAATGTCCCATGCAAAATGTACAAACACAAGAGGTTGCTTATAACAATGCAAATACCACTAATAAAATAACGGTATCTTCCAAATCAAATTTTATACTAATGGCTATTACTGCACTACTATTTATTTCTATGCAACAATGGAGTTATTACATAAGTGAATTTATTTGGTTTACAGGAATACATTTACGCACAAATGGAGCAGTTGCATTTATTATGTCGTTGCTTTTGCTTACTATTATCATCAATGTATATGGCGTTCCAATTATTGATAAGTATATTAAATCACACCCCAAACGAACCACTTTTATTAAATTAACAATGGCTATTGTGAGTATTATTTTACTTATGTTAATAATATTCGATTTTATAATTGTTCACCCTATCCTGCAAATAATTACCGCAATTATTGTTATTGTGTTATTATCACTACTTATTCACTTTTTATTTATATCAAAAAACACACGATAATTTTACTAACAAACCTATATTTCAAGTAGACGTTCAGCAATGAGCGTCTATTTTTTTACCCCAAAACCAGAAAGGAGCTGATACACCATGCCTGTATTCCGAGTGGAAAAGACAAACAGCTACACAGTTATGTCGAACCACCACCTGCGCAACCCAGATTTAACCCTAAAGGCAAAGGGACTTCTTTCTCTTATGCTCTCACTTCCCGAAAATTGGGACTACACCTTAAAGGGGCTGTCCTGTATCTGCCGGGAAAATGTTGACGCTATCCGCACCGCTGTATGGGAGCTGGAAAAAGCCGGGTACATTACCCGCAGACAGGGACGAGATGAAAAAGGGAAAATGACCGCTATTGAATACACAATATATGAATTTCCTCAGCCACCAAAGCCCAAAAAACCGGTGTTGGAAAATCCAATATCGGATAACCCGACAACGGAAATCCCGGTATCGGAAAATCCAACGCAATTAAATAAAGATAGATCAACCAAAGATTTATTAAATACAGATGTATCAAGTACCTATTCCATTCCTTTCCAGAAAGAAGCGGCTGCACCGCAGGAACGGAAGCGGTTCCATTGCTTTGCCTGCCAGGCAGACGGGGATGTGATTGATTTCGCATCCCGGCTGCATGGTCTGGACGCAAAGGAAGCGGCAAAGCGGCTGGCGGCAGACTTTGGAATCCACTATGACGGGCAGGGACGGGCTTCTCCCCGTCCGGTCAAGCCAAAAATTTCTGAAAAGCTGAAACAATATCAGGCAGAGCAGCGCTTTTTCCGGGTGTATGCAGACTACCTGCACTTGATGAAAGACTGGCGCAGCCTGTATGCGCGCAGGACACCAGAAGAAAACTGGCACCCGCTGTTTGTGGAGGCATTGCAGAATCAGGACTATGTGGAATACCTGCTGGATAGCTACCTGTCCGGCACCGAAGAAGAACGGGCGGAGCTTGCTTTCGCCCAGGGAAAGGAGGTGACGGGGCTTGAACGGAGAATATCCGAGTATCGGCGAAGCACAGACCGGAACCGAAGTCCAGTCCATGACTGGGGCAGGGAACTTCTTCCCACCGGCACCGATGGCAGATGAGATCAGGGAACACCTGGCTACCACCCAAAAGGGGCAGACCGCCAACACCATCGGCAACTGCATGATCGTGTTCCGGGCAGACTCCATGTTAAGGGGCGTAATCCGGCTGAACCTGCTGACAGAGCGGGTGGACATTGTACGGGATCTGGGCTGGCGCCGGATGACTGCCGCCCTGACGGACACGGATATGAAATACCTGCGGCTGTATTTTGAAGAAAACTATGGGATTACCAGCAGCCCGAAAATTGAGGACGCCCTGGCGATTATCGCCAATGAAAACCGCTACCACCCCATTCAGGACTGCCTGGCTTCCCTTGTCTGGGATAAAGTCCCACGGATTCGGGGCTGCCTGCACCATTTTCTGGGTGCAGAGTAGAGCGATTATGTGGAGACCTGCCTGACCCACTTCCTCTTAGGGGCAATCAACTGGGTATTTCATCCCGGCTGCAAATACGAGGAAATGCTCTGCCTGGTGGGCGGTCAGGGAGCCGGTAAGTCCACGTTCTTCCGACTGCTTGCCATCCAGGACGAATGGTTTTCGGATGATTTGAAGCAGTTAAGCGACAATGATGTGTTTGAGAAGCTGCAAGGTCATTGGATTATCGAAATGTCGGAAATGCTGGCAACCAGCAATGCGAAAAGCATTGAGGAAATCCGCTCTTTCATCAGCCGCCAGAAAGAAACCTACCGTACCCGTTACGAAAGCCAGCCCAAAGACCGGCTCCGGCAGTGTGTCTTTGGAGGCACATCGAATACCGTGGACTTTCTTCCCCTTGACCGGGCGGGCAACCGGCGTTTCCTGCCGGTTATGACAGACCCAAACGAAGCGGAGGTTCACATCCTGGACAATGAAGCCGAGTCCAGAGCCTATCTGTTGCAGGTATGGGCGGAGGCAATGGAGATTTACCGCCGAGGGGACTACTCCATGAAATTCAGCGTCCAGATGCAGAAAGAATTGAAGCTGGTTCAGCAGAACTTCATGCAGGAGGACACGGATGCCGGTATCATCCTGGATTTTCTGGAGCGCTACAAGGGAGACAAGGTATGCTGCAAGCTGCTGTACCGGGAAGCCCTGCGGCTTTATGACGAGCCGAAGAAATGGAAGCTCCATGACATCAGCGAGATCATGCGTACCTATGCCAAAGGCTGGCGCTATTTTGAAAATCCCCGGTCATTCGGGGGCGAATATGGCAGGCAGAAAGGCTGGGAACGAATCCCTGACAACCAACTGTCCGGCAACCAGGATGGATTTCAGGCGCTGACCGAGGCGGAGGCAGAGCAGATCGAGTTGGTTTTCCAAAAGACCGCCTAAAAAACAGTGTTGGTTGCAGGGATGATTGCCGGGTTTGTTGCCCGGTTGGTTGCCGGAAAAGAAACGCCCGTCAAAGGTAAAAGCCTTACAGAATCAGGCGTTCCCATGAATTTCCCATCCCCTGACAACCAAAGCAACTAAGAATCAGGAAGAAAAAATAAAAAGTAACCAATCACAGCCGGAAACAGGTTCAGAGGTTTTTAGCGGTAAGTTGCCGCAGTTTGTTGCCGCCTCTCCCTGCCCGGCTATTTTTATATGGAGGTATTGCTTATGGCAGAAAATAAAGGAACAAAGAAGTCCCCGGATACCGGGAAGAACAAAAAGGTGCTGTTCATCGTGAGCCGGGAGTTTTCCGGACAGCAGACCATGCGGCAGGCGTTCGAGCAGCTCATTGAGCGGCAGACCTGCGAGCATTTCGAGGAATGGATGGGACAAAAAGCCAGTTAACCACACGAAAACCGATTGCTATTTGGACGGGGGCATGGTACTATAATGGTATCGTGTCCCTGTTCGTAGAAGGAGACTACTATGAGCAGGAAAAAACAAACAAATCAGAAGATCACCGCCCTCTATTGCCGAATCTCTCTCGACGATGGCGGCGATAATGAAAGCATGAGTATCAGCAACCAGAAGCTGCTGCTCAAAGACCATGCCGAAAAATTAGGTATGTTCCAGTACGAATACTATGTGGACGATGGGTACACAGGACGCAACTTCAACCGCCCCTCTTTCCGGCGAATGATCGCTGATATTGAGGCGGGGAAAGTGGGCTGCGTCATTACCAAAGACCTCTCCAGATTGGGACGTAACTACATTGAAGCAGGCACTTATATCGAAATCTTTTTCCCAAAACACAATGTAAGATATATCGCTGTGACAGACGGCGTAGACAGCCTGACCAGCCCGGAACTGGACATCACGCCGTTTAAGAACATCCTGAACGATATGTACAGCCGGGATATTTCCAAAAAGGTGCTGGCTGGACGTATGACCCGCTCCCGCCAGGGGAAGTTCTGCGGAGGGACGCCGCCCTATGGCTTGAAGCGTGACCCGGAGGAAAAGGGACATTTACTGATTGACCCGGAGACTGCGCCGGTCATCCGCAAAATCTATGATATGGCGCTGGACGGCTGGGGCTGCATGCGGATTGCCAAACGGCTGATGGAGGATAAAGCCCCCATTACCCATGTGAAAACACAGACGGAATGTGATGTGAATTACTACTACTGGAGCGCCAGCAGGATCAGCCACATCTTACGCAATCCCTTTTATAAAGGGGCGCACCTGGTCTGCCGGACACACCAGAAAGGAATCCGCTCCGGTACGGTGGACATTATCCCCCGTGAAGATTGGGAAATCATTGAAAACTGCCACGAAGCGATTGTCACGCCGGAGGAATGGGACAAGGTTCAGGAGCTGATTGACGGCAGACCTGCCATCATGGAGGGCAATGCCTGCCCCTTTTACAACATCTTCCACGGCATTATCTACTGTGCTACCTGCGGGAAGTCCATGCAGGTACGGTATGAAAAGGTAGGACGCACCGGAAAAAGCCGCTTTACCGGCAAAATGAGGGAGCCTATCGACAAGGCATACTACATCTGCCAGACCTACAACCGGCTGGGAAAGAACGCCTGCACCAGCCACAAGATTGAGGCAAGGGATTTGTATGACCTGGTATTGAAAGACATTCAGGAGCTGGCGGCAATGGCTTTACAGGATGCGGATGCGTTTTATAGCCGGTTGTGCCGCCGAATGGAGCGCCAGTACCAGACAGACGCTTCCGAGGCACAGAGGGAATGTGAAAAACTGGAAGTCCGGAACCAGGAAATCGACGATTTGTTTTTGAATCTGTACACCGATAAGGCAAAGGGGATTTTATCGGAACAGCGCTTTCTGAAGCTGACCTCCGCTATGGAGCAGGAACAGGAAGCGAACCGGAAACGCCTGCAAGACCTGTCTCTGCTGATACGCCGTACAGAATCCCAGGAAAGCGATGTACAGACCTTTATCCATGAAATCCGCCAGTATGCTGCCATTCAGGAACTGGACGAAGCCATGCTGCACCGTCTGATCAGCCGGATTGTAGTCGGCGAAATGAAGAAAGTGGATGGACAGAA
>MNTL01000043.1:0-721 GCA_001916965.1 Roseburia sp. CAG:10041_57
TACAAGCTAGTATACCATAAATATATTGTTTTTAGGAAGAAATATCCTATTTCATCCATAAACAGTCTTCATTTTTTTTAATCGAACAAAAAGTCTCTTGTCCTTCGGGCACATCTTTTCAAGTTCCTCAATACTGTATCTTCTCAAATCATCTTTGCTTTTTATTCCCATTCTAAACGCATCCATACATAGGAAATCATCAAATCTGACTCCATGCTCCCGATCATTCAGTTCTTCTACACTGCGCAGCTTTATGCCTTACTCTTCACAAATCTGATATAATTCCTGCAGTGTTGCCTGCCCCATATTACGAAACTTTATAAAATATTCCTTTGGATATTCTCTCACTCCTTCCAATGACTCAAATCCGTTCCTTCTTAGAACATTTCGTAACCTGCTCGACATTTCAATATCATCATAATCTGTTTTTTCAGCGTACATAAAAACTCCCTTTTGTCATTTTATTTGTTGTATATCTTATCAACCTCAGATTCATACACCGATTCAGTATGAGTATCAAATAGCACCCACTCCACCAGATCAAACCAATCCGGACGATTCCGTATGAGTATCAAATAGCACCCACTCCACCAGATCAAACCAATCCGGTTTATCCTGCAAAAACCTATTTACTGTATGTACTGCAATCTTTGCTGCCAACTCAACCGGAAAACTATATACTCCCGTTGATATAGAAGGAAATGCAATAGACCTGATTCCA
>MNTL01000043.1:756-2336 GCA_001916965.1 Roseburia sp. CAG:10041_57
CCAGTCTCACATCCGTGAAGTGTCCTGCACTCTGCCAGAAGCTCCGGTCCTGCTGCTCTGTGAATCGCACCATCTACACCACCTCCGCCAAGAAGGGAATTGTTTGCTGCATTCACGATTGCCTGCACATCTGTTACTTTTGTTATGTCACCTTTTATCGTCTTAATCAAATACATTGTTCAATATTCCTTCTCTATCTCACCATCTATTCCATACATTTTCTTGAATGCATCAAGGTCTGCATGATTCTTAATCAACATAACCTCGTCTATCTTACCTGTATGAATATTCTTAAATCCGGCAACCTGCTCGCCATTACATATCTCGCCTTGATTACTGGTTTCTTATTTTCTTTATCATATGTCTTTGTAACTATATTTTTCTTAAATAGTCCCACTCTGAGCACCTTCTTTTGATTTTGCCATCAGTATAAGTTTTTCAAAGGACTGTGCAAAGCGTACATCATCTTCTTCTGTACGCTTTCTCGGTCCTTTCATATGATTCTTATGAGAGCTGCGCCTTACCTTCTTATTAAGATGTCGCTCCATAAGCATCTGATCTATGTTCTCATTCGTGTACCACTTACCGGATTGGTGAATAGCATATGCACCTTTCCCAAGTGCCATAGCAGCGACACCATAATCCTGCGATACTACTACATCCCCTTTATGACAAATGCTGATCAGTTTATAATCCACTGCATCTGCTCCTGCACTTACCACAATCACCTCGCTGTAATCAGAATACAAAATATGATTCGTATCACACAGCAATGTGGTGGAAATATTGTATTTCTCTGCTATTGTCTCGACAATGTCCACTACCGGACACGCATCCGCATCTACAAATATCTGCATTTTTTCTCAAATCCGCTTTCTTCAGTTGTAACTAACTGGTGTTCGTACTTCTATAAGATTTCCTGATGGATCATAGAATCTTACAAGCTTCTGTCCACCTTCAAGTTCCATTAAATCCGTAACATAACTTACAACATACTTGCCAGACTCCAGTTTTTCAATAATACCTTCTATGTCATTATCTTCAAAATAAAGTTCCGTCATATTATTATGTGGAGTTGTATGTATTTTTGTACTATCATACCATACATCTACATCCTGCAACACAAGCCCCTCAGACATTATTACATTACCTTCCAGCCTTGTAATCACACGCAGCCCAAACAGTTCTTCATAAAAATCAATTGATTCGTCAATGTTATCAACAATAATCAATACATTTTTCAAACTCATATTTTATGTTCCTGCCTCTCCATTTCTTTTTGAATCCATATCATAATTACATCTACAAGATAATCCTGCTGCACCTGACTTAGTTCCTTGCCCGGCTGCATTTTATGCCACTTTCGGATGCACTCCCTGCAGCATGTTGTCCACGCATTGGTGTCTGTTTGCCATCATTTGCTATATATGCCGGAGCTTCCCTCTTTGCAATAAAGTCCGCAGCGTGTTGTCTGATGGTATCAAGTCCCTTCTCATTTATGTAATCAATATCTTTCTGTTTCAAGTGAAAACTGCTTCGGAACTTGGAATTATCCAACCGCTCAAATAACTGCCTGTACC
>MNTL01000044.1:0-1278 GCA_001916965.1 Roseburia sp. CAG:10041_57
CCATTGTCCGTTACCCTTAAACCAATTTGAGCCGTCCACGCAGCCTGCGAATTTCGGGATAATCCCGCTTTCGATATAACCACACTGGTCGGCACACCACGATACGAAGCAGGCACACCATTCTACACGCCCATCAAAGCCATACCAACTCCAATAAGGCTGACCGCCCTCATTTCCGAGCTGTGTCAAAGCGACCTCTACAATGGCTTGGTTGCTGCCGCTTGTGAACGCCCGTCCATACGGATAATAGCGTAACACATGGGCGGGGTACTGTGTGTCGCCGTATTTTTCCCACCCTAACCGCTGTGCCTGCATGGTGGAAAACTCTACCGCATTGGCGTAGGAATAACCGCCGTAGTTGGTTTTCGCCCATGAGATATACCCATTGCCGAAGTTATAGCCCTGCAAGGCGAGCTTGATACGCTCCATGTCAATCGGGTTTTCCACCTCGGCAGAGATAAGGGCGGCTTTCAGCTCCTGCACGCCGCACTGGATGGAATACTCTGGGTCTTGTATCCCGTTCGGCTCATGGGGATACCTTGTGTTAAAGCTGCCCTCCGCCGCCTGCATGGGGTCAAGCCCACGCCCGCCAGACTCCTGCATCATCACCGCCTTGATAAGCTCCACATATTCGGGGATGCCGTACTGCTTAGCGTATTTCTGTATCAACGGCGTGTAGGCTTCCACCTCCGCACTGACGGGGGTATAGGAAGTGCTTTCGCTTCCTCCCCCAAATAAGGACACGGCACATCCGAGTAGGACAACAATCAAGATAATCACGACGGCAATCCAGCCGCCTGCGATTAAAGCGGAAATCAGAGCCTTTGTTCCTGCAATAATCGCCTTGACCGCAACTATAGTGGCTCTGACCGTAGCTTTTGTTGCTTCAGCGGTTGCCTTTGCGGTGGCTTTTGCCGCCTGTGCTGCCTTTTGGGCAGTTTTCGCAGAAGCCTTTGCCGCTGCATGTGCCGTTTTTACCGAGGTTTCCGTCGTTTTGATTGCCGCCTTAGAAGTTGCCTGTGCGGTTTTAATTCCCTTTTCGGTAGTCTTGACTGTTCCCTTAGCAGTTGTTTTCACCGCTTTTTCTGCATTTCGGGCTGTGCTCTTAATCATTTTTTGCCCCTGCTGTCGGGTCTTTATCAACTGCGATTTTGCTGTCTGAGAAACATCGGGGGCAGAGGAACGGCTTGCAGCCCCGTGACGGATCTGCAAGCCGTGTTGTTCTGACATATTCTGTGCTGCTTTCTGTTCTGCGGCTTTGACAGCCCGACTTTGCTT
>MNTL01000044.1:1426-2399 GCA_001916965.1 Roseburia sp. CAG:10041_57
ACGCTCACTGGCTATGGCGGCTTTATCTATGGTCTTTATCGTACCTTTGACCGCATCTCTGGTTTTTATATCAGCCATAGAAAACCTCCTTTCCCAGAGAATTTGCGTTCAAATCAGCCGACCTTTTTTGCCACTACAACGAGCCTGCCGTTCTGTGCGGAGTATTCGCAGGTGGAAAGGGTAATGAGCCTGTCGCCGTATCCAGCGGTCACACCTGTATCATACAAAGCAAGCTCCTTGCACTTCCCGATATAGGAATTAAAATCTTCCTCATTCTCCGCATCAACAAAGTCGTAGTATCGGAAGCCCTCAGAGCTGTACGCCACAGTCTTAAATACAGCGACGATTTCATACTCTGCCTGCTCTGTGAGGGTATCAAACTGAATATTCTTGTGTTCCTCATAAAAGCTCTTGGACTTGTAATCCTCCAACGCTCCAAACATCTTGCCGCCCTTAATGTGATGACCGTAGATAACCAGATTGTCACTTTCAGCAATATCGCAATTCTCCTGCACATAAGGCGTTCCTAAATCGCTGTACTCTTTTTCAAAATTGTGCTTCAGATAAAAATTCGGATTGTTCCTGCTCTGCATCACAGGATAATTGATTGTCGTGCCGGCAATGGAAATCCAACCGACCATATCCTCATTCTGTAAATACAATTCCTGATACTTGGCAAGCACATCTTCCCCCTCGCTGACAGGGGCATCGTCTGGCACGGTTTCATCCGTGGGAGCCTGCTCTACCATCTCGGCAATCTCCTCAAAGGCTTCCGTCTGCTCGTCCACCTCTGCATAGTAATGATAAATGCGGAAGCCGCAAAAAGCCGCCGTACCTAACAGGCACACGGCGGCTACAACACAGATAATAGATTTATAATTCTTCATAGGCTTTTCCTTTCTTATCTTGAAATTTCCGTCTGTTTTCTGGGAGCAGGAAGCTCCCTGCAATATTCGGGGTATCTGACCTTGAT
>MNTL01000048.1:0-607 GCA_001916965.1 Roseburia sp. CAG:10041_57
GATTGCCAAAGGGATTTGTAGAAAACAAGGATGTTCAGCAGAAGGTGGTAGAATATTTTGCATCTTTTGACGAGCATATCAAGGACTTTAGGATTGAAAAGGTTCCTCACGATGGAGAAACAAAAGAGGATACCTACAAAATTAATGCCCTCCATAAAATGATTGATTCGGATGGTATGGCAGAAATCCCTTTGGGAATGGAGTCTGACGGAACATTGAAAATGTTTGCATTATATCCGGAATTACAGGAAGTATTGGAAAAGGGAAGCGTATTTTTTATTGATGAATTAAATGCCCGCCTTCATCCGTTGCTTGTAAGAAATTTTTTGCTTACATTCTTAAATCCGGAAATCAATACTAATCATGCACAGCTTGTATTTACAACTCATGACACATGGCAGTTGTCTAATCAGTTGTTACGTCGTGATGAAATATGGTTTGTGGAAAAGGATGAGAGAGGCGTTTCTACACTGTATTCATTGGCTGATTTTGTGGATGAGGCTGGTTTCCGTATCCGTAAGGACGAAAGCTATGAGAAGAATTATTTGATAGGAAAGTATGGTGCAATCCCTACCTTAAAGAGTATTGATATATTTAAGGAGGATTG
>MNTL01000048.1:779-104083 GCA_001916965.1 Roseburia sp. CAG:10041_57
CGTATCCCGTGGATTGTATTTGACAGAGATCAGGTGCAAGGGTTTGACGAAATTATTGCAGAAGCAGTGAGTAAAGGAATACAGGTGGGCTGGTCTAATGTATCCCAGGGATGTTCAAGAAAAATATTTGAATTATGTTATGCAAACAAATGTTTTTCGAAAGTTTGTAGGGTTAATTGGTAATTCAAGTAATATACGTTATTTTCTTACAAATAAAGTGATTAATATTATTTTGGAAACATTTGAGGAAACACAAATTCTAGATACGAATAAAGCTAAAGTTTACTATTCAGTTGTGTCTACATATAGTCAAAATGGTACGATTGGCATATTGCAATACCATATCGGGAAATTGCAAGAAAATAATTCAATGTTTGAAGAGAAAATTGATTCTGCATATATAAAGGCTTTTGAACAGATTAGAAATATTGTAGAATATGAAATTCCTAAATTGTTGTGTTTATTTGAATCTTTATTTCAGCAAGCAGGAAAATTATTAGGTTATAATATGGATGATTTCAATCTGTCATCGGTTATAAGATTTTTTGAGTTGGGAATTACGACAGAATTAGGGTTGTTTCTTGTGGAGTTTGGTTTTCCTACAGACACTATTAGCGCATTGGAGAATAAATATCCATCTATAGGGAAAATGGGAGCATTGGAAGCTGCTACTTTTTTGAGTAATAACCAAAGAGCCATGTATAGTGTAATGGATGCATATGAGCAGGAACTATTTAAGAGGGCGATGCAAGTGCTTGTGAAACGTGGATAGTCATTACATGTTTTTGAAGGCTCCTGAAATAGGTAATAATTGAAATTGTCCGATAATTAATCTATACACGTGATATACAACCGACCTCAAACCCCCGGTAAATCCGCGGACACCTTAGAAGTTGCCATGTTAGCTCAGGGTGTTTGCTAATTTTTCTATCCCGAATTACATCTTACCATTCAAAATCAACAGCTTACCGCAATTTGATTGCGGCAGGCTGTTTTTGCGTCTATGCTGTAGAAAAGGTGAAGGGAGCGGATACAGGATGGATGCAATCATAAAAGTAGAGAATTTAAAAAAGTATTTTAAGGAAGTGAAGGCTGTAGATGATATCAGCTTTTCTGTGGAGAGAGGTGAGCTGTTCGGATTCCTAGGGGTGAATGGAGCAGGGAAGTCCACGACAATCAATATGATGTGTACGCTGTTTCGTCCAACGGCGGGAAAGATAGTGATTGACGGTTGCCTCGTAGGTAAGGAAGATGCGCAAATCAGAAAGAGAATCGGTGTGGTCTGGCAGAATAATTGCCTGGATGATAAATTAACAGTTAAAGAAAATCTGTATGTAAGAGGTGCTCTTTTCGGGGAGAAAAGGAATTCATTTAGGGAGCATGTGACAGAACTGTGTGAGAGATTACAGCTGCAGGATGTATGGAGCAGAAGATATGAGAATCTGTCGGGAGGGCAGAAGAGACGTTGCGAGATTGCGGCAGCATTGCTGAATAGACCGGAAGTATTGTTTCTGGATGAGCCGACTACAGGTTTGGATCCGGCAACGCGCAGGCTGGTATGGGAGAGCATAGACCGGATGCGTATCCAGAATCAGATGACGGTCTTTCTTACGACTCACTATATGGAAGAGGCAGCCAGGGCGCATCACATAGCGATTATGGACAGCGGGAAGATAAAAGAGGTCGGTACGCCTTTTGATTTAAAGGAAAAATATGCAGAAGATACGTTACGATTAATCCCTGTGCAGGATAAGGAAAGAGAACTGACAGAGGCTTTGCAGGGACATTCTTATCAGAAAGTGCAGGAGGCTTATCATCTGCAGGTCGCAAAAAGCATGGATGCATTGCCGGTACTTGCCAAAGTGAAGCCATATATCAATGGATTTGAAATGATACAGGGAACGATGGATGATGTCTTTTTGAATATTACGGGAAAAACACTTGGAGCTGGTTCCGGGGAAGGCTTGTAGGAAGGAGAGAATTGTGATGAGAGAGATTTTTTATTTGACAAAGAGAAATTGTCTGGTGTATTTGAGAGATAAAAGTGCAGTATTTTTTTCCTTATTGTCTATGCTGATCGTATTGGGACTGATGGTCGTTTTCCTTGGAAAGATGAACAGTGAGAATGTGCTGTCAGTAATAGAAGAATATGGTGGACGTGAAATCACGGCGCAGGACAGGGAAAACGCAGCATATCTGATACAGATGTGGACACTTGCCGGAATTATTTCAGTAAATGCGGTGACAGTTACAATGACAGTGCTTGGAAATATGGTGCAGGACGAGACGAGAAAGAGGATCATGGCTTTTTATGTGACGCCGGTAAAAAGGCTTTATCTGGCGCTGGGATATATTTTCTCTGCCTGGGTTATCGGAACTTTTATGTGTCTTCTAACATTTGCAATGGGAGAGGTATTCTTTTTCCTGAAAGGGTATGATATGCTTTCCATAGAGGCTATGTTCAAGTTGACAGGAATGATCATGTGCAGCGCATTGACATATTCTTCCATAGGGTATGTAATTGCATTGTTCGTACACAGTAACAGTGCGTGGAGCGGTATTCTGACGATTATCGGTACTCTGGTTGGTTTTGCAGGAGGCATTTATCTGCCGATGTCACAGCTTTCTATCGGAGTACAGAAGATTCTCAAGGCACTTCCGATATTGCATAGCGTGTCCATGATGAGGGCGGTCAGTACGCAGCAGATCGTGGAGCAGACCTTTGCAGGAATGCCGGAGGGACTGATTCCTGTGTACTGTGATAAAATGGGAATCACAGTTACTGTGGCAGGCAATATATGGAATATAAGAGAACAGGTGTTATTATTAATGGGATACACTTTTTGCGCTATTATATTAGCAGTTATCGTTACAAGGAACAGGAAGCTAAAGGACAGGTAAAAGAGGGGGTAATTGGGTGAAAATTACGATACTGGATTGCAGTGAAGGGGAAGAGGAAGAAATTATCATAAAATGCCGGAACATGGACGAACAACTCCTTCGTACAATCTATGCACTGAAAGCAGGACGGGAGAAAATTACTGTATCCAAAGAGGATAAACTCATGCAGATACAGCCAAGGGACATTTATTATTTTGAAGCAGTGGATAACAGAGTATTTGTCTACATGGAGAAGGAAGTTTATGAAACGAAGCTGAAGCTGTATGAGCTGGAAGACAATTTTCAGAATACAGATTTTTTCAGGGCTTCCAAGTCAACGATCATCAATCTGGTTCATGTGAAGAATCTAAGCCCATCACTGGGAGGCAGATATGAGGTATGTATGAAAAATGGGGAAAAACTCATGATCTCCAGACAATATGTACCTGATTTGAAACGTAAACTTGGGTTAAAAGGTTAGGGGGGGAGAGAAAATGAGAAAAATAAAAATGGTTCTCAATAAATTTATGGCGATTACTACGGGTGAATTGCTTACAGTCGGCTTTTTTACCAATATTCTATATCCCATTGATTCTATCCCATCGGATATATTCTGGCAGATTCTGTTTACGTCCTTCCTATGTGCACTCAGTACATTGATCTATCCGGATGACAGAATATCTACCAGAAAAGCCATTATGCTTACGATTATTCATTATTTTATTATTATTGCTATCGTTCTGGGCTGCGGTTATTTATTTGGCTGGTACACGGTCACTCATATAAAAAGTGTTGTATATATGGTTCTATCCATTACGATCATTTATGGGGTAATATCTGCGATTAGTTGGAAAAAGGCAGTAGCTGAGGCAAATAAACTCAATGAACGGATTCAGGAATACCAAAAGAGAGTATAACCTTCATAAAACAGTAGCCAAATTTGATATTTTGCGCAATAATTCATATAGAAAGCGATGTGCTTCCGAAACTGGTTTATAACAGTCAGGAATCTTATAATTTGGGGGAATGGATATGACACAGGAGCAAAAGGAGTATCTGCAGAAATTTTGGACGGATATAGAGAGGGCAGGGGATGAGCTGCGCAATCAGCCGATGCCCGAACTAAGAGAAGAAGACTTTTTCCTTTTTAAGGAAACAGGCAACCGCCTTATTTATGAGGGGAAGTATTTTGGACGCAGAAAGTACTTAACGGTATTTGGTATTTTATCAGAATTTAAGGGCAAAGAAGAGAATCTGAAGATGTTGGCACAGGTGTTGGATGCTATCTGTACAGAAAGATTCTGGGCGCTGCCTGCACATGTGAATTTTGACGCACTGGATGAGAAGACGATTGACCTGTTTGCAGCAGAGACTGCACAGAGTCTGCTGGAGATTGTGGATATACTGGGAGATAAGCTGCCTGCGCAAACAGTAGAAAGAGTTGTATGTGAGGTAACTGATAGAGTGATTGTGCCTTTTGTGACATCAACAGTACCTTACAGCTGGTGGGAACAGGATCGTTGCAACTGGGCAGCAGTATGTGCAGGTTCGGTAGGAATGGCAGCCATTTATCTATCTCACTGGTATGAGAAAAGGCAGCAACCGAAGGATGAGAGACTGCCAGAGGATTGGAAACAATCTATTATCGGCCGTGTCTGTGATGCGCTGCAATGCTATCTGGATGGAATGGAAGAGGATGGCGCATGTACGGAAGGATTGGGCTATTTTGCATATGGAATGAGTTATTACACCGGTTTTGCCCAGGCTCTGTATCAGGAGACAAAAGGCAGTATAGATCTGATGAAAAAGCCAAAATGTGAAAAAATCGCATTATTCCAGCAGAAGTGCTATTTTGGCGGAGGGGTCAGTGTAAGCTTCTCAGATGGCAGCAGCCATGAGACTTTCCTGCCGGGACTTACTTCTTATCTCAAGCATTGCTACCCTCAGGTAATGACACCGGATTATTCCCTTGCGAGGTCTTTTGATGGGGATGCCTGCTACCGCTGGCTTTCCAATGAGCGGAATATCCGCTGGCTGAAACAGTATGACAATGCAGAAACAGAAAATGAGACAGCTAAGGATTGGAGCTATGAACTGCTTGCGGCTGCCCAGTGGATGATGTGCAAGGACCCTGCAGGAAATGGATATGCGGCAAAAGGCGGTAATAATGATGAGAACCATAATCATAATGATATCGGACATTTCCTGTGCATTTATGAAGGTGAGATGCTGCTGACGGATCTTGGCGCCGGTGAGTATACCAGAGATTATTTCTCCGATGGAAGATACGGGATTCTGTGCAACCGCTCCCTGGGACATTCTGTACCTCTGATGAATGGACAGGAGCAATGTGCCGGTAAGGAATATGCAGCAGATGCTTTCTGCTGGGAGGAAAAAGACAAGACCTTGACGATATCCTTTGGTGGAGCTTACCCAGATGGATGTATTCATAAAATACAGCGTAGTATTCGTGCCTGGGATGAGGATGTACAATTACATTTGTGTGTAGAGGATTCTTTTGAGGTATCAAAACAGACAAGAACAATTACGGAGAATCTGGTAACGCAGTATCTGCCGATAGTAGAAGGCAATGTGATTCAGATACCGGGTAACAGGGCAAAGATGGAGATTACAGTAGAAGGTGCAGATGGGGACATTCAGATATTATCGGAGTCTCACAGTAATCACAACGGGCAGCAGGAGCCGGTGTATCTGGTGCAATGGGATGTGAAATTACAGGGTAAGGATACGGTATGCAATATGAGTATATGCTGCAGTCCGAGATAGCAGACAACATATAAATATCCACAAAATTATCCACAATATCCACAGATATCACTACAAAATTCATAAAAATATGTAAAATTGACAAAAAATTCAGGCAATTTATATATTTACAGACAGATAAAGGATACAGATTTTATGAAAGAAAGTCTTAAAGCCTGATAAATATAACAAGTATCGTGGTCTATAATGGGTGAAAATCAGAAGAATATGCTATTGCTTTTTACTGTTAAAAAGGATATAGTAAAAACAAAGCATGATAATAATTTAACGCACTAAAATTTATAAGCGCAATACTGCGCAGAAAGAGGTAAGTTATGGCAATCTTAGTTACAGGCGGTGCCGGTTTTATCGGTAGCCATACAGTAGTTGAATTACAGAATGCAGGCTATGATGTAGTTGTATTAGATAATCTTTCCAATGCAAGTGAGAAATCCTTACAGCGAGTAGAGAAGATTACAGGTAAGCCTGTTACCTTTTACAAGGCAGATATCCTTGACAGAGAAGCTCTGGAAGAGATATTTACAAAAGAAAAGATTGATTCCTGTATTCACTTTGCAGGACTTAAAGCAGTAGGTGAGTCTGTTGTAAAGCCATGGGAATATTATAATAACAATATCGCAGGTACTTTAACACTGGTAGATGTTATGAGAAAGCATAACTGCAAGAACATTATCTTCTCTTCTTCTGCTACTGTATATGGAGATCCTGCATTCATTCCTATTACAGAAGAGTGCCCTAAGGGACAGTGTACGAATCCTTATGGCTGGACGAAATCCATGCTGGAGCAGATTCTGATGGATATGCAGAAAGCAGATCCTGAATGGAACGTCATCCTGCTTCGTTATTTTAATCCTATCGGTGCCCATAAGAGTGGTCTGATTGGCGAGAATCCTAATGGTGTACCTAATAATCTGATGCCATATATCACACAGGTAGCTGTAGGTAAGCTCAAACAGCTTGGTGTATTTGGTAATGACTATGATACTCCGGATGGAACCGGCGTAAGAGATTATATCCATGTAGTAGATCTTGCTGTTGGTCATGTAAAGGCATTGAAGAAGATTCAGGAGAAGGCTGGTCTGTGCATTTACAACCTGGGTACAGGCGTAGGCTACAGTGTACTGGATATCGTTAAGAATTTTGAAGCTGCTACAGGCATTAAGATTCCTTATGAAATCAAACCAAGACGTGCTGGCGATATTGCTACATGCTACTCTGATGCATCTAAGGCAGAGAGAGAGCTTGGCTGGAAAGCACAGTATGGTATTAAGGAAATGTGTGAAGACAGCTGGAGATGGCAGTCACAGAATCCTAACGGATATGATGATTAATATAAGATAAAGAAAGTCCCACCTCATTAGAGGTGGGATTTTTGCGTTTTGATAAGCTTGCATTCTTCTTCTGGTCATGTTACACTGTAACAGACTACTTTACATATGTAAAGACATATGTAACTATACAGGAGGAGAGTATGGAGAAGTTTAAAAGTTTTCTAAAACGTAAGGACATTGAAATATCTGCTAAAAGATATGGAATTGATGCCCTTGGAGCAATGGCACAGGGGTTATTTGCCTCACTGCTGATTGGAACAATTATTGCTACGCTGGGTGAACAGTTGGGAATGGAAGTACTGGTCAATATAGGAGGATATGCAAAGGCTGCTACAGGACCTGCAATGGCAGTTGCCATAGGATATGCACTGCATTGCCCACCGTTGGTATTGTTCTCACTGGTTGCAGTAGGTGGTGCAGCCAATACACTGGGTGGTGCCGGAGGACCTCTGGCAGTATTACTGGTAACAATTGTAGCTGCAGAATTTGGTAAGGCCGTTTCCAAAGAAACCAAGATTGACATTATTGTTACGCCTTTTGTCACGATTACAATAGGAAGTCTGTTATCCATGTGGTGCGCACCTGCGATTGGCGCGGCAGCCAGTGCAGTTGGAGCAGCGATTATGTGGGCAACTGAATTACAGCCTTTCTTTATGGGAATTATCATCTCTGTCATTGTAGGAATTGCATTGACATTACCTATCAGCAGTGCTGCAATCTGTGCGGCTTTGAGTCTGACAGGATTAGCAGGAGGCGCTGCAGTAGCAGGCTGTTGTGCCAATATGGTAGGTTTCGCGGTATTAAGCTTTAAGGAGAATAAGTGGGGTGGATTATTTGCCCAGGGAATTGGAACCAGTATGTTGCAGATGGGCAATATTGTACGTAATCCAAGAATATGGCTTCCTGCAATTCTTACTTCTGCAATTACAGGTCCGGTTGCCACCTGTATATTTAAGCTGCAGATGAACGGTGCAGCAGTTGCATCTGGTATGGGTACTTGTGGTCTGGTTGGACAGATTGGTGTATATACAGGATGGATCAATGACATTGCAGCTGGTACGAAGAGTGCTATTACAGCTTTTGACTGGCTAGGACTTATCCTGATCAGCTTTATCCTGCCAGGAATCCTTGCCTGGGCATTCGGACTCCTCTTACGCAAACTTGGCTGGATCAAGGAAGGGGATTTGAAGTTAGATTTATAAACTTTTGGGACGCCGCCGGTCATGACAGTTCGGTTCATTCGCCACGTACGTGATGTAAGTATTTCTAAGAACTGCATCTCAAATGCTTAACGTACAAGCCGAGCGCAAAACTCGCCCTTTGGGCTCAGACAGTTGCGCCTGGCTTGCAAGCATTTGTTCTTTGTTCTAAGAAATACTAGACATCACTGCCTAAGCTTCATTCACCGAACTGTCATGACCGGCGGCTGTATTCAGAAAGTTATACAAAAAATTGTATGTAACAGCAAGACCTCTGACGGTTGATTCTTATGAACATTAGGAATGGCTGTTAGTACTTCTTAGCAGCAAAGAAGAAATGCCTGCAAGCCCGAGCCGTTGTTTGAGCCGTAGGCGAGTTCAGGCGCAGGGCTTGTAATAAAAGCATTTCTTCTGTAGGTGCATAGAAGTCCTTACAGCCTTGACGTGTTCATAAAATTAACCGTCAGAGGTCTTGCGTGACTTATCATTTATTTGTAGATTCCCTGAAAGATTTTACCGGCATGTTTCTGCAGGGTGTTGAGGACGATCATACCGAGGATACCGCAGGAAATGAATTCGCCGATGCCTACAGTCAATGCGAAATAAGGCAGGCTGCCTTCAAACTGATAAACATAGGATAATACCAGAGGTACGACAATGATGTTCGCAATGATAGGCGGAAGTGGTGCCAGCCATTTGTGCTTACGCAATGCATAAGTACCGAAAGCACCGATCAGAGTAGCCAGACTTCCAAAGATGACATCCAATGGCATACAGCCGGTAAGAATGTTGCTGAGCAGACAGCCTGCGAACAGACCGGGTATTGCAGCCGGAGTGAAATAGGGCAGAATTGTCAGCGCCTCAGAGAAACGGACCTGAATGGCATAATTAGCCAGACCGAGTGCATTTGCAATAAAAGTCAACACGATATACAGTGCCGCAATCATTGCTGCCTGTGCCAGAAACACAGTAGGGGATAATTTTTTCTTCATATTGTTATGCTCCTTTAGTTTTAATTAAGGTCAGGAAGGTCTCGAACTGACCGATGGGCAAATTTAAGCCCGATTCCTCATTATACTAAAAAAAAGCAAAATGTCAAGAAATGATTTTTTTATAATCCAAGTGTAATCTGAATCAGATTTTTATCCAGCATAATGGTACGGTTCCATGGATTGAGAATGATACCGGAGATCGTATCAGCTTGGAGGGCAGAGGTGAAGAGCTGCTTGATATCTGTCATAAAGGTTGACATAACACTATTACTTCCTTTTAATTCTTCCTCAAAACTGGTAAATGCCATCCACCAGACTTTCCCATCATCAGTCGTAATTGCCTGTAATTTCAGTTGGTTATTACCAGTGGGCGGTTCTACTGCAATTACGAATTGTCCTTTTTCCTGCATGCGTCTGCGGATTACTGTCAGAGTATGTGCCAGCATTTCCTGCGTAGGCTCCTGCTGTAAGGCAGCAATTGCTTCTTCTATTTTCTCATTTCCCTGTAATTCATTATCTTTCATGAGATGTCCTCCATTCTGTTTCCCATATTATAGCGTAAACCCATTATGAGTGCAAATTTACTTAATTTACTGGTAATATATTTATTATCATGTTAAAATGTAACTATTCAGAGCCATGCAAATTGAGTCAGAATATGCTTATTTATAAGCATATTTGACACAATTTATATGGCGAAGTAACCACATAAGCAAAAGATATAAGCATCGAAGATGCGGTTTTGCGCATGGGGTTCTGAATAGTTACGTTAAAATTAGATAAAATCGGAAGAGGGGGGATATCTTGTATTTTAAGAAAATAACATTGATGGGGGCTGCAGCTGTTGTGGCATTAACGGGATGTGCACAGAAGGCGGAGGCAGACTGGCAAACGCAGACACAGGAGGATAGCAATAGCATGGAGGAACAGACACAGGAGCTGCAATCAGCGACGGAAATAGAGAAGGAAGCAGTGGATGATACAGTAGTGATTGATCTGGCGAACGCTTCCACATTTCATGATGGTAAGTTTGAGGGCTGGGGAACAAGCTTTTGCTGGTGGGCGAACAGAATCGGTTATTCAGATACGCTGACCCAACAGGCAGCACAGGCATTCTATGATAAGGAGCAGGGACTTGGGCTGAACATTATCCGGTATAATGTCGGAGGCGGAGATGATCCCGAACATGATCATATTACAAGAACGGATTCTGATATGCCGGGGTATGCAATCAATCCGTCCTATGATGAAGCAACTGGTGAGTATACGTGGGAATATGACTGGAGTGCAGACGCCAACCAGCGAAATGTGCTGCTACAGGCGCTGAAAGTATGTGGAGAGGATGCTGTCGTAGAGGGATTCTCCAATTCTGCGCCGTATTTCATGACCAATTCAGGATGTAGTTCGGGAGCGCAGCTATCCAATAAGAATAATCTCAAAGACGATGCTTATGATGCCTTTGCACAGTACATTGCAGACGTGACAGAATATTACAAAGACACATATAATGTGGACTTTTCAAGCTATTCAGCAATGAATGAGCCTTACACAGATTATTGGGGTGCCTACAGCTGGAAGCAGGAAGGCTGCCATTTTGATATGGGAGAATCCCAGTCACAGATGCTGCTTTCTCTTAGAAATGCCTTGGATGCCAAAGGTCTGGATCAAGTGCAGGTATCAGGAACAGACGAAACCAGCATAGATGTGCAGATTCTTTCCTATGGTCAGTTAAACCAGGAGGCAAAGGACGTTGTAGACAGAATTGATACACATACCTATGGCGGTTCCAGACGTGAAGCATTACGTACTCTGGCAGAAACAGAAGGCAAGAATCTATGGATGTCAGAAGTAGACGGCGGAGATACAGTAGGAGAAAATGCAGGAGAAATGGGAGCTGGACTATGGCTTGCCCAGAGAGTCATTACAGATATGAATGAGCTGCGTCCATCAGCATGGGTTATGTGGCAGGCAATTGATAATCATATCTGTGCAGAGGGCTATCAGGGTAGAACAGATTCAGGAATGCCGGATATTTCGGGTGGTTATTGGGGACTGGCTGTGGCAGATCACGATGAGCAGCAGTTGATACTTACCATGAAATACTATGCACTGGGTCAGTTTACCCGATATATTCGTCCAGGCTACACTATTATTTCAGGAGACGAACATTCGTTAGCTGCATATGACGCAGAAGGACACCGACTGATTGTCGTTATGACCAATGTAACCGGTAAGGACAGGAAAGTTGATGTGGACCTGTCTGCTTTTTCACAGACAGGAAGCAATGTATCTGTGATTCGTACCAGCGGCGATATGTCTTCCAGGGAAAAATGGCAGGAGCTTTCACCAATTGAGACATACGGTGCAGGTTTCTACGCAGAGCTGATTCCCAATTCAGTAACAACCTATATTGTGCAGGATGTGTATTGATTTTAAAACAGGTGATATTTTGTGCTGTCGATGATGCAATACTTCCAACAAATTTCGTTTTTTGTATAATGACAAATTATGTAAATATGTTATAATAAAGTCTGTCCATGGGAAGCAATATGCTGTAGATTGTGGGGGCAATTTACAACATGGCAGCAGAATATAATGTCTGCAAAAAAATGAAAGGAAGTTTAATAAAATGGTAGCACAAGTAACAGCAGTCATCATCTTTCTGGTGATGTTTGCACTGATTATCACGGACAAGATTGAACGTCAATACGTAACCCTTGGCTGTGGTCTTGCAACGCTGGTGCTGGTATTTGGTGTATTCATGCAGGATATGAATGCTGCAATGGAGACATTAAATATCCAATCCATCTTCACACCGGATTTCTGGTATGAGGCTGGTAACGCATCAGAGAGTTCCAGCGGTATTAACTGGGCAACAATCATCTTTATCGCAGGTATGATGGTCATGGTAGAAGGCATGGCAAAGGCGGGATTCTTCCGCTGGTTATGTATGACAATTGCAAAACTGGTACATTACAGAACCATTCCCGTTTTTATCACATTTATGATCATGTCGGCAGTTCTGGCAATGTTCATTGATAGTATTACGGTTATTTTGTTCCTGGCAGCAGTAACAATTGAACTGGCACAGTTGTTGAAATTCGACCCAATACCAATGATTCTGGCAGAAGTATTCTGCGCGAACCTTGGAGGTTCAGCAACTATGTGTGGAGATCCACCTAACATCATCATTGGTACATCTCTTGGTTATTCCTTTGGTGATTTCATTACCAATACTGGTGTGATCGGACTGATTTCTCTGGTTGTAGTTATTATCTATTTCTATTTCGTATTCAGAAAAGATCTGGCAACCAGCGATACAGAAGCAATCAAGAAGCTTGAGGCATCCGGTGGCGAGAATCTTATCGAGGATAAGAAGAGCTTTGTAGCAAGCTGTGTCATTTTTGGTCTGGCAGTTGTACTTCTGGTATCTCATGCACAGACAGGTCTGACAGTTGCTACAATTGGTCTGTTCATTGCAGTAATCACATTGATCACTGCAGGCAAGTCTGCAGGCGAACTGCTTAAGAAAGTAGATTATAAGACATTATTGTTCTTTATCGGTTTATTCGTTGTAGTAGGTGGTCTGGAGCAGACAGGAATTCTGGAGATCATTGCGGCATTCATCGGTAAGGTCAGCGGTGGCAATTCCAAGCTTATGGTTGCCATTATTATCTGGGTATCAGGTATTGCCAGCGCATTCATCGACAATATTCCTTTTGCAGCAACTATGATCCCGGTTATCAAGAGTCTGGCAGAGACAGAAGGTATTGCACTTCCTATTCTTGCTTGGGCACTGGCTATGGGTACAGATATTGGTGGCAGCGCAACACCTATTGGTGCATCTGCTAACGTAGTTGGTACTTCAGTAGCTGCCAAATCAGGTTATCCTGTAGGCTGGGGCAGATATTGTAAGGCAATGGCACCTGCAACGATTATTGTATTACTGATTTCCATGTTCAGCATCTGGTTTAGATATTTATAAAGAGGGGGTAATATACATGAGTAAGCAGGTCATTATTTCAATCGGAAGGGAATTTGGCAGTGGCGGACATGAGATTGCACAGCATCTTGCAGACAGATTCAGTCTGCCGTTATATGACTATAATCTGCTTCGTGAGATTGCGCAGGAGAAGAATGTCAGTGCATCCAATCTTGAGCAGTATGACGAAGTTCCTAAGAAGGGCTTCAGCAAGACTGTACGCGGATTTAACAATTCTCCGCAGCTGAATATTGCCTACATGCAGTTCGACTTTCTGAAGAAGAAGGCGGCAGAGGGTGAATCCTTTGTAGTAGTCGGAAGATGTTCAGAAGAAGTTCTGAAAGAATATGAAGGTCTGATTACAATATTCATATTGGGTGATATGGATAAGAAGATTGAACGTATCAAGCGGATTCACGAAATGACAGACAAGGAAGCAGCAGAATTGATTGAGAAACAGAGCAAGAAGAGAAAAGCTTACCACAATTACTTCTGTGAAACTAAGTGGGGCGATTCCAGAAACTATGAGCTGTCTATCAACAGCAGTAAGTTAGGCGAAGATGCTACCACGGATATGCTGGAAGATTATATTAAGAGAAGAATCCAATAATTTATCAACAAAAATGGAACCGGTGAAAACCGGTTCCATTTTTGTCTTATGATTTATTTCATGCCTTTCTGGCAATCTAATTCTTTGTTCTTATATCTTTCGATAATATTGTGGATTCTGTCATTAGGATTTAACAGATCACTGATAGAAGAATCATGATTCAATGTATCAATGATGTAAGCGATATACTTACTCATATCACAGTTGATATAGTAAGGCTTCTCTAATAATTCAGGTCTCTGGTAAATGAGGTTGGTAGTCAGAACTCTGTAGATCAGACCTTCCTCATAAGCCTTATCGAAGATATCAAGTCCGCTTGTGAACAGACCGAATGTAGTAGCTACGAAGATTCTCTTTGCTTTTCTTGCTTTCAGAGCTGCAGCAACTTCCAGTACACTTTCACCGGAGGAAATCATATCGTCAACGATCAGAACATCCTTGCCTTCTACGCTGCTGCCAAGAAATTCATGAGCAACGATAGGATTACGTCCATCAACAACTTTGGTATAGTCACGTCTCTTATAGAACATACCCATATCCAGTCCCATTACGTTAGCCATGTAGATTGCACGACCCATGCCACCTTCATCCGGGCTGATGATCATCATATGGTCAGAATCAATAGTCAGGTCAGGAACATGATTTAACAGACCTTTAATGAACTGATAGGTAGGAGATACTGTTTCAAAACCATTCAAAGGGATAGCATTCTGTACACGAGGATCATGTGCATCGAAAGTAATGATGTTATCTACGCCCATCTTTACCATTTCCTGAAGTGCCAGAGCACAGTCAAGGGATTCACGGGAATTTCTCTTATGCTGACGGCTTTCATATAAGAAAGGCATAATAACTGTGATTCTTCTTGCTTTACCACCAACAGCAGCGATCAGTCTCTTCAGATCCTGATAATGATCATCAGGAGACATATGGTTCTCATGACCACACAGAGAATAAGTTAAGCTGTAATTAGCGACATCTACAAGGAAATATAAGTCATCACCACGGACAGATTCCAAGATAACGCCCTTAGCTTCACCGGTACCGAAACGGGGAACTTTGGTCTGGATAATATAGGAATCACGCTGATAGCCTGAGAATGCAAGGCTGTTCTTGTGTTCACTTTCACGCTCTGTTCTCCATTTTACGAGATAGGCATCTACCTTATCTCCGAGAGTTTTACAACCTTCCAAAGGAACAATTCCTAAGGAACCAACGGGTATCGAATTCAGATTTCTTTTTTCTTCGCGTACTGGCATTGCGAAAATCCTCACTTTCTGTTTAACAATAACTTTTTGGTGATCCGGATATCACGTCCGGTCAGTTTGCACATCCCATAATTACTTGTTATGCGGGAAAAGATTCTGTCAGAGTAACGATCCCTTAATTCCTCCAGAGACAGATTCGTAGTAATAATTGTGGATTTCCTGCGAAGATGTCTGTTGTTAAGACAGGAGAAAAGCTGGGACGATACGAAAGCATTCGTCAGTTCTGTTCCCAGATCATCAATGATCAGCAAGTCACATTCATAAATGTCCTCATAAATCCCCGATGCCGCCTCTTCACTGTTACGATCAAAGGTACTGCGTGACAGTGTCTCAAATAATTGAGCGGAACTGAAATATATTACCAGTTTACCCTGTTCGATCAGCTCTTTGGCAATGCAAGAGGACAAAAATGACTTACCAGTACCTACTGTACCATAAAAAAATAGATTGTGGTAGTCTGAATTAAAGTTTTTTACGAAATTTTGGCACTCCTTTACTGCGTTGGTGAATCGTGTAAGGTCTTCGCCTTGATAGAATTCATAGGATAAATGGTCGAAATTATCAGTCTCTAACAGTTCTTTGATGTGAGACTGTTCATAGATAAGTGAAATCTCTGCCTGACGAAAGCAGGTGCATTTATGGTTGTTCACATAGCCGGTGTCCTTACATAGAGGACATTCATAGACTGGCTCCAGATAATCGGCGGGATAACCATGAGCTGTAAGGAGGCTGGTCTTTTGCCTGGACAGCCAGGCAAGCTTCTCTTTTAATTCACTTAGGGCATTGGAATCCCCCGAAAGCATCTTGCGTGCCTGGGCAATCGAAGTAGAAGATACCTGATGATCCAGCTCCTCGTATTCTGGTATCTGCTGATATACAGCATCTTTGCGCTGCTCCAGCAGATATCTTGATCTTCTCTGTTTCTCTTCATACATGCGCATAATGGCATTGTACTGACTGTTTGAAAGTGGCATGTCTGCCTCCTGTATTAGTTGCTTAAAATATTCTGCTCAAGCTGGTCAAAATCATAGCTGTTCTGTGCAAAACGGTTAAAACGGTTGTTAGCAGGTGCGGTCTGCTTTACAGGACGCTGATAGGAGGCATCCAGGGCTGCAATATCGGCTTTATGGCGAACTCCTGCCTGATACCATTTGGTTAAAATACCATCTGCATAGGCAAAGCGGTGAGAGTCTGTTGTCATGACCGTTTTATCGCAGGCTTCCTGAATCACATCCAGTAAAAAGCCATACTCTTTGGTCCATTTATTGATATACTCCAGTTCCTTGGGAGCGGGAGAAGTATTTTTTCCCAGGGACTTCATGATGGTATATACAGTTTTGTCATATTTCCTGGACGCCATCTGAGCCTGCTTGGGGTCGGTGATACCCTGCTCTGCCCAGGAAAGAGCGACCTTTTCCATATATCGGAAGTCTTTCTTGCCGCGTTCTACACAGTGCTGTACCAGATAATCAATCAGATCTGCGCTGAAACCAAGACGATCGTAGAAGAAGAGAATCGTCTCCATATCGCTTCTGGTAAGCTGTCTGCCAAGATACTGTTCGGTTACGAACAGAAGCTGTTGTGTTTCTTCATTCTTTTTGAAATTCTTCAGATCATCCATGGAGTAGGATGGTCTTTCCGGCTGGGAAGCTACTTCTTTTACCGGATATTCCGCTATCGTGGCTGTTGCACCAAAGGGAGCCTGCATAGATGCAGGAGCAGCATTCATCCGGGCAGACATGGGATTCTGCGGGGACATTGCAGAAGCTGCAGCCATTGGTTTGGGCGCAGTCATACCGCTTTGCATAGATGCCGGTCTGATAAAGGACAGAACCGGTGTAATACGGGGTGCGGTTCTTACCGGTGCCTCGTATGGGTTGTCCAGAGAGAGAACCTGTATACCGGATAGATTGTGGGCGGCATCATATTCTAATGCCAGAAGCTGTCTTGATTCCCAGTACATGAGAGCACGAAGAACATCCTTTTCCGTGTAGTTAAATTTATCCGCAATATCTGTAACGCTGGTTGGGAGATTAGCGCTCATCATGCGAATAAGGAAAAGATATATTTTGAGCTGGGCATCGTTTGCTTCTGCCATATAGTCGTCAATGAAGCAGTTGGATACCACAGTCTGTTCTTTGTGTATGTTCTGATAGATGTTAAGACGATTCATAATAATTCCCCTGTCTGGTATGTATATTGATAGCAGCTCTGTAATAGTCATTGCGTAGAGCAATTGGGAGTGACTGTCTGGGAGCAGAGTGCTACCTGTAAGGTAAATGTATTGTATCACACCTAATCAAAAAAGCAAGTCCTCCACAACCCGCAAAGCCTTGAAAATACTGGGGTTTGCGCAATTGTGGATAGTGTGGATAATGTGGATAAGGAATCGGGATAATGTCAGAAATGCCTTAAATAATAAGACTTGTGGGATGTGGATGAAATACGTTCTGAAATGTGGATGGAACATAAAAATATCCACATCCTCGAACCTCCTTTTGGAGGCTCAAAAATGTGGATAATGTGGATAATTAAATTCCTAACAGATTTTCGCCGATTTTTACAACATCTCCGGCGCCCATAGTTATCAACAAATCTCCGTTGATACAATTTTCTAATAAAAAATTTTCAATTTCATCAAAGCTGTGGAAGTAATAGCATTCTTTTCCTAATTTCTCTATCTCAGTCTGCAGGTCTTTTGAGGTGATACCGATGGTATTTTTCTCCCTGGCAGCATAAATATCAGCCAGAATTACCTTGTCAGCCAGAGTCAGTGCCTTGGCGAAATCCTTCAGGAAAGCATTGGTGCGGGAATAGGTATGTGGCTGGAAGACGCACCACAGGGTTTTGTGTGGATAATTGGCAGCAGCCTTGAGCGTAGCCGTGATTTCCGTAGGATGATGTGCATAGTCATCCAGAATCGTTACACCGCCAATGGTTCCCTTATATTCAAAACGTCTGTCTGTACCATGGAAATCAGCAAGGGATTTCAGTACTACATTGCTGCCAATGCCAAGAATATCCATCAATGCCAGTACAGAAAGGGAATTGAGGATATTGTGTTCGCCTACCACACCCAGAGAAACCTTCACAGATGGAGTGCCCTTCTTTAATAAGGTATAAGAACCTCTTCCAAATTCATCAAAAGTAACATCCGTATAGCTGTAGTCACAGGATGGATCTTTACCGAAGGTAATGACATTGCAGGGAAGATCCCCTGTAATCTCCTGGAGGTTGTCAATACCGCCATTAATGATCAGATAACCGTCTTCTGGCAGAATCTGTGCAAACTTATGGAAGGAATGACGGATGTCATTGATGTCTTTAAAGAAATCCAGATGGTCTTCTTCTATATTTAATATGATACTGATGCGTGGAAAGAAGCTCAGGAAGGAATTGGTATACTCACATGCTTCTGTAACAAAATAATCTGACTTACCTACACGGATATTGCCGCCGATGGATTTTAAGATACCACCGATGGAGAGCGTCGGATCATCATTATCAGCCAGAAGCACTTCGGATATCATGGAAGTTGTGGTTGTCTTGCCGTGTGTTCCGCTGATCGCAATAGGGAGCTTGTAATTTTTCATGATCTGACCTAACAGATCGGCTCTGGTCATCATGGGAATACCACGATTGCAGGCTTCCTCATATTCAGGATTATCAGCTGAGATGGCAGCAGTATATACCACAAGATCAATGTCATCTGTTATGTTACCTGCACGCTGACCATAGGAAATGACAGCACCCAGGGATGCAAGATGTTCTGTAAGAGCAGACTGTTTGGAGTCGGAACCACTGACAGTAAAGCCTTCATCCAGAAGAATCTGGGCAAGACCGCTCATGCTGATTCCACCGATGCCCATAAAATGCACGTGAATAGGTTCTTTAAAATTAATCTGATACATATATATAAAACCATACCTTTCTATCGAATTAAATTAGTCTTTGGTATCATCCTATATTACACCTAAATAAGAAACATTTCCACTCAAAAATATTTGGTTCATAAATTTAATTAAAAACATAAAAAACAAGCTAAGTTTTCTGTAAACTTGTCCGATATATATTATGTAATTGAGTAAAATTGGAGCAAAATGGAAATCTCTGATATTATATGCATTTTGAGTTGAAAATAGACCGAATAATTAAAAGAAAATCTTTTAAATAATATGTAAAAATGTTCACTTTATGTAAATAGTATGATATAATTATTTTGCGTAATATGGTCCTATATTATTACCGAGAATTATGCATTAATAGGGGTGACAACATGATTAAAAAAGAAATGATAGCCATGCTTTTGGCAGGTGGACAGGGCTCAAGACTGGGTGTTCTGACATCCAAGATGGCTAAACCGGCAGTCGCCTTCGGGGGAAAATACAGAATCATAGATTTCCCGTTGAGCAACTGTATCAATTCCGGCATCGATACAGTAGGTGTATTGACACAGTATCAGCCGCTTAAACTGAATACACATATTGGAATTGGTATACCTTGGGACCTGGACAGAAATATTGGTGGTGTAACAGTCCTTCCACCATATGAGAGAAGCGACAACAGTGAATGGTACACTGGAACTGCAAATGCCATATTCCAGAATCTGGAATACATGGAGAACTACAATCCTGATTATGTGCTGATCCTTTCCGGAGATCATATTTATAAGATGGATTATGAAGTAATGCTTGATTTTCATAAGGAGAGCGGAGCAGAAGTAACCATAGCTGCAATGCCTGTACCTATGGAGGAAGCAAGCAGATTTGGTATCGTTATTACAGACGATAAGAAGAAAATCATTGATTTTGAGGAGAAACCTGAGAAGCCAAGAAGCAACCTGGCATCTATGGGAATCTACATATTTAATTGGAAAACACTGAAGGAAGCACTGATCACAATGGCTGATCAGCCGGCTCTGGATTTTGGTAAACATATTATCCCATATTGTCACGAGAAAGGTATGCCGTTATATGCATACGAGTATAACGGATACTGGAAAGATGTAGGAACCTTGAGCTCATACTGGGAAGCCAACATGGAACTGATCGATATTGTTCCTGAATTTAACCTGTATGAGGAATATTGGAGAATCTATACCAAGAGTGAGATTCTGCCACCACAGTATATTGCATCTGACAGTATTGTTGAGAGATGTATCATAGGTGAAGGATCAGAAATCTATGGTCAGGTATACAATTCTGTTATTGGATGTGGTGTTACGATAGGTAAAGGTACAGTGGTACGCAATTCCATCATTATGAATCAGTGTCACATCGGTAATAATTGCACAGTTGAGAAAGCAATCATTGATGAATACGTCAATATTGGAGATGGAGTAGAGTTAGGTACACTGGAAGAAAAGCCCAATGAATTAAAGCCTAATATCTATAATCAGGGTCTGGTAACGATCGGTGAGAAATCCGTAATCCCGGATCATGTAAAAATCGGAAAGAACTCTGTAGTTTCCGGCGAAACGACAATTGAAGACTACCCGGAAGGCATTTTAGACAGCGGCAAGACATTAATAAAGGCGGGTGAATAGTATGAGAGCGTTAGGAGTAATTTTAGCAGGTGGAAACAATAAAAAGATGAAAGAACTCTCTCAGAAGAGAGCAATTGCAGCAATGCCCATAGCAGGCAGCTACCGCAGTATAGATTTTGCACTGAGTAATATGTCAAACTCTCATATTCAGAAAGTGGCAGTCATTACACAGTACAATGCAAGAAGTTTAAATGAACATTTAAGTTCCTCCAAGTGGTGGGATTTTGGACGTAAACAGGGTGGCCTGTATGTATTTACACCAACTGTTACGCCAGAAAGCAGCGACTGGTACAGAGGAACAGCTGATTGTCTGTATCAGAATATTTTATTCTTAAAGAGAAGTCACGAACCCTATGTTGTAATCGCAAGCGGTGACTGCGTTTACAAGATGGATTACAATAAAGTATTAGAGTACCACATTGCCAAGAAGGCAGATATTACGGTAGTTGTTAAGGACATGCCGGAAGATACGGATATGGGGAAATACGGTACAGTGAAGATGAACGAAGATTACCGTATTGAAGAATTCGAGGAGAAGCCTCTGGCAGCCAAATCCAGAACAGTATCCTGTGGTATCTATGTCATCAGAAGAAGACAGCTGATTGAGCTGCTGGAGAAATGTGCGGATGAAGGAAGATATGATTTTGTACAGGATATCCTGATCCGTTACAAGGATTTAAAGAGAATATACGGTTATAAAATAGATGATTACTGGAGAAATATCGCATCCGTGGATGATTATTTCCAGACCAATATGGATTTCCTCAAACCGGAGATCCGCGACTATTTCTTTAAACAGTATCCAGACGTATATTCAAGGGTAGATGACCTGCCGCCTGCCAAGTACAATCCCGGTTCACAGGTTAAGAACAGCCTTGTGTCAAGCGGTTGTATCATTAACGGAACCGTAGAGGATTCCATTTTATTCAAGCAGGTATTTGTTGGCAACAACTGTTATATTAAAAACTCCATCATTTTAAATGATGTGTATCTAGGCGATAACACCCACATTGAGAACTGTATTGTAGAAAGCCGCGATACCATAAGGGCAAACTCTTATCACGTAGGGGAAAATGGAATCAAGATAGTGGTAGAGAAAAATGAACGGTATGTTTTATAAGTAATATTTGTATGAAATAACTAAATTATGAAGACTTGCAAAGGGGGAACTTGAGAATGACGATTACAGATGTTCGCGTTCGCAAAATTACTAAGGAAGGAAAGATGAAGGCAGTAGTATCTATTACACTTGACGATGAATTCGTAGTACATGATATTAAGGTCATTGAAGGAGAGAAAGGACTGTTCATTGCCATGCCAAGCAAGAAATCTGCTGATGGCGAGTACAGAGACATTGCTCATCCAATCAATTCTTCCACAAGAGAGCTGATTCAGAAGACAATTCTGGAGAGCTATGAAAAGGCATTGTCAGAGCCGGACGAGACAGTTTAAGTTTCTGGACAAATATGAATATAAAATGTGGGGAGCGGGGTATCGGAAGGTATCCCGTTTATTTTATAGATAGTAGAAAGGAATGGTAATAATGGGACAGGGAATTACAATGCAATGGGACAAACAGCAGATACAGGTAGATGCATATGGAGATGGAATCATCCGTATCTGTGAACTGAAGAATGGGAAACAGCCATATTCTGCAGCCGTGGAGCTGACAGTAGAACAGCAGCAGAAGGTAGCAGTAGCACAATACCAGGTATCAGAGCAGGGAGCCAGTACCGTATTTGAAACAGCATTATTGCGGGCAGAAGTGGAACCGGATGGAACAATTACTTTTTACAATAAGAAAAATAACGAGAAGCTGACATGCGTGTCAGAAATACAGGAGATAAAGAAAAACACTCTCACAGAGGAAGAAAAGGCATTCATTGGGATGGAAGGTCATGAGAGTGGAGATGAGGTGCAGGCAAAGGTCAACCTGTCCTTGTCACTGGATGAGGCAGACTGCATCTATGGACTGGGAGATAAGACCGGCGTACTGAATAAGAGAGAGTATGAGTATGAGATGTGGAATTCTGACATACCGGCCCCTCATGAAGATAATTTCAAAGCACTGTATAAGTCAGTGCCTTTCATGATCGTGTTAAAAGAGAATACAGTATATGGCGTGTTCTTTGACAATCATGGCAAGAGTGCCTTTAATCTGGGTAAAGAATATGAAGACCGTATAGAATACCGGGCAGAAGACGGTATGATGGATTATTATGTCATTACAGGTGAAAATATGGCGGAAGTTATTGGCGGTTATACGTGGCTGACAGGACGTGTACCTCTGCCGATGCGCTGGACACTTGGCTATCATCAGTGCCGCTGGAGTTATAAGACAGAGGCAGAGGTAAGACAGCTGGCAGCAGATTTCAGACGATATGAGATTCCATGTGATGCTATTTATTTTGATATTGATTATATGGATGGCTATCGAGTATTCACCTGGAATAAGGACAACTTCACAGACCCCGATCAGCTGATTACTGACCTGAAAGAACAGGGATTCCAGGCAGTTACCATTATTGATCCCGGTGTGAAAAAAGACGAGGACTATTACGTTTATCGGGAGGGTATCGAGCATGATTATTTTGCAAAAGATGTAAATGGAGATGTCTATATCAATGCCGTATGGCCCGGAGATTCTGCATTTCCTGATTTTGGAAGACAGGAAGTACGTGACTGGTGGGGAGAGAAGCATCAGTTCCTGCTGGATAAAGGCATTATGGGTGTATGGAACGATATGAATGAGCCTGCAAGCTTCAATGGTCCATTGCCGGATGATGTTGTTTTCACCGAAGAGGATGAGATTACAAATCATAAGTGGATGCACAATGTCTATGGTCACAATATGTCCAAGGCGACCTATCAGGGACTGCGCAGATTAAGTGATAAGCGTCCTTTTGTCATTACCAGAGCCTGCTACAGCGGCACGCAGAAGTATGCTACGGTATGGACAGGGGATAATAACAGTCTGTGGACACATTTGCGTATGGCAATTCCACAGTTGTGTAATCTGGGTATGAGTGGATATCCTTTTGCAGGAACAGATATTGGAGGATTCGGTTCTGATACAACTGGCGAACTTCTGGTACGCTGGTATCAGGTGGGATGTTTCTCCACACTGTTTCGTAATCACAGCGCAATGGGAACAAGACGTCAGGAACCATGGCTTTTTGGCAAAGAGAAGCTGGATATCATCAGAAAGTACGTGGAGCTGCGTTATGAACTGATTCCATATTTCTATGACCTTTTCCATGAACATCTAAGCACTGGTCTTCCTGTTATGAGACCACTGGTGCTGGAGTATGAAAAAGATATCAATACACACAATATGAATGATGAATTCATGATAGGAAGTCAGTTGCTGGCAGCGCCGGTAGTAGAGCAGGGAGCGACCAAGAGAATGGTCTATCTGCCGGCAGGCGAATGGGTTGATTACTGGACAAAGGAGCACATTGCCGGTGGACAGTATATCATCAGGGATGCACCGCTTGATACCTGCCCGATTTATGTGAAAGCAGGTACAATATTGCCAAAATACCCGGTAGAAGCCTATATTGGAACCAAGGAGCAGAAGAAGCTGATTCTGGAAGTTTACGCAGGGGATGGAGAGTACGAGCATTATCAGGATGACGGACTGGACTTTGCCTATGAACAGGGCGCTTATAACCTGTATCGCTTCAGCCACACGGGCAATGGAGAACTGGAAGAGAAGCTGCTTCATGAAGGATATCCGAAATATGAAGAAATCGAGATAAAATATATCCCTTGACAATAGAACAAATATTCGATACGATATATGTAATTGTTCAAAAGAAGAAAGGCTGGTAAATTTATGGCAAGCTGTGATACTTGTGCATATAATGTATATGACGATGAAGACGAATGCTACTATTGTGAAGTAGACATGGACGAAGATGACGCAGTCCGCATGAGCCAGGGGCACTACAAGGAATGTCCCTACTACCGCAACGGCGATGAATACGCAGTCGTACGCCATCAGATGTGATAGCGGGGTTCTGAATCGTTACGATAAATGTACTCTCGGAGTTTTCTAAATGAAGCCAGAATGCTTTGTTTGAAGAAGATTCCGAGAGTACATGATAATTGGAAAAGAGGAAAGTATGTATATAATAGCAGGGTTGGGCAACCCAACAAAGGAATATGATAATACAAGACACAATATCGGTTTTGCGGCAATTGATGCCCTGGCTGACAAATATGGAATCAGTGTCAGTGATATGAAGAATAAGGCACTGATGGGGAAGGGCGTCATCAATGGCAATAAAGTCATGCTGTTAAAGCCACTTACTTATATGAACCTGAGCGGAGAGGCAATCCGTGCAGCTGTAGACTACTATAAGATAGATGAAAAGAGTGAACTTATCGTTATCTATGATGATATCAGCCTGGATGTGGGACAGCTCCGTATCCGCAAGAAGGGCAGTGCAGGTGGTCATAATGGCATCAAGAACGTCATCCTGCATCTGGGACATGATACATTCCAGAGAATTAAGATCGGTGTAGGCGAGAAGCCCAAGGGATATGATCTGGCAGACTATGTGCTGGGGCATTTCTCAGGGGAAGAGCTGGCGATTATGAAGGAAAGTCTGGAGAAGGTCTGTGGCGCAGTGGAACTCATGCTGGAGGGTGATGTGGATGCAGCCATGAACCAGTATAATAAAAAAGCGGATTAGTGTGAAAAGGCAGGGACATTCGTGTGAATACAATATTGGCACCCCTTAGAGAGCTGGGGGAATATGAGGATATTCAAAAACAACTGAATACACAACAGGGCAAGGTCAGTATCAGCGGCTGTGTGGATTCCCAGAAGCTTCATATGATATATGGATTTACGGAAAAGTATGATGTGAAGCTGATCGTGACATACAGTGATATGAAGGCGAAGGAGCTGTTGGATGATTGCAAGCTGTATTGTAGAGAATCCTATTATTTTCCTGCAAAGGACCTGATCTTTTATCAGGCAGACATTCACAGTAATCAGCTGATTAAGGAACGTGTTGCTGTTCTGCGCAAGCTTCTTGAGGGAGAACCGATTACAATTGTCACCACTTTTTCTGCCTTGATGGCGCATCAGCTCCCCTTGTCTGTATGGCAGGAGAATGTCATAGAGATTGAAGAGGGCGGTATTGCAGAAGAGGCAGCAATTGCCAGACAGCTGGCGAAGATGGGATATGAGAAGAATTATCAGGTAGAAGCACCGGGGCAGTTCTCAGTCCGTGGCGGTATTGTTGATATTTTTGATCTGACCAGAGAGAATCCGGTCCGTATCGAGCTGTGGGGGGATGAGGTAGAGTCTATCCGTTCCTTCGATATAGAGAGTCAGCGTTCCATAGAAAAACTGACAGAGGTGTCAATTTATCCCGCAACAGAATTGATTTTGTCAAAAAAAGCATTAGAAGACGGTCTGGCAAGGATGGAGAAGGACTGTAAGAAATCAGCTGCCTTTTTCAGAGAAGAGACAAAACCGGAGGAAGCGCATAGACTGGAACAGGCGGTGGCAGAATTAAAGGAACAGGTGACACAGTTTCAGTCCTTCGTCAATCTGGAGAGTTATATTGGATATTTCTACGAAGAGACACAATCTCTGGTAGATTTCGTAGCAGATAGAAAGCTGTGTATCTGTCTGGATGAGCCGGCAAGAATTGAAGAGCATGCCAATGCTGTAGAGCTGGAGTTTCGGGAAAGTATGTCCACCAGAGCAGAGAAGGGATATATTTTGCCGGAGCAGATGAATGTACTCTATGGAGCCAGGGAAATCTATGCACGTCTGGATAAGAACAGACTGCTTGCACTGAGTACCATGGAGTACAAGGGATTTCCTGTAAAGTTCCAGAATCGTTACGCAGTGAATGCCAGAAATGTATTTTCCTATAATAACAGCTTCCCGGAGCTGGTGAAGGATCTGAATCACTATAAGAAGAATGGATATCGTGTTCTTCTGGTGTCTGCTTCCTCTACGAGAGCCAAGCGTCTGGCAACGGATCTGATGGATGAAGGACTCAATGCCTTTTACTCAGATAATTCACAAAGAGAGCTTCAGCCGGGAGAAATCATGACGTTCTACGGAAATGTGCTGAAGGGATTTGAGTATCCCATGCTCAAATTCGTAGTCATTTCAGAATCTGATATCTTTGGAAAGCAGAACCGTAAGAAGAAAAAGAAGAAAGTCTATGAAGGTCAGAAGATCAGGGATTTCTCAGATCTGAAGATAGGTGATTACGTTGTACATGAGAATCATGGACTGGGCATCTATAAGGGTATTGAAAAGGTAGAAGTAGATAAGGTCGTAAAAGACTATATCAAGATAGAATACCGGGATGGTGGTAATCTCTATATTCTGGCGACCGGGCTGGATGTTATCCAGAAATATGCTTCTGCTGATGCTGCCAAGCGCCCGAAGCTGAATAAGCTGGGAACGCAGGAATGGACAAAGACCAAATCCAAAGTAAAGAGTGCTGTCAATGAAGTGGCAAAGGATCTGGTGGAACTCTATGCAGTAAGACAGGAGAAACAGGGATTCGCATTTGGACATGATACTGTATGGCAGCAGGAATTTGAAGAGATGTTTCCTTTTGAAGAGACGCAGGATCAGCTGCTTGCCATAGAAGCTACAAAAGCAGATATGGAAAGCTCACGTATCATGGACAGACTGATCTGTGGGGACGTGGGATATGGTAAGACAGAGATTGCAATCCGTGCAGCATTTAAGGCAGTGCAGGATGGCAAACAGGTAGCATTTCTTGTACCGACTACCATTCTTGCGCAGCAGCATTACAATACTTTCGTGCAGAGAATGAAGGATTTCCCTGTCCGTATAGATATGCTGTCCAGGTTCCGTACTGCGGGCGAACAGAAGAAAACGCTGGAAGACTTAAAGAAAGGTCTGGTAGATATTGTAATTGGTACACACAGACTCCTTTCAGCAGATGTCAAATACAAGGATCTGGGGCTGCTTATCATAGATGAGGAGCAGCGTTTTGGTGTACGTCATAAGGAGAAGATCAAGCAGGTCAAGGATACAGTTGATGTATTGACACTGACAGCAACGCCGATTCCAAGAACACTGCATATGAGTCTGGTGGGAATCCGTGATATGAGCGTGCTTGAAGAAGCACCCAATGAGAGACAGCCGATACAGACCTATGTCATGGAATATAATGAAGAAATGGTACGAGAAGCCATTGTCAGAGAGCTATCCAGACAGGGACAGGTCTACTATGTATACAATCGTATCAATAATATTGCAGAGATCACAGACAGAATACAGGCACTGGTTCCAGAGGCGACAGTAGCTTATGCCCATGGACAGATGAAAGAACATGAACTGGAGAAGATCATGTATGGCTTCATCAATGGAGAGATCGACGTACTGGTGTCTACAACGATCATAGAGACAGGGCTGGATATTTCCAATGTAAATACCATGATTATTCATGATTCGGATAATATGGGACTTTCCCAGCTGTATCAGTTGAGAGGACGAGTAGGACGTTCCAATAGAACCTCTTATGCTTTTCTCATGTATAAGAGAGACAAGATGCTCAAGGAGGTTGCTGAGAAACGTCTGCAGGCGATCAAAGAATTCACAGATCTGGGAAGTGGTTTCAAGATTGCCATGAGAGATCTGGAGATCAGAGGAGCAGGCAATCTCTTAGGAGAGCGTCAGCATGGTCATATGGAAGCCGTTGGCTATGATCTGTATTGTAAGATGCTCAACGAAGCAGTCAAGACATTAAAGGGAACAAAGAAGCTGGCAGAAGATTTCAATACCTATGTGGATATGGATGTGGATGCATTCATTCCACCATCCTACATTGTGAATGAGGCACAGAAGCTGGATATCTATAAGAGAATCGCCAGTCTGGAGAATGAAGCAGAATGTGAGGATATGAAGGCGGAGCTTCTGGACAGATTTGGAAATGTGCCCAAATCTGTGGATAATCTGATCAGAATTTCACTCATACGTGTACAGGCACATGAAAGATATGTAACGGAGATCAAGGGCAAAATAGGCTGCATTACTTTCTATATGGAGCCATATGCGCCGGTTCATGTAGAGAAGCTGCCACAATTACTGGATAAATATAAGAATACATTGCAATTCAGTGCCAAGGGCACACCTAACTTTGTATTAAAATATAAGAAATACGGATTAGTGGAGAAAGAGGCAGACTTGATGATCAGCCTTACACAGCGTATCTTAAAAGAAATGGCAATATTGTATACCGAATAGAAGTAACTATTCTGAATAGTTACGAATAGAGAATTATAAGGAGAAAGAAAAGATGGAATACAGAACAATGGACAACATTGGAACAAAAACTTCCCTGCTTGGCTTTGGATGTATGCGTTTTCCTACCAATGCAGACGGAAGCATCAACGAAGAACTGGCACTGGATATGCTGGATCGGGCATATCATGCCGGAGTGAACTATTTTGACACGGCGTATCCGTATCATGGAGGAAAGAGTGAACCGGTAACCGGTAAGGCTCTGGATCGTTACCCCAGAGATTCCTATTATCTGGCTACGAAGCTTCCTATCTGGGAAGTAAAGACGCTGGAGGATGTGGACAGGATCTTTCATGAGCAGTTGGAGAGACTGCATAAGGACTATGTGGATTTCTATCTGATACATGCGCTGAATAAGGACAGATGGGAGCTGATCAAGAAGCTGGGCATTCTCGAATATTGTGAGAAGCTTCGCAGTGAGGGTAAGCTTCGTTATTTTGGATTCTCTTTCCATGATGATTATGAAGTTTTCCGGGAGATCATCACCTCTTATCACTGGGATTTCTGCCAGATACAGCTTAACTATATGGATAAGGACACGCAGGCTACCTTAAAGGGCGTAGAACTGGCAGAGTCACTGGGTATTCCGATGGTAATCATGGAACCTGTAAAGGGTGGTTCTCTTGCAGAACTTCCGGATGATATCACTTCAATCTTTAGAAATATTAGACCGCAGGCTTCCACACCATCCTGGGCATTGCGTTATGCTGCCACATTTTCTAATGTTAAGGTAGTACTTAGTGGTATGTCCAACATGGAACAGGTAGAAGACAATCTGAAGACCTTTACGGATTTTGAACCGTTAAATGAAGCAGAGCAGGAAGCAGTCTGTCAGGTGGCAGATGCATTGCACAAGCGTGTAAAGAACGGCTGTACAGCCTGCAGATACTGTATGCCATGTCCGGCAGGTGTGAACATTCCTGGAAGCTTTGGCGTATGGAATGAATATCATATCTACGGCAATCTGGCTGATACCAAATGGTGCTGGACGAAAGAGATTCCAGAAAGTGCGAAACCCAAGAACTGCATCAAATGTGGTAAGTGCGAGAGAGTCTGTCCACAGAAGATACATATCAGAGAAGATCTGGTAAAAGTGCAGGAAGAACTGGATCGTGTGACTGCACAGGTTTAAATGAGGAAAGAAAAGTCATTAGTGTTTACATAATGTAAGCAGTAATGACTTTTTATTTTCTCAGATATTACTTCAACATAGGAATTGTACCTGATATAGCTGCAAGTGCAAAAAATCTATATAAATTAGCATTACCTTGTAAAATTGTTAGAAAATTCAATATAATATATAGAAAATTCTAAAAAAATATAGTATAATGTGTTCAAGTGTGAAGGATGACATAATGAATCAACAATAACAGATTCGATGAGGAGCATGGAGAGCGCAGATGAGTGAATGCAGGTATAATATTCCAAAACAGTATCGTGTGGATAAGGGGATGCCTCTTGAGGCATTGTATCCGAGAATGAAGGACAGTAAATGCAGAGAGATCTTCGAGACAGAGATTGTCAGTATGGAATGGTGTTATCATATTACAGAGGGGGAGAGCGCACCGGATATGGCATCGCTGCTTCGCAAGAAAGGAATTTCCGTATTTGAGGTGATAACACGTCAGAAAATATCCCCGGAACTGATGACGGAAGTATTTGCTGATCTGATTCGGAAACGCTTCGTCATTGTATACCTGTGTGAGCAGGAGATTGCCATGGCGACTTTTGTTCCGGGAGAGAATGAAGAAGAAGGAAAAATATGTGCGACAGACTTTTATTCCTATGATATGTCCCATATGATAGAGATTCTTGATTTTGAGCAGGATGCCAATAAGAGCGTGGAAGAGATACATAACAGGATTATGTCTGAGATACGACAGCAAAAGAAAGAGATCATGATTGAGAAGGCTTTTGCAGGCATGCATAAAAGTGTGCAGCAGGAGCCGGATCTGGAATATGAATTCAGCGAAGAGAATCTGGAGAAAATAAGAGAAGATGCAAATTTCGTGCAGGAACAGCTGAGGGTAGATGTGAAGGCATAAGACGCAGAAGGGGAAGACATGGATAAGGGGATACAGAAGGCAACAGCTGCAATCGTGCTGAATTCATTAGGCGGTGGTGTTGTACCAAGGGTAGGATTGGAGTATATCACAGTAGGCAGAAGAAATGAAATAGGGGCATTGCTTCAGGATGTGGAACTGATTCAGGCAGGCGGCAGTGCCATACGTTTCATCGAGGGCAGATATGGAAGCGGCAAGACTTTCCTGCTGTATGCTTTGAAGAATCATGTGCTGGAGCGTAATTTCGTGGTATCGGATGTGGAATTATCCGTAGATAAAAGGCTGGTAGGCAACAAAGGACAGGGAATTGCAGCATATCGTGAGATGCTCCGCAATCTTGCAACCAGGGGCTGCCCCAATCAAGGGGCGTTGAAGCCTGTCCTTGACAAATGGATATCAGAATTGGAAAATGAGGTGGAGCAGGAAAGCGGACTGACACCGGGACATGAATCTTTTGACATTAAGGTCAGTCAGAAAGTACATAAGATCACATCGTCTCTGGAAGAGAAGGTCAATGGCTTTGACTTTGCCAAGGTGCTGTCGATTTATTATAAAGGACACCGGATGGGTGATGATAAATTACAGCAAAAGGCATTTCGGTGGATGTGTGGAGAGTATCGCACCAAATCCGAAGCCAAAAGCGACCTGGGAGTGAATCTGATCATAACAGATGATAACTGGTATGATTTTATAAAGTTATGGGCAGAATTCGTTGTAAAAGCAGGTTATGCGGGACTGTATATCTGTATGGATGAGCTTGCAAGTATCTATGAGATTCCCAGTAAAGTAGGAAGAGATTATAATTACAGTAAGCTGCTTGCCATCTATAATGACGTATTGCAGGGGAAGGCATCTCATCTGGGATTCCTGATGGGAATTACCAAAGAAGCAATGGAAGATCCTGTCAGAGGAATTTATGGGTATGAGCCACTTCGTTCCAGATTGGAGAACCGCAAGATCGCTGGTGGGGCAGCAGAAGAATTACGCGATCTGGCAGCTCCGGTAATTGCCCTTTCTCCGTTGAATCCGGGAGAAATCTACGTATTACTTGAGAAGCTGACACAGCTGCATGAGATTGTATATGGATATGAATCCAGACTGGAGCATGATGATTTTATTTATTTCCTGAAGAATCAATATGCAAGAGTCCGCAATACGGAGGAAATGACAGCAAGGGAAATGATCCGTAATTATATCACACTGCTGAATCTGACGCAGCAAAACAGTGATAAGCCCAAAGAAGAAATCCTGTATGCAGTAGAGGATTATAATGTAAAAAGTAATTAGAAAGACAATAAAGATAATAAAATGAAAATGATAGAACCAAAAGAAATTATCAGATCAAGGCGCAGGACGATAGCTCTGGAAATCAATGCACAGGGTGAATTGATCGTCAGAGCGCCTTTTCGCGCTTCTATGGAGCAGATTATGGACTTTGTGGAACGTAAGCAGGACTGGATCTGTGATAAAACAAGACAAATGCAGGTCAGAAGACAGGCGCAGCCTCATATTGGAATCGCACAGGGAGATCAGTTGTATTATAAAGGTGAACTGTATCCGGTAATCATAAGTGAAGGAAGAAGCGGTTCCTTTGATGGGAGCTGTTTTCACTTGCCATCGACAGCAAATACAGGAGAAATGCTGACGGCATGGTATCGCAAGCAGGCTGCCAGGGTGATTATCCCCAAAGTAGAAGAATATGCAGCCAGGATGGGAGTTGAACCCAAGGGAGTACGTATTACTTCAGCCAGAACACGGTGGGGATCATGCAGTTATGTAAACCATATTAATTTCAGCTGGCATCTTGTGATGTGTCCTGAGGATGTGATAAACTATGTAGTAGTACATGAACTGTGCCATATATGGCATAAAGACCACAGCAGGCTTTTCTGGGCAAGTGTGGCAGAATATGATCCTGATTATAAGGAACACAGACGCTGGCTTAGGGAGCATGGCATATTAATGGAGGAGAACTGGTGATTTGCGCAGTTATATTTGATATGGATGGTGTGCTGATCGATACAGAGAAGCACTATAATGCAGCCTGGTGTCAGGCAGCTACGGAAGCAGGCTTTCCTTTTACCAGAGAGCATGCGCTTTTGCTTAGAAGCTGCGAAGCCAAAGAGGGCGAGAAGCTGATGCAGGGAATATTTGGTCCGTCTTTTGATTATTATGCAATCAGAGAACGCAGAAGAGAACTGGTCAGAGAGAGACTGGCTCAGTATGGGCTGGAGAAGAAACCGGGAGTGGAAGAAACACTTAGATTCCTGCGGGCAAAAGGCATAAAGACGGCGGTAGCCACGGCTACGGCATTAGATATTACGAAATCCCATCTGACCACAATAGGAGTCTGTGATCTTTTTGACAGTATCGTCAGTGCCAAGAATGTGGCACATGGTAAACCCGAACCGGATGTGTATCTGTATGCCTGTGAACAGATTGGGGAGAGACCGCAGGACTGTATGGCGGTGGAAGATTCTCCTAATGGCATTATGGCTGCATACAGAGCGGGACTTCGTACCGTAATGGTTCCGGATCTGACACAACCGGATGAAGAATTGACAAAATATTTATATGCCTGTGTAAACTCTCTGTCAGATTTATGCGAACTTGTTGACAAGGAAGATTAGGCCCTTTTTACGCAGAGAAAACAGAAAAAGGAGCGAAATTATGGAAAATGAAATAGTAGAAAAGCCGGATTATGTCGAAGAACTGGTGAATCTGATCCGTAGTGGTGAGTCGGATGAAGGCATTTCTGAGAAAATAGATAATTACCATGATAATGATATCGCTTCTGCATTGGACGAACTCAATGAAAAAGAGCGTAAGAAGCTCTATCAGATACTGGGCGTGGAGAGAATGTCCGAGATATTTGCCTATGTAGATGATGTAGGAAAGTATCTGGAAGAGATCGAGCTGGAAAAGGCAGCAGATATTATCGAGAACATGGATGCGGATGATGCTGTAGATGTTCTGGAAGAAGTAGATGAGACGAAACGTAAACAGTTGATTGAACTGATGGATGAAGAGTCCAAGGAAGACATCAAGCTGATCTGTTCCTATGAAGAGGATGAGATTGGCAGCAAGATGACGACGAACTTCATCGAGATCAGCAGACGTCTGACCGTGAAGCAGGCAATGAGGGAGCTTATTGCAAAAGCAGAAGAGAACGATAATATCACTACAATCTATGTAAAAGATGATGATGACACCTTCTATGGCGCGATTAATCTGAAAGATCTGATCGTGGCTAGAGGATATACAGACCTGGATTCTCTGATCAGTCACTCCTATCCGTATGTGCGTGACCACGAATCTATTACGGACTGTATTGAACAGTTGAAGGATTATGCGGAAGATTCCATTCCTGTACTGGATGATGATAACAAGCTGTTAGGTGTTATCACAGCACAGGATATCGTAGAAGTTGTAGATGATGAAATGGGTGATGACTACGCTAAGCTGGCTGGTATGACAGAGGAGGCTGACCTGGAGGAAGGTCTCCCGGAGAGTATCAAGAAACGTCTGCCCTGGCTGGTTGTATTACTGGGGTTAAGCCTGTGTGTATCGACGGTGACAGGACTCTTTGAAAATGTAATATCCCATCTGGCGATCATCGTAAGCTTTCAGTCATTGATCCTTGGTATGTCAGGTAATGTAGGTACGCAGTCACTGGCTGTTACCATTCGTGTGTTGATGGATGAGGATCTGTCCGGCAGGCAGAAATGGGGGCTGATCTTTAAAGAGGCAAGAATTGGCTTCTGCAATGGATTAATGCTTGGTCTGCTGGCTTTTGCATTCATTGGTACGTATGTATATGTGCTGAAAGGGAGACCATTGCAATATGCATTTTCAGTATCTGCCTGTGCAGGTGTGGCATTGATGCTTGCAATGACAATATCCAGCGTGGTAGGAACGGTCGTGCCAATGTTCTTCCATAAGGTCAAGGTAGACCCGGCAGTCGCCTCAGGTCCTCTGATTTCTACAGTCAATGACTTTGTGGCGGTTGTGACATACTATGGTCTGGCATGGGTATTACTGATCCATGTGCTGCATCTGTAAAAAGAAAGAGGTAAAACAATATGATGAAACTGGAAAATTTTGTAAATATGATGACAGGACATTTTGACAACAGGGAACAGTTTAATATGATGCAGAAGGAAGGAAAGGTTTATTCTTATGCTGAACATGTGAACACAGTCTGCAATGACAAGATAGATAATCTGCCCAAGGATTTCACAGGCAGATTTGTCGTAGAAGAAAGCTATTATGAAACCGCTGGAAAACGCCACGCATCACCTCATCTTTTCCTCATTACGGAAAACGAAGATGGTGTTTTACTTTCTTCTTATGAGATCCCGGAAGGAGAAGACAGGAATGCATTTTCATATGCTTCCATGAAGAATGTTGATTACAGCAAATTGAAAAAATCCGAAAAGTTCACGCCGGCACTATACCGGGAAAAGGATGGAATCTGGGAAGGAGGCAGTACAAGCCGTTTCTCACCGGTCATGATATTCAAGCTTTGGGAGAGGTTCTCAGACAGTTGTCTGGAAGTGTCTGAAAGTATGGAAGTAAATGGAAAGCGGACCTTTGGGTACGATGAACCAATTATTTATAAACGTGCATAAGACTGGTATCTGCTTTGGGAAAGAGAAACCATAAAAATAAGAGGTTAGTCTGCCTGAAACAGAATACTTTAGAATATTTTCCACATACTAACTCCATAACTAATATATAGCAGATGAGTATTAACAGAACCTTGCTAAAATATAGTATTGGAGGAAAACTTATGAAAGCTACAGGAATTGTAAGGCGAATTGACGATCTGGGACGTATCGTGATTCCGAAGGAAATCCGGAGAGTATTAAGGATTCGGGAAAGTGACCCATTGGAAATATTTACCGATCACGAGGGTTCTATCATATTAAGAAAATATTCTCCAATTGGAGATATGGGAAGTTTTGCAAAACCATTTGCAGAGAGTCTTGCACAGGTGTCAGGACATATTGCCCTGATTGCAGACAGAGATCAGTGTATTGCGGCAGCAGGAAGTGGAAATAAGCAGCTGCTGGGCAAGAATCTGAGCAAGGAAATGGAAGAGAAGATGAACGCCAGAGAGACCATATGTGCATCCAGGGGAGAGCTTGGATATGTGCCAATCACAGAGGATGAGACGGAAGGCTACTGTCATGAAGTGATGATTCCCATTCTGGCGCAGGGAGATATTATAGGCGCTGTTGTTCTTTTGGCAAATGATGAGAATAATCCTATGAGCGAGGTAGAAGTGAAGCTGGCGCAGTCGGCAGCGGGATTTCTGGGGAAACAGATAGAGCAGTAGAATAAAAAACGATGCCATACGGATTAACCGCATCTTCGATGCTTCCTTTTTGCTTATGGGGTTACTTCGCCATATAAATGGAGTCAAGTATGCTTGAAAACAAGTATACTTGACTCCATTTGCATGGCTCTGAATAGTTATGCGACATAATTATACATGAAGATGAAATGGCAGATACTGCCGCCCATGACGAATAAATGGAAGATTTCATGGGAGCCGAAATATTTGTGCACGGCATCAAAGACGGGTAGTTTCAGTGCATAGATAATGCCTCCGATTGTATAAATGATGCCGCCTGCCAATAACCAGCCGAATGCTGCGTGGGGCAGGGTATCCCACAGAGTGCCGAATACCAGAAGACAGGTCCAGCCCATTGCGATATAGATAACAGAAGAGAACCACTTGGGACAGGTAATCCAGCATGCCTTTACGATCATGCCGACCAGAGCGGTTCCCCAGACCAGAGCCAGCAGGGAATAGCCCATTCTTCCGCCTAGTACGATAAGACATACAGGGGTATAGGAGCCTGCAATCAGTACGAAGATCATCATGTGGTCTATCTTACGAAATATGCGCAATACCTTATCAGATACGCGGCTGATGCTGTGATAAGCGGTGCTTGCACCGTAGAGCAGAATCATACTTCCGGCAAAAACTGCCATAGCTAACATATTGGTTGTATTTCCCTGAGCTTTTATCATAAGTGGAGAAGCTGCCATTAATGCCATCAGACAAGCGATGAAATGAGTAATCGCACTTCCCGGTTCGCGAATTGTTAATTGCATAATAAACACCAATCCTCTCTTTGAATATTAAATTCTATATAACGTAGTATTCAAAACTACATATAAGATAAATTAATACTACGTTATATTGTAAACAATGTCAAGATGAATTATGCAAAAAAAGAGAGGACCATTAGTCCTCTTCGATTATCTGAATTTCCATATAGTCGAACTCTATGGATTCTATGAAATTGTCTGCGGTAAATCTAGCCTTGTCATGTCTCTTAAATTCTGATATGGTAGAATCCAGCCATATGGGTTTGCCAAGATCAAATTCGTAACAGGCTTCTTCTATTGCATGGAAGACCTTATGAGTCCTGGTATCTTCAGAATCATCGCATATAACGGTATCTTTCAGTAAGTGGTTGTCTTTTATGATTTTAGCCCAAAGACGAAACATATCAAATCTCCTGTTCATGGTAAATTAGTGGTTAATAACAGATAGAGTATAGCATAAATTCCAGAAGATAGACATATAAATATTATAATGGTCAGTCTGTTGATAACAGGCTATAGCGCAAACAGGCGTTTTATGATAAGCTTATATTATAAACTGGGGAAAAGAGAAGAGGAATAACGAGAGTATGGAATATCAGATTAATAACAGTTCAGAAGTGGATAACTGGAAAGAAGTTATCCTTGTATATAATTCTGCATTAAAGGAAATAGGAACAAAGCTGGAGATATTGAATGACGAATTCCAGCATGTACATAGATATAATCCCATAGAGCATATTAAATCCCGTATTAAGACATCGGAGAGCATTGTTAAGAAGTTAAAGAAAAACGGATATGAGTCCACCATTGAAAATATGGTCAAATATGTCAATGATATAGCAGGAATCAGAATTATCTGTTCTTTTACAACGGATATCTATCGGATTGCTGAAATGCTGGCGAATCAGAATGATGTAAAGGTGCTGGCAGTGAAGGATTACATCAAAAATCCTAAGCCAAGTGGATATAAGAGTTATCATATGATCGTGTCCATACCGGTCTTTTTGTCCGACAGGATCATAGAAGCGAAGGTAGAAGTACAGATCAGAACAGTTGCCATGGATTTCTGGGCAAGTCTGGAGCATAAGATCAATTATAAGTTCGAAGGCAATGCGCCGGAGCATATCAAAGATGAGCTCTATGCCTGTGCACAGATGGTATCTGCACTGGATGCCAAGATGCTGTCATTAAATGAAGAGATTCAGGAAATTGAGAAAGAACAGGAACAAAAGTCCCTATAAATGAGGAGTGCCCCGGTATCTTGCGATACCGAGGCTATTATGAAAAAATTTATCTATGTGTAATGAAAAACATTACGCTGTTCCCTTTGCTTATGGTTAAATATTACCATTAGAATATGAACAAATTATGAACAAAATGTAAATGTATAGTTAATTTGACGGAAAAGAAATAGTCAGACAATAATCTATATACAAAATGCACAAAAAGCAAACAGTTGTCTTGCAGACAAAAGAATGCTATGATGTAACTATTGAGGATCAGACAGGATTCTGAATTGTTGCGCTATATACGGAGGGTGAAGAATGGATAATTTTATGGATAAACTTGCACAGAAATTCAATGCACAGGAAATGATCAAGGCGAACTCTCAGGCAGAAGCGGCAGAAATGAAGAAATTACAGCTTCAGGTAGCAGAGTATGAGAAGATTCTGCAGGAAATGCGTAAGCTGAATTATAAGAATGCCGAGCTTTCTGAAAAGATAGATGTACTGGTGGGAGAGAATGCAGGAAAGCTGCAGGGACTTCAGGAGGATGAGCAGAAGCTTCTTTCCACATTACGCGATCTGACAGAGGAACAGACGAGAAATCGTGAAGAAGAGCTGTCCAGAAAGGCAGAAGAGAAGCAGGATGTCCAGCAGGATACAAAGGCGCAGACCAAAGATATCATTGCACAGACCCAGGAACTTATGACACGTTCTGAGGATTTTGTACATAAGGAAAATGTAAAGGTCTATAGAAATGTACAGGCTGTTATCATCGAAGAGCTCAAGAAGCAGACAGATGCATTATGTCAGGAGAATATACGTCTGGCATCCCGCATGAATGTTGTAATGGCATTCAGTCTGATTACAATGCTGGTTGCCGTGGCAAGTCTGATCTTACAGATACTGACGGGATTAAATATCAAACTGTTCTAGGAGAAATTATGTCTAAGATATCATTTAAGGCTGGAAATATGCTTTATCCGCTGCCAGTTGTCATGGTCAGTGTAGCGGATAAGGAAGGTAAGTCCAATATATTGACGGTAGCATGGGCTGGTACTGTCTGTACCAATCCGCCTATGGTAAGTATTTCGGTAAGACCGGAGAGATATTCTTACCACATGTTAAAGGAAACAGGAGAATTCGTAATCAATCTTACCACCAGAGACCTTGCAAAAGCCACGGATTATTGCGGTGTGCGAAGCGGCAGGGATGTAGATAAATGGAAAGAAATGAACCTGACACCAGTTCCATCATTGGAGGTAAAAGTGCCTTCCATCGCAGAAAGCCCTGTAAATATAGAATGTCGTGTGCATCATGTAGAGGAACTTGGTTCACACCATATGTTTGTTGCTGAAGTAGTAGCAGTACAGGTAGATGATGCCTATATGGATGAGAAGAAGAGCTTCCACTTATCTCAGGCAAAGCCCATTGTATATTCACATGGAGAGTATTATCTTCTGGGTGAGAAGCTGGGAACTTTCGGGTACAGTGTTCGTAAAACTGCCAAAAAGAATAAAAAAACGCACAAAACACTTGACGGTAAGCGCAAAAATCAGTATGATAAAAGCAAATAAATAATGAATGAATTGCCACGAAGATGTAGCATCAGACAGATATTGTCTGGTGCTTTTTTGTTCTCAGAAACATTCACCAAGGGAAGGGAGAATCCGGGATGAATCAGTTAGATAAGAATATAGCCGTAAATTTAAAAAGAATCAGAAAATCCAGAAATATGAGTCTGGATATGCTGGCAGAGAAGACAGGTGTCAGTAAGAGTATGTTAGGACAGATAGAAAGAGGAGAATCCAATCCGACTGTTGCTACGATTGCAAAGATCGTAGACGGTATCAGAGTTACTTTTGAGGAGCTGATCTATCCTAAGACAGACTCGGTAGTTATTATAGATAATGAAAGCCTGCCGGTATACAAAGCCCAGGAAGGAGCATATCAGGTACGCTCTATATTTCCCTATGACAGACACAGGAACTTTGAAGTATATGAAACAACCATTGAACCGGGAGAAGAGTGCAGCAGTTTCCTTACAGAAGGAAGCTCCTGTGAGTATATTATGGTCATGCAGGGAGTATTGACTCTGGAGACAGAGGATGGAACATATGAGGTATCTGCCAACCATGCGATCCGACTGGATGCAGAGAGTGAACACAGCTACCATAACAAAGGGACAGAACGGCTTGTATTGAATATTTTCATTGCATATGATGCAGTGAGTACAATCTAGTTACTGGAATGAGTATCGGTGTGAGAAAGTAAAGAACCACGCATAATGGCGCCTTCTCCGTATTTACGGCGGATGGCGTCTATTGTTTTGTCCAGCTTGCGGTTCTTCTCAGTCTGTCCGGTATGCTCCTGATAAGAGAAGAGATCCAGCTGGATGGGAGCTGTCTCATCGGTCAGTCTGGTAGCGCGGACGCCAAGAAGGCGGACAGGAGTGCCATTCCATAACTCCTGTAGCAGAGACAGGCTTGTTTCATAAATGACAGTGCTGGAGTAGTCAGGTGAGGGCAGTGCGATCTGGTGGGAGCAGGAATGAAAATTACTGTATTTTATCTCTACAGTGATAGTGCCCGCATACATATGAGCCTTTCGGAGTCTTGCACAGACCGATTCACACAGCTTCAACAGAACCGGTTTCATATCTTCTATAGACAGGGCGTCTGTGGGCATAGTCGTTGAATTGCCGATGCCTTTTGCCTGGGCAGGATTTGGCTCGACAACAGAAGAATCTATGCCATTTGCATATTCCCATAGCAGGATACCGTGACTCTTGAGGTGGGCAGCTAACAGCTGTTTGTCACATCTGGCAAGATCTCCAATTGTAGAGATACCAAGCTTGCGCAGAGTCTCCTGACTGGATCTGCCGCACATGAGCAGGGAAGAGACTGGAAGAGGCCACATTTTTGCCTGAATTTCTTTTGCATAGAGGGTATGAACCAGGTCGGGCTTCTTAAAATCCGATGCCATCTTGGCAAGCACCTTGCGGTCACTGATTCCTACATTGACGGTAAAACCAAAGGTCTCACGGACGCTGTCTTTTATGATGGTGGCAGCAGCCTGCGGTGACTCAAAATCTCTGCAGATGGGAGTGTAATCCATGTAACATTCATCAATACTGACCTGTTCAATCACAGGACAGTAGCCGGAGAGAAATTCCATAAGTGCGTGACTGTGCGCGGAGTAGGAATGATGATCGGGTGAAGCAATGACAAGAGAAGGACACTTCTTCAGGGCAGATGCTATGGGCTCTGCAGTGGAGATACCATATTTCTTGGCAGGGATGGATTTGGCTAGTACGATGCCGTGTCTGGTTGCAGAATCACCGCCAATGATGGAGGGAATATCACGCAGATCCACATAAGAATCCAGAGTATCAGTCTCTTTTGCCTTTTGCAGCTGATCAATGGCGGTCCAGCTTAAAAAGGCAGAATTCACATCAATATGAAAAAATATGGATTCCATGATAATACCTCCTATACGAACATATATTCTAATCCTATTTAACCATGTTTGTGGGGAAACTGCAAGAGCTTTTTACGAATACTTTACAAGTAGCGTAAACACTGATAGAATAATGTAGATTATGAAGTTAGACCATTATAAGCAGTAATATCGGAGTAACGAATGAAAAAGATACACCATTATCATAGAAGATTTCGGCTAAGTTTGATCAGGGCAGGTATGTTGACAGTAATTGCCTGTATTTTTTTGATGCCCTCTTATGTAAAATTTGAGAAAACGGGGGATAATTACTTTACAGTCAGTATCAATGGGGAGACAGTGGGGGCTATTGGCTTCGAGTCTGACCTGGATCATTGTCTGATGCAGGCAAGAAAGCAGGTAGCATCCGGCAGTGACGACCTGGTATTTATAGATGTACAGCCACAGGTAGAAGGTAAGGAAGTTATATGGGGTGTGATTGATGATGAGGATACATTGATTAACCGCATAGCACAGGTTATGTCTGCCAACATTCAGAAGACCTTGCGCCGTTCTTATACAGTAAAAGTCAATGAGACCAGTGTGAACCTGGGCTCTTATGAGGAAGTGGAAGACCTGCTCAGACAGGCATTGCAGCCTTATGACACAGCAAGTCAGTATGATGTGGCGCTGGTGCTTGACAGTACCAGAGAAGTCAATGTGTTGACGACACAGATTGTAAATAAGGAAGAACAGCAGACACAGAGCGAGGAATTCAGAACCAGTGCCGGTGTAGAAGCGGCTATGGATGAGATGTTCGCCCAGATCGAACCGGCAGTAGAAAAAAACTTTGAAGATTACGACCAGGGATTGATAGACATAACATATGCTGATACAATAGAGGTAGTAGAAGCGTATCTTATGGAAGATGAGCTGGTCTCTGTAGAAGAAGCAGTAGATCTGCTGACCAAGGAACAGGAGACACAGGTCATTTATAAAGTACAGTCAGGGGATACGCTGTCACAGATCGCATTGAATTATGATATCCCACTGGATGATCTGATTGCGATTAATGACGACATTGAGAGTGAGAGCTCTACCATCAGGGTAGATCAGGAGATCGTTATAACAGTGCCGGAACCGGAATTATCTGTTATATGGAAGGACGAGCAGGTCTATACGGAAGATTATGAGGCAGAGATCCAGTATGTACCGAATGATAACTGGTATACCAATCAGCAGGTGACATTGCAGGAGCCATCCGCAGGACGCCGTAAAGTAGCTGCTGTCATTGAATATAAAAATGGCTCGGAACAGAGCAGAGAGATTTTAAAAGAAGAGATCTATGCGGATGCAGTGCCCAAGATCGTAGAACGTGGTACGAAGATACCACCGACCTATATCAAGCCTCTCTCCGGTGGACGTTTAAGTTCAGGATTTGGAGGACGTAAGGCGCCTACGAAGGGCGCAAGCACCAATCACAAGGGTGTAGACTGGGCAACGCCAATCGGTACACCAGTTGTAGCATCCAATACAGGTACTGTCGTAACGGCTGGCTGGGTCAGTGGTTATGGTTATGCTGTCTTTATCAATCATGCAGATGGCAAGCAGACCCGTTATGGACACCTGAGCAAGGTATTATGCAAGGTTGGACAGACTGTAACACAGGGACAGAAGATCGCATTGAGCGGTAACACCGGGCGAAGCACCGGACCGCATGTACATTTTGAGATCAGAATCAATGGTACAGCAGTGAACCCGTTGAAATATCTCAATTAAGCGATAGGTTTTCTGGTGCTAAAGTCTGAAAAATAAATCAATTAAATTAAATATTCACTCAGTTTACAAACCAAAATAATTGGTGTATACTGAGTCGTATTGGGTAACGATAACCATGTTTTTATAGTATGACGCGATTAATGAGGTGTGCGATGGAACAATACGCAATTAAGGGTGGTAACCCGTTAGTCGGTGAGGTTGAAATCGGCGGAGCAAAGAATGCAGCATTAGGAATCTTGGCCGCAGCTATTATGACAGATGAACCAGCGATCGTTGACAATCTGCCTGATGTAAGAGACATTAATGTGTTACTTCAGGCAATGGAGAGTATCGGCGCGATTATTGATAGAAGAGACAGACATTCCGTAAGGATCAATGCATCCATGATATCCGGACTTGTCATTGAAGATGATTATATTAAGAAAATAAGGGCTTCCTATTATTTACTGGGGGCTCTGCTTGGCAAATACAAACATGCAGAAGTAGCACTTCCTGGCGGATGCAATATCGGCAGCCGTAAGATTGACCTGCATATTAAGGGCTTTAAGGCTCTGGGCGCAGAGGTGAAGATTGAGCATGGACTGATCATTGCAGATGCCAAGAAGCTTACAGGTGCACATATTTATCTGGATACGGTATCTGTAGGTGCTACGATTAATATTATGCTGGCTTCTGTGCTGGCAGAGGGCAAGACTGTAATCGAGAATGCAGCCAAGGAGCCACATGTAGTAGATGTAGCGAATTTCCTGAACTCTATGGGTGCTAATATCAAGGGAGCGGGTACAGACGTAGTGAGAATTACCGGTGTTCCTAAGCTTCATGCCACAGAATATTCCATTATCCCGGATCAGATCGAAGCAGGTACATTTATGTTTGCTGCAGCGATTACCAAGGGTGATGTAACAGTAAAGAATGTCATTCCCAAGCATCTGGAATCCACGACAGCCAAGCTGATCGAGATGGGATGTCAGATTGAAGAGTCTGATGATGCAGTACGTGTGGTTGCTTCCAGAAGACTGGAAGGTACGCAGGTCAAGACACTGCCTTATCCTGGATTCCCTACAGATATGCAGCCTCAGATCGGCGTTGCACTGGCAATTGCACAGGGCAACAGTATCGTAACAGAGAGCATCTTCGATAACCGTTTTAAATATGTAGATGAGCTTGCCAAGATGGGCTCGAACATTAAAGTAGAGGGTAATACTGCCTTTATAGAAGGTGTAGATCATCTGACAAGTGCCAATCTGACAGCACCGGATCTAAGAGCAGGTGCAGCACTGGTTATGGCATGTCTGGCAGCAGAAGGCTTCAGTACAGTAGAGGATATCAAGTACATCGAAAGAGGCTACGAAGATTTCCCGGAGAAGCTGCAAAGTCTTGGGGCACAGATACAGAAGGTGGAATCCGAGAAGGAATTACAGAAATTTAAGTTAAAAGTTGGCTGATCTTGTTGACAGCTGACACAGTTTGTTATATCATGTATTTCTGATATGATAATTCCATATTGTGAAATTTCTCTTATTCAGAGTGGTGGAGATACAAAGGATCTATGAAGCCACGGCAACCCCCGAAAGAGGAAGGTGCCAACCTGAGCGAGTAATTCTGCCGGAAATGGCAGGTCGAACAATAAGAGGATTTGATTATCAAGAAACTGATCACATCCGCTTATGTTGCATAAGCGGATTTTTTAATGCAAGAAGTGAATACCATAAGGAGGAAAAAAGAATGGAGAAACTTTTATTTACATCCGAGTCAGTTACGGAAGGACATCCTGATAAAGTATGTGATGCAATTTCTGATGCGATTCTGGATGCATTGATGGCACAGGATCCAATGAGCCGTGTAGCATGTGAGACAGCAGCCTGCACAGGTTTCGTGCTGGTTACAGGTGAGATTACAACTAAGGCATATGTAGATATCCCAAAGATCGTTCGTGAGACAGTAAAGGAAATCGGTTATGATAAGTCAGAGTATGGCTTTGACGGTAATACATGTGCAGTCTTCACTGCAATTGATGAGCAGTCCGGCGATATCGCAATGGGCGTAGATAAGGCTCTGGAAGCGAAAGAGAACAAGATGAGTGATGCAGAGATCGAAGCAATTGGTGCTGGCGATCAGGGTATGATGTTCGGGTTTGCAACAAACGAAACAGCAGAGTACATGCCTTATCCTATCTCCCTTGCTCATAAGCTTGCATTGCAGCTTACCAAGGTTCGTAAGGATGGCACATTGAAGTATTTAAGACCTGATGGAAAGACTCAGGTATCCGTAGAATATGATGAAAACGGCAAGCCCAAGAGACTGGAAGCTGTTGTCTTATCCACACAGCATGATGAGGATGTAACACAGGAACAGATTCATGAGGACATTAAGAAATACGTATTTGATCCGATTCTTCCTGCTGAAATGGTAGATGCAGAGACAAAATTCTTCATCAATCCTACAGGCCGTTTCGTAATCGGTGGACCTCACGGTGATGCAGGTCTGACAGGTCGTAAGATTATCGTAGACACTTATGGCGGATATGCTCGTCACGGCGGCGGAGCTTTCTCCGGTAAGGACTGTACTAAGGTAGACAGAAGTGGTGCTTATGCAGCACGTTACGTTGCAAAGAACATTGTTGCAGCAGGTCTGGCTGATAAGTGTGAGATTCAGTTATCCTACGCAATCGGTGTAGCACAGCCTACTTCCATCAACGTAGATACTTTTGGCACAGGCAAGCTCTCCAGTGAGAAGCTGGTAGAGATCATTCGTGAGAACTTCGATCTTCGTCCCGCAGGAATTATCAAGATGCTCGATTTAAGAAGACCTATCTATAAGCAGACAGCAGCTTACGGACACTTCGGACGTAATGATCTGGATCTGCCCTGGGAGAAACTGGACAAGGTAGATACACTGAAGAAATATTTGTAATTATTCAGTACAGAAATATGCGGCTCGCAACTGTGAAGGTACTGAACAGTTACGAAATATTTATAATCATACAGTGTGAATAGAGAAAGGCAATCGGTTCATTCCGGTTGCCTTTTGTGTGGAATACGTTGTATACTAATGAAGTAAAAAAATGATACGAAATCTCGCAGGGAGGATACTTGCATGGCATTTACGCATCTGCATGTGCATACAGAATACAGCCTTTTGGATGGCTCCAACAAAATAAAAGAATATGTGAAACGCCTGAAAGAACTGGGCATGGACAGCGGTGCAATCACAGATCATGGTGTCATGTTTGGCGTCATTGATTTCTATAAAGAAGCGAAAGCCCAGGGAATTAAGCCAATCCTAGGTTGTGAAGTCTATGTGGCGCCCAATTCCCGATTTGATAAAGAAGTAACAGGCGGAGAGGACAGATATTACCATCTCGTTCTGTTAGCCGAGAATAACCAGGGTTATTCCAATCTGATGAAGATCGTGAGCCGTGGCTTTACGGAAGGGTATTATTATAAGCCTCGTGTGGATATGGAAGTATTGAACCAGTTTCATGAGGGAATCATCTGCCTGTCCGCATGTCTTGCGGGTGAGGTACAGCGCGACATCTCCAAGGGACTTTATGATGAGGCAAAGAAGGCAGCACTCCGTTATGAAGCCTGCTTTGGAAAAGGCAATTATTTCCTGGAATTGCAGGATCATGGCATACCTGAGCAAAAGACAGTTAATGCAGCATTGGTGCGCATGAGCAAGGAGCTGGATATTCCCCTGGTGGCAACTAATGATATTCACTATACGTATGCAGAAGATGCGCAGGCGCATGACATTCTGCTGTGTATCCAGACATCGAAGCTTGTGACAGATACGAACAGAATGCGTTATGAAGGTGGACAGTACTATGTAAAGAGTGAACTGGAGATGCGCCAGCTCTTCCCCTATGCGCAGGAGGCACTGGATAATACAGCCAAGATAGCAGACCGTTGTAATGTAGAGATTGAGTTTGGTGTGACCAAGCTGCCTAAATTCGATGTACCAGAGGGGTATGATTCCTGGAGTTATCTGAATAAGCTGTGTTTTGACGGATTGGCAGAGAGATACCCTGATGATGACGGCAAGCTGGCTGATAAGCTTCATTATGAGCTGGGTGTTATTCAGAAGATGGGATATGTAGATTATTTCCTGATCGTATGGGATTTCATCAACTGGGCAAAAAGCCACGATATCCCGGTTGGACCGGGGCGAGGCAGTGCAGCAGGAAGTATCGTATCCTATTGTCTGCATATCACCAATATTGACCCGATTCGTTACAATCTGCTGTTTGAGCGTTTCCTGAATCCGGAGCGAGTCTCCATGCCTGATATTGATATTGACTTTTGCTACGAGAGACGACAGGAAGTTATCGAGTACGTAGAGCGTAAATACGGCAAGGATAAGGTCGTGCAGATCGTCACCTTCGGTACGCTGGCTGCAAAAGGTGTCATTCGTGATGTGGCACGTGTATTGGATATGCCTTATAATTTCGCAGACAGTATCTCCAAAATGGTGCCCAATGAATTGAATATGACATTGAACCGTGCGCTGGAGCTCAATCCTGAATTAAGGAATTTGTATGAGCAGAATGAGCAGGTTCATTATCTGATAGATATGTGTAAGAAGCTGGAAGGACTGCCAAGACATACTTCCATGCATGCGGCAGGTGTCGTTATCTGCCAGAAGCCTGCAGATGAGTTTGTTCCGCTTTCCAGGGGAAGTGATGGTGCAATCACGACGCAGTTCACCATGACGACCATAGAAGAGCTGGGACTTTTGAAGATGGATTTCCTGGGGCTGCGTACACTGACCGTAATCAAGAATGCAGTTCGCAATGTGGAAAAAACACATGGAATCGTCATTGATGTGGACAAGATTGATTATGATGACAAGAAGGTACTGGCGTCCCTTGGAACAGGCAAGACAGATGGTGTGTTCCAGCTGGAAAGTCAGGGCATGAAGAACTTCATGAAAGAACTCAAACCGCAGAATCTGGAAGATGTCATTGCCGGTATTTCCCTGTATCGACCAGGTCCTATGGACTTTATTCCAAGCTATATCAAGGGTAAGAATAATCCTGATCTGGTAACGTATGAGACACCACAGCTGGAGCCGATTCTTGCGCCGACTTATGGCTGTATCGTATATCAGGAGCAGGTTATGCAGATCGTACGTGATCTGGGTGGATATACAATGGGACGAAGTGACCTGGTGCGCCGCGCCATGAGTAAGAAAAAGGCGTACGTTATGGAGAAAGAGCGTGCGAACTTTGTCCATGGTAATGCAGAGGAAGGTGTTCCCGGCTGTGAAGCCAATGGTATTGCACCGGAGATTGCAGAGCATATCTATGGTACAATGATGGATTTTGCCAAGTATGCGTTTAATAAGTCCCATGCAGCCTGCTATGCGGTAGTTGCTTATCAGACCGCGTATCTGAAATATTATTATCCGGTGGAATTCATGGCAGCACTGCTTACTTCTGTAATTGATAATCCTACCAAGGTATCAGAATATATTATGGTATGCAGAAATATGAATATTCAGATTCTGCCGCCGGATATCAACGAAGGAGAGGCTGGTTTCTCTGTGTCTGGCAATGCGATCCGTCATGCACTGACAGCCATTAAGAATATCGGAAGACCGGTCATTGATGCCATTGTAAAAGAAAGAACGGAGCATGGTAAGTTCAACAGCCTGAAGAATTTCATAGAACGGACAGCAGGGCTGGATGTAAATAAGCGTGCTATTGAACATTTTATCAAATCGGGTGCATTTGACAGCTTCGGCTGCACACGCAGACAGCTGATGAGTGTCTATGTGCAGATACTGGACAGCATACAGAATGGCAAGAAAGGCGTGATGTCCGGGCAGATGTCACTCTTTGATATCGTATCCGAGGAGGAAAAGGCAGAGCTGGAGATCAAAATGCCGGATGTCGGTGAATATGACAAAGAATTGCTGTTAAGCTTTGAAAAGGAAGTACTGGGCTTCTATGTCAGTGGTCATCCCATGGAGGAATATGAAGCGCTGTGGAGTAAATATATTACAGCCAAGACTACGGACTTTTATCTGGATGAAGAGACACACAGAACCGTGGTGGAAGACGGAAGCCGTGCTACCATAGGCGGTATGATCATGGACAAGAAGATCAAGTATACCAAGAATGATCAGATCATGGCTTTTCTGACCGTAGAAGATATGGTAGGCAGCGTGGAAGTTATCGTATTTCCCAAGGATTATGAGAAGAATTCCTATAAGCTGACAGACGAGAATAAGGTATTTATACAGGGAAGAGTGTCTGTAGAAGAAGAACGCGATGGCAAGCTCATCAGCGAGAAGATTACGGCTTTTGATGAAATCCCAAGAAAAGTCTGGTTGAAGTTCCCGAATATGGACAGTTATATCAGCCAGGAGAAACAATTATTTGACAGTATCGCACAGTCGGATGGAAATGACACAATTGTCATTTATCTGGAAGACAGCAAGCAGATGAAGACACTGCCACCTAATCGTAATATCAAAGCGGATGGGGAAGTGCTGGAACGTCTCAGAGGAATGCTTGGCGAGAATAATGTGCGTGTTGTGTAACTGAGAAATCAGGATAGAAAGGTATGTGAAAGAATATGAAGTATGATGTAATTATAATTGGAGCGGGACCGGGAGGCATTTTCTCGGCATATGAATTGACAAAGCATAATGAGAACTTAAAGATTGCTATTTTCGAGGAAGGACATTCTCTGGAGAAGAGACACTGTCCGATAGATGGCAAGAAGATCACAAGCTGTATTCACTGTAAGAGCTGTTCCATTATGAGTGGTTTTGGCGGTGCAGGTGCTTTTTCTGACGGAAAATACAATATTACCAACGATTTTGGTGGTACATTATATGAGTACATCGGTAAGGAAAAGGCAATTAAGCTGATGCATTATGTTGATGATATCAATATGGCTTTTGGCGGAGAAGGTACGAAGCTGTACTCTACAGCAGGTACGAAATTCAAGAAGCTGTGTCTGCAGAATGGCTTAAATCTGCTGGATGCTTCTGTGAGGCATCTGGGAACAGATATCAATTACGTTGTATTACAGAATATGTATGATGATCTGAAAAATAAGGTAGAATTCTATTTTGATACACCGGTTACAGATGTAAAGGTAGAAGATAACGGCTATCGTATCATTACAGAAAATGGCGAGTATGAGAGTGAGAAGTGTATAATCTCTGTAGGTAGAAGTGGAAGCAAATGGATGGAGCATGTCTGTCAGGAGCTGGATATTGCGACAAAGTCCAACCGTGTGGATATCGGTGTTCGTGTAGAGCTTCCGGCAGTCATCTTCTCACATCTGACAGATGAGTTATATGAAAGCAAGATTGTATACAGAACAGAGAAATTCGAGGACAGAGTCAGAACCTTCTGTATGAATCCCCATGGTATTGTTGTTTCAGAGAATACCAACGGCATTGTAACGGTAAACGGTCACAGCTATGAGGGTGCTGATAAGCAGACTGAGAATACGAACTTCGCATTACTGGTAGCAAAGCGTTTTTCAGAGCCTTTTAAAGACAGTAACGGATATGGTGAAAGTATTGCCAGACTCTCCAACATGCTGGGTGGTGGCGTTATTGTACAGCGTTTCGGCGATTTGGTAAGAGGAAGACGAAGCAATGCCACCAGAATTGCAGAGGGCATTGTAACTCCTACTTTATCTGCAACACCGGGTGATCTGAGCCTGGTACTGCCAAAGAGAATCCTGGATGGTATCATTGAGATGATCTATGCACTGGATAAGATCGCTCCCGGTACTGCCAATGATGATACGCTGCTCTATGGTGTAGAAGTTAAGTTCTACAATATGGAGGTAGCACTGGATGAACATCTGGAGAGCCGGTATAAGGGGCTTTATGTAATAGGAGATGGCAGCGGTGTGACTCACTCCCTTTCCCATGCATCAGCCAGCGGTGTGTTCGTAGCCAGGGAGATTCTTGGATTAGAGGAAGAATAGTTACGAACAATCGCTGCGATATTCAGAGGGCGTCATAGAAGTGTTCTTTTTAAAGGCATTACAAAAGACACTTTCACTGGAAAAGCCACAATGAAAGCAGACATCCTTGGTGGACATGGAAGTATTCTTTAACAGGTACCGGGCTGTATTGATACGAGTGTTTACCAGATATTCATGCGGGGTAAAGCCCACCTGTTTCTTAAAAGTACGGATGAAATGATAAGGACTTAGCAGAGCACGCTCTGCCAGGTCCTTTATTGTTATATCCTCGGCAAAATGCTCATTGATATAGGAAGTGATATCTGCCATGGAATCACTGGCTTTATCCGTATCGACAGGAGTAGAGAGCAGAAGCTGTGTCAGGATATCCGTAATCTGTTTGGACAGCAGTGCTTCACGGATTGTTCTGCCTGTGGAAAAGGCATGGTAAATGGCTTCCATAGTGTGAATAATGGCAGTGGACTCTTGTAGTGTGAAGATATTTCCAAGGTGAGAGTGAATCAGTTCATAATAGCTGCGGGCTTGTCTGCCATCAAAGTGCAGCCATAGACTTTCGCATCCGCAGGAAGTGGAATACTCATGCGGGGCATAGCAGTCCAGCAATATGAATTGACCGGATGTGACCTGACAAGTGTTATCCTGTGTGCGCAGGGAGAGACTGCCGTGGGAGATATACATGAGCAGGAAGCTGTCAAAGGAATTGCGGCGCAGTCCATAACCGGACTCATATAGGAAATTACCGGTGCAGATGGGATAGAAGAAGGTGTTCTGCGCCGTCAGACTGGGGGTGTATTGAAAATATTCTGAAGAAGGGGCAATGTGTGGCTCTAGGGATTTCATAAAGGGGAACCTCCTATGGATAACAGCAATATTTATATATACAATATAGTATCATATCTACATAAGATTATAATTCTTTCTACTATAAATATCTATATAAACAGCAATTTTTCTCAATAAAATAGCAATCTAAAATAATGCCCGCATGGAAAGGTCATGTTATATTGTAATTAATTAGAAGGTGCACTGACATCAGGGTTGTTGTATCTAATGGGGCAGTGCGCAGAAATGAGGGTTATTATGGATGAAGTAAAGGTATGGGAAGAAACGGTTAAGATTCCAACGTATGAGGTTGGGGAGGCACAGAAGAATCCGATTTTTCTGGAGAAGAGGGTGTATCAGGGAAGTTGTGGCAAGGTGTATCCTTATCCGACGATTGATACGATCAGTGATGTGAAGAAGGATAAGGAGTACAGAGCTGTATATCTGGAGAATGAGTATCTGAAGGTTATGCTTTTGCCTGAATTGGGGGGCAGGATTCAGAGGGCTTATGATAAGACAAATGATTATGATTTTGTATACTATAATCATGTGATTAAGCCTGCACTCGTGGGACTGACCGGTCCATGGATCTCTGGGGGTATTGAGTTTAACTGGCCGCAGCATCACAGACCGACTACATTTTTACCGGTGGATTATTTATTGAAAGAGAATGAGGATGGCAGCAAGTCCGTACTGATGCATGATGTTGACCAGATGTATGGAACAAAAGGCATTACGAAGATTACCTTATATCCAGATAAGGCATATATTGAAATTACAGGGCAGCTTTATAACAGGACACCGCTTCCCCAGACTTTTCTCTGGTGGGCGAATCCTGCGGTGGCGGCTAACGAGTATACGCAGTCTGTATTTCCGCCGGATGTACATGCAGTGATGGATCATGGAAAACGTGATGTGTCACGATTCCCGATTGCAACAGGGGTATACTATAAGAAGGATTACAGTGAGGGTGTGGATATTTCCCGATATAAAAATATTCCTGTGCCGACCAGCTACATGGCTGAGAAGTCCAAGTATGACTTCGTGGGTGGTTACGATTACAGCAAGGGGGCAGGGCTTTTACATGTTGCAGATCATCACATTTCTCCCGGTAAGAAACAGTGGACCTGGGGATGTGGAGATTTTGGCAAGGCATGGGATCGCAACCTGACAGATGAGGATGGTCCGTATGTGGAGCTGATGACAGGTGTGTATACAGATAACCAGCCTGACTTCACCTGGTTGAAGCCTTATGAAGAGAAGACCTTCAAACAGTATTTCATGCCATATAAGGCAGCAGGTGTTGTTAAGAATGCTACAATAGATGCCGCAGTGAATATGACACATACACAGCAGGGTGTGGAGATTATTGTGTATGCGACTTCAACCTATCAGGCTGATATTGTACTTACTTATGATGGAAAAGTCATCATGGAGGACAATGCTGCCATTTCTCCTGTGAATGTTTATAAAAGAACATGTGTTATTGATGGCATTCAGGATGATACAAAGCTTACAGTAAAGGTACTGGAGAACGGAAGAGAGCTTGTTGCCTATACACCTGAGAAACAGGAGATTCCCGAGTTACCAAAGCCTGCGGAGGCGATTGGAGAACCTTGGAGCATTCAGACAAATGAAGAGCTGTATCTTGCTGGTCTGCATATTGAGCAGTATCGTCATGCAACTTATTTGCCAGATCCGTATTATCTGGAAGCATTAAAGCGTGATCCGGGTGATATCCGTGTGAATAATGCATATGGTATGCTGTTATTAAGAAGAGGTCAGTTTGTCAAAGCCAAGCCATATTTTGAGAAAGCCATTGAGAGAATGACGAGGAGAAATCCCAATCCTTATAACAGTGAAGCTTACTATAATCTGGGACTGGCACAGCTCTATCTTGGCGAGGAAGAGGAGGCATATGACAGCTTCTTTAAGGCGACATGGAGTAACGAACAGCAGGAAATGGCGTACTATTATCTTGCAGCATTGGATGCAAGAAAGAATCGTTTCGTACATGCTCTTGATATGATCGAGCGAAGTCTGGTAAAGAATGCGCACAGCATTAATGCAAGAGCTTTGAAAGTATATATTTTAAGAAAATCAGGAAGAGTAGAGGAAGCAAAAGCACAGATTGCATCCAATCTGGCGCTGGATGCCTTTGATTTTGTCTCCAGAAACGAAGAAATTCTGTTGACTCAGTCGGAAAATGAGAGAATTACTTTACATAACCTGCTCCGAGGATTTACACAGAATTATCTGATGATTGCAAGAGATTATGCATTATTTGGAGGATATGAAGAGGCAAATCAAGTTTTGAAAGCGTTTTCTTGCAAAAATCAGCTTTTGTATTACTATCAGGCATATTATTTACATAAATTAGGGAATGAAGAGGCGGCATCGCAAATGATAAAAGAAGCAGAAGGATTAAGTCCTGATTACAATTTCCCTAATAAGCTGGAAGATATCGCTGTCTTGCAATATGCAGTGCAGGAATACCAGTCAGGAATGGCAGCATATGCATTGGGCAATCTCTATTATGACAGACTGGATTGGGAAGAAGCAGTTCCATTATGGGAAATGGCAAGGGAGCAGAACCCGGATTATCCGACAGTACACCGTAATCTTGCACTGGCTTATTATAATAAACTGCATGATGCACAGAAAGCAAAGGCAGAGCTGGAGACAGCATACAAGCTGGATACCTCCGATGCCAGAGTACTTTTGGAATTAGATCAGTTGTATAAGAAGCTTGGCTACAGTTATGAAGAGAGACTGACTCATTTAGAGGAACATAAAGAAATCGTGGATTCCAGAGACGATCTCTATATTGAATATATTACGTTATATAATATGACTGGACGCTATGAGGAAGCATTGGAAATGATCATGCATCATCATTTCCATCCGTGGGAGGGCGGTGAAGGCAAGATTACTACGCAGTATACACTGGCACTGTTGCAGCTGGCTAAGATCGCATTAGCAGAGCACAAGCCGGAGAACGCAGAAGAACTGCTTTGCAAAGCACTTGTATTCCCAGAGAATCTGGGAGAAGGTAAGCTGGAAGGAACCAAGGATAATCACCTGTATTATTATATGGGAGAGGCACTGGAACAGCAGGGCAGAACAGAAGAAGCAGAGGAATGCTGGCATAGAGCCGAATGTGGTACAGATGAACCGGCAGGTGCTATGTATTATAATGACCAGCCAGCCGATATGATATTATATCAGGGACTTGCAAAGAAGAAATTAGGGGATATGGCAGGAGCAAATGCCAGATTCTACCGCCTGTTGGATTATGGGGAGAGACATTTGCGAGATGAGGTGAAGATGGATTACTTTGCAGTATCTTTACCGGATTTCCTGATCTTCGATGAGGATTACACGAAGAAGAATCAGGCGCACTGTTATTATCTTATGGCACTGGCTAATATCGGGCTGGGCAATCAGGAAAAAGCGGAAGAATTTCTTAAAAAAGCACTTGTTATTGAACCGAGCCATATGATGTGCCATATTTATCATAATAAGTAAAAGGGACGAATTGTGTAGAGATAACTATGCAACACAGGCTCACTCTCGTTACGTGAAAAACGCAGCGGATACGTAGGACATGGAGAAGTAACCACAATTAAGAAAGTATTGGAGATGCAATTTTGCATTTGGAGAATCTAAATAGTCATCTGTAATTGTATGGCGTGGCAGAAATATAGAGTAAGAAAGGGCTGGGATAAGATAAAATGAAAGAAATATACACGTTAGCTGGAAATTGGAAAGTGACACTTGCAGATGGCAGCAACTATGATATGGTCTTACCGGGAACTTTGGATACGAACAATATCGGGTATGCAGATAAGGGAGCGAACCAGTGGCATCCTGAGATTAATCTGGGGAATGCCACTGAAGAGATAGATGAGCACGCACCAATCGCTACGAGATTTACAAGAAAGCATACCTATGAAGGGGCGGCTACACTGACCAGGCAGATAAGTTATGTACCGACGCCTGGAATGCGAGTTCTGCTGGAAGCAGAGAGAGCAAGGTGTCTACGGCTGTGGATTGACGACAGGGAAGTAGAACCATTGCAGGGCAGTGGCACATTAAGTACGCCCTACGTCTTTGAAGTGACAGGCTTATTAACAGGAAATAATAAAATAACGCTTGTTTCTGATAACTCTTATCCGGGATTACCACATGATGATATCGTATATTCTTCTGCGGCTACAGATGAGACACAGACCAACTGGAATGGAATATTGGGATATTTCAGATTAAGGGAAGTTCCAGAAACTTATATAGAATCTGTTCACGTATATCCACGGGGAGAGAACCTTGATATAGCTGTAACACTTTCTACCAATGGATATTTCCAGGATGCAGGTAAATTGACTATAGAAAGTGAAGCTATAGATACAATTACGTATTCCTTAAAGGCGGAAAAGAATGGAAAAATACATATGTTATTTAAAGACATTCCGCTGCATGATGATATCAGAAAATGGGATGAATATGAAGGAAACCTTTACACATTAAAAACGACATTGAAGATACAAACGAAGGCAACAAACTCCGCAGAAGTCACATTTGGAATCAGAAGCTATGGCAGTGATACAGATGGCAGAATTACATTAAATAACAGATGTATCTTTATCAGAAGCGAAGCTAACTGCGCAGAATTTCCAGAGGAAGGACATCCACCGATGGATGTGGAATCCTGGATGAGTATTTTATCCAGATATAAAGCATATGGCATCAACTATATGCGCTTTCATTCCCATTGTCCGCCGGATGCTGCTTTTAGTGCAGCCGACAGGCTTGGAATCCTGATGCAGCCGGAATTATCACACTGGAATCCCAAGGATGCTCTGGAATCAGAAGAAAGCTATCATTATTATAAGAAGGAATTAGCAGCAATTATAGAAGCCTATGCAAATCATCCGTCTTTTGTTGCATTGACATTGGGAAATGAGCTTCATAATCATGAACTTGGTCATGCAAGAATGGTCGAACTGGTCGAAATGGCACAGCAGATGGACAATACCCGTATGTATGCCATAGCTTCTAATGGCTACTATGGTGAACAGGGCTGTGATGAAACCAGTGATTTCTATACCTCACAGAAATATTATAAGGAAGAAATTCGCGGATGCTTTGCAGCAGAGAGCGATACACCGGGACAGAAAGGACATTTACTTGGTTATATCAATAACCGCTATCCAGGCAGTGACCACAATTATGACAGTGCCATGTCAATATTGCGTAAGGATTATAGCAAACCGGTATTCAGCTTTGAAGTAGGACAGTATGAAATTCTTCCTGATTTTGGAGAATTACAGAATTTTCAGGGCATTTCAGATCCTGCCAATCTTCGCCTGGTTCAGAAAAGGGTGGAAGAAGCAGGACTTACTAAGATTTGGAAAGAATATGTAGAGGCAACAGGGGAATTGTCCCTGATTGGCTATAGAGAAGAAGTCGAAGCAGTTATGAGAACCAAAGCCATGTCGGGGATTTCTCTGCTTGGACTGCAGGATTTTCCAGGGCAGGGAACGGCTCTAGTTGGAATGATGAATTCTCATCTGGAAGCAAAGCCGTATGATTTTGCAAGACCAGAGAGGTTTCGGCAGTTCTTCCGTGGCAGCCTGCCGCTGGTTGAGATGGAGAAATATACCTATGAATTCGGAGAAACACTGACAGCCAAAATACTGGCAGCCAACTATGGAAAACAGGATATGGAAGGAAGATTGCAGTATCGCTTATCCGGAGGTGGGAAAGAATACAAAGGCTATTTGAATAACACGCGTTATGAAAAAGGAAACCTTACACTGGCAGGAGAAATTCAGATTCCACTTACCCAATGGACGAAAGCCCAGGAGTTATCTCTTGAAGTAGAGCTATCAGGAGAAGCACATCTCTATAATCAATATCCAATATGGGTATATCCAAGGGTTCACCCTCAATGCCCGGATACTGTCTACGAGGCCAGATATCTGGATGAACAGGCAAGGCACGTATTGGAGCAGGGGGGAACTGTGTATCTTAGCCCGGATGCTACATTAGAGGCACTGCCACATTCTATCCGCACGCAGTTTACAACTGATTTCTGGTCAGTAGGAACCTTTGCTGCCCAGGAAGGTGGTATGGGACAGTATATAGATACACAGCACCCTATCTTTGCGTCTTTTCCGACGCAGAAGCATACCAACTGGCAGTGGTGGTGTATGGCAACGCAGCGTGCAGTGATTCTGCCAAGGGCATATCGGGCTATCGTAACGGAGATGGACAGTTATGCGTATCTGCGTCCTATGGCACAGCTGATAGAGTGGCGCTGCGGCAAGGGCAAAGTATTATTATCGACCTTTGGACTGCACAATCTCCAGCAATACCCGGAAGCCAGAGCTTTGCAGGATTCGATATACCGCTATCTTGCATCAGGGCAATGCGAACCGGAGCAGACAATCACGATAGAAGAGTTGGCTCATATGGTACATGGGCAATCATAATACTTTGGTAACTATTCAGAGCCATGCAAATTGAGGCGAAATATGCTTGTTTACAAGCATATTTGACTCGATTTATATGGCGAAGTAACCACATAAGCAAAAGTAAAGCATCAAAGATGCGATTTTGCGCATGGGGTTCTGAATAGTTACATACTTTATAACTATTCAGAGCAATTCTGTCTTAATTTATATGATGAAGTAACCACAATAAGAAGAGTAAGAAAATTTATGGTAAACCGCATAGAGACATGTTATACTTACCTATGCATGTGTTGAACGTGATACGATTCAGCGCTTTAAGCGAAAAAACGCTCTCCCACAGCGCGGAATCGTTACTACAGATGACAGAAAGGTTATGGTGTCCACTATGAACATACAAGAATATATCCGCACACATAAACTGATTACCGATGGCGCATTTGGAACCTATTATGCTGACAGATTCCAGACCCAGGATATGCCTGAGCTTGCCAATATCAGCTTCCCGCAGCGGGTAACAGCCATTCATCAGGAATATATAGAAGCAGGGGCGAGACTGCTTCGTACGAATACTTTTGCTTCCAATACGATATTGCTTCATGCAGATATGAATGAGGTACGAGCTAACATTACAGCGGCAGTAAATCTGGCAAAAGAAGCAGTAAAAGGCAGAGAAGATGTCTTTATAGCCGGAGATATTGGACCAATCCCATCTGATGAGGTGATCAGCAGGGAAGAGCTGGAAGAACAGTATTATCAGATTGCCAGAGTGATGCTTGACCAGGGGTTAAAGATACTGACCTTTGAGACCTTCCACGAATTGCAGTACATTTTACCGGCGATAGGAAGAATCAAGGAAGAAGCGCCGGATACTTTTATTATGGTAGAATTTACAGTGAACCAGTTCGGATACAGCAGTGCGGGATTGAGTGTGAAGAGCCTGCTCAAGGATGCTTCTGCATGTAAGGATATTGACGCAGTAGGCATGAATTGTGGCATAGGACCGGCCCACATGGAAAAACTGCTTGACCAGGCGGGGGTAGGTATCAGTGGCACCAAGTACAGGATTGCCCTGCCTAACGCAGGATACCCAAGACGAACCAGCAGCAGGATCCGCTATTCCAACAGTTCTGCATACTTTGCTGCAAAAGTAGAAGAGATGGCAGCACAGTGTGAGCTGGATATCGTGGGCGGCTGCTGTGGTACGACACCAGAATTCATCAGACAGTTATCACAGGGACTGGATACGACACCGTGCCCACCCAGGACAGCGGCAGAAACTTCCAAGACAGAGCAGGTCGTACCGCAGAGGAAGGGTTTTCTTTATGATGAGCAGGGCAATCTGAAAAAGAAGAAGCTTATTGCTGTGGAGCTGGCTCCGCCTATGGGTGCAGATGATGAGAAAGTATTAGAAGCGGCAAGGCTGTTACAGAAGTCAGATGTGGATGTGCTGACTTTTCCAGATTCTCCTTCCGGCAGAACCCGTATTGATTCTGTGCTTATGGCAGAGAAAGTCAGAAGAGAGACAGGAATGGAAGTAATGCCCCATATCTGTTGTCGTGATAAGAATGCCATTGCCATGCGTTCTTTATTCCTTGGAGCGTATATCAATGACATCACCAATATGCTGATTATTACAGGAGACCCGGTGCCGTCTCTGGTACGCCAGACGATTAAGGCTGTCTTTAATTTTGATTCTGTGGGACTGATGAAAATCGCACAGGAGATGAATACAGAGAACTTCCCAGCCAGACCGTTAAGCTATGGCGGCGCGATCAGTCAGGGCAGGAAGAATCTGGATGTAGAGATCATGCGTGTGAAGAAGAAAATGGAAGCAGGTGCTGAGTTTTTCCTGACACAGCCTGTTTTTTCCAAAGAAGATGCCGAGCGTGTGCGCAGAATCAAACAGGAGACCGGCACCAGAATATTGTGCGGCATTATGCCTTTTGTGAACAAAAGAAATGCCCTTTTCATGAAAAATGAGATTGCGGGCATCATTGTGCCGGATGAAGTCATTGCACGGTATCCTGAGAATGGAACGAAGCAGGAGGGCGAAGCTGTAGGCGTGGAGATCGCCCGTGAAATTATGGAATTTACTGCTGATTTTGCAGATGGTTACTATTTTTCTTTTCCTTTTAACAGAGTCTATTTACTGGAACAGATTCTGCGGTAATGTTGCAAATGTTTAAATTTTTCCAACGAAAGTATTAAGTATCCCCTGAATTATCCGATAAACATAGTAAGAAGTATAAATTGAATGTACAGATAAGACCATATAAGAAAGGAGGAGTCGATGATGCGTATAGATGCATATAATCAGATTCAACAGATATATGGAAGTTCCAGTATCAAGAAGACAGAGGAGAAGAAGGTCTCCACTACAAGCTTCAAGGATCAGCTTCTGCTTTCAGCAGCCGGTAAGGATGCACAGATAGCCAAACAGGCACTTGCCAATACTCCGGACGTGAGGGAAGAGGTCGTAGCTCCTATTAAAGAGCAGATTGATAACGGTACCTACGAAGTAGATACAGATGATTTCGCAGGTAAATTATTGGAGAAGTATAACGGGCTTTTTTAGGGGGAAAGTCCAGTGACTAGATAAGAGGTAATCGGGTGGCTAGTTTATTAGAGAATTTGATAGACGTATTGGATCAGGAGAACACCGAGTATGAGAAGCTTGTTGTTCTCTCTGACCGTAAGACTCCCGTGATCATTCAGGGAGATATAGATACTTTAGGGAGTATAACAGAACAGGAACAGGAAATAGTAGGCATAATCCAACATTTGGAGAAACAGAGAACGGAAGCTCTGGCTGATATTGCCAACGTAGTGAACAGGGATGTTGAAAATTTGAAACTTATTAACCTGATTCAGATGCTTGCAAAGCGCCCAGAACAGCAGGAACAACTGACCGAGGTGCATAATAAATTAAAAGCAACCATTCAGAAATTGAAGGAGCTCAACGAGAAGAATCAGATGCTTCTCGGGGATGCAATGGAGATGGTGGATTTTAATCTGAAGATGCTGCAGGGTCTGAAATCCGCGCCGCAAACAGCCAATTATTCCAAAAACGCATACTGTACAGGTAGTTCTTTGGGTGTCCTTCAGGGCGGTTTCGACGCAAAACAATAACGCATGAGGTGAAACCCAATGTCATTATTTGGCGGTTTATATGTGGGAAAGAGCGGACTGCAGACTTCCCAGAACGCATTGAATACAGTAGCACACAACCTGTCTAACCAGAACACTACCGGTTATGTAAGACAGCAGGTTGCTATGACCGATACATATTATAATACAATTTCTACGACCAAAGCCATATCAAATTCACAGACTGGCGATGGTGTCAGATATTCTGAAGTACGTCATATCAGGGATTATTTTCTGGATATGAAGTATCGTGAGGAGTCGGGAAGGTTCTCATTCTATGAGACCTCATATTCCACAACACTGGAAATTGAAGATATTTTAGGTGAACTTGATGGCGCCGCTTTTAAGGATTCCTTAGAGGGGCTTTGGACAGCTATGGAAGAATTAGCCAAGACACCAAGCGACAGTACCTATATGTCTATGCTGGTATCCAAGGCATCCAGCTTCGTACAGAATGCCACGTCTGTATATCAGTCTTTTATTGAATATCAGAACAATCTGAATCTGCAGGTAAAAGACATGGTAGATGAGATCAATGCCATTGGTTCCAGAATTGATGAATTGAATAAGAAGATAGCCGTAATCGAGACAGGCGGCATTGAGAAAGCCAACGACCTGAGAGACGAAAGAGATCTGTTGATTGATACGTTGGCAGGATACGGCAATATCACTTACAGCGAAGACCTGAACAGCCGTGTTACGGTACGTTTTAACGGAAATGACTTCGTTACTACCTCCGGCGCATACAAGATGGAGCTGCTGCAGGATAATGAGACAGGCTTCTATACCCCGTACTGGGAACAGAATGCCGTTAAGTCCAAGGATGAGAATGGTAATGAAGTAATTGATATTTCTGTAGCACATGTATTTAAGATGACAGAGACTATCTCTACAGATGCAGGAACAGACGTAGGCGGTCTGCGTGCACTTCTGTTAGCGAGAGGTGACCACGTAGCCAACTATCAGGATCTTACCAGCAACATGACCCAGAATAAGCTGGATGCACTCAAAATGACAGCTCTTGAGTACAATAAAGACCCGAAGGGCAATGAAAGCAAATATTATAACGACAACATTGCCAATTCCCTGATGATGAACATCGAAGCAGAATTCGATAACCTGGTACACGCAGTAGTAACCAAGGTTAATCAGGTCATAGCAGATAACTGTGATCCTAAGAGCGGCTACCTGTGTAATGAAGATGGCACACCGATGCAGTTATTCCTGAAAGCATCCTATCAGCCTTATGAAAAGGTAACTTATAAAACAGAAGCAGATGCAGAAGCAGCCAGAGCCAGGGGCGAGAAGCTGTATCAGATCTATGATGAAAATGGTAAGCCGACATCAGATTACTGGAGATACGTAGAAGAGTATGATCCGGATGACCCGGACGCAGGTAAGAACCTGTATAACTGCGCTACCTTAAAGATTAACCAGGAGTTGGTGCAGACCCCATCCAAGCTGGGATTTGTAAAAGAAGACGGCTCGACAGATTACAGCCTTGGCAAGAAGCTGCTGCAGGCATTTCAGGATGCAGAGCTCTACATCAACCCAAATGCTACCAAGGCAAGCTCTTTTGAGAACTGTTATACGGAAATCGTCAACCAGATGTCCACGATGGGTAACGTATTCAAGGATGTATATGGATATCAGCAGCTTGCAGTAGAACAGGCAGAATCCAACAGACAGTCGGTAATCGGCGTATCGTCTGATGAAGAGCTGGAGCATATGATCATGTATCAGAATGCATATAATGCGGCCAGCCGGTATATTAATGTGATCAATACCCTGCTGGATTCCGTTATCAGCATGGCATAGTAAAAGGAGGAATGAAGGATGCCATCCACATTTTTGGGATTAAATACTTCATACCGCGGATTAGTGGCATCTAACTCCGGGTTAAATACAACAGCAAATAACATTTCCAACATTGAGACTGCCGGTTACAGCCGCCAGAAGGTCAATCAGGTGGCGTCCAGCGCAATCAGAACTTATACTTCTTACGGATGTGTAGGAACCGGTGTAGATACGCTGGCAGCAGAACGTGTAAGGGATGTATTCTATGATATCAAGTACTGGAACAACAATTCCAAGCTGGGGGAATACGATAAGAAGCAGTATTATGCAGCAATCGTTGAGTCTTATCTGAATGATACCAAGGGAACCAATGCGGTAAAAGGCTTCACAAGTATCTTTGATGAGTATGAAGCTGCGATGGAATCACTGGGGACCAATACCGGTGACAGCAGCTATGCATTGGATTTCATTGGAAAAGCAGGTAATCTGTGTGAATATTTCAATCTTTTATATAATAACTTCAAATCCATGCAGACCGATGTAAATGACGAGATCAAGATCAAGGTAGATGAAATCAACGGTATTGCACAGGAGATTGCAACCCTGAATAAAGAAATCAACACCATCGAGATGGACGGTGTCAGCGTAGCCAATGAATTGCGTGATAAACGTGATCTGCTGGTGGATGAGCTGTCCGCTATCGTAGATGTATCCGTAGAAGAAAAAGACATTATTGATGCAAGAACCGGAGAAGCCTCCGGCGTGACTGCCTTTTCCGTCAAGATAGCAGGAGGACAGACACTGGTTGACTGCTATGATTACAGACAGCTGCAGTGTGTACCGAGAGATACCTATCAGCAGGTCAATGCCAATGATGCAGAAGGACTTTATGATGTAAGCTGGACTGATACAGGCGATGACCTGGGCGTACATGCCAAGTCCACACAGGGAGAATTAAAAGGACTCTTTGAAATGAGGGATGGCAACAATGGAGAGGCTTTTAACGGAAGAGTATCCAAGGTAGACCCGGATAACCAGACTGTATCTGTGAAAGTAACAGATTCTTATCTGTTAGATATGTGCAAATCAACACTTCCACTGACTAACGGTAAGATTACCCTCAGTGGTAAGGAATACTATTATAAAGAGTGGAGCTTCCAGCTGTCTGAGGATGGCAAGTCCGCCACTTATACCTTCCAGTTGGATGAAGAGAAGAATACACTCAACAATGCAGAACCTATTTCTACCAGCCTTACCCATGAAAAAGCCAAAATAGGAGAGCAGGTGAACTATCAGGGTATTCCTTATTATATGGAACAGATGAATGAGTGGGTCAGAAACTATGCAGAGTCTTTTAACAAGCTTTACGGAGTAAAGGGAGCAACAGACTACAGAGGAGATGACCATACAGGAGCAATCTTCTATACTGGTACGAATACTGTAAATGGTGAGCAGTACAAGATGAAGGTCGGCTCAGATACCAAGTCCTACAGCTCATCGGATGATGGATATTTCAAACTGAATGCGGGCAATTTCAACGTAGAGAAATCAATAGAGAATGATGCCAACAGCATGGCAACACATACCGTAGAGACAGGTGGTATCAGCAAATATGATATCATTGCAGAACTCAAGGACCTGTCTACCAATACAGATAAAATGACATTTAGAGGATGCAAGGCAGAGGATTTCCTGATCTGCCTTATGGGAGATGCGGCACTGAATGCAGAAAGTGCTAACAGCTTCCAGTCTATTTACAGCAATATTGAGCAGACCATCGCCAGCAATCGTATCTCGATCAGCGGCGTTGATGCAGACGAAGAGGCAGCAAGCATGATTAACTATCAGAACGCATATAACCTCTCCAGTAAGATGATCTCCGTATTATGTGAAGTTTATGACAAGCTCATTCAGGAAACAGGAGTATAGAAAGGTGGAAAGCAGCTATGGCAATGCGTATAACGACTAAGATGATGCAGAACAGATCTTTGAATAATTTGAATACAAATAAAACACTGCAGGAGAAGCTTACCACACAGCTCTCTACCATGAAGAAGATTACCAGACCTTCTGACGATCCGGTCATTGCGATCCGTTCTCTGAAGCTGAATTCTACATTGAACAAAATTGACCAGTATTATGAGAAGAACTCCAATGATGCCCAGAGCTGGCTGGAACTGACAGAGTCTGCAATCAAGACAACTAATTCCATTTTGGAGGATATGAGCGGATATATTACCCAGTGTGCACAGGGTTCACTTACCGCAGAAGAAAGAGCAGCCATTCTGCAGAATCTGGCAAATTATCAGTCTGAGATCTATTCTACAGGTAATGCCACAAGTGCAGGAAGAAATATCTTCACGGGCTATCGTACAGATACTCCCCTGACTTTTCTCAAAGACAAGACAGAGAGATATTCCATTACGGAACAGAGAGACAACTCCTATATAGATACCATAACACATACCGTAATCGGCGATATGGCGAATATCAATGCAGGTAATTTCAATACAGCATCCTACAGTGCCTATACAGAATATCAGGTCAAGAGCTATGATGTTGCAAGAATCAGACTGGCATATAATAATCTTGATATTGATACAGATGCAACTAAGAATGCAGATAAAATTAAACTGAGCTATTTCACTGATGTGAATACAGATGCTGCCCATGGTACAGATAAGGGAGCTTCTATCAGTACCACCAGCTATTCTATCTTCATGAACCAGAATGTTATTAATAACGGTGAAATGGAGATTACCGTTACAGGAAAAGATGGCAAAGAGAATACATATACTCTAGGACCCAATGGTACAATAACGCTTGATAAGACAGAGATATCCATGGATGCAAAGGGTAAGATTACCATTACCGAAACGGGTAATCCGCCACAGACTACCACGTTGCAGACTAAGACGGAGACTGATGCAGCGGGTAACAAGACCTATACCTTCGCAGACCGTATGGAGACTTCACTGACGATCACAAGCTTCTCCAAGACAGCGTCGGATGATGCATATGCTTCCGTATACGGAGATGCTAATGCCAATAATATTACATATGTTGCAGAAACTGGTGAATTGCTTCTTGGCAAGAATGTACAGAACAAGCTTGCAGCTCTGTCCATCAACAATGAAATCCGTATCAGCTATGATAAGAGTGAATGGAAGACCGATGACCTTGACCCGGTTCATTATTTCTATACAGAACGTTATACAGATACAAGAGATGCAGATGATCCTTTAATCTATAATGAAGAGAAACTGACTGCTCCTAAGGGCAACGTAGCCAAACAGATCATTGAATATGACATTGGAAGCAACCAGACCATCCGTGTCAACACCACTGCTGATGAGATCTACACACACAACATGGGCAGAGATGTAGGGGAAGTGAAGGCACTTCTGGAGGAATATGATTCTCTGGAAAAGGCATATGATACCGTAAATTCGCTGATTCAGTCCGGTAAGTATGAAGGGACAGATTTGGATACACTGAACAAGCAGTTAGATGCCCTGGATAAAGCAAGGGCACTGTCCAAAGCAACACTACAGGAGAGATGTGAAGGATTACAGACCATTTTTAAGGGATATACCAATCAGGCAACATTGACCAGGACAGATGTGGGAAGCCGCGAATCCAGACTGAAACTGATCCAGAACAGATTAAGTGCCCAGCAGACCAACTTCCAGGAGCTGGTATCTGACAATGAAGATGCAGACGTAACGGAACTCGCAATCCAGTTAAAGAGTGTAGAACTGACCTATGAGGCTGCTTTATCTTCTATCAGTTATGTTATGAAGACTTCTTTGTTGAATTTTATTTAAAATCCAACACACAATTATCAGAAAAATGTAGCGACGTATACATAAATGTGTTACAATAATAATAAACCAATGCTTGAATCAATGGATGGCTTGAATGGAGAGAATGAATTATGGTAGAAATTAACACAAGAATATTTGGCAAAATAGCAATCGAAGAGGAAAAAATCATTCGCTTTGAAAGCGGTATACTGGGATTTCCACAGCTGAAGGATTTCACCCTGATCTACAATGCAGAGAAGGGCAATGACTCAGGTATCAAGTGGCTCCAGTCCATACAGGAACCGGCATTTGCAATGCCCGTTATGAATCCTGAACTGGCGATGCCGGGTTATACACCAAGGTTTGACAGAGAATTGCTGGCACCTCTTGGCGGCAATCTGGATGCAGACAATATCCTTATGTTAGTCACAGTTACTGTACCAAAGGACATTACGAAGACCACAGTGAATCTGCGTGCGCCAATCATTATCAGCACAGACAACAGAAAAGCGGTACAGCTGATCTGTGATGATGAAGAATACAGTATCAAATATGCCATTTACGATACATTAATGGCAACTAATGCATAGAGCATCATAAGACAAGAAGAGAAGGCAGGTGAAAGGTATGCTGGCATTATCCAGAAAAAAAGGCGAAGCCTTAATAATCAATAATGACATAGAAATCACGATATTGGAGATCAAGGGAGAACAGGTGAAGATCGGAATCAGCGCACCGAAGGAGGTTCCCGTATATCGTAAGGAAGTATACATCCAGATTCAGGAGGCCAACAAGGCAGCTTCAGATACTGCTGGAGTAGAGCAGTTAGCCAATTTGTTAATGAAATAATCATGGACATCCATGTTTTTAAGAAAATGTTTATAGCTTCTATAAACATTTTTTCTTTCCTGACCGATATATAAGTTGAAAGTAGCTATTCAGGCTCTATTCGTATAGCTCTGAATAGTTCCTATATACGTGATGAAAACATGGAGGTGAATAACATGTATGTAGAACCAGTACGAGGGATGTCTGCTGCACAGACAAAGCAGACAGTACAAATGACAACAGATACAGACAATACGATTCATGCTCAGTCCACGGAGGGAGAAGCAGAATATACATCATATGACTCAACAACACCCAAAACATCTGCCTCACAGACAATGACAGCAGAGGAAATGCAGTCAGCTGAGAATGAGAAGTTAAAGAAAGCAATTGAGAGAATGAACGAACAGCTTCCTAATTCGGAAGCCAAATTCGGTATCCACGAAGCTACCAACAGAGTTATGATCAAGCTGGTAGACAAGGATACTCAGGAGGTCATCAAAGAGATACCACCTGAAAAGACATTGGATATGTTAGCAAAGAGCATGGAAATTGCAGGAGTTCTCTTAGACCAGAAATTATAAGACTTGCGTTCACATGGGAGGGAAATACATATGTCAGATTTATTAAGAATGACCGGTATGTACTCAGGAATGGATACAGAGAGCATCGTATCCCAGTTAGTCAAGACCAAGAGTACCAAGGTAACCAATTTAAAGAACGAACAGAAGAAGCTGGAGTGGAAGCAGACCGCATGGCAGGACTTAAACTCCAAGATTTACAATATGTACAGTAAGACTCTGTCAAACCTGCGTCTGACCAGTGCATACAGTAAGAAATCAACTGTAAGCTCTGATTCTACCAAGGCAACAGTAGTTGCCAGCGAAGGTGCAGTAAATGGAACACAGACATTACAGGTAAACAAGCTTGCTAAATCAGGTTACCTGACCGGGGCTAAGCTGGCTGGTAAGACAACAACTACAACAGGCACAGATGGAAAAGACGTAACTAAAGTAGTAAACTGGGAAACTACGGATAAATTATCAGAAATTGATAGCAATCTTACAGGTAAGACCATCAGTCTTACAACAGGAACAGGTACAGATGCTAAGACTACAGACATCGAAATTACAGCAGATATGACAATCAATGACCTGGTTGCCAAATTCAAAGACGCAGGAGTGAATGCCAGCTTTGATACAACCAATCAGAGATTTTTTATCAATTCAACAGGAACAGGTTCTGCTAAGAACTTCACCTTGAGTTCGGATGATAGTACAGCACTGGCTTCTTTGGGATTAGATCCAAATGCTACTTATACAGATATCAATGGTTCTAAGAATTCCTGTGTTAAGATTGAAGGACAGGATGCAGAAATCGTATTGAATGGTGCAACTTTTACATCAGATTCCAATACATTCTCAATTAACGGTCTGACAATCAATACATTAGGTGTTACAGATGAAGAGATTTCTATTGTTACATCTACAGATTATGATGGTATCTATAATACGATCAAAGACTTCCTGACAGAGTATAATGATCTGATCAATGAGATGGATAAGCTCTACAATGCTGATTCTGCCAGAAAGTACGATATGCTGACAGATGATCAGAAGGAAAGCATGACAGATGATGAAGTAGAACAGTGGGAAGATAAGATCAAGAGTGCTCTTCTTCGTAAAGATAACAGCCTGTATAATGTCATGAATACACTGACTTCCACTATGATGGAAGGCTACTATGAAAATAATCTTTCAGATAAAGAAAAGAAAAATATGACTTCCAGTGAAATTGCTGCATGGTATAAAGAGAATGGAGGTAAGAAGCACTATCTGTCCGATTATGGTATTGGTACACTGAGCTATTTTGAAGCACAGGATAATGAGCATCATGCTTATCATATTAATGGTGATGCAGATGATGAATTTACTTCTACCAAAGAAGACAAGTTAAAGGCTGCCATTGCAGATGACCCTGAAGGAACTGCTAATTTCTTTGCTACATTATGTAAGTCACTGTATAGCAAACTGGATGAGACGATGAGTGAGTCCACAGATTACAGCAGTATTTATAAGGTATATAACGATAAGCAGTTGAAGAAGGACTATAATGATTATACAAAGAAGATTAGTGACGCAGAAGACGAGCTGAATGATTATGAAGACAGATGGTATAATAAGTTCAGTAAGATGGAAGTAGCTTTGTCCAAGTTACAGTCTCAGACGAGTTCTATTTCCAGTATGTTAGGAAGTAACTAATCAATAGATCATAAGGGAGTTGTTCGGACAGACAGCACAGAAAGAGGGAAAAGCGCATGCTGAAACAAAATGGTTATGCACAGTATCAGAACAGCAGAATTATGACAGCTTCACCGGCAGAGTTGACACTTATGTTATATGAAGGAGCTATCAAATTCGGTAACATCGCAATTATGGCAATGCAGAATAACGATCCTTCCAAGGCGCATGAAAATGTGGTAAAGGTTGAGAAAATTATTCAGAATTTCAGAGACACACTGGATAAGAAATATCCTGTCTGGGAAGATTTCGAGAAAGTGTATACATATTTACTGAGAAGATGCCACGAAGCGAATATTGCCAAAGATCCGGAGATTATGGAAGAAGTAGTGGGACATTTACGTTCTATGCGTGATAACTGGAAAGAAGTTATGAAGAAAGTTGCATCAGACAGAGATAATCCCAGTGCACAGAGCAGAATTGCCGGAGGTCAGCATAATACAATTGGCTATGCGCCAACCATGGCAAGAAGAACAGGAACCTGACAGAAAGACCAGAGTGTAAAACAGGGGGAAAGGCATGACAGAAGGATATTTGCAGATTTTAATAGAAAGCCTTGAAAAGAAGATCATTGTATTGAATCAGATTATTGAACTGGACAAAAAGCAGGCAGAGATCAGTGCTCACCAGCCAATGGATATGGAGGCATATGATGAAGTCGTGGAAGCAAAAGATAAGCTTGTTGATGAAATCAATAAGCTCGATGATGGGTTCAGCTCAACCTATGAATTAATAGGGGATGAGGTGAAGAATCATCCACAGCAGTACCGTGAACAGGTACAGAAGCTTCAGGAGCTCATCAGAGCTGCGGTAGATAAGGGCGTTACAATAGAAGCCCAGGAGAAGCGTAATAAAGCTGCCCTTGATACAGTATTTCGTATGAAACGGCAGGAGATTAGACAGATGAAGGTCTCCACATCTGCTGCATCGAAATATTATAAGAACATGAGCAGAATCAATAATATCGATCCACAGTTGATGGATAAGAAGAAATAAAAGATAAGAATCAGAAAAAGCCGGACAGCAAAAATGTCCGGCTTTTATCATATAGAAAGACAGCAAAAGAGCCGCTTCGTCAAGCGGCTCTTTGCTCTTATGGTAGCATGAACGCGAATGCTTATATCATTCAGATGTCTCTGCTATGCCTTAGAATTAGCTTAATAAGGAAAGTACACCCTGATTAGCCTGATTAGCCTGAGCTAACATGGACTGACCAGCCTGCTGCAAGATATTGTTCTTGGAATACTTAACCATCTCTTCAGCCATATCTGTATCACGGATCTGGCTTTCAGCAGCTGTAGTATTCTCAACAACGTTATCCAGGTTGTTGATAGTATGCTCTAATCTATTCTGAATAGCACCGAGAGAAGATCTCTGAGCGGATACCTTGGCAATTGCATCAGCGATAGAATCAATAGCGTAGGTTGCAGACATGCCAGTCTTATCCTTTACATTCAGACCATAGATACCAAGACCTGTTGTATCCAATGAAGCTACCTTAACGGAAATCTTATTGGTCATATCGGCATCAGCACCTACATGAAGGCTGAAATTAAGGTCTTCTTTAGTTACAGCTTCAGCTCTGTCGAAGACAAACTGAACAGCGTCTTTACCTTTGATCAACTGCTTGTTGTCTGTTACATCAATAGAAATTTGTTTCTGATTAGCACCTACATTGTTGGCAAGAGAAAGCTCTTTAGCCATATATTCATATGCTTTATCTGCAGTGATGATAGAAGATTCGTTATCATCAACACCGTCGGCAGTGCCACCTGCGCCACCAACCTTATCAGTGATGACATTGTAGGTTTTACCATTAAATTTAACAGAGGTAAGTTTTCCACCATTAATACGCTTTTCTATGGAGTCCTTAGTAATGAGATTCTTTGCTTCGTCTTCTTCGTCAGCAGTGTCTACAATTGTGTATTGAACACCATTTAATGTAACCTGACTTCCGGTTGCCATAGTAAGGGCGGCAACAGAATCAGCTACGTTTTTAGCAGTTGCATCACCAATTGTATATGTAGTTCCGCCAATGCTTACAGAATCACCAAGCTTCAGAGTATTGATAGTAAATGTCGCACTGTTTGCTCCAGTTACTAATTTACCTTCAAGACCAGCGTCCTTAGCAGAGAGCTTCACGGTTTTATCACTTGTGTCACCTTTTAACATATAAAGTTCATTGAACTTTGTAGTCTCTGCAACTCTGTCGATTTCAGTTAATAACTGATCAACTTCATCCTGTACAGTCTGCCTGTCATCTGTAGACATAGTGCCGTTAGCTGCCTTTACTGCTAATTCATTCATTCTCTGTAACATATCGTGAACTTCTGTCAGAGCACCTTCAGCAGTCTGCACGGCACTGATACCGTCTTCCGCATTAGCGGAAGCCTGATCCAGACCACGGATCTGCTTTCTCATCTTCTCGGAAATGGCAAGACCTGCTGCATCATCTGCTGCACGGTTTACTCTGTAACCGGAAGAGAGCTTCTCTGTGGACTTAGCCAGAGAACCTGTTGTGATACCTAACATTCTGTTTGCGTTCATTGCTGATAAATTGTGCTGTACTACCATAATAAATACCTCCTTGTATTTGACATGGACAAATCCTTTTGCCCGTTAATTGTTTGCGAATTAAATAGAATTAATTATTTCGCATCCCCTATGAAATTGTATATAATAACAGGAACTGCCTTATATACGACAGTTGGCCACCTGTTTACAGGCAGTCCCTGATATTACCATAGCTGGTAGTAGTATTGATACAGTATCTAACATATAATTGTACCAATTACATATACTATATCGACAACTCTACATAAATAGTTAATATGAATTATGAAAATAAATAACAAATAATTTTGCAAAAGGTATTGAATATTCTGACAACTTAAGGTATGATATAACCAGATTCAAGGAAGGAATCTCAGAAGCTAAAGGAGTGGTTTCTGATATCGGAAAGGATTCACCATATAGTGATTAGTGTATGGTATGTCATCGGATTTCCGAAGGCTTACCTTTTTTTACTAAAAAATTAAAAATTGCTATAAAGTTTATCCAATACCAGCCGATATATAAAGTGTAAGGGAGTTAAACAAGTAAATTGATAATTAAATAAGGATGTTGTACTCGACATAATCAAGGAAGATGAATAATGGATTATGCAGTATATATTTTGAAGGAACCTTTTTTCTGGTAATAACCTGAAGCAGCCTGTATCAAGCAGGCGCGCCAAAGCGGGCTGTGGATGGATATTATATATAAGTGGGAATTTGGATACTCACCAAATCCTGAAAAACTGAATAAGGAAACTAAGAAAGTGATTGAAAGGATTCAATCGCACAAAGTACAAGGAGGTATTTATTATGGTAGTACAACACAATATTTCAGCGATGAACGCAAACAGAATGTTAGGCATCACACAGGGTTCTTTATCCAAGTCAACTGAGAAGTTATCTTCCGGTTACAAGGTAAACCGTGCAGCAGATGATGCAGCAGGACTTTCCATCAGTGAGAAAATGCGTAAGCAGATCAGAGGTTTGGATCAGGCATCTGCAAATGCTGAGGATGGTATCAGTGCAGTACAGACAGCTGAAGGTGCTTTAACAGAAGTTCATGATATGCTTCAGAGAATGAATGAGCTGGCAGTTAAGGCTTCTAACGGTACAATGTCATCTGATGATAGACAGACAGTACAGGATGAAGTAGATCAGCTGTTAACAGAAATTGACCGTGTTGCTGAGACAACAAAGTTCAATGAGACATACCTGTTAAAGGGTGACACATCTAAGAAAGAAATTACACTTTCTGCTAAGGATGCAGGCCTGGATGGTAAGTTAGTTGGAAATGCTACAGGTGCTACGTTTAGCGTTGCTGAATTAAAAGTAGGAGATACAGTAAGCATTGGTGGAAAAGACTATACAATTGGAGATACTATGGCTAATGTAAAAGCTTCTTTTGATACCAATGGTAAGTTTAAAGGAATTGCAGCTGGAAGCCAAGTTACATTGAATGGTACACAGTATACTATTTTGGCTGGTACTGAAAAGACGGATGATTCAAAAAATCAGATTACACAGTCTGATATGGTAGATCGTATTAATGCTGGAAAAATTACATCTATAAAATATAATGGAAATACATATAATGTTATTACTGATGTAAAAGGCGGCGCTAATGGAAAAACTGCTGATGGAGTAGATGATAATGATACATCTATTATCACAGCAGAAAAGGCATATAGTTTGATGGCACAGGAATTGACACTAGCTAACAATGTTGGTGCTAATAAAGAGGCATCAGAGGTAACTTATAAAAAAACTGCTAATAAAGCAGATGTTGATGCCAACGGAAATGTAAACTTTACTATAAAGAGTGGAAAAGCAGAGACACAGGAAGACCTTAATTTCAGCCTTCATGTAGGTGCGGACGCTGATATGACAAATAAGATTGGTGTTAAGATTTCTTCTCTTGATACAACAGGTCTTGGTATCGCAGGTTTAAATGTTAAGGATAGTACAGGTGCATCTGCTACATATGCAATTGATTCTATTGCTGATGCAGTTGCTAAGGTATCTGCTCAGAGATCTGCTCTTGGTGCTGTTCAGAACAGATTAGAGCATACTATCAACAACTTGGATAACGTTGTTGAGAATACAACATCTGCAGAAAGCCAGATCCGTGATACAGATATGGCTGAAGAGATGGTTAAGTACTCCAAGAACAATATCCTTCAGCAGGCAGGTCAGTCTATGTTAGCACAGGCTAATCAGTCCAACCAGGGTGTTCTTTCACTCTTAGGCTAATCTTAACCGGATAAACGGTCACAGGAATAATGTAGGTAATGCTACATGGATTCCCTACCATAACAAATTGAGGGCTACCCAATCGGGTAGCCCTTTCTATGCCATTATAAAGCAATGATAAAAAACACTTAAACAATTCATAAAACATATTGATTTAACCCCATGTTCCCAGTATAGTAAAGCGAATGTTGTTGCGCAGCATATTCGGAGATACTATAATGAGGAAAGGTGATGAACACAATGGGAATGGCAGATGCAGTCACCAAACAGTATATGAAAGAGAATACTGTTTTTGCAGATGCCTTTAATTTTTTACTGTATAATGGAGAAAATGTGATTCAGCCACAGACGCTGAGAGAACTGGACACAGCGGAGGTAGTGATACCTTTTACAGTAGATGATAAAGGAAAGAAACAGGCACAGGCGGTACAGAAATACAGGGATATATTGAAAATGCCTACAGTAATGACAGATGATAAGGCGGCATATGTGCTGTTTGGCGTAGAGGCTCAGACGGATATTCACTATGCCATGCCGGTCAGGAATGTCATTTATGATGCCCTGCAATATGGCAGACAGGTAACAGAAGTCAGCAAAAGGAACAGGAAAAATAGCGGTCAGACTATGGCAGTAACAGATAAGGGACTGTTGCAGCATATCCCGGACTACAGAATTAAATTGATAGATCCTGCTGGGATTGATTCTGACGAAATGGATAAGTTCCATACAAGTCTCAGGGAAGTGCTGAGCTATATCAAGTATTCAAAGGATGCTGATAAATTAGCAGAATATATAAATCATAATCAGAGGATGGAGCATCTGGAAGTCGGTGCAGCGCAGGTGATTAAAGAAGTTACCAATACGAAATTTCAAATACCGAAAGGAATGGAGGAAGTCAATATGTGTGAAGCAATAGAAGTGCTGATGAAGCGAAGAGAGACTGAAGGTATCACCCAAGGCAAGCTTAGTCTGCTCAAAGAATTGGTAGATGATGGAACACTTACTATGGAAGCTGCTGCTGGTAAGGTGAATATGTCGGTAGAGGAATTTAAAGAATATACGAAAAAAGAATTATAAATCAGGATATTCAGGGGACTGTTACACTATAGTGTGTCAGTCCCTGTTATTTATGACTTTTTATTAAAAGAAAATAGTTTGGAGTTGTAAGAATCTTCTGTTCGATGAAATAATGATAGAATATTCAGATAATTTATGCTATGATATTATATATAATAGATAACTTGATGGTGTAAAAAATAGAAAAAGGGGAATGGGAGTTTATCATGTCAAAGGTGCCAATCAGTGTATGCATCATAGCAAAGAATGAAGAGAAATACATAGAAGAATGTCTGAGAAAATTAAAACCGTATGGTTTTGAGATAGTGGTTGCAGATACTGGATCTACAGATGCAACGAAGGAGCTAGCATCCAGATATGCGGACAAAGTAGTAGATTTTACATGGATCAATGACTTTAGCGCAGCGAGAAATTTCTGCGCAAAGCAGGCATCCAACAATTGGATACTGGCACTGGATTGCGATGAGTATATAGAGAGTGTAGACATCAGGATTCTTCGAGTGTTATTACAGCAGAAACCCAAGCAGGTCGGCGTGGTACGCATGAAAAATATCCAGCTTCGGGAAAATGATGAGCTTGGATACAGTGTAGATGATTTGCCCAGATTATATAATAGGAACTATTACAGATATGATAAGCCGATTCATGAGCAGATTATTCCAATCAAAGGGGATTCAGATTCACTGGAAGGCTTTTTGATGCCGATGGAGGTCATTCATCATGGCTATGCGATTAAGGGTGAGGACATGGTGAAGAAGCAGGAGCGTAATTTGGAAATATTATATGCTGGATTAAAGGATGAACCGGATAATCCATACTATTATTTCCAGATAGGGTGCTCGTTGCAGGTACTCAAGAGATATGAAGAAGCAGCACAGGCTTATGAGAAGGGGCTGTCTTTTGAACCATCCACAGACAGAACTTATGTAATTGAGATGATCACATCACTGGCAAATGTGTATTCTGATATGGGAAGAAAAGCAGATGCACTGGCATTAATGGATCGTTATGCAGAGAGCTGCAATTATGCGAACTTCGTCTTTTGCCATGCCAATATACTCTTAGAGAATGACCAGCCGATCAAGGCAGTCATGAATTATCTCAAGGCCACGATGATGAAGGATTCTAATACATTGGGTGAGAGACTTCTGACCTGCTATGAACGGGTAATTGCCATTTATCAAAAGACAGGAAATGAGGATCTGGCAAAGCCTTTTGAACAGAAATATCTGGAATGCAGGGCTGAAAGAGAACGAATTGTAAATAAGTAACAGAAGAATAAATCGAGCATGGATGCGAGAGGAATAAAATTATGGTGATACAGCACAATTTATCCGCAGGGAACACGGAACGTCAAATGGGGATAGTAAAAGGAAATAAGGCAAAAAGTACACAGCGCCTGTCAAGTGGATATCGAATTAACTGTGCAGCAGATGATGCTGCAGGTTTGTCGATATCTGAGAAGATGAGAAAACAAATACGAGGATTAACACAAGGGATAGCCAATGCAGAAGATGGTATATCCCTATGTCAGGTTGCGGATGGTGCAATGACAGAGGTTCATGACATGCTGCAGCGCATGAATGAGCTGGCAGTGAAAGCAGCTAACGGAACGAATTCGTCCGGTGATAGAGAAGCGATTGATATGGAAGTGTCGGCGCTGATTAAGGAGATAGACAGAATTGGGGAGACTACGAAGTTTAACGATCTGTATATTTTAAAGGATGAAGGTAATACGAAGACTGTCATCGGTGGAAGCACGGGCAATAAACCTTCTACTTCGGGAAGATTTTTTGAATTATTGGGGAATAGTGTGTCCAAAACCGGATATATGGAAGAACACTTATCCATGGGCATTGTAAAAAATAATTCTACACTTGATACGCTCACATTGGCTCATTTACTGGATGCTGACAATGATTTTGTAAGTGTGCATGCAGATTTCAGCGCTATAGAGAGTCATTTGCAGGACTTAGTCGGTACGCAGTTTTTCGTGAACTGTTGTACAGATGACTGTCCAAAGACTGTGAAGTTTACAGATGCAACTGGCATTTCATTCAAAAAGTCAGCGGATGTGACACATGACTATTTCAGCCAGATAGAAATAGGTATGAAGAAGGCTGATGGCAGTTACTTTAATAATGCGGCAGAGTTCTGTAAATATATGGTTGATGGAATTAAACAGGAAATGACTAATCTGCAGAAGGATAATTATCTGGATGGCGATTATTACACCAGAGAGCATGTACAGTTCGCCTATAGCGGAACTACTTTATATATATTTGATATTGATAATAACCCTTGGGGACAGATAGATAAGGAGACAGCATATTTTTGTGATTCTGAAGATATTTTTGGCAAAGATTCCAATAGCGCAGGCAGTGTCAGCAACAAATCTATCTGGATTCAATCCGGAGCTGAGACAGGAGATGGACTGACCTTACAGTTAGGTGCTATTTCATCTCAGAGTATTGGCATCAAGGGAATGAATGTCCTTTCCGAAGATAATGCAACGGATGTAATTGACAGAATCGCAGATGCAATAGGCTATGTATCTGCACAGCGCAGTCGAATCGGTGCCCAGCAGAACCGCCTTGAGCATACGGTTAAGAATGAGCAGAACATTGTCGAGAATACAACAGCGGCGGAGTCGCAGATTAGAGATACTGATATGGCGCAGGAGATGGTGCGTTTTTCCGGCTTAAATATATTAGAGCAGGCAGTTACCTCCATGTTGGCGCAGGCCAATCAAAGTAACCAGAGCGTGCTGACGCTGTTGAACGCATAGATAATGCAATGATAAAAAACACTTAAACAAGTCATAAAACATATAGCATAATCAGAGAATGGAATATCTGGGAGTCAGTGCAGCACAGGTGATTAAAGAAGTTACCAATACGAAATTTCAAATCCCGAAAGGAATGGAGGAAGTCAATATGTGTGAAGCAATAGAAGTGTTGATGAATCGAAGAGAGACCGAAGGAATTCGACAAGGGCTTGAACAGGGAATATCTCAAGGAATGGCACAGGGTAAGCTCAGTCTTCTGAAAGATTTGGTCGAGGACGGAACACTTACCATGGAAGCGACAGCAGGGAAGGTAAATATGCCGGTAGAGGAATTTGAGGAATATATGAAAAAAGAATTATAAATCCGGATACTTAGGGACTGATACACTATGTAGTGTGGCAGTCTCTATTATAATCAGATGACATAATTGTATATACAATTTCACAAATTATGTTGACAAATTCTGTAAATAATAGTATTCTGAATGTGACGTAACAAGTAAATATAGGGGCGGATTTTATATCCGACCAGATTTGAAAAAGGGGAGGTCAGTATGCTCGTAACAAATCACATGGAAGTCAACAAGAAGCCGGAACAGAATTACACAACAGCATTATCCAAGGAGGAACCCGGCACAAAGGTTCAGGAGCAGACTACTGCACAGGCAGCAGACAAAGAAGTTGAAGTCTCAATATCAGATGTAAACAGCAGAAAATCAGTATTATCAGACGATGAACTGAATGTTGCATTGGAGAATGTGCTTGCATCACAGAGCAATATTCTGGATGTAGATAAGGCAGATGATATGATTCGTGCAGCAAATCGCAGAATTTTGGAAAATGCCAACGATTCTGTATTGGCACAGGCTAATCAGTCTTCAGATGTAGTAAAAGAATTGTGTAAGTAATGTGTAAGTAAATAGAAACGAATATACAGAGGTCTATGGAGTCAATTCCATAGACCTTTTTTATGTAAATTTTTTATTTTAAACAAATTATTTAAAAATTATATGTTAATCTATAAAATTTCTGACAATTCAATCCGATATATTTACTGAAAACGCTATTGACATAAACCGATAGCATAATTAGTTTACAGTAATCATTCAGAGAAACCTATAAGTTAAGGGAACAGAGTAAAAATTGTGTCTGAAGGAAGACACGGTTAATCATGAAAGAAAAGGGGAGTATAAGAGAATGGTAGTACAACACAATCTTCAGGCTATGAACGCTAACAGAATGCTTGGCATTACGACCAAGGAGGCATCAGGTTCCACTGAGAAATTGTCAAGCGGTTATCGCATCAACAGAGCAGCGGATGACGCAGCAGGACTTGCAATTTCCGAGAAAATGAGAAAACAGATCAGAGGTCTTTCACAGGCTTCTTCCAATGCAGAGGATGGTATCTCCTGTGTACAGACAGCGGAAGGAGCGCTGGCTGAAGTACAGGATATGCTGCAGAGAATGAATGAACTGGCTGTACAGGCTGCCAACGGTACTAACTCCGCAACAGACCGTCAGTATATTCAGGATGAGTTCGACCAGCTTATCGAGGAAATTGACCGTGTTGCAGAGACCACGAAGTTCAATGAGACCTATTTGTTAAAAGGCGATAATACAAAGCCGACCAAGAATATGTATATCACCAATTATTCTGTGACATATACAAAGAATGATCTGCCCAATAATATAAAAGGCATTGATTATAAAACAAACTATGTAGGTACCAATAATATCTATATAGTATCTTCATCTATTTACAGTACAAGCTCTAACATTTCTCTGACAGGTAATAAGATTCAGAACGGTGATGATATTACCAAGTATATGGAGAAAGTAAAGACAGGTAACACTAAGGATACAAACAAAGCAGGAGCTACTTTAAATACAACATCCTATGTTGCTTTTGTAAATGTTGAGCTGGATTCAGATGTACAAAAAGGCTCAAACGGAAATGTAAATGGACATGGTCAAACCAATGTAACAAAGGATCTTTCTACTGATGGAACCACTTCTACAGTAAGAGCGAACAGAGATCTGTTCATCTATAATACTGCGAACAGCACAGTTACCAGGATTACAGAAGGAACAGATATGACAGAATATCTGAATACTGACAATACAATGAAGGATAAATATCGTTTGGTAGATGTTCTGTATGGTGATGAAAAGAAGGTAGATAGTAAAGCAGCAACCTCTACAAGAGTGCAAACTTCAATCACAAACAATCAGCCATTTGCATGGACAGATAATTACCTGGAGAGGGATGTTTCTTCCAAGCAGCTCTATGATGCAGATGGTCAGATTGTATCAGGTGTAGCTTTGAACAAGTTCTTTGATGAAAATGGTAACTATAAGGGTGGTCTATATACAAGTTCCCAGGCAAGAGCGATTGATGAAGTCTTTGCAAATGCAAATGATCCAAGAGCAAAACAGCTTAAAGATATTGGTGGTAATGTAACTGCCGCTACCATCAATGCCTACATCACCCAGTCTTCCACTCAGGTGGCAGCAGCTCTTGACGTAGAGCTTCATGCAGGTTCTGATTCTGATAGAAATAACAAAGTTCAGGTAGAGCTCTCTACCCTGACAGCAGCAGGTCTTGGTATTGACAAGCTTGCAAGCTACAACATTGGTATCGTAGATTCCACAGGTAACAATGCAACAGATGCTATTGATGTCATTGCAGATGCACTTAATATGGTATCCAGACAGCGTTCTGCATTAGGTGCTGTTCAGAACCGATTAGAGCACACTATCAAGAATCTGGATAATGTTGTAGAGAACACCACATCTGCTGAGTCCGCTATCCGTGATACAGATATGGCAGAGGAAATGGTAAAATATTCCAATTCCAATATCTTACAGCAGGCAGGTCAGTCCATGCTGGCACAGGCTAATCAGGCTAATCAGGGAGTACTTAGTCTGTTACAGTAATACAGATCGTAAGAAGGTTATATATAGGGGAGATAGTTTTTATACGCGCCAGTCACCGCATCAGCGTGGCTGGCGTCTTTTCATAACAGGGGGAGAAATTTATGGTAGTACAGCATAACCTTATGGCAATGAATGCCAATAGAATGTTGGGAATCACTACAAAGACAGTATCAGGCTCTACGGAGAAGCTCTCGAGCGGTTATCAGATCAACCGCGCGGCAGATGATGCGGCAGGGCTTGCTATTTCTGAGAAAATGCGTAAGCAGGTGCGAGGACTGACACAGTCAGCTTCCAATGCGGAAGATGGCATTTCCTGTGTGCAGACAGCGGAAGGAGCGCTGGCTGAAGTGCAGGACATGCTTCAGAGAATGAACGAATTGTGCGTGCAGGCGGCAAATGGCACCAATTCCACATCTGACCGTCAGTACATTCAGGATGAGCTGGATCAGCTGGTTTCAGAGATTGACCGTATTGCGGAGACCACGAAGTTCAATGAGACTTTTTTGCTAAAAGGAGATCAGACCGGACCTACTACCAGCGTATATATTACAAATTATTCTACGACTTTTACGAAGAATACGATTCCGAATCTGAAGAATCCTACTACATACTGCATGAATTATGTTGGAACCAATAATATTTATGTAGTAGATAATAAGGTACTTAACTCCGGTCCAAGTATTGCACTTGGCGCTGATAAGCTAAGCAAGGGAGACGATATGACGAAGTATCTCTCCAAGAGCACTGCTGCTGATAATAAGGGAAAAGGTGTACTGAATACGAGCAGTTATGTGGCATTTATCAATGCCGAGCTGGATTCTGATACAGATAAGGGCAACGATCTCTATGTTGACGGTTCCACTTCTGTTGTAAAAGCCAAACAGGATCTTTATATTTATAATACGGCAAACAGTACAGTAACTCATATCACCAAAGATACGGATATGACGCAGTATCTGGATGATAAGAACACCATACTGGATCAGTATCGTCTGGTGGATGTTCTGGATGGAGAGAACGGAACCAGCGCCAGAGTTAGGGAGCAGATGCTGAATAATAAAGATTTCAAGTGGACAGATGAATATCTGGAGCGTGATGAGAGTATGCAGAAGCTCTATAATGCGGATGGACAGGAGATATCAGGAATTGCGCTGAACAATTATTTTGATAAAAACGGCAACTATACAGGTGGTCTTTATACGACAGCGCAGGCGAGAATATCAGATGAAGTATTCAGCAGTACGTCTACTACCGTTTATAAAAATGCATTAGTCTATGCGCAGACCAAGGGTATGGAAGCGCCATCTACGATAGCTAAGTATATTACACAGTCGTCACAGCAGGTCGCAGAAGGTCTTACCTTCAATCTTCATGTAGGCGCACAGAGTGACCGCAGAAATAAGATATCAGCAACGATAGATACCCTGACGGCAGCAGGCATCGGCATTGATAAACTGGCAAGCTACAATATTGGTATTGTAGATGAGACAGGAAATAATGCAACCGATGCGATAGATGTAGTGGGAGATGCGCTGCAACAGATATCCAGACAACGTTCCGCTCTCGGTGCTGTACAGAATCGACTGGAACATACCGTGAACAACCTGGACAATATTGTGGAGAATACCACAGCAGCAGAGTCTGCAATCCGTGATACAGATATGGCAGAAGAAATGGTACGAAATGCCAATGCCAATATTCTGCAGCAGGCAGGACAGGCAATGCTTGCGCAGGCAAACCAGGCAAATCAGGGAGTGTTATCACTTCTACAAGGATAACGAAGAAAATGACAGGGCTTACCCTCATTTGGGTAGCCCTGTTTTTACTTATAAGTAATATAATTATTTAGAACCCCATGCGCAAAAGCGCATCTTCGATGCTTTACGGGATAACAAGTTTACTTGTTATCTATTTATTGTGGTTACTTCACTATATAAATCGAATCAAAGATGTTTAAGAACAAACATATACTGCCTCAATTTACATGCCCCTAAATAGTTGCAAATAATTTACATAAAATGTTTATATAATATAGAAAATAAATTAAAATTGTGCTACAATTTATCCATAAAATAAAAAAGCATAATTGTAAAATGTTTTATCACGGATACAGAATGATACAGATATACAAATGCATAAGCAGACACTTGAAAAACGTCAGCACTTAGGCGCTGTCTTTTAGCGCCTTATGTACTGCTACGTTTTTCACGTAACGAGAGTGGGCATGCGTTGCATTATTCAATCTGCACAATTCGTCCCATGCAAGGAGTATTTTTGCAATTACCGAATAGTTTGTTCATAAAGGGGATTATATATGTCTAAGGTGCCGATTTCCGTGTGCCTCATCGCAAAAGATGAGGAGAAGAATATCGAAGAGTGTTTGAAGAGATTAAAGCCATACGGCTTTGAAATTATTGTTACAGATACAGGTTCTACAGACAGGACAAAGGAGCTTGCGTCCCGGTATGCGGACAAAGTACTGGATTTTGCCTGGATTGATGATTTCAGCGCAGCCAGGAACTTCTGCGCACAGCATGCGTCTAATAACTGGATACTGTCCTTGGACTGTGATGAATATGTAAACAGCATAGACGTGAAGACTATGCGTATCCTGATGCAGAAGTTTCCAAGATATACAGGAGTGATCAGGCTCAAGAATCTTGTTCTGGATGAAGACGGGCAGACAGGATATGGAACAGATGATGTGACCCGCTTCTATAATAAGAACTTTTATACATTTGATTATCCAATCCATGAGCAGGTGTGCTCCAAGGATATGGCGAAGAGAGAAGAAATGATGCAGTGCTTCCTGCTTCCCATGGAGGTTGTACACCATGGTTATGCATTGACACCGGAAGAAATGCAGGATAAGCAGCGCCGCAATCTGAGCCTGTTATATAAGAATCTGGAACGTGACCCTGACGATTCCTACACCCTTTTCCAGATTGGTCAGTCAGAATTTATCCTTGGCAACCATGAAAAAGCCGTTACCTTCTATGAAAGAGGACTTGCCGGTGATCCTTCACCGGAATTTATCTATGTGCAGGTTATGATTATTTCCCTTGCCAAAGCGTATGTAAAAGTAGGCAGGGAGAAGGAGGCTCTCGCATTGATGGATCGTTATGCAGGACGATGCAGGACAGCGAAGTTTCAGTTCACCTATGCAGGCGTTTGCCTGGATAATGGTCAGCCGCTTAAAGCATTGCTCTATTATGTGAAAACAACGACCATGGCAGATGCAGATACGTTGGGCGAGAATCTGCTGCACTGCTATGAGCATATCATTGAATTGTACCGTGACATGGGCGATGAGAAGATGGCTGAGGTTTTTCAGGGGAAATATGAAGCATGCATGCGTGAGAAAGAACGTGTAGTAAACAGCTAAGGTGGAGGACGAAAATGACAAAACTTCCTATTTCAGTATGCATCATTGCAAAGAATGAACAAAAATATATTGAGAACTGTCTCAAGGCATTGCGCCGATATTCCTGGGAGATTATTGTAGTGGATACCGGTTCGACAGATGATACCAGACAGATTGCTACCCGCTATGCAGATAAAGTTTATGATTTCACATGGATTGATGATTTCAGCGCAGCCCGCAATTTTGCTGCAGCACAGGCGTCCAATAACTGGATTCTGGTGTTGGATTGCGATGAATATCTGACGCAGCTTGATGAAAAGGCTCTGCGTATCTGTATGCAGCAGCACCTTCGCCATGTTGGTATGATGGGGCTGACGAATGTATACACGCAGCCGGATGGAGAACATACCTATAAGGCAGAAGAGGTTCCACGCTTCTATAATCGTAATTTCTTTGAGTACAGATTTCGTATTCATGAGCAGATCACGCCGAAGAACCAGGTGAACTTGGAGGAGGTATGCCTGAGTACTTATCGTCTGCCTGTAGAGGTCGAACACCATGGATATGATATCACACCGGAGGAGATGGAGCGTAAACAGGCGAGAAACCTGACGATGCTGCAGTCTGCACTGGGTGAGACACCTTTTGATGATTATCTGTATTTCCAGATGGGACAGTCCTATTACATATTGAAGAGATATGATGATGCCGCTAAGGCTTATGCAGAGTGCTTCGCCAGAAATGATAACCCGGAAAAAGGCTTTATGAAGGTGGCAGTTCCAGCCTATGCCAGACTTTTACTGGAGTTGGATAAGGGACAGGAAGCCAGGGAGCATCTGATGAAATATGCAGACCGTTTTAAAGGTGCAGAATATGGATATCTGCTTGGGTGTGCACATCAGGCATGTGGTGACAACCTGCTGGCGCTGTTGACTTTTGTAAAAGTGACACAGATGTCAGATATTGATGCGCTGGGAGAACAGGCATATGATACCTTCGTAAGGATTATGCTTCTGCATAATCTTGCAGGCAATACAGAGGGTGTGGAGCATTTCAGGCAGCGTCTGGAGGAATACGGAAGAGCACACGGCAGACAGATTGTATTTGAATAAAGTATAAATTCGTTTATAAACTACGGGGGAATATTTTTTATATATAATAAAAAGCCAGATAGGCTGTGAATCCTTGGATTTGCAAGCATATTTGGCTTTTTTGTTTATGGAAAAAGACGTCAGTTTATGATTTGTTTATGTTTTTATGAATTTTATGTTTTGCAATAACCTTAAAAGAATCATAACATCTATTGCAAATGAGACTAAAGTACTATAACATACCGCCTTGTTACGTGACACACATAATGAATGTGAAATAAGGAGTAGTTCAATGAAAGCAATATGGATGAAGAAAGGAATTATGACATTGATGGCGGCGGCTGTGACAATGAGTCCTGAACAGACAGCAAGTGAGCCTGACCACTGGGAATATGAAGCCAGTCAGGATTTTACAGTAGCAAGCGACGGCATCTATCAATTTGAATTATATGGTGCGCAGGGCGGGTCTTATCAGGAACATACAGGTGGAAAAGGTGGCATAGTCAATATGCAGGTCAGCCTTCACCAGAATGATCGGGTAGAGCTTCGTATTGGTGGAAGCAATGACAGCCAGGGAGGAGGTCAGGGAACCTTGACCGCCGGAGGTGGAGCCACGACCGTAGTGATCAACGGAGTTACAGCAGCAGTTGCCGGCGGTGGAGGAGGAGCCACAGATATTTTAAATGGAGAAAGTGGTGGTGGAAATCGGGGTATTATGCCTGACTCATCAATAGGAGAATCCAGTTCAGAGCCGAATTCAGCCGGCGGCGGTGGTGGCTATCAGGGTGGACAGAGTGGCTTTACCAGATACCATGAGCACACAGGCAGTGAAGAATCAGGTGGCGGCTGTTACACAGGAGAAATCAGACATACTCATGACGGCAGCTGTTTTGTACAGTGTGGAACATTTGAGAATTTCAGAGTCAGTGATGATCAGCCGGGCTATATAGAAGCCAATTGCAGTGTGTGCGGAGAATGGGGAAGCAATGAAGGCGATATGGATTCGGACTTTATTACAGATGGCTCGTGGACACATACCAAGAGGGATTGTGGGAAGGACAATGGAGCCATAGAAGGGTATCGTTTAGTATGCGGAAAATCTAAGGATGTTATTGAAGAGAACAAACAGGCATATGGAGGAACTAATTATTACAATGCAGAAATATGTCGAAATGTTTCTACGGCAGCAGGTGTAAGATTAGGAAATGGCAAAATAGTAATTACACAATGCCCACAGGAACAACGGACTTTTAATTATTTCAATTATGACATGACTTTACTGGGCAGCGTCACTGCATCAAAGGGAAGTATGGCTGATTACCCGGTGAAGACAGAACCTGTCAGAAAGGCAGATTCACAGTACAGTTATACTTTTACCGGCTGGGACGATATGGAGACAGGACGTAAAGAGAACCTGACAGGGACGGACACCGTGCATTCCCCCGTTACAGAGAACAAAAACTATATTGCAGTATACCGCAAGATTCCCAAAGAATATACAGTAACTTTGGGAGATGCCTATGGCAATGTGGTAGAGACTATTACAGCGGCATATGGGAAGCAGATGCCTGATATTACGCTCCCGGTCAGGGAAGATGGATTATTTGCAGGCTATTACCTGCAAAAGGGTGGCAGGGGAACCTGCTATTATAGTACGTCAGGTGAAGCAGTGCGAAAATCAGATATTGTTCAGGATGAGACATTCTATGCATACTGGATAAATCCAGTGTCTGTTACAAAACAGCCAGTCTCTGTAGAAGTGGAGTCTGATTATGAAGAAAGCTATATGGAAGTTGCCTATGCGCAGAGTACGGAACAGGGTTATACCATTACGCCACAGTGGTATATGCAGCAGAATGGCAAAAAGACCAAAGTAGAGAATGGAAATACAGTCAAGTGTAAAATTCCTTCCGGCTATAAAGCAGGAAAATACACTTTCTGGTGTGAACTGACAGTAACCAGTGAACAGAATGGGCAGCAGATCAAGGTAAGCTCCAACCAGGCAACCTTACAGGTCAACCAGGCAGCAGAGCCGCCCAAGAAGGAAGATACTAAACCAACTAGCCCAGACCTGGATAAGGATAACACCACAGGCAAACCGGGTGATGCCAATAATGGAAGCGCCACACCCCCGGATAATTCCAATAATGGAAGCACACCACCCCCGGATAAATCCGATAATGGAAGCACCACACTCCCGGATAATTCCGATAATGGCTCAACTGGAAAAACAGACGGCGCAGATAATGAAGCCACAAGTAAACCAAATATTCCTAACAATCTGATAAACGGAGCGCTAAGCAAGAATGACATTACCAACATAAATGATGCAGCATTTACATTGGCAGTGAATCCATCACAATTACCAGTGAATGGCAGCAAACAGGAAAATACAGAAAATACAATGCCTGCATTGACAATGATGCCTGACCCTGTAGCTTTGACAACCATCCCTGATGATACTCCATGGGAGAGTCATGCCAGTACAGCTGACAGCCCATGGATAAACCATACAGGGGCAGATAACACAGATTACAATCAGGCATCACCAGATCAGGATGCCATTTCACCGCAGAGCCATGCCACGTATGAGACAGAGCTGGTGAAAGCCAATTATTCCTTTATTGTAGGCTTAAGCATACTGGGGTTGATAGCAATTCTACTGCTTATCCTTTTTCTGAGCAATAATCATGGAGACCATTGTGCAACGGAATAAGACTGTCATAATAGCTCATAATGCCATCGAAAAATGCATTCAGAAGTGTAATATCGTATTTTCCACTGATTGCTTCATTATGCAGATAATCCAATAACTCAGCCATAAGCATAGGCGTAGAATCAGAAGACGTATGCTGTGTATTTTCCAGATAAGCGCATAAGGAATTGGCAATGGAGACGAGCCTGACATGAGGTGGGATATCCTCTGCCCGGCATCCATTTGGATAGCCTGTTCCATTGAGATATTCGTGATGCATGGATACAATATCCAGAACAACAGGGTCATCCGTATGATGCTTGACCTGTTCGAGACCGGCACTGATATGTTCATCAAAAGCCAGCTGTTCCATATAAGACATAGACTGGGGATTTTTGCCACAGGCAGAGCAACATCCCTTTCCAATATAACCAATATCATGGAGAAAAGCGCCTAACACCAGAGAAATAGGAGAGATACCCTGCTCATTGAGCATTTGACGATTACCAAAGAGTGCCATATGGGCAGCGATAGAGGCGACATTTACGCAATGTATGTATAGATCCATACTGGTTGCTTGCAGCATCTGTCCCATTGTGATGACCCATTGATTATAGGTAAGGGCTTCCAGGACAAGGAGCTGAGGTTCGAGTGCACGAATTTTTTTCATAAGAAGTTCCTCCTTTGCGAGGTGACAGGACTGCGGGCAGCCCATTAACAATTATAGTACGGACATATAATATAACACAAGACAAGTATATCATACATAGGACAAAAATACATTAAATAATAATTATATTCAGACAATATGCTAAAATAGGTTAAAAAGAAAATTAATTTTCAACCAGATATGAGGAAGGAGAACCCATATGAGAAACTTACTGTCAGTATCGGATGATATTTCCGCAAAGGTCCTGTTCATTATTGAAGAAGATGGCAGAGACGCAGGCTACCTGAAAGCCTGTACCATGTGGAATATGGATGCAACCATAGAACACGTGCCTTTTCAGGGATATCGTAAGGCTACACAGGAACAATATGATGTGGTAGTTGTAGATGACTATATGGCAAACAAATCAGGATATACACTGGCAATGGAGATTCTGGATAGAAAAGACGATGTCACAATGTTTATGATGGGCAAGGATATGGACGATATCAGTGTGGTAGGTGCGTATCGTATGGGGATTGCAGACTATATGCCCATTGCAACGCCTCCGGTTCAATTAATGGCAAAATGCATTGCCAGTGTGAATCATCGTCGTAAGAGCGTTAAGCCGGTACAATATCAGGAAGACGGCAGAATTGCAGTTTCAGATGTAATTCTGGATACGAAGAATTCAATCCTGGAAATGGATGGTGAGAAGATTGTGCTTATGAAGATGGAAGCACTGGTATTGCAGGTACTGATGGAGAGCGCAGATGTATTAGTCAGCAGAAAAGATATCTATGAGAAAGCCTGGGGACTGCCTTATGTGAATGTTCGCGAGAATACAGTAGCCATGCATATTTCCAAGCTGCGCAGGAAGATGAAAGATGATGGTGAGATTTCAAGATACATTGAGACGAAATGGGGAGAGGGATACCGCTTCCTGAGTCATCCAAGGAATGGTATCTATCATTAAGAAAATATGTGCAAGCCGCCATTTTGTGCTATAATCTGCTATAAGGTAATTATGCAGACCCACATAGGAAAAAACAAAGCATTGAAGCTGCGATTTTACGCATGGGTTCTGAGTTGGCAGCGGTATAGGATAACAGGAAGGCATGGATATTATGTATACAGAGACAGATATTCGCAAGGATACATCACAACAGGTATTTCAAAGAGGTAAATGGCTGTATCAGAGTGGTAATGTGCAGCATATTCAGATTCAGGATGTATATATAGAAGAAACACCGTGTAAGAAGATCAAAGCATATGTACAGGGAAGCAGCTGGAGATGCTATAACACGGAAGTGGTGGTAGACGAAGAAGCAAAAGAGCTGCATTCTTATCGTTGCGAATGTCCTGCCCATGTAGAATATGCCGGTCTTTGTAAGCATTGTGTAGCGACACTGCTTCGTTATTTTCAGGTGAGAGAGGACATACGGTGTAAGCAGGAAGCCCCGGCGAAGAAGCTCAAGGTAGAATTCCCGGAGAAGATAGCACAGCTGGAAGCAACGCCCGGTATTGTAAAAGGCAGTACCTTATATGGCAAAACACCGGAGCGGGAGCACCTTACCAGACAACGCTCCATGCCGCAGACGGACAGAGGTATGTATCGAATCCTGATGAATCAGGGGCTGGAACAGCAGCTTCCTTTTAAACAGCCTACAGTACGGGGCAAAGTACAGCTTATACCCTGCTGCCATGACTACCATGGTAAGCTTTCTGTGGAATTTCGCATTGGAATTACGAAGCTTTATGTATTAAAAGACATAGGAGAATTCGCAAGACTTATGGCGGATTCTGAGTATAAGTCTTATGGTGCGAAGCTGGCATTTTACCATCATATATCGGCTTTTGACAAGGAAAGTGCACCACTTGCGGCTTTCCTTGTGGATATCATGAAGGATTTTCAGACCCGTGGTGGACAGAATATCTATCAGTATTACACAAGAAATGATGTCAGGAGAGAGATTCCACTGGCAGGAGTGCAGCTGGACAGATTCATGGAGATCATGGAAGAGTCTCAGATGCCTTTTGAAATGGAGACGGTTTTTACAAATCCAGTACAGTACACGGTGCAGGAAGGGGAGCCACCGATTCCTTTGAGTGTTATAGGTGTTCCCTCTGGCATCCGGCTGATTGCGCGTTCCATGCCTATGACAGAAGGTGCGGTATATTCCTATGCCTATGACAGCGATGCGGGTATCATATATCGGACAAGCCTGGATACAATACGCAGAGTTCGGGGTTTTCGCACATATATGAATGAGCAAGGCGGTAACAGCGTATTTATTGCAGAGCGGGAGCTGCCGCTTTTTTGCAGGGATTTATTACCGGAACTTGAGAAACATTATGATGTGCAGATTCAGGAATTTCGCCCGGAGAATTATCTCCCTGACCAGGCGCAGTTTGCCATTTATCTGGATATGCCAGAATATGATGAGATTACATGTAGATTATGTGCGGTTTATGGAGAAGAGAGTTATGATGTCTTTTCCGTAGAGAATGATGCGGCACGTTTTATTGATATGCCGTCCGGTTCTATATCGCAGAAGAGAGATGTGCAGCGGGAGATGAAGATGGATGCCGCAGTCAGTGCCTTTTTCCCGGAATATGATGGCAAAAGCCAACGCAGGGTGCTGCGTGAGGATGTGGATGCGATTTATGAATTTCTGCAAAGCGGCATACATGCACTGGAAGAGCTGGGAGAGGTCTATATATCAGAGAAGATGAAAAATGTGCAGATTCTGAATACGCCTGCCTTTTCCATGGGGATTTCACTAAAAAGCGGTCTGCTGGATCTGACTCTGGATTCCAGCGAGTTGTCAATGGATGAACTGGCTGAAGTGCTAACAAAGTACAATCGGCGCAAGAAATATTATCGTCTTCGTTCAGGTGCATTTCTGAATATGCAGGATACAAGGCTGGAGAATCTGGTAGAGCTGGTGGATGGCCTGCAATTGACGGCAAGACAGATCAGAAGCGGAGAGATACAGATTCCACGGTATCGCGCACTGTTTCTGGATAGTCTGGCTCATGAGGAGGGCGCAGAGTATATCCGCCGGGATACGGATTTCAGGCAGCTGGTCAGAAATATGCGTGTCATGGAAGACAGCGAATATGAAGTCCCAAAAGAGCTTGAGCAGATCATGAGAGAATATCAAAAGAGCGGATTTCGCTGGCTCAAAGCTTTACAGGCAAATGGCTTTGGCGGTATTCTGGCGGATGATATGGGACTTGGTAAGACCTTGCAGGTCATTGCTTTTTTGATGACGGAGAGACACAGGACATTGATCGTCTGCCCGGCTTCGCTGGTGTATAACTGGCAAAGTGAGATAGAACGTTTTGCTCCAGGCCTGCACCCTGTCATGGTTACAGGAGATGCAGCTTCCAGAAAAAGACTGGTAGAAGAGAGCACAGACATGGATATTCTGATCACTTCCTATGACCTGCTCAAGAGGGATATTGAGAACTATGAAAATATAGAATTCTTCTGTGAAATACTGGACGAAGCACAGTTCATTAAGAACCAGAGCACGCAGGCTGCCAGGGCGGTGAAGATGATTCATGCGGGAACCAGGTTTGCATTGACAGGTACGCCTATGGAGAACAGATTGAGCGAGTTGTGGAGTATCTTTGACTATCTGATGCCGGGATTTCTCTATGGATATAAGCAGTTTAAAGAAGAGATAGAAGCGCCCATTGTGGAACAGCAGGATCAGGATGCCATGATGCGTCTTCGCAGAATGATTACGCCTTTTATTCTGAGACGCCTTAAAAAAGAGGTGCTGGCAGACTTGCCTGATAAGCTGGAAGAAGCAGTGTATGCCAGAATGGAAGAGGAGCAGCAACAGCTCTATACGGCAAATGTACAGAATCTCAAACGTCTGCTTAATGGTCAGACAGATGCACAGTTTCGTGAGAAAAAGCTGCAATTGCTTGCAGAGCTTACCAGGCTGCGACAGATCTGTTGTAACCCGCTGCTTGTATACGAGAATTATAAGGGTGGTGCGGCGAAGCTGGAAATGTGTATGGAATTACTGCATAACGCCATAGAAGGAGGACATAAGATTCTGGTATTTTCCCAGTTCACTTCCATGCTGGATCTGCTGGCAAAACGCAGTGATGCAGAGCAGATTTCCTATTATAAACTGACCGGTCAGACGCCAAAGGAACAGCGGATTGAAATGGTAGAAGCATTTAACCGGGATGAAGTGTCGGTATTCTTTATATCATTAAAAGCCGGTGGAACAGGACTTAATCTGACGAGTGCAGATATTGTGATACATTTTGATCCGTGGTGGAATCTGGCAGCGCAGAACCAGGCAACGGACAGAACACACAGAATTGGACAGAAGAATGTCGTTACGGTATATAAGCTGATAGCCAAAGATACCATAGAGGAGAAGATTCTGAAGCTCCAGGAGATGAAACAGGAACTGGCGGATCAGGTTCTTGGCGGAGAGAATATGGATAATCCGACATTCTCCAGAGAAGAACTTCTGGAGCTTCTGGGCTGATTATTTATTTGGATATACGTAGAAGATATGGCGTTTCTCTCTTGGAACTTCCTGAATGCGTATATCCATTTCCAGCCTCTCCTGATATTCTGACAACTGACTGGTGATTAACGGATTGCTTGCATCCTCCTTATGAAGTACCAGCTTCATACGTTCACTGATCGCAGCATGAAGAAGATCCATTTTCAGATACAGTGGATGTGAAGTGACCTCGTTGCACAAAGAAGCAATACTGCTAAGCTGTGACACATATTGTTCTTCATCAGCGCTGGCGTTCTCCAACTGCTCGATCAGGCGATCTTTTTTGAGCGTAATTGCCTGTAGAGTGACTGGATTGGGACAAGTCTGCAGGGACAACTCTAACAACATATCATCGCACTGGCTTATGTGAGCCAGCAATTGCAGAATTCTCTTGTCATTTTCACAAATCGTCTTTAACAGTATTTCATAAGTCTGTCTGTAATCCATATAAATCCCCTTTTCTTTACACGTATCCCCTGTTACTTTAATACCAACAGATTGTTTCGCACTGGTATTATAAAATCGCTGGTTTTATTTTAACACAAAACTTTACATAATAACAGAAAATAATGAATAATTGTTGAGTAAATTTATTTAATACGGTATAATTATCATATAAAGCAGAAAATAGTCAGACAATTATTAGAATATAGATATAAAGTGATTGGAATAAAGCATGAGCAAGAAGCAGCGCTTAAAGGACATAATGAATCAGGAAAGGCAGGGTTAGAACTATGGAAGATGTAAGATTCAGCTTGTGTATGATTGTTAAGAATGAAGAGGCAGTTCTGAAAGACTGTCTGGATTCTCTACAGGCGTTAATGGATGAAATCATTATTGTGGATACCGGCTCTACAGATCGTACGAAAGAGATAGCTGCGCAGTATACAGATAAAATATATGATTTCCAGTGGTGCAATGATTTCTCAGCAGCCAGAAATTTTGCCTTTTCCAAGGCAACAGGGGATTATATCTATTCTGCGGACGCAGATGAATACATAGATGCAGAGAACAGAAAGAAGTTCCAGCTGCTGAAGCAGGCAATCCTTCCAGAGGTAGAGATTGTACAGATGATTTATGTTACAGAACAGATTAACCATCCTACGGAGAATTTTGCCAGAGATTTAAGACCCAAGCTTTTTAAAAGACTACGGCAGTTTACGTGGATTGAGCCTATTCATGAGACCATAAATACGAATCCGGTCGTATATGACAGTGAGATTGAAGTACGCCACAGACCACAGGGAGACCACAGCGGCAGAGATTTCGGTGTCTTTTCCAGAATCATAGAGGAAAAGGGCACACTTTCGGACAGATTATTGACTATGTATCTGCGTGAGCTGTATAAAGCGGGAGACGAAGATACGTTGGTACGGGCAAGAACGTTCCTGGAAAAGATGCTGGAAGAAGTGGCAGCCAGAAACAAAGAACTGTTGACCAGACAGATCATTGCAGTACTTTTAAAGATCTATCGGTTAAGCGATGATGCAGCAGCTATGTTAAAGACCGGGCTTCGCAGTGAGATTACTGTTCCTTCTGCGGAAGTATGCATGGAATTTGGATACTTTTTCCTGAAGAAGGAGGATTATCCGGAGGCGGCGCACTGGTTCTACACAGCGGCTTTTGAAAGTGAAAGCGAGATTGACATTGCCAGCAGCGGTACATCACCTTTGATGGCGCTGGCGTTGAGCTACCGAAGATATGCCAAGTCACCGCATATCAGGGCGCTGCCACAGGAAGAGTATGAGCTGGAGAAGCTTCGACTTACACAGAAGGCAGCAGAATACGAACAGATGGCGCGTGACTGGAAACCACAGGAGAATGGTTTTTGAGTTGACTTAACACGGTAGAGGGATTACACTGAAGTTAACATAACAGAAAGGGAAACTTACCAATGCATTATCAGTATTTAGTAGTAGGTGCAGGACTATATGGCGCAGTCTTTGCTCATGAGATGGAGAAAAGGGGAAAAGACTGTCTGGTCATTGAGAAGAGAGATCACATAGCCGGTAATATTTATACAAAAGAAGTAAATGGAATTCAGGTTCATGAGTATGGAGCACATATTTTTCATACCTCAGATAAAGAAGTGTGGAATTATGTAAACCAGTTTGTGGAGTTTAATCACTATATTAATTGCCCGGTGGCACGATATAAGGATGAGTTGTATAACCTGCCTTTTAATATGAATACCTTTGCCAAGATGTGGAACATCAAGACCCCAAAGGAAGCCAGAGAGCATATTGACGCACAGATTGCAGACCTGCATATCACAGAGCCTAAGAATCTGGAAGAACAGGCATTATCACTGGTCGGAAGAGATATCTATGAGAAACTGGTAAAAGGCTATACGGAGAAGCAGTGGGGCAGAGATTGCAAGGAACTGCCAAGCTTCATTATTAAGAGGCTTCCGGTCCGCTTCGTCTTTGACAATAATTATTTTAATGACCCATATCAGGGAATCCCCAAGGGGGGATATACGCAGATCGTGGAGAAGCTTCTGGAAGGAATTCCAGTGAAGCTTGGAACCGATTATGAGACTTTCTGCCAGCGGAGCACAGATGGCGGATTTATCTCTGTGGACGGTGAAGATACTTTTGAAAAAGTACTGTATACAGGTATGATCGACCAATTCTATGAGTATTGTTACGGAGAACTGGCATACCGTTCCCTGCGTTTTGAGACAGAATATCTGAAAGACGAAGACAATTATCAGGGAAATGCTGTAGTAAATTATACAGAAAGAGAAGTACCTTATACCCGTATTATTGAACATAAACACTTTGAATTCGGCACACAGAAAGGTACTGTCATTACCAGAGAATATCCGAAGGAATGGAGCCGGGGGGATGAACCATATTATCCTGTAAATGATCAACATAACAGTGAATTGTATGAGAAATACGCACAAAGAGCTGCGCAGGAGAAGAATGTACTCTTTGGAGGCAGACTGGGACAGTACAAATATTATGATATGGATAAGGTGGTTCGCGCCGCACTTACCATGGTAGAAGAGCAATTATAAATATTCATTATAATAGGTACAAAAAAGGCATCATTTGAGGAAGAATCAGATGATGCCTTTAACAATATGTATTGAACAGCATGCCGCTGTAGATACTGGTTACATATGGGTTGATATAAGTAGTGGCAGGATTGGGATAGGAACAGATCTGCCGGTTCAGGTATTCCATAGGGTCCATGGCGATAGAGCTTAATTTACGGATCAAATGACTACCAAAGCTCTGCAATGCATCCAGATTCATCGGAGTCGCTTCTTCTGATTCCTCTCTGGGAGGATAGAGGAGGGTATCATCTTCGTTGACCTGTATACCGTATTTCTCAATCTCACTTTGATGCCCTTGCAACAGTCTATGCATATCTTCACTTAAACGTTCTGAATGTTCCGGCGCGGATTTTGTGTTTTCCCAGAATGCATTATAGCTTTTTACAAAGGCGTCTATATTATAGGAAAGAGATTGTGGGTCGGGATAAAGTCCTACTTGAATCTCAGTGTTCTCATCGGCAGCAGATTCAGGATGCAGAGTGATTTCATATGCATCATAGACCCGGAAAGTATTGCCATAGGAAGACTGGGGTTCACCATCTATTGTATAGGCAGCATTTCTTGCTGGCTCAATGTCTTTGTTAAGACCAAGGTAATGTACCATGCCGCTGCTGTGAGAGGTATTGTCATCTGTAATGCGGAAATGTTCATTGCCTTTTGCAGGAATACCATAAGCATCAGAGGTAATCTGCAGGGCACTGCGGCCGCTGTCGTCCTGAAGTACCTCGGCATGTACACCCAGGTCAGAATTGTTGATCAGACGCATAAGTCTGTGTTGCAGGGTATCATGTGTATCGCCCGGCTGTAAGTCGAATTGCAGTTCATAGTGCAGTTTATTTGTGATCAGATCAAAGGAATAGCTGCCGGCAGGCATCATGACCGGTTGGGAAGAGGTCAGATAACTGGAGGTATTACGCTGCGGAGTCGCATAGTCCTGAATTGACATAACAAAGTGAGCAGGTGCTTTATAATAAGAAGAAACACCTTGATTCTCTGTCGGTTCATAAGAAACACTGACTTGTCCAGGGTGATCGCTATAGGCAGTTTTAGTGGAAAAAAGCTGATTCTCATCATCACAGCTTAACGTATCTATCGTTTCGTGCAGAGACTTAGCCTGTTCTTTGAGCTGAATTGCATAAGAAATCTCTTCAACAGTAGGGCTCTTTAAATATACCGGTGCGAACCGGTTCTTTAACTGTATGGAACTGTATAGCTCTTTGAGCTCTTTTGAATCATGGGTGTCATAACGGGAGCAGCGCTTGCTGCCATAGGTTGTCAGATATTGATCGTAGATTTGCAGTGTAGCATAGGAAATTGGCATACTGCGCCCTCCTTTCTTTTTAAATAAAAATTAAATAAAAAATAGAACCCAAACATACCCTGTTACACACTTTCACAATAGCACGAAAAATAGCTGATGGCAAGGCTTTTGGGATTTTTTTGCAAGACTATTTTCAAAAAAAAGTTGACGATATGAATGGGGTATGATATAGTTGTTAGGCAAGATGTGAATTAGGTCTTTTTTTTATGCTTTTTTATGAATGCATCAAGACAGAATATCACAGACGGCAGATTAGAACACAGGTAAATAAATTAGAACGCTAGCGGAGGTGGAATTATGCGTACAAAGATTACTTTAGCTTGTACAGAGTGCAAACAGCGTAACTACAATACCACGAAGGAGAAGAAGACCCATCCTGACAGAATGGAAATCAAGAAGTATTGTAAGTTCTGCAAGACTCACACATTACACAAGGAAACAAAATAACAGTTAGAATCCACAGGAGGCATACTATGGGAGATTCAGCGAAGACAGATGCTCCAAAGGGCAGCTTTTGGAAAGGCGTTAAGACAGAGCTTAACAAGATCATATGGCCCAACAAAGAAGACCTTTTGAAACAGTCAGTTGCTGTTCTGTGTGTTTCACTTGTAATGGGTCTGGTCATTACTTTCCTGGATACTCTGATCCAGTTCGCAATTAACTTCGTAACTGCATTGTAAGAGTGAGGTTGAATGGTATGGAAGAGAAGAAGGAACATAGGGCAGTAGCTAAAAAGATTTTTGAGCCAATGATGAAGGAATGGGAACCGGTTTCCCCGAAGATGCCGGAACCTGTTGTACAGGAAGAGCCACAGGAAGATGTGGAACCTGTAGTGGAAGAACAGCCTGAAATCATTCCGGAACCCGTCGATGAAGAGCCTCATAGCAATGTGGCACTCAGCGATAACAAGAGTGGCAAGGGAATGGGTTGGTATGTTGTCCATACTTATTCCGGATACGAGAATAAGGTAAAAGCCAACATTGAGAAGGCAATCGAGAACAGGCATCTTGAAAACGAGATTCTTGAAGTCAGAGTGCCGACTCAGGAAGTGGTAGAAGATAAGAACGGTACGAATAAGGTTTCCCAGAGAAAACTTTTTCCGAGTTATGTTCTGCTTCACATGGATGCGGATAATAATGACGCATGGTATGTAGTACGTAATACCAGAGGTGTTACGGGCTTCGTAGGACCGGGAAGTAAACCTGTTCCGTTGACAGACGAAGAGCTTCGTGCTCTTGACTTTGGCAGCGAAATCAGCGTAGCATTTGCTGTAGGAGATGTAATCTCTGTTACTGCCGGAGTATGGAAGGATACGGTAGGTACGGTTCAGAAGATTGATGCCGGTCGCCAGACCGTAACAATCAGCATGGAGATGTTCGGAAGAGAGACTCCTGTAGAGATTAATTTCTCCGATGTCAAAAAGCTGTAAACAAACAATTGACAAAATAGTGTAGTTGTAATACAATATTAGCCGGACTTCAAATGTAAGTCCGTGTGGGAGGGTCATCCACCCAGACTACCACAAAACAGTTGAAAAACTGAGAATGAATTAGGAGGTGCCTTAAAATGGCAAAGAAAGTAGAAGGATATATTAAATTACAGATTCCTGCCGCTAAAGCAACACCGGCTCCACCAGTTGGTCCTGCACTTGGACAGCATGGTGTAAACATTGTTGAATTTACTAAGCAGTTTAACGCAAGAACAGCAGATCAGGAAGGTATGATCATTCCTGTTGTTATCACAGTATATGCAGACAGAAGCTTCAGCTTCGTAACAAAGACTCCACCAGCAGCCGTTCTTTTAAAGAAGGCTTGCAATCTGAAAACTGCTTCTGCAACACCTAACAAGACAAAGGTTGCCACTATTTCTAAGGCTGAAGTTCAGAAAATCGCTGAACTGAAGATGCCGGACTTAAATGCAGCAAGCCTTGAGGCTGCTATGAGCATGATCGCCGGTACAGCAAGAAGTATGGGTATCACAGTAGAAGAGTAAGCGGAGGTAGAGAAGAATGAAACACGGTAAGAAATATGTTGAATCCGCGAAGTTAATCGATCGCGCATCTTTTTACGAGACAGAAGAAGCTGTAGCATTAGTTAAGAAATCTGCTACTGCTAAATTTGATGAGACTGTAGAAGTACACATCAGAACAGGTTGTGACGGACGTCATGCTGAACAGCAGATCCGTGGCGCTGTAGTACTTCCTAACGGAACAGGTAAGACAGTTAGAGTATTAGTATTCGCTAAGGGCGATAAGGTAGCTGAAGCTGAAGCAGCTGGCGCTGATTATGTTGGAGGAGAAGAACTCATTCCAAAGATTCAGAACGATGGCTGGTTAGACTTTGACGTAGTTGTAGCTACACCTGATATGATGGGTGTTGTTGGACGTCTTGGTAAAGTTTTAGGACCTAAGGGCTTAATGCCTAACCCTAAGGCTGGTACAGTAACTATGGATGTTACTAAGGCTATTAACGATATTAAAGCTGGTAAGATTGAGTACAGACTTGATAAGACCAACATTATTCACTGCCCTATCGGTAAGGCTTCTTTCACAGAAGAGCAGTTATTACAGAATCTTAACACTCTGTTAGAGGCTCTTGTAAAGGTTAGACCTTCAAGCTTAAAGGGTCAGTACTTAAAGAGCATCACACTTGCAACAACAATGGGACCTGGCGTAAAGGTTAGTGTTGCTAAGTTCTAATCTAAGATAAATCAAGACCTCGGTTTGATACCGGGGTCTTTTTGTGTTACACTATATGTAACTATTCAGAGCCATGCAAATTAAGGCAGAATATGCTTGTTTACAAGCATATTTGACTCAATTTATATGGCGAAGTAACCACATGAGCAAAAAGGCGAATGGGGTTCTGAATAGTTACCACTATATTTATATTGTACATGTATAAGATGCTGGAAAGGCATGGTTATTAAGATGAAGGAACGAAGAAGGAAGCGCAGGATGCGATTGCTTAGATTGTTTTTTGGAGTATTAGGAAGTGTGCTTGGGGTAGGGGCACTGGCTATGGTGTTGCTGCATTTTGCAATGCCGGAAGAGGAAAAAGTGGTATATGAGATATTTCATTTGCCATCCTCGCCACTGGAGATTTTTGCGGCAAACGCAGAACCTGAAAAGGAACAGAGCCAGGATGAGATGCTTTTACAGGAGGCATTAGAACAGAATCAGGAAGTTTATCTGGCAGAGTGTGAATCACAGGATACAGTCACATTACTGTTTGCAGGAGATATTCTGATGGATGACCACTATGCAGTGATGTCTACTTATCATAATAGAGGAAATGACATAAACCAGGCATTTGACCAGGGATTGCTTGAACAGATGCGGAATGCAGATATTTTTATGATTAATAATGAATTTACCTTCACCAGCAGAGGTACGCCTACCGTCAACAAGAAATTTACTTTCCGTGCAAATCCGGGGAATGTATCAATGTATGAAGAGATGGGTGTGGATATTGTGTCGGTTGCCAATAATCATATCTATGATTATGGTGAGATTTCTTTGCTGGATACACTGGATACGCTGGAACAGGCAGAGATACCTTATGTTGGAGCCGGAAGAAATCTGCAGGAAGCCATGACGCCGGTATATTACATAGCAAATGGAATGAAAATTGCATTTGTCAGTGCGACGCAGATTGAAAGGAACAGTGTGCCGGATACGAAGGAGGCTACACAGGATTCGGCTGGTGTGCTGCGGTGCATGAATCCGGATAATCTGTTACTGGTTATAGAAGAGGCGAAGAAAAACAGCGATTATGTGATTCTCTATATTCACTGGGGAACGGAAAGCCAGGAGGCAATAGACTGGCTGCAGGAACAGCAGGCTCCAATTTATGCACAGGCTGGCGTGGACCTGATTATAGGAGACCATCCTCACTGCCTTCAGAAAATGGATTCTGTGGAAGGAGTCCCTGTGATCTACAGTCTTGGTAATTTCTGGTTTAATTCCAGAACTCAGAACAGCTGCGTGGTAAAGGTGACTTTGAGAGCAGGCGAAATAGAGTCTTTTCAATTTATTCCATGCAGGCAGAGTGATTGCCGCACTGCCCTTTTGACCGGACAGGAAAAGACAGAAGTACTTGATTATATGAGGACGATATCACCTAATGTAACAATAGATGAGGAAGGCTATGTTTTCTTCACTGAGTAATTTATGGCTATTCAGATAAGATACCAGACGTTACTGTACACAGGTAGTATGCCGCGAAGTGTTTTCATGCAGATTATGCATGAAAATCACGAGTTTGCATGCGCCAAAATCAATGCAATTGATTTTGT
>MNTL01000049.1 GCA_001916965.1 Roseburia sp. CAG:10041_57
TGATTGATGTGTCAACTATAATTTATAAATTTTTGTTAGAGGTTTACCTCATAGTGAACCAATAAGCTTAACTAAGTGACATTGGTTCTGAATAGTTACAATGATTTTAATCAGGAAAGAGAGGAAAACTATGTCAGTAACAGCAACTAACCCGATATTGCCGGGATTTTATCCTGATCCATCCATATGCGCAGTAGGAGATGACTTCTATCTGGTGAACTCTACCTTTGCGTATTTTCCGGGAATTCCCATCATGCACAGCAAAGATCTGGCTCATTGGGAGCAGATAGGCAATGCCTGTGACAGAGAAAGCCAGTTACCACTGGGGGATACAGGACATTCCAGAGGCTTGTTCGCACCGACAATCCGTTATCATGAAGGAACATTTTATATCATATGCACCAATGTATCTTACGGTGGCAATTTCATTATTACAGCCCAAAATCCAGCAGGACCGTGGTCTGAGCCGCATTACATTGAGGGAGCGGATGGAATAGACCCCAGCCTGTTCTTTGATGAGGATGGAACCTGCTATTATATTGGAACACACCCCAATCCGGCGGGATGCCAGTATGATGGTGACTGGTATATCTGGATTCAGGAGCTGGATATTGAGAACATGAAGCTGGTAGGAGAAGTGCATAATGTATGGAACGGTGCCATGAGAAATATTATCTGGCCGGAGGGACCGCATCTGTATAAAATCGGTGAATACTATTATATCATGCATGCAGAGGGAGGCACCGGCCCGGATCACGCAGTTACTGTATGCCGCAGTAAGAATGTATACGGACCATATGAAAATAACTTCTGTAATCCAATCCTGACACATAGACACCTGGGCAGGAAATATCCAATCTGTTATGTGGGCCATGCTGATCTGGTGAAGACGATAAATGACGAGTGGTATATGGTCATGCTGGCGGTCAGACCTTTGGAAGGGTATACCACCATGGGGCGTGAGACTTTCCTTGCCAGAGTGGAGTGGGAGAATGACTGGCCTGTAGTGAATCCGGGAGTGGGCAGACTGACAGATACCGTGGAGATTAATCTGCCAAAGTGGACGGCATATACAGCAGAAAGCAATGAATATGTATTCTCTACCATGGGGCAGCTGCCGCCGGAATTTATGGTACTTCGCAATGCGGATAAGTCCCACTATTCTTTGGAAAAGGGCAAAGGACTGTTGATGCTTTTTGATACCCATACGCTGAAAGAACAGGCAAGTCCATCTTATCTGGCACTTAGACAGAAACATCATCATTTCATGGCAAAGGCATTATTGGATGTATCAAACCTGAGTGAGGATAAGAGGGCAGGAATTGCGTATGTACAGAATAATCTCTACAACCTGCGAGTAGAAGTCAATGGTAAAATGGCAGAAGTGATATTATGTGAAAAAGGAACTGACAGACGTGTCATTTCTATGCCGTTACAAGGCTCTAATCCATTAGAAGTCTCATTAGAAGTGGACGGGCTGTCTGCTGCGGTTATTATAGAGGGACAGAAATCACCCGAAGTTGATATACGAACCCTGTCAACAGAAGCAGCCGGCGGCTTCACCGGCTGTACAGTAGGACTTTATGCAGTCGCTGATACCGAAAACACTGACTGCGCCTGCTTTAAACGCTTCTCATATTCAGAAGTTTTGTAAATCGAAAAATTCGTATTATTGCCAGAAAACAGAATTGTGCCGCCTTCCTAATGCATTAGGAAGGCGGCACAATTCGTCCCTTTCTTAATATTCTATAACCTATACCCTTACACATTCACCTTGCTTCGATACTCACTCGGTGTACACTTCTTCTGCTGCTTGAAGATACGGTTAAATGTGGAGATGCTGGAGAAACCGGACTGCAGGGCTACTTCTGTAATAGACAAATCCTGTCTTGACAGCAGCAGTTCAGCAGCTTTGATTCTCCGATAGCATAAATAGTCACAGAAAGTAAATCCTGTATACTGCTTAAAAAGCCTTGAAAAATGATATTTACTGAATCCGCTCGAATCAGCAATCTCCTCCAGATTCAGTTCTTCTGTATAGTGATTGTCTATATAATCCAGCAGATCATTGAATTTCTTAACATATTCCTTTTGCTTATAGGATCTCACGTTAGGGAAGAGGTCTTGCGTCTGAATATGGTTGTAGCCGAATTTTACAAACAGATTGATCAAAAGAGCATAAATGGTAAGCTCGGCATATTCGTTCTTGCGGAAATATTCATTGCGCATTCTGGCAAGAAGGTCATACACATCCTCATAGATATGGGAATAGGATTCTTTTGTCACGAATAAAGGAGCGGTAAGCAGCGATTTAATACCTGCGAAGCCTTTTAATCCTTCCAGACAGCTGATATCCAGCAGATAGATAAAGCGGCAGCCGCTTGATGGCGCAGTCAGATGATGGAGCTTACCGGGTGGAATAATCAGGATTTCATCAGGTCTGAGATGGTAAGAGATACCTTCCACTTCAACGTCATAATAATTGTCAATGGGGATGATGATCTCCAACACATTATGCCAGTGAGTGGCATAATTGGACGTTAAATCATTATACCAGATGCGGATAGAAGAGCTGTTGCGAAAATCCACGTCTTCACGTCTGTTCTCATCCAATTCCCAAAGTCCCGGAAAATCGCTGTTAGCATCATAATATTCCGAACGTAAATCACCGATTGCGACAGGTTCCATATGTAATCACTCCCTTGTAGTTTTATGTACTCCCGGAATGCTTCACTTAGAAGACTTTGAGAGTACATTTTTGAAATAAGTAACTGCTCAAAATTGCTTTCCACTTTAAATTCGCATGTTTTTGAACAGATACAATATGCACAATAAAAGATAAACTATACAATATAAAAAATAAACAATGCACAAAAGAAAATCAAGTTAAAAGATAAAATAGAGTAATATATGAGGAGAGAATGGAAATATTTGAGAAAATTGTTGGCTAATCAGCAAAATAGCGCAAAATGTGAGGAATAGATAGCAATGACTAGGAAGAATCAGGCATCAAAAAAATATATGATAAACCTATCAAATGAAACATTGCCTAACACAGGGGTAAGTAATGGTGGAACAGATAAATCAGGGAGGTAATCAGATGAAACGTAAGAAGTTAATGGCACTATTTATGACAACAGTAGTAACAGCATCCATGCTGGCAGGCTGTGGCGGAGGAGCTTCCACAGCAACTGACAGCAGTGCAGCAGGAGCAGGTAGTGAAAGTGCAGACGGTGATATCACAGATTTTACGATGTTCATAGCAATGCCGGGTTCCGAGATCAATGATGGCAACGAGATTCAGGAGCTGATCGCACAGAAGACCGGAGTAAGGGTAAAGGAAACCTGGCTGACAGGACAGACCGCAGAAGAAGCGATAGGAACAATCGTTGCAGGTGGCGAATATCCAGATTTCATTGATGGTGGAGATGGAACAATGTCTCTTCTGGATGCAGGTGCACTGCTTCCTTTGGATGATTATATTGAGAAATATCCTAATATCAAGGAAATGTATTCTGATGCAGAGTGGGAGAAGTTCCGTCAGGAAGACGGTCATATCTACTGGATCAATGTATTCCAGAACAGCTACGGCGAAGATAAGACAACAACCCATAATGATGAAGCATTCTGGATTCAGTGCAAGGTACTGGAGTGGGCCGGATATCCACAGATTAACACTCTGGACGAATATTTCCAGTTATTAGAGGACTATACAGCAGCCAATCCGACAATGGAGGATGGAACAGCATATATCCCTTATACCATGTTGTGTGATGACTGGAGATACTTCTGTATTGAGAATGCAGGGCAGTTCCTGGATGGCTACCCAAATGACGGTTCTGTTATCGTAGATACCGATAATATGAAAATCGTGGATTACAATACTACAGATACTACCAGGAGATATTTCCAAAAGCTCAACGAAGAATATCAGAAGGGCATGATTGATACAGAATTCGCAACCCAGATTTATGATGAGTATATTTCCAAGCTTTCTACAGGACGTGTACTTGGTATGTGCGACCAGTGGTGGGATTTTGCATATACAGTAAATGATGTATTCAAACAGCAGGGGCTGGATCTTCAGGGATGTAACTATGTACCTCTTGGCCTGACTATTGATGAAGGAATGGAGAACCAGTGGCATACATATGGTGATACCTTGAACCAGTCCAGCGGCGTATCTATTACAACAAGCTGTAAAGACCCTGATAAGGCAGCCAAGTTCCTCAATGACATACTGGATCAGGAAATCCATAACCTGAGATTCTGGGGTGTGGAAGGTGTTGACTATCTGGTAGATGATGATGGTATGTTCTATCGTACAGATGAGATGAGGGCACAGGCAGCAGATACAGATTATAAGGCTAATCATATGTGTGGTTATACTTATCTGCCTCAGTGGCTTGGAACCAGCAAGGACGGCAAGAATGCAATGCAGCCAAGCCAGCAGACATCCGAGTTCTTTAATGGGCTTGCAGAGCCTCTTGTTAACACATTCAAGGCTTATAATGCAGACTCCTATGTAGATATGCTTCACTCTGCAAAGAAAGAAATGGGTTCATGGTTTCCTATGTATTCTTATACCAACAGCATGACAACAGCGACTCCTGGTGGTGTTGCATGGACCAAGATGGGTGAGATTAAGCATGAATGGCTTCCTAAGGTAGTTATGTCAGGTGATTTTGAAAGTACATGGGACGAATATATGACAGCATATGAAGGCTGTGATCCTCAGAGCTTCCTGGATGAAATGCAGGCAGAACTGGACAGAAGAGCAGCATTGGCTGAATAGTCCTTTATGGGAAGAGGCAGGGCTTCTGCCTCTTTCCTTTGAAAAAGGCAAAGATGGAAAGGGATGGTTATTCATATGGCTAAGAAAGAAAAAGAAACCAAGGTCAAGATTACGTGGAAAGAAATAAAACGCCAGAAATTTCTTTTGATCTGTTCAGCCTTGTTCGTTATTTATGGAATTATGTTCTATTATCTGCCCTTGGGCGGCTGGATCATGGCATTCCAGAACTATAAACCCAAGGATGGCTTGCTTCATTCAGCTTTTGTAGGATTGGATAAGTTCAAATTTTTATTTACAGATGCTGTTTTTCTGCGGGTAATCCGCAACACACTGGCAATGGGTGTATTGAACCTTGTGACCAGTTTTATTATGGCGATCGTATTCGCAATTCTTTTAAATGAGATTACATCCAGAATCTGGAAGAAGTCAGTGCAGACCATATCATATCTGCCACACTTCCTGTCCTGGATCATTGTTACAGGTATTATGCATGATGCGCTGTCTACAACAGGTATCATCAATGAAATTTTAATGAAATTACATCTGATTAACACAGAAATCAATTTCTTTGCACATCAGGAATATTTCTGGCCAATTGTGGCTTTTGCTAATCTGTGGAAGGAGACAGGCTGGAATGCTATCATCTATCTGGCGGCGATTACAGCCATTGATCCGTGTCTGTATGAGGCAGCGTCCATAGATGGTGCAGGAAGATGGGCGAAGATTCGATATATTACACTTCCTGGTATTAAATCTACAATCATGATCCTTCTTCTGATGAATGTAGGTAATGTGTTGAATGCAGGATTTGAAGTACAGTATCTGCTTGGCAATGGCCTGGTTCAGAATGTATCCCAGACTATCGACATTTACGTATTGAAATGGGGTATCAGCCAGAACGATTATTCTCTGGGTACGGCAGCAGGTATCTTTAAGAGCGTGGTCAGCATTATTCTGATCATTATAGCGAACCAGCTGGCTAAGGGTGCCGGAGAAGAAAGGTTATTTTAGGTGATCATTATGAAGAAAAAGAAATCCACAGCAGACATTATTTTCACAGTGTGCAATACGATATTCATGGTGGCTTTTGTAATCATCACACTGTATCCTGTATTGAACACTCTGGCGATTTCTCTTAACGACGGTATCGATACTGTCCGCGGAGGAATTCACCTATTGCCTCGTAAATTCACATGGAAGAATTACACAACAGTAATACATAAGCAGAATATTATGACGGGCGCTTATATCACGGTGCTCAGAACCATAATCGGTACACTGGTTTCTCTTGTAGCCAATGCATTGCTGGCATTTATCGTAAGCCGCAAGAGATTCCTGTTCCGTTCCCAGCTGTCCCTGTTTTGGGTCATCACGATGTATGTCAATGGCGGTATGATTCCAACATTCCTGGTATACAGAGGCTTTCACCTGACTGGTACTTTCTGGGTGTATATTGTGCCTGGTGCAGTCAGTGCATTCAATATGCTGGTCATGAGGACTTATATGCTGGGTCTGCCGGATTCTCTGGAAGAATCTGCCCAGCTTGATGGAGCCGGATATTTTACCATTTTTACAAGAATCATTTCACCATTATGTAAACCGGTATATGCAACGGTTGCGCTGTTCGTGGCAGTTGGACAGTGGAATTCCTGGTTCGATGCTATGCTTTATAACAGGATGAAGCCTGAATATACCACCTTACAGTATGAATTGATGAAGCTGCTTTCCTCTGTTATGCAGCAGAGCGGCAGTGCAGATTCCATGAAAAATGCAGCAGCAGAGGCGATTACCCCGGTATCTATCCGTGCTGCAGCGACTATGGTCACTATGCTTCCTATCGTATGTATTTACCCATTCCTGCAAAGATATTTCGTAACAGGTCTTACGATTGGCGGTGTCAAAGAATAAAAAATACAGCATTCTAAAAAAAACACACCTTTTGCAAAAAAAGGTGTATTTTTTTGCCTTTTTCCATTGCCTATAATAAAGCCATACAAAGCAAACAAAGTAAAAAATATCGGGTATAGTTAAAAAGCTTTGGGAAAAAGGAGGAAACAATATGAAGTTAAGAAAGGTAATGGCACTGACATTAGCAGGAACAATGGCACTGGCAGCTGTAGGCTGTGGATCAGATGCATCTACAACAAATGATGCACCGGCAGCAAGTACTGCAACAGAAACCAAAACGGAGACTAAGACAGAAACAGCAACAGAGACAGCACAGGCACAGGAAACATCTCTGGAAGATGTTAAGAATTTAAACGATGGCAAGCTGGTCATCTGGACACTGGCAAATGACCTGATTGATTTCGGTGAGAGATTCCAGGAAAAGACAGGCGTAGAAGTAGAAACAGTAGTTATCGAGCCTGCTAACTATCCTACGAAAGTACAGACAGCGCTTCTTGGTGGTGAGTCAGAACCGGATATCATTGTTGGTGAGCCTAAGATGCTGGAAGATTTCTATGACGCCGGATTCTTTGAAGACCTGGATGCCTTTGGTGCACAGGATTATGCAGATGAAATCGTAGATTATGTATGGGAAGTTGGTCAGGATGCAGATGGCATTCAGAGAGCAATCTCCTATCAGATCACACCGGCAGGCATTTACTATAGAAGAGACATTGCCAAGGAAGTATTCGGCACAGATGATCCTGATGAGATCGGTAAGAAGTTCGCTGATTATCCCACAATTCTTGAAACCGCTCAGGAATTGAAGGATGCAGGCTACAGAATCTTCTCATCAGATGCTGAAATGAACGTATTCTCAGGAGATTCCGCATGGGTACTTGATGATACTCTGAATGTAGATCAGGCAAGACTTGATTACATGGATCTGTGTGTAGAGTTATATCAGAATGACCTGACAGCATACGCAAACCAGTGGTCAACACCATGGTATCAGGCTATGGCTGGTGAAGTTCCTATTCTGACAGCAGACATTCAGTCTTATGCAGATGATTCGGTCAATGTATGGGATGCAGACCAGTTTGCAGAGGCAACAGCAAGTCTTGATAAGACAGAAGTATTTGCATTTGGCCTTCCTGCATGGGGCGTTCTGACCATGAGAGATAACGTAGGCGATACATCTGGTAAATGGGGCGTTTGCTCAGGTCCTGCTTACGGATTTGATGGTGGTACATATATCGGTATTTCTTCTCAGTCCAAGAGAAAAGAGACAGCATGGGAATTCGTAAAGTTCTGTACTCTCAATGAAGATACAGCTGACTGGTGGATTGATTACTCACAGGGTGATACCGTATCCTTAAAGTCTGCATTAGAGAAGCATAAAGATGATGAGAATGCAATCTATGGCGGTGAGAAGCTGTACCAGTTCTGGTTAAAGCAGGCAGAAGGCATTGATACTTCCAAGGTTACAAGATATGACCAGGCAATTGGTGATGCATTCGGCAATGCAATCTCTTCTGTAAAGACAGGAGAGAAGACGAAAGAGGATGCACTCAATGATTTCTATGATGTCATTGAATCTACCTATCCTGAAATTAAAGTAGTCAGATAAGCTGACTCTGGAATATGAAACCGTGTCTTGGTCTGCCTTAGGGCAGACCACGCGGTATGGAAAAGAGGAGGACATGGTTTTATGAAGAAAAAGAGCATCAAAAACTATAACAGGGCGGGATATTTATTTGTATTGCCTTTTGTAATCGTATTTCTGATCTTTAATGTATACCCGGTATTGAGAACTCTGTATTTAAGCTTTACCAATGCAAAGATAGCAGGAGTAGGCAAGATACAGTGGGTATGGTTCGACAATTATATAAGAGTTATTACAGACAAATTTTTCTGGCGTGCCCTTGGTAATACTTTAAGAATCTGGGGCGTCAATATTGTATTACAGCTGGGACTGGCATTCCTTTTGACTATCATATTCAGCGATATCAAATATAAGATAAAAGGATTGGGCATCTTCAGAGTCATTTATTATCTGCCTAACCTGATCGCAGCGACTTCTGTAGCATTCCTTTTTAAAACATTACTGGATTGGCGTTATGGTACGTTCAACCAGATCATTTATCAGGTATTCAAGTTCTTTGGTAAAAGCTATAATCCCATTGACTGGCTGGGAACAGCAGCACATGCAGGCAGTACGATAGCAGTAATCAGTGCATGGATGTGGTTCGGTAATTCCTTTATTATGCTGATGGCAGGTGTGCAGGGCATATCAAAGGATTATTTTGAAGCGGCTGCAATAGATGGAGCCGGAAGATGGACAGTATTTGGAAAAATCACATTACCTCTGTTAAAACCGATTCTGCTTTATGTGGCAATCACATCACTGATTGGTGGTTTACAGATGTTCGACCTTCCTTATCTGATGGCTGATAAGGCAAGTGCATCCTATAATTCAGTACAGACAGCGGTAATGTATCTCTATAAATTCGGTTTTGAAACTGGTACGACACAGACAGGCTATGCATCTGCAATTGCCTATATCCTGTTCCTGATCATTCTGACAGTATCTGTTGTACAGTTCAAATTATTTAATAAGGAGGATTAGACTATGAGTATCGGTGATAAGATCAAAAAAGGTATTCTCTATGTTCTTTTAATCCTGTTGGGTGCAGCGTGTCTGTTCCCGTTCCTGCTGATGATCGTAAATGCAACGAGAAGCGGTGTGGAGATCACAAGATCCTTTACCCTGATTCCAAGCAACCATATCAAGGAGAACTGGGAAGTCGTATTCAGTTACTTTAACCTGTTCAAAGGTATGTGGAACAGCTTACTGGTAGCCGTACCGGCAACTCTCTTCACAGCATATTTTTCAGCACTGACAGCATATGGTCTGGCGATGTATCAGTTCAAAGGCAACAAATTGATATTTACTACTATTCTGGTATTTATGATGATTCCAGGACAATTGGGGTTGATCGGCTTCTACAATCTGTGTACGAAGTTACATCTTGTTAATTCCTATATCCCTTTGGTTATTCCGGCAATCGCAGCACCGGGAACCGTATTCTTCCTAAGACAATATGTGTTGTCGGTGCTCCCTCCCTCATTGATAGAGGCAGCAAGAATTGATGGCGCAGGAGAGTTATATTCTTTCCACAGAATCGTACTTCCTGTTATGTCACCGGGTATCGCAACCATGTCCATCATGGCATTCATTGGTAACTGGAATTCCTATCTCACACCAATGATTATCCTGAATAAAAACGATAAATTCACGTTACCTGTTATGATGGCTACACTGAGAGCTTCTACAGATATTCAGTCCAATCAGGGTGCAATCTATCTGGCAGTTGCAATATCAGTTATTCCAATTCTGATCGTATTCTGCTTCTGCTCCAAGTATATCATCAGCAGTATTTCTGCTGGAAGTGTGAAAGAGTAAATGCTTATGAACAAAGGGTATGAGTATATAGATCAATATGGAAGCTTCCGTATGGAAGATCCACAGAAATACAGCTATTTGTATTTCCCGATTGCAAATGATGCAGGAATGAAGAGTTCGCTGACACCGGTTCTTGGCGGAGATGCCAAGACCGGTCAGAACACATTTCTCTTACAGCCGGTCAGCGCTGAAGAACTGCATAATAATAAGAGTACCAGAAATTTCTGGTGCAGAATAAATGACACAGATGTCATTTCACTGACAGGAGCAGGAGCTTCGGATGAAGTCAGAAAATATGAGAAAAAAAACGATGAAGAACAGAAACCGACTACTACATTAGAGGCCGGTTTCATGTGGCATAAGATTTATCACGAGCTGCCCATGGAAGGACTTTCCGGCGAGATACTTTCCTTCGTACCATGTACAGATGATACCGTAGAGCTTATGATGGTGACACTGCATAATAACAGTAAGGAAGCAGTGAAAGTACAGCCTGTGGCAGCGATTCCCATATATGGCAGAAGCGCAGATAATCTGAGAGACCACAGACATGTGACCAGTCTTCTGCACCGTATCTACACACTGGAAGAAGGCGTAGCCGTAAATCCTGTACTGACTTTTGATGAAAGAGGTCATAAGAAGAACCGTGTACAGTATTATGCACTGGGAGCGGAAGGCGATGGCACCAAGCCTGTCGGCTTTTATCCTGTGGTGGAAGACTTTATAGGAGAAGGAGGCAGCCTGGCAGCGCCTGGAGCCTTATATGAAGGGCTGACACCGCAAAAGGCAGGAATAGAGATTGATGGATATGAAGCACTGGGCGGTATTGTCTATGCGGATAAGAAGATAGAGACGGGAGAAAGTGCTTGCTGGATCATTATGATGGGGATTCAGGAGAGTGATAATGTGGAAGCAGACAGCGTATGGATGACTTCCCTGCAGCAGATATATTCCAGATATGCGTCATTAAATAACCTCAATCAGGCATATGAACAGACAAAACAGACCTGGCGTGAACGTGTAAAAGCATCTTATCAGTCCGGGAATCATGAGTTTGACCAGTTCATGAACTGGGTAAGCTTCCAGCCGATTCTTAGAAGAATCTATGGCTGCTCTTTCCTGCCACATCATGATTATGGCAAGGGTGGAAGAGGCTGGCGTGATCTGTGGCAGGACTGTCTGGCACTGTTGATGATGAACCCTGATGGTGTACGCAGGATGCTCATTGATAATTATGGCGGTGTCCGTGTAGATGGAACCAATGCAACGATTATCGGAACGAAGCCGGGAGAATTTATTGCAGATAGAAATCATATTACCCGTGTATGGATGGATCATGGGATGTGGCCGCTTCTGACGACTGCATTCTATATTGACCAGACAGGAGATCTCTCCATATTACTGGAAAAGGCACCTTATTTCAAGGATGCACAGATCATACGAGGAACAGCTAAGGATGCTAACTGGAATGAGACACAGGGATGCTGGCAGAGAGATGCACAGGGCGATATTGTGCAGGGCAGCATTCTGGAACATATTCTGGTTCAGCATCTGACAGCCTTCTATGAAGTGGGTGAACATAACCACATGAGGCTGCGGGATGCCGATTGGAATGATGCACTGGATATGGCAAATGAGTGTGGAGAGAGTGTTGCCTTTACGGCAGCATATGCAGGCAATCTGAGGACTCTTGCAGAGCTGCTTGCGGCACTGGAACAGCGGATGCATGTACAGGAAGTAGAGCTTCTGGCAGAGCTGGAACCACTGTGGAAGCAGGCTTCTGCAGTGTATGAGAATATTGCAGCCAAACAGATGAGCCTGAATGAGTATTGTAGAAGCTGTTCGCATCAGGTAAGTGGAAGACGTAAGAAGGTTGCAATAAAGATAATCGCAGACAAACTGACACACATGTCAGAATGGATCATGAACCATATCAGAGAGACAGAATGGATAGAAGACAAGAATCAGGGATGGTTCAACAGCTATTATGATAATCATGCCAGAGCAGTAGAAGGACATTTTGACAGCGGCGTACGCATGATGCTGACAGGACAGGTATTTGCCATTATGTCCAGCACTGCACAAGAGGAACAGATCAGACAGATTGTAAAGGCGGCAGATGCCTATTTGTATGATGCAAAAGCAGGTGGATATCGTCTGAATACGGATTTCCATGAGCGTAAGGATGATCTGGGCAGAATGTTTGGCTTTGCCTATGGTCATAAAGAAAATGGAGCTGTGTTCTCCCATATGACGACCATGTATGCCAATGCATTGTATCAGAGAGGCTTTGCAAGGGAAGGCTATAAGGCTTTGCATACACTGTATGAACAGGCTGCTAATTTTGAAGTGAGCAGGATTTATCCTGGAATCCCGGAGTATTTCAATGACAGGGGAAGAGGAATGTATCATTATCTCACAGGAGCAGCCAGCTGGTATATGATGACGGTTGTAACACAGATGTATGGAGTCCGTGGCAGGCTGGGAGATCTGTGTCTGTCACCAAAGCTTCTGGCAGAGCAGTTTGATGAGGAACACAGGGCGGCAGTCAATGTGGAGTTCGCAGGAGTACCGATAGAGGTGGTGTACCACAATGACGGGCTATGTGACTATGGAGCATACAGAATAGATCAGGTAAGGCTGGATGAGGCAGAGATAGAGATTACACCGGATAGGGAAGTGAGCATTCCAAAGAATAAAGTGACACGGCTGTCACATGACAGGACACACAGAATAGATGTCCGGTTAGTTCCGATAGAAAGTAGTTCCAATAGAAAGGTAAGGTAGAGCAAATGATTGATGCGAAGGGAAGATTCATCATAGATAATTACGGGAGAAAGCCGGCATTTGCCAGCTTCCTTCCAGGCATCAGCGGTATCAGCGGGATTCCCCTCTGGTGTTATTATGTAAACAGGGGGCAGTGCATCTCCTGCTTTGGATCAGAGGATAAGGATCATTCTATTATGGAATTTGTTCCTGCACATCAGGCATATCTGCATACCGGCAGGATGGGGTATCGTACTTTTCTGAAGGTGAATGGTGCGTTCTATGAAGCTTTTGCCGATACGGACAGACAGCAGACCATGTGTATTGACCAGAATGTGCTTCGCATTGAGGAAAAGGCGCAGGATAAGGGAATTGTGACCAGAGTGACCTATTATACGCTTCCCGAAGAGAAGCTGGGGGCACTTGTACGTAAGGTGGAATTGCAGAATATAACTAACCAGCCTGTTGAAGTGGAATACCTGGACGGCGCTCCTGCAATCGTACCATATGGTGTGAATCAGGACAGCATGAAGAATATGACACAGACTGCCAAGGCATGGATGCAGGTCGAGGATGTCTGTGCGGGCAGACCGTATTTCAGAGTGCGCGCCAGTATGGCAGATTCCACACAGGTCGTAGAAATCGAAGGGGGCAATTTCAGTATTGCCATTGGGCATGATGGCAGCAGATTAAGCCCTGTTGTAGACGCAGAAGCGGTATTTGCCTATGATACGGCATATGAACATCCACACATTTTCCTGGAAAAGGGCATAGACGGGGTGCTGTCTTCCAGACAGATGACGATGAACCGTATTCCCTGCTGCTTCTATGGGGAAAAGGTTGTCATCGAACCGGGAGAGTCCTGTGTCTTTTATGAAATGACAGGGCAGGTGGCAAGGAAAGAATTACTGGATGAATATTTACAGAAAAAACCGGATGCTGCATATTTTGAGAGCAAGCTTGTAAGAGCAGAGGAATTGACAAGGCAGATCACGGAGTGCATGGACACCAGAACTGCCAATCCTGCTTTTGATGCTTATTGCAGACAGGATTTCCTTGATAATGTACTCAGAGGCGGCATGCCGATTCATCTGGGCGAGAAAGAAATATTCTATGTGTATGCCCGCAAGCATGGAGATATGGAACGTGATTATAATTACTTCCGTCTTTTGCCGGAGTTCTATTCTCAGGGAAATGGTAATTTCCGCGACATCAATCAGAACAGACGGTGTGATGTTGCCTTTTTCCCACAGGTGGGAGATAAAAATATTCACATGTTCTACGACTTCATCCAGTTAGACGGATATAACCCTCTTGGGGTAGAAAAGACCACGTATAGCCTGCCTGAGGAGAGAGTGGGTGAGGCAGCGCAGATACTGGGAATACGCGAAGAAGAGGCGAAGCAGCTCACACATCCATATACCCCTGGTATGGTGGCTTCTCTGTTGGAGAGCAGGGGTGATTATGGGGAAAAGGAATTGACGGAAATGATTGGCAGCATAGTAGATATGTCTGAGAGTCTGGTCACTTCGGATTTCCTGGAGGGCTACTGGTGCGACCACTGGACCTACAATCTGGATCTGATCGAGAATTATTGCAGCATTTATCCTGAAAGAGAGCATCAGCTTCTCTATGAGGATGCAAGCTATGTATATATGAAGCCGGGAGCAGGCGTATACCCAAGGAAGCAGCGTTATGTAGAGACAGAGGAAGGCATTCGTCAGTATCATGCTGTATATTCCATAAAATACGGGGAAAGTGAAGAAAAGTTCTTAACTGATACAAAAGGGCGCATCCTTCATACCACACTGCTGGAGAAGCTGATACTGCTCAATACGTTGAAATTCGCAACCCTTGATCCTTATGGTTGCGGTATTGAGATGGAGGGTGGAAAGCCTGGCTGGTATGATGCACTGAATGGCTTACCGGGACTGATGGGTTCCTCTATGGCTGAGACCTGTGAGCTTGCCAGAAATCTGGAATATACTATAGATATCCTTCGTAAATATCAACAGGGTACAGATATCCTAAGAGAACTGTATGAGTTCATGAAGGCTGCCTATGAGATCATAAATATGCAAAAGGCAGAGGCAGGGGAAGCTTATTTCCCTGTATGGAACAGAATCAATGATATCAAAGAAGCGTATCGGGACAAGATCTATGCAGGAGTAGAAGGAACTTATGTCAACTGCACGGCACAGGAACTGCTGACCGTAATGGAAGCCTTTTATAGAATCGTTATGGAGGGAATCGCACATGCAGTCACGTTGGGGGATGGGCTGATTCCTACGTATTTTACCTATGAAATGACGGAGTATGTCAAAGAGGAAGATGGAATCAGAGCAGTTGCATTCAGACAACATGTACTGCCGCATTTCCTGGAAGGTCCTGTTCGCTATCTGAAGCTGCGGCTTCCGGCGGAGACTAAAAGAGAGGTATATGAGAAGGTAAGGAGCAGTCAACTATATGATAGTGAATTATCCATGTATAAGGTTAATGAGCCATTAGCGAAGGAATCCTATGAGCTTGGCAGATGCAGGGCGTTTACACCGGGATGGCTGGAAAATGAGTCTATCTGGCTGCATATGGAATACAAGTATCTGCTGGAACTTCTTAAATCAGGTCTGTATCAGCAATATATCGGGGACTTGTACAAGGCAGCGATTCCTTTCCAGGATGAAGAAAGATACGGCAGAAGTATTCTTGAGAATTCTTCTTTCCTTGCAAGCAGTGCCAACCCGGATGAGAGCATTCATGGCAGGGGATTCGTAGCAAGACTGAGTGGTTCTACAGTAGAATTCATGGACATGTGGCAGAGGATGATGTTTGGACATACGCCTTTTAGAGAAGAGGATGACAAACTGGTATTCGCATTGCAGCCTGTGATTCCTTCCTATCTGCTGGATCAGGAGAGAAGAGTAGAAGCAGTATTTCTTGGAAAAGTACGTATTGTTTACCATGTGGATGCAGAAGACGCAGATTATATACCGGAAAATTATGAGGTTGTGCAGTACTGCCTGACAGGAGAAAAAGACAAAGAAATCCATATATATCAGAATCAGATCATGGGAGAAGAAGCAGAAAATATCAGAGCCGGAAAATACACACAGATAGAGGTCTGGATAAAAAAATAGGAAAGATTTCAAATGCATATTTCTCTCAAGGAAGGAGAAACACAGGCTGGTTTCCACATGGAAACAGAAGAGATCATGACCATTATATTATAAGAAAAATCATACGCCAAAGCATGTGTATTCATTTGCTTTGGCGTATATATTTATGTATACTATAGGGGAGAAAGAGGGGGAATACTATGAGAAAAAGAATGGCTTTTGCCTTGATTATAACAATGTTGCTGCTGGGGGGATGCAGCCTGCAAAAAGGTGAGCAGCAGACCGCATCGCAGACGCAGCAGGAAGACGTTACTACACTTCAATGGTATATCAATTATTCCTGGTTTACGGCGGACTGGGGAGAGAATCTGGTGTCCAGGACGATTACGGATAAGACGGGAGTAAATATAGATTTCGTTGTGCCAAGCGGTGATGAGAGTGAGATGTTGAATTCGCTCATCAGTGCGGATAGTCTGCCGGATATTCTGACGATTGGCTGGTGGGAAGATGAAGTGGGAGAAATGATTCAGAAAGGAATGGTCTATCCACTGGATGAGCTGGCACAGGAATATGATGCCTGTTTTATGCAGGTCGTAGACCCGGATGTTGCCAGCTGGTATACCTCCAAAGACGGACATATCTATCAGTATCCCAATTCAGCCTATACGCTCAGTGATTATGAGCAATATGACACCATAGCTTCCAATGAGACTTTTCTGGTAAGAAAGGATATATACGAGGCGATAGGCTCACCGGATATGACAACACCGCAGGGATTTCATGATGCAGTGGTGAAAGCGGCACAGATGTACCCGGAAGTGAACGGTGAGGAGTTGATTCCCATAGGAGCACATGTATTTACCAAGGAGGGATGTGATTCCTTTGATAATTATCTGTTTGATTTTCTGGCGGTGCCATATCTGGATGAACAGGGCAACGCCTATGACAGATATACGGATGAAAGCTTTCTTACATGGTTGAAGACTTATCGGAAATTGCGCGAGGAAGGGTATCTGAAGGATGATATCTTTCTGGATAACAGAACCCAGATGGAGGAAAAGATAGCAAACGGCAGATATTTCTGCATGCTGTATCAGAGAACGGATATGGCAGATCAGCAGAAGATTCTGTATGCGAAGAATCCGGGGCAGATCTATATTGCCGTGGATGGACCAAAGAACCTGTCTGGAGATGATTACAGGCTGCCCGGTTCCGGAATTAACGGATGGACAGTGACGTTTATCAGTAAGAAATGCAAGAACGCTGAGAAAGCAATTAAGCTGATATCCTATCTCATCAGTGATGAAGGACAGCTGATGACCTGGTATGGTGTGGAAGGAATCACATGGGAATATGATGAGAATGGCAAACCTAAAATGTATCCTGAGATAGAGCATTTGTTGAATACGGATCGCGTGACCTATGACAGGATATATGGTGCAGATTCCTGTTACTGGATGCTTCAGGATAATGTAAGGGCTGATGAGTGGGGCAGGGTATTGCCACAGCCTCTTGGACAGCTTCAGGAATGGACATTCCCTTATACGGTATATACAGCACCGTATGATGTGGTATTTGATGCACAGGAACAGGAGAATCAGATTTATACGAAGATCAAGAATCTCTGGGGAGTGACCTTGCCTAAATTGCTGCTGGCAGAATCAGATGAGGAATTTGACCAGATCATGGAGGACTTCAAAAAGCAGAGAGAGGATATTGGATTTGAACAGGTGCAAAAGGCTTCTACTGTGCAGATACATGATAACATGGAGAAACTGGGAATAGAACAGTAGGAGGCGGCACATATGAAAATAAGGCGTAATAACAGTCTCAGCCGCAAGATCGTACTGACAATTGTGGCTTTTGTCAGTATCTGTATTGTGGTGGCTGCACTCATGCTGACCAACAATATGAAAGAGAGTATGATCAAAAGTACGATCAGAGATGAACAGGCAAGGCTTGAGCAGGTCACACAGGCAATTGATAAGACCAATGAAGTGTGCAATCTGGCGTCAGAGATCATAAAGCAGTCAGTCAAGATCAATCAGTATATGGAATTGCTTTGCAATGGTAAGGATATGGAGATCATGGAGAAGCTGGACTTCTATCAGAAGGAGCTGATTTCGATTGAAAATATGACCAATTCCAATCCCTATCTGTATCAGGTCAGAATCTATGTGAACAGTGAAAAGGCATCAGAGAAAGCTCCAAGCATCTATCGCTATCAGAGAATGAACAACATGAGCTGGGCAAAAGAGTATCATGACGGAGAATGGAAACTGGATTATACAGATACGGTATTCCCGGAGTACATAGCGACAGGACCAAAGCATCTGGCGGGACTGATAAGCGTAGTTACACAGGCAGGCGGACAGGAGATGTACACCATAGAGTGCATAACTTATATGACTAATCTGTTCCCTGATCTGTATGAGGACAGTGATACTTCCTGGAGCGCTTTCTTTGGTGATGATGGCAATTTGTATTATAAAGCAAGTAACAGCAATACCTGGAATCAGGCTATTGAAGAGATACAGGAAAAAACAGGAAGTGACACCAATGTCATATATACTGAAATAGATGGAAAACATGTGATACTGGCATATCAGTATGTACCACTGCTGGGAGGTACTTATGTACATCTGGTATCTATGGAAGAAGCGTTTTCGGAGTTCTATCGAAGTCTGATTCCTTATGGAATTATACTGATACTGATTCTTATGGCTTTTGTAATATTCAGTATTGTGGCAGTGCGTGTAATCATGCAGCGTTTCTATAGAATGTATGATGTCATGACAAGGATTCAGGGTGGTGAGCTTGACTTGACTCTGCCGGAAGAGGGTAATGATGAGACTACGAAGCTTTCCAGTGAGATTAACCGAATGCTTGCCAGGATTCAGGAGCTGAATCAGGATAATCTGGACAGACAGCTTCTTGCAAAGAATGCGCAGATTAAATCCCTGCAGAATCAGATCAATGCACATTTCATGTATAATGTACTGGAGTCCATCAAAATGATGGCTGAGATAGAGGAAAAGTACGATATATCCGATGCCATCACATCTCTTGGCAAAATGCTTCGTTACAGTATGAAATGGATGACAGGAACCGTTACAGTAGAGGAAGAAATCACATATATCAGCAATTATCTAAAGCTCCTCAATCTGCGGTTTGATTATGAGATTTATCTGTCACTGAATATACCAGAGGAAATCTCACACATGCAGATTCCAAAGATGCTGCTGCAGCCACTGGTAGAGAATGCAGTATACCATGGAATAGAAGAAATGGCAGAAGACACGAACATTTATATAAAAGGAATATTGGTAGATGAGGAGAACTGCACCATAGAAGTATCAGATGCAGGACGAGGGATGGATGAAAAGGCACTGGAAGAATTAAGAAGCAAAATATATTCACAGACCCGTTCTACAGAAGAGAGCGGTCATGGAATCGGTTTAAAGAATGTGCAGGACAGAGTACAGTTGTACTTTGGGGAACAGTATGGTATCGAGATCTTTTCCAAAGAGGGATGTTATACGAAGGTACTGATTCATTTACCAAGAAAGGAAGTAAGATATGAACACAGTGTTGATCGTGGAAGATGAGAAGATGATCCGCCAGGGTATTAAGAGCATGATACAGCGATCAGGAGTACCCGTTCAGACCATCATAGAATGCAGTAACGGACAGATGGCATTGGAGGTATTGCAGAGCCAGCAGATAGATGTGATGTTTACTGATATCAGAATGCCCAAGATGGATGGCATCACGCTGGTACAGGAGATGCAGAAATTCCAAAGACGTCCGCTTACGGTGGTAATCAGCGGCTATGATGATTTCTCCTATGCTGTGGAAATGCTGCGTATGGGGGTAAAGGAATATATTCTAAAGCCCATTGACAGAGAGCAGATCATGTCAATCATGCACAAAATGGAGGATGAACTGACGCATATAAAAGAAGAACAGGATACACTAAGACAGGCGGGATATCAGCAGCTCAGGTTCCTGTGTACCTCCGAGAAGGTATCTGCGGAAGATGAAGAGCTGACCGGCAGATATTATCAGGATAGTTTCCTACAGGGGGAATACGAGGTATGCTGTTGCAGCTACGATGGGGAAGAGGAAGAACAGGGGAATTCCTACCTGTATCTGCACAATGTAGGCGGCTATGACCTTTTCCTGATTGGTTGTGAGAATAAAGAGTTCCTGATCAGAAATGAATTGCGTAATTGCTATGCGGGCTTCAGTCAGCCTGTCAGTGGAATCTCTTCTTTGAAAAAGGCGTATGAGCAGGCGGTTTTGGGGCGCCATGAAGCCTTTGCCAAAGCTATAAAAGTAGTGGATTGTAACGAAAGCTACATGAAGAAACAGACCGAACATCCCAAAATGGCAGAAGAAGAGAACAGGAGACTTGAGAGCGCGGTACATATTCTTGGAACAGAGCGTGTTGAAGAGGCGGTGGAGCTGATACAGGATTATGGCAGACAGGTACAGAATGGAGCTATGGACACAGACGAGTTTGCCCAGAGGATGCATCTTATGCTGGAGAGAATCGCAGTGAATTATGAGAATGCCCTGAAAGTACGTAAGGAAAGTATTCTGGAGTTGCAGGATATTTATCGGTATCAGACCATTACGGAGTATGTGAATACTTTAACAGACTGGATGAGAAGATTCCATGACCTGATCAGTGAGGAATTTGATGATTACAAGAATAAGCAGAAGATACAGCAGGCGGTCAGCTATATTCATGAGAATTATAATAAAGATCTGAATATGGCAGTGGTGTCTAATTATATCTCCATGAATTATTCGCTGTTTTCCTATGTTTTTAAACAGTATACAGGCACGAATTTTGTGAATTTCTTAAAGGATCTGCGTATGCAGGAAGCCAAGCGCCTGCTGGAGACCTCTGATATGCGTGTCAACGAGATCAGTCAGTCGGTAGGCTATGAGAATGAGAAACATTTCATGAAGATATTCAAGGCGACGCTGGGAGTATCGCCGACAGAATACCGTAAGAGCATACAGCTTAAAGGAGAGTAGAGGGATTCTGCTCCAGCTGCTGCATGCAGCTGTGGAGTAGCCCGTCCAGGTCTTCGATACAGGTAATAGAGGCGCTGTCACAGGCATATCTGGTATGAATCTGATATTTTTTGTGATGCAGTCTGGCATAATTGGTAAGATACTGGCAGATGTGAGAGATATATTCTTTTGCGTCTGCCTTTTCCAGTCCGGGAAGCAGTACACTGAATTCATCATCACCGGTTCTGGCAAGTATAACATCCTCTTCAAGGGTAGTCTTCAGGGCACTTGAGAATACTTGAAGTGCAAAATCTCCTTCCTCATGTCCCCAATCCTTATTGATGTCTTTTAGATGCTCTATGTCAAAGGATATCATCAGCAAAGGTGCGCCGGTAACAATCATATCATCAACAATCATGGATGCCATTGCACGAAATCCACGGTAATTATACAGCCCGGTCAGTTCATCCTTCATATAAATATCTTCCAGACGTGCAGCCAGTAAGGACATATGATGATTGTCTGCAACACGCTTGAGCATACGGGATATGTTGTTAATCCAGGAAGTCACATGAAAATCATAATGCAGCCTGTTGTTCTCAAAGGCAAGGACAACATAGCCATATTGTTTATCCTCAAAATACAGGGGCACACAGATATAGCTGCTTTGGGAATCCTTTACAATATGGGGAGGCAGAATGTCCTGGTGTGCAAAACTGCAGGGAGGGATTTCTGCACCTTGTTGCCAGCCAAAACACAGATTGACGATATTTTTATCAGTATCCTCATCCATATTGTCCTCTTCCTGCATACCGAACTGTTCTATGGCAGCCAGCATACGGATATGTCTGGGAGCACTGTCCCAATTCTCATAGAGACAGACATATAATTCACTGCAATGGGCAATATCCTTAACGTAATCATTTATTTTCTCCATGCCTTCTTCCAGATCGGTAATCCCGTGAAGGACAGCGGACATATGAATATCCTGAAAAATGCGACGTTCCTTACGCTCTATTTCATGCATCTGCGTGATTGCATAATAAGGAGCTTCGCTGACACGATAATGACAGCCACAAGAGCAGCCAATCACAGGGGCAGCCTTGATAACAGAGGGAGCATCATCCAGGATGCCGTCTGTCATGCGCAGCAGTTTATGTACGGCTTCCTGTCCAATTTCATAGGTTGGAAAAGTAACCGTAGTCAGAGTAGGCGTGATGTTTCTGCCAAGCTCGCTGTTATCGCAGCCACTGATGGCGATATCATCAGGAATACGAAGACCCCTCTCATTTGCAGCCAGCATCATATCCAGAGCCATACGGTCGTTATAACACAGGATGGCATCAGGAATACCATCCTTACAGAAATAGGTAAGTGCCTCTCTTGCATACTCCATACCAAAAAAGGTCTGATATACATTCTCATCAGGGCAGGGAATGTTATGCTTTGCAAGTGTTTCTTTATAAAGTACATAACGTGTATCGGAAGGCTGGGATTCTGTGCGGCAGCCAAGATAGCAGATTCTTGCAGCGTGATGTACGGTAATGAAATGCTCTGTCAGATCTGCAAAGGGGGCATTGTTGTCCAGAATGACATAATTGGAAGCATGGGCTTCCTGATTGATGACAAGAACCGGACAGGAGCAGTGTTGTGTGACCTGTTTATAAATGGCATCAGCGAGTCTGTATTCAGGGTAAGTTCCGTTTGCGAAGATAATACCGTCAAAATCCTGATAAGAAGGAATTGTAAGAATCCCCTCTTCTCCTGCAAGGGTGTTTGGGGTCTCGCCATCTGTAGATGCAAAAATCTCCACAAGATAACCATATTCTTTTGCTGTGTCCAGAATGCCCTGACACAGATTGTGCTGATATTCACCGAAAAGGTGGGAAATGAATACACCGATTTTCCTGGAATGATACATAGCTGCCTCCCTGACTTTTACTGTTTCAGATTGTATGGTTATATTTTATCAACGGTTTTTCATATTGCCAATATCTTTTGGAAAAATTGCCGGATGGTTTGTAAGATATATGTAAACGGTTACATAAATATTTTGATACAGAGTTTTAAAGAAAAGACTGGAAATTTTACCGGTCACATGATACACTTATTTTAACAATGCAAAGGATACTTTTGTAAGGGCTTACATGTCCTATCATGCGTTTAAGGAGAGCTTACATTATGATAATGAAAAGAAGAGATTTTGACTTATTGGCACTTGGTGAGATTCTGCTTCGTCTGTCACCACCCGTAAATGAGCGTCTGACCCGTGGTGAGATATTCCAGAAGCAGGCTGGCGGAGCGGAACTGAATGTGGTATCCGGTGTATCGCTCCTTGGACTCAGGACCGGTATTATTTCCAAGATTCCGGCGAATGACTTGGGCAATTTCATTCAGAACAGAGTCCGTTTCTGTGGTGTCAGCGACGACTACCTGGTTTATGATAAGACGAAGGATTCCAGGCTGGGTATTTACTATTATGAATATGGTGCACACCCCAGAAAACCAAATGTTATCTATGATAGGAAGAACACTGCCTTTTCCGAAGTCAGCATTGATGATTTCCCGGAAGAGATGTACCGTTCCACAAGATGCTTCCATACAACGGGCATTACGCTGGCGCTGGGACAGAAGACCAGGGAGACTGCAATAGAGATGATCAAGCGCTTTAAGGAAAATGGCACTCTGATTTCCTTTGATGTAAACTTTCGTGCGAATCTGTGGACCGGTCAGGAAGCTAAGGAATGTATAGAACAGATTCTTCCTTATGTAGATGTATTCTTCTGCTCAGAAGACACAGCCAGACTTACCTTTGGCAAGGAAGGCACAGTGCAGGATATGATGAGAAGCTTTACAAAAGACTATCCGATTAGTGTAGTGGCAGCTACGCAGCGTGTCGTACATTCTCCGAAGATTCATTCCTTCGGTTCCTGCATCTATGATGCGATTGCAGACCGTTTCGTACAGGAGCCTGCTTATGAGAATATTGATGTTGTAGACCGTATCGGAAGTGGTGATGCTTATATCTCCGGTGCCCTGTACGGCTTGCTGGCACATAATATGGACTGCCAGAAGGCAATGGAATATGGCAATGCTACGGCAGCCGTTAAGAATACGATTCCCGGTGATCTGCCATCCTCCAATCTCAGAGAGATTGATTCCATTATTGCAAATCATCATTCTACAGGACCACAGCTTGAAATGAATCGATAAATCCAATATAATAAGAGGGATTGGTGTTTTACATCAATCCCTTTTTTAGTAAGGTGAAAGGGACGAATTGTACAGATTTCACAATGCAACACAGGCACGCTCTCGCTACGCTGCAGCTCGTAGCGGTACGTAAGCGTGCATATGTCTTGCGACTATGCGCGCTAAGTACCGACGGCTGCAGAGTGCCTGCTTATGCATTGGGAAAGCTGTACAATTCTGTAACTGGTCAAAATGATATAAATGGGATTGAGCGTAAACATGTGAAGCAATTTGTAGTTATAGGAAGGAAAATAAGGAGTTATGTATACAACAGTTTTGTGGGATATAGATATGACTCTGCTGGATTTTCTGGCAGCGGAGAAGTATGCGATTGGGGAGTGTTTCCGGATATTTGGGCTGGGAGTATGCTCAGATGAGATGTTAGAGAGGTATTCTGCAATCAATAGGAAGTATTGGGAGAGGCTGGAGCGTGGAGAGATCACGAAGCAGGAGACTCTGGAGGGGCGTTTCAGGGAATTCTTTGCATCAGAGGGGCTTCCTGTAGAGAAGGCAGAGGCTTTTAATGCAGAATATCAGGAGAGGCTTGGAGATGTGGCAATCTATTGTCCTCATGGCAGAGAAGTCATTGACTATTTACAGCAGCAGGGGATTCGTCAGTATGCAGTGACTAATGGTACACAGACTGCACAGAGACGCAAGCTTGCCAATTCAGGTCTGGATCAGATTTTTGTCAGGGCATTTATTTCTGATGAAATCGGTTATGAGAAACCGGATGTGAGATTCTTTGAACCAGTTTTGCAGGAGTTGAAGGATTGCAGAAAAGAAGAGATTCTTCTGATTGGGGATTCCCTGACCAGTGATATAAAAGGAGCGAACAATGCAGGACTGGCATGCTGCTGGTATAATCCTAAGAAGACAATAAATGACAAGGGTGTCAGAATTGATCATGAGATACAGGATCTGCTGGAAATAGAACAAATAGTAGGAAAGAGAGTATAAAGATGGGGATGATCACATGTGATAACTGCGGTGCGCAGTATGATGAGGAAGCAGACAAGTGTCCATATTGCGGCAGTGACAATTTTGGTAAAGTCGTACAGGAGCATGAAGACATTATAAATGGACTGAACCGTGAAAAGGAGCATCTGGAACAGCTGCCACAGAAGGCTGCTAAAAAGGGCAAGAGTCTTGTGACGAAACTGTTGATAGGACTGATTGTGCTGGTAATTGTTGTAGCAGCGTATGAAGGCATATCTGCCATTGTAAACAGGAAAGTGTCCTATCATGCAAAACAGCGCCACAGCCAGAAGATGGAGACGATGTATCAGGAGGGTGACTATGCAGGAATCCTTCACTACATGGAGAAGAAGAACCTGATGTATACCAGCGGTTATGAAAAATACAGTGACATAGCGGATATGGAGCGCTATTTTGAACGGTATCTGGACCCGATGGATGATGATTACCGCAGGTGGATCGTGGAGAATAAACAATGGGATTCCATCTATGATGTAAAGTATATTATGTATATACTGGCGACTTGTCAGTACTCACAGGATGAACACTATAAGTATGAGGAGGAAGCCTCTGCTGCCTATTACAGAGACAAGGCATATGAGTATCTTCTGGATAATTATGGTATAACGAAGGAAGATACTGACAAGCTCATAGAAGCAGCCGGAGGCTTTGATGAGGATGATTACGACAGACTCCGGCAGATACAGGAAGATATGCAGAAGATGGCCTTTGAGAGGCTCAAAGAGGAGCAGTCAGAATGAAATGCAAGAGATGTGGCGCACAGTATTCAGCCAAGGAGTTGAAATGTCCATATTGTGGAGAACCCAATTCACTGGGAATGCATTGGAAGAACACAGAGGAAAATGCCAAAAATGAAACAGAAAACACAAGAAAGAGAGTACGGCATTCGGCTCCTTTATATGTGATCGACCAGATATGGAATGTGGTCATTGTCTGTATTGTATTGATGGCAGCCCTGACCATAGCAATCGCAGTGGTGGGGGGAGTGTTCGAGACCTTACATGACAGATATGTGAGGAGTACGGCTTCTGTGGCGGAAGCAGATGCAATACTGGAGACAGAGGATACGGAAGTACTGGTTCAGTATGTAAAAGAACATTCCCTGTTTTGGGAGGATGGCTATGATAAGTATACGGAAAGGGTGCAGATCTATCAATCCTACCGCAATTTGCTGGAGATGATGGCATATTTCCGGCAGAATGAGGACTGGAACCATGGAGAGACTCCAAGAATGTACCGTATTGGCTCAGCCTTATATAACGGACAGTATATGCTCAAGGAATTTAACCGTACCTATGGAAGCAGTCTGGAATATCCTGAGAACCAGAGATATCTGGAGAAAGCACAGCAGAATACAGTGGCCTTTCTGGAGGGAACCTTTAAAATGACACAGGAAGATATCACCAGACTGGTGGATGCCAATTTGTATTCAGATGAAGAGCAGGATTTCATAAAGCTGGTCTGCGAAAGAAGAGGGTGGGAATATGAAGAGAATTAAGTTTCACGATGAGAGTGGGCAGTATGAAGTGCATATTATCCCTTTTATTTTCAAGACACTTTTTTGTGTATTCAGTCTGATTATGCTGATTGGTATTGCAATCGAACTGCCGTCGTCTATCCGATATGACCTGAAATATTCCGGTAAAGAATATAATCTGACGAATTGTGAACGTGATTACATTAACAGAAGGTATGACCAATTATATACCACATTGTACATATACGACCTGTATGATATTGACATCTATGGGAAGTATTGGGAGATTGTAAAAGGCTATCAGGACTACTGCATGTATGTCAATTATAAGAATATGCTGGAACAGGGCACAGAGCAGGTGAAGCTGGATGTACCTGAAAATGAGGAAGAGTACAGAGGCGCAGTACAGGTGGAATTTGACGTTTCCCAAATGTGTGAGAAATACCGCAAGAAAGTATTACAGGATGCAGCAGACTGCCAATATCCAGAGAATGAACGATACTTTGAAGAGATTACAGCACATATAGATTAGATAGTTACAATATAAAGCAAGTGCCTGCTAATGCATTTGTTAAGTCTGTACAATTCTGTATCTGAATAGTTACATTATATAAAAGTAGTAGAGGAGAATGGGTGTGAATCAGAAGAAGGAGCGATGGAGCAGCGTATTGTATATGCTGGTCACATTGTCAATTCCTACAATTATAGAAGAGGTGCTTGCGACACTGATCCAATATGTGGATACAGCTATGGTAGGACAGCTTGGAGAGCAGGCAACAGCATCTGTCAGCGTGAGCACGACAGTTACATGGCTGGTGAACAGTGTACCCCATGCCATAGGAATCGGTGTATTGGCGCTGATTGCCAAGGCGGTAGGAAGCGGGGATAAGAATCTGGTAAGGAGAATCTCCAGCCAGGCAGTATGGATGGTCATTGGGTGCAGCATTGTGCTTGGAGGAATCTCCTTGCTGCTAAGCCCGTATATTCCCATCTGGATGGGCGCAGAAGCATCCATTCAGGGTGCGGCAGGTGAATATTTCTTTATCATCAGCCTGCCTATGCTGTTTCGTGTATCCAGCATTGTGTTTGGTGCAGCCATCCGTGCGACGAAGGACACGAAGACTCCCATGCTCATCAGCCTGGGTGCGAATATTATCAATGCAGTGCTGAATTATGCACTGATCTATGGTGTAGATATGGGAGTGAGAGGCGCTGCCATTGCATCTGCCATTTCCTATGTATTGTCAGGTATTATGATGTATGTGGCATACCGCAGGAATGAATGGCTGCATTGGGAGCTTGGCGAGATCAGACCTGACACAGCGATTCTGGAACAGTGTGGCAGGGTCGCACTTCCGGTACTTGGAACCAGTATTACATCATGCCTTGGTTATACAGTCTTTGCAGGGCTGGTATCAGGTATGGGAACGACTATATTTGCAGCACATTCCATTGCCGTAACGGCAGAAGAGATATTCTATATTCCGGGTTATGGATTTCGTACCGCAACCTCTACGCTGGTCGGTAATTCCCTTGGGGAGAGGAACAGGGATAAGTTCAGGAAGGTCAGTATTATCAGTGTCATTGTAACGGTTGCCATGATGTGTGTTAATGGTGTAGTCCTGTATCTGAGTGCGAAGATGCTTATGAGCTTCTTTACACCAAGCCGGGCAGTCGTTGACCTGGGAGCGGATATGCTCAGACTGGTAGCATTCTCAGAGCCATTCTTTGGAATCATGATTGTTATGGAGGGTATCTTCTACGGACTAGGTAACACCCGCTATGCATTTATTGTAGAGACCTTCAGTATGTGGGGCATCCGCATCCTGCTGACATTTCTGTGTGTGAAGGTATGGGGACTGGATCTGCGGGCGGTATGGTTATGCATGATTGCAGATAATGTCTGCAAGGCGGTGCTTTTTGCCATACCGGTCATGACCCCAAAAGGCAGAAGTAAGTTATTCCCGCAGTTTTAAAATATTTTGAGAGAACTAAAGAAGTATTGAACAATAGTGTGGTATACTATATTCAAGTTGGTTATAACTTTAAAATGAATTGGGGTGAGTCAATGAATTATGCAATTGGAGAAATATTAAAGGATTTTACAAAACGAATCGAAGAATATTTTGGAGAATCACTAATTAAGGTATTGCTTTATGGCTCTTATGCCAGAGGAGATAATAAAGAAAACTCCGATATTGATATTATGATATTGACCACTCTTTCAGATAAAGAGATTACGGAAATAGAAAATGATATATATGATATCGCTTATGATTTCCTTATGGATTACGGTGTAGATATTTCTGTAATCATTAAGAATGAAGATATATTTAAGTATTGGCTGGGAACATTACCCTTTTATAACAATGTTGAAAAAGAAGGAGTAGTTTTAAGTGGAAAATAAGAAAATTGAATTAAGCCAATATAGAATGAATCAGGCAAAAGAAACATTAACTGTTGCCAGAGATTGTGTTGAAGGGAATCATTATAAAGATTCCATAAATCGTTCATATTATGCTGCTTTTTATGCAATTAAGGCAGTACTGGCATTAAGCGAGATTGACTTTAAAAGGCATAAAGATGTAATAGCGCATTTTAATAAGAATTATGTTGCACAGGGTGAATTTAACCGGGAAATTGGAAAACGTATTGCCAGATTGCAACAAAAACGTGAAAAAAGTGATTATGATGATTTTTATATTGCTTCAAAGGATGAAGCCTTTGAACAGATAGAAACAGCAGAAATGATAATAAATGCAGTTGAGGTATATTTAACTTCAAAAAATAAGAGTGATTCAATATAAAAGACGGATACAAATAGGAAAGTCTTATATATTGACATCCTAAAATGGATGTACTATCATCTAAATAGATGTAGGTACATCTATTTCGTGTAGGAGGTTTATATGAACGAGACGGGTAGAAAGATTACAAAGATTGCAAGAGAAGTCAATAAGCTCACAGTGCAGACGATGAAGGAAGATGGAATTGGAACAGCGGAGTTTGACTTCATTCATCTGATTCGGCACAATCCGGGGATTACTCAGGCGGGAGTGCGTGAGCAGTTAAAGATTGATAAGGGAGCAGCAGCAAGGAGAGCCGCCAGTCTGGAGGCGAAGGGCTATCTGATACGCAAGCCCAATCCTGATGATGGGCGCAGCCAGATGCTGTATGCCACACAGAAAGCAGAGAAGTTGAAGAATTCTAAGGCTTACATAGAGGGTGTCTTCTATGAATGGCTTCTGGCAGAGCTGCCAGAGGAGGAGAAAGAGGCATTTTGTAAGACTCTGGATACGTTATATTGGCGTTCCAAGAGACAGAGCCGGGCAGGATTCCCGGATGTATCGGCATTGATTGATAAGGGAGGCGAAGGACGTGAAGAATAAAGCAGCATTCAGGGCTGACCGCATTCTTTCTTATTTTCAGGAAGAATGGGTTGTGCTTCTGGCAGTAACCATATCAGGGCTGATCTATAACCAGGGACTCCTGGCGGGACCGTGGTTCGAGGGTAAAATGACAGGGTATCTGGTAGATATTCTGGGTGGCACCAAGGTCTTCTCGGATATGCTTGTACTGGTCATCTGCTATGTAGCAGCCATTGCAGTCGTACAGGTATCTCGTTATGTCAAGAGATTCTACGTCAGACGTTTTGCCAACAATGTGAATCGCAGAATGAAGCGGATTCTGTATGGCTGTCTGATACATAAGAACAGAACAGAGCTGGAAGAAGAAGGAACAGGTAATGTACTGACTAAGGCGATTCTGGATGTAGACGACTGCGTGGAAGGGATGCGTAAGTTCACTACGGAGCTTTTTGATACAGGCGTAGCACTGTCAGCCTATGCAGGTATGCTGTTATGGTATGACTGGAGACTGGCACTTCTGTGCATGCTTTTCCCACCGATTTCGTTTATTGTAGCGGAGAAGATGAAAGTCCAGGTACAGAAAGGCGGAGCAGCATACAAAGAGCAGTCAGGAATATTAAGTGCTGCGACATTGGACAGAGCAAGCAATGCCATCACTTACAGAGTATTTGGCTGTGAGGAAGAGAGAAGAGATGCCTACGAACAGAATCTGAATGATTATGAGAAGAGTGCTGTCCGTGCTAATATCTGGAACAGTGTGATGCCTCCCATATACCGTATTATTTCCATGGCAGGAGTATTCTTTATCCTGTATTTTGGCGGCAAGAATGTATTGGGAATCGGATGGACGAAGTGGGATGTGGCAGCCTTTGCAACGTTTCTTGCATGTTTTACCAAATTATCAGTGAAATCCTCCAGTGCAGCCAAGCTGTTCAACGCAGTGCATAAGGCACAGGTATCCTGGAAGAGAATCCGCCCTTTAATGAAGTTGGTAGAAGAAGAGGAACCCTGCAAGGTGCAGCAGGCAGGAGAATTACAGGTGTCACATGTTGATTTTGCCTACCCGACTGGTGGACGCATTCTGGAAAATGTGTCATTTACGGCGAAGCCCGGACAGATCATAGGAATTACAGGTCCTGTGGCATGTGGTAAATCTACACTTGGTAAGGTTTTTCTATGCGAATATCCTTATGAGGGCAGCATCCGTTTCAAGAATCAGGAATTAGGCGGGCTGGACGACAGAGAACGTATAGGCATCATTGGATATCTGGGGCATGACCCGGAGCTGTTCAATGACAGTATTGAGAATAATATCCTTATGGGAGAGGATGAAGATATTGAGAAACTTTTGAAAATGGTGTGCTTTGACAAGGAAGTTGCCCAGATGGAAGAGGGTATTCATACCCATGTCGGGAGCGGCGGCGTCAGACTTTCCGGTGGACAGGCGCAGAGACTGGCACTGGCAAGGACATTGTGTCATAAGAAGCCGGTATTGATTCTGGATGATCCGTTCTCGGCACTGGATAGAAGGACAGAAGAGCAGATATTTGCGAATTTGAAGAATTTGACAAAAGACAGCATTGTATTACTGATTTCTCACAGATTATATTTATTCCCACAGATAGATCAGGTGCTTTGGATGGAGAATGGACGTGTAACGGCTGGAACACATGAAGAACTGATGAGTAAGGAGCCAGAATATGCGGCAATTTACCGTGCACAGGAAGGAGGCGAGGCAGATGAGCAGAAATAAAGAAACAGCAGGCAGTATAGTCATGCATACAGTCTGGGAGAAGAAATGGCTTTCTCTTGGAATTCTGGTTGCGGTCTGCACTGCCATTGTAACTGCACTTCTGCCACCATTGATTCTGGGAGACGTGGTTGATTCCCTGACACAGGGGCAGCAGGTGAATATAGGAATAATCGTACTGTATTTTGGACTGCTGGTACTGACGGGCATTATGGAATCGGCAAGAGAAGGACTTCTGACAGTCTTTGGACAAAAGATCACACATACACTGAGAAGACGTCTGATGGCGAAATTCATACGCCTGTCAGCAGATTCGATCAATCATCAGGAGCCTGGCTCACTGGTATCAAGATTCGTAGGGGATGTGGATACGGTGGAGAATCTGTTCACATCAGGTATTATCAGTATGTTTGCAGATGCCTGCAAGATCATCAGTATTCTTGCTGTCATATGGTTTCATAATAAGGGACTGGCGCTTGTGCTTATTGTATTGCTGCCTTTTCTCTTCTGGTTTACGAGACATGTACAGAAGAATATGCTGGCAGCGCAGATTGAGAATAGAAGGGCAGTAAGCCGTGTATCCGGGCATGTACCACAGACATTGCACAATATCCGTACCATTCACAGCCTTGGTAAGGAAGCGTATATGGAGAAGCGATATGACCAGTATATCGAAGAGAGCTATCAGGCAATGGAAAAGACGAACTTCTACGATGCGGTATACTCACCGGTCATTCTGATCCTGAATGCCATCGTAGTAGCTGTAGTCATGCTGTTCTCAGCCTCCGGCAATCAGCAGGTGCTTGTACTGTTTGGTATGTCAGCGGGAACCGCAGTGGCAGTTATTAACTATATTTCACAGATATTTACACCTATCGAAAGCCTTGGTATGGAGATTCAGACCATTCAGTCAGCCATTGCAGGTGTCAGCAGAATCAATGAATTTCTGACTCTGCCTGAGGTTAGGAACAATGAATCCCGGTCAGAGGGAACGTACACACAGAATATGCCTTTTGTAGAGTTAAAAGATGTCACATTTGGCTATGACGATCATATGGTGCTGGAACATCTCAATATTCAGGTACAGGAGGGAGAACAGGTGACACTCTCCGGCAGGACCGGCGCCGGCAAGAGCACGATATTCAAGCTGCTTCTTGGACTGTATGAACCGGTAAAAGGCGAGATTCTGATACAGGGGAAAAAGACAGCAGATATTTCAGCCAATGAGCGCCGCAGGCTTTTTGGCTATGTAGAGCAGTCATTTCATATGGTTTCTGGAACTGTGAAAGAGCAGATCACACTTTATGATGATGCAATAACCATGGAGCAGGTAATAAAGGCAGCGAAACTGACAGGGTTACATGATACCATTATGAATCTGGAGCATGGCTACGATACGATATGTACGCCGGAACTCTTTTCTCAGGGACAATGGCAGCTGTTATCCATTGCCCGTGCGGCAACAGCAGAACCGAAGCTATTACTGCTCGATGAGATCACGGCAAATCTGGATGCTGATACGGAGAGGGCAGTCTTGCAGGCTTTGAAGAGAGTCAGCGAGAACAGAACTGTTATCTCTATCTCACACAGAGTCATGGCAGAGACAGGAAGGATAATAAGACTTGACACAGCCGAATGTTGATGGCAGATCTGATCGACTATGGTGTAACCAATGCAGATCAGTCCTATTCTTTTTCCAATATTGACCATTTCAATATATGATACCATGTTATATGGGGATGGCAGCAATCTCTCACAGGGGCAGCAGCAGTTGATCGCAATTGCAAGAGCTGCGATTGCCAAGCCGCCTGTACTGATTCTGGATGAAGCAACAAGCTCTATTGATACAAGAACAGAGCGGCTCATTGAGAAGGGAATGGATGGAATCATGGAGGGCAGAACGGTATTTGTCATTGCCCACAGACTCTCTACGGTCAGAAACTCCAATGCAATCATAGTATTGGAAAAGGGTGAGATCATGGAAAGAGGCGACCATGGAGAACTTCTGGAACAGAAAGGCAGATAGGGTGCTGGAGATATTCCAGATGACGGACGAAATTATGAAAGCCGGTATGACCAGTGAAGAACTGGAGACGTTGGAACACATATTAGATAAAATAGAAGATAATCTGAATCAGGCGATTGAGAAATGAGAGAAAGGCCCTTTGCCATATGGCAGAGGGCTTTTTTGAACGATAAGTCCATTTTTTTTTTTACATAAAAATCTATTGACGGATGCCATTTTGCTTGTTATGATAATTTTACAAAGCGCAAACGGTTGCGCATGAAAATATTTAGATATAACCGACAGAAAGGTACAGGTAACAGGATGTTAGAATATATCAAGGGCATGGATGTATCATCAATGGACGAGATTGAGCAGTTAGGTGCAGTCTTTTATGATGAAGGCAAGCAGGGAGATTTGCTGGAGATATTGAAGAAATATGGCTCCAATTATATCAGACTCAGGTTGTGGAATGATCCCAGATCAGAGGATGGTAAGCCTTATGGGGCAGGTAACACTGATTATGAAGTAACACTCCGTATGGCGAAGCGTGTCAAGGCAGCAGGCATGAAATTCCTGCTGGATTTCCATTACAGTGACTTCTGGGCAGATCCGGGCAAACAGCGCAAGCCCAAGGCATGGGTCGGCTACAATGCAGAACAGCTGGAACAGGCTGTATATGATTTTACCAAAGAGAATATGCGCAAATTCATTGCAGAGGGTGTACGTCCTGATATGGTACAGGTTGGTAACGAACTGTCTAATGGTCTTCTCTGGCCGGAAGGACAGGTGCCTAATTATGATAACATAGCCCGTTTCGTCAGTGCGGGTATCCGTGCAGTGAGAGAGACAAGCCCTGAGACGAAGATCATGATTCACCTGGATAATGGTGGTAACAATGCCCTTTATCGGGAATGGTTCGATAACTATACGAAGCGAGGGGAAGATTTCGATATCATTGGTTTATCCTACTATCCATTCTGGCATGGGGATCTGAACGCTCTGAAAAATAACATGAACGATATCGCAGTGCGTTACGGCAAGGATCTTGTGATTGCAGAAGTATCCATGGGTTATACAGTGGAGGATTATGCAGCTTATGAGAAGCTGGCGCGGGAGGATAGAAAAGGCATGGCGACCAAGCCTGCTTTATGTGAGAAAGTACCTTTCCCTATGACGAAGGAAGGACAGTGCGAATTCCTAAAGGCTTTTCTGGAGGTATTGGAGCAGGTCCCGGAGAACAGGGGACGTGGTTTCTTCTATTGGGAGCCGGCATGGCTGCCTGTTGCAGGAAGCGGCTGGGCAACACCGGAGTCACTGGAATATATCAAGGAAGCAGGTCCATGTGGTAATGAATGGGCGAATCAGGCACTCTTTGATTATGAAGGCAATGCACTTCCGGCACTGAAGGTCATCAGAGACTATCAGCCGAAGTAAGAGATTAATTTTAAACTAACATAAAACTATAAAACAAATTGGAGGAACGAAAATGAAACAGGAACTGTTAAAGAAATTTGAAGAAGTATTTGGAGATTCCAAGGGAGCTGGCGTTTATTTCGCACCAGGCCGTGTGAACCTGATCGGTGAGCACACAGATTATAATGGTGGACACGTATTTCCCTGCGCACTGACAATCGGTACATATGCAGTTGCAAGACTTCGTGATGATGACAAGTTATGCCTTTTCTCCATGAACTTTGAAGATGATGGAGTAGGCGAGAGCAGACTGGCTGATATCGAGACTAAGAAAGATGGAGACTGGAGAAATTATCCAAAGGGAATCGTATGGGCTTTTGGCAAGAAGGGCTATAAAGTAGATAAGGGACTGGATATTCTGTATTTTGGTAATATTCCAAATGGTTCAGGTCTTTCTTCATCAGCATCCATCGAAGTCCTGACAGGCTTTATCCTGAAAGAGTTATTCGGTTTTGATGTAACCAATCAGGATCTGGCACTGATCGGACAGTTCTCTGAGAACCAGTACAACGGCGTAAACTGTGGTATTATGGATCAGTTTGCAATTGCCATGGGTAAGAAGGACTGTGCAATCTTCCTGGATACTGCTGACCTTTCCTATGAATATGCACCTATCGTATTAAAGGGTGCCAAGATTGTTATTCTTAACACCAATAAGAAGCGTGGTCTGGGTGATTCCAAGTACAATGAGAGAAGAAGTGAGTGTGAAGCAGCACTTGCAGCATTACAGACAAAGCTCTCCATCAAGTCTCTTGGTGAGCTGACAGAAGAGGAATTTGAAGCAAATAAGGAACTCATCGGTGATCCTGTCAAGATTAAGAGGGCTAAGCATGCTGTATACGAGAACCAGAGGACTATCAAGGCTGTTAAGGCATTAAAGGATAATGACCTGGAGCTGTTTGGCAAGCTTATGATTGCTTCCCATGACTCTCTGCGTGATGACTATGAAGTAACAGGTATCGAGCTTGATACACTGGTAGCAGAAGCATTAAAGCAGCAGGGCGTAATCGGTGCACGTATGACCGGTGCAGGCTTTGGCGGCTGTGCAGTCAGCATTGTAAAAGAAGAAGCAGTACCTGCTTTCATTGAGAATGTAGGCAAGGCATACAAAGAGAAGATTGGTTATGCAGCAGATTTCTATGTAGTAGAGATTGGTGATGGTCCATCCGTACTGTAATAAAACTACAGAGACTTTGAAAAGGAATAGAAGAAAGGCAGGCATTACGCCATGATTACACAGAATATTACAGACCTTGTCCGTTATGGGGTATCCAGCGGACTGGTAGATGAAGCAGACATTATTTATACAGTAAACAAATTGCTGGAATTATTCGAGCTGGAAGAATATGACAGAGAATTTACTCCTGAGAATTTTACCAAAGTAGAGGATGTGACCACATTCCCACTGGAAGAGACTTTGAAGGAAATGCTGGATTATGCACAGGAAAAAGGCTTATTAAAAGGCGAGGGCGTTGTATACAGAGATTTATTTGATACCAGGATCATGGGAAGCTTAGTACCAAGACCATCAGATGTTATTTATACGTTTGGCAGATTATATGAGGAAAAAGGCGCCAAGGCGGCAACAGACTGGTATTATGCATTCAGCCAGAATACAGATTATATCAGAAGATACCGTATCAGGAAGGATATGAAGTGGAAGGCTGATACAGAGTATGGAGAAATGGACATTACCATTAACCTGTCCAAGCCTGAGAAAGACCCTAAGGCGATTGCAGCAGCCAAGCTTGCAAAACAGAGCGGCTATCCCAAATGCCAGCTTTGTATCGAGAATGAAGGCTATGCAGGCAGAGTAAATCATCCTGCAAGACAGAATCACAGAATCATTCCTATTGAAATATGCGGTATGAAGTGGGGATTCCAGTATTCTCCTTATGTATATTACAATGAGCACTGCATCGTATTTAACAGCCAGCATATTCCAATGAAGATCGAGCATAAGACCTTTGAGAAGCTGTTTTCTTTTGTAGAGCAGTTTCCTCATTATTTCGTAGGCTCCAATGCAGATCTGCCTATTGTTGGGGGTTCTATCCTCAGCCATGACCATTTCCAGGGTGGAAACTATGAATTTGCCATGGCGAAGGCTCCTGTAGAGAGAACCTTTACTGTAAAAGGCTATGAAGATATCCAGTCAGGTATCGTTAAGTGGCCTATGTCAGTTATCAGACTGTCTCACAAGGATTATCACAGAATCATTGAGCTTGCGGATGTAATTCTTGCAAAATGGCGTGGTTATACAGATGAGGCGGCATTTATCTATGCTGAGACAGATGGAGAACCTCATAATACCATTACACCGATTGCCAGAAAGCGCGGTGATAATTATGAGCTTGATCTGGTACTTCGCAACAACATTACAACCGAGGAACATCCTCTGGGTGTATATCATCCCCATGCAGAGCTTCATCACATCAAGAAAGAGAATATCGGTCTGATCGAAGTCATGGGACTTGCAGTACTTCCTTCCCGTCTCAAGGGTGAACTGGAGCAGCTTGCCAGGGCAATTGTTGCAGGCGAAGATATCCGCAAGGATGAAGTGCTTGAGAAGCATGCAGACTGGGTAGACGAATTCCTTCCTAAATATGCAGGTCAGGTAAATGAAGATACCATTATGGACATTCTGCAGAAGGAAGTCGGTATTGTATTTGGTAAGGTATTAGAGCATGCTGGTGTATATAAGCGTAACGCAGAAGGCGCAGCAGCATTTGACAGATTTATAAACGCTCTTGATGAGCGTAATTGATAATTACTTCACAAATGATTACAGTCAGGTTACTGAAAGGCATGGAAAAAGACAATGGAGATATTCCACAATGACAGAGCGGACAACAGGAAAATTACAATAGCAGATGTAGCAGAGGCTCTTTCGGTCTCCAAAACTACGGTGTCACGGGCGATATCAGGCAAGGGGCGCATCAGTGAGGAGACCAGGGCCAGGGTACTGGAATACATAGAGCAGAATGATTATAAGCCGAATGTAATTGCCAAGGGGTTAGCACAGCAGAAGACTTATAACATCGCCCTGGTGATTCCGGGCGACTGTAATCTTGTGGATATGCCTTTCTTCCAGAACAGTATGCAGGGCATCTGTGAGGAGGCTTCCAGACAGGATTATGATGTGATGCTTGTAACAACGTTAGGCAGCCATTTGACCAATCTGGAACGCATGGCTGCCAATCATAAAGTAGATGGTGTCATATTGAGCCGTTCTGTGGTGAAGGACAGGGCTGCGCTTTTCTTAAAGGAACAGCAGATTCCCTTTGTGCTGATGGGAACCAGCAAGGATGAGGATATCCTGCAGGTAGACAATGACCATAAGGCAGCCTGCTGCGAGCTGGTCATGGGGATTCTTGAGAAGGGGATGAACCGGATCGGACTGATAGGAGGCAGCCATGATTATGTAGTCAACAGAACGAGACTGCAGGGGTATAAAGATGCTTTTCGCAATATGAAGCTTCCTCTGGAAGAAAATCTTATTTATGACGACTGCATCACACCTGAGCAGATAGAGCAGGTAGTGCATAATCTGGTCAGGAGGGGAACACAGTGTATTGTCTGTATGGATGATATGATCTGCTCTATCGTACTGCAGATACTGGATAAAACACATGTTAAAGTACCGGAACAGATGAAGGTGGCCTCCTTCTATGACAGTACGTTACTGCGGAATCATGAACCGGCAGTTACTTCGCTGATTTTTGATGACAGGGCATTGGGAACGCTTACGTGCTCCGTATTGCTGGACTTTATCAAGGGCAAGGAAGTCAAGGGCAGGAACTTATCAGGTTATGAAGTAGTGTACAGGGAATCCACACGATAAATACATGTGTGGGAAATGAGGATTACTATGGCAAAAAAGAAAAAGCAGCCGGCAGAATTCAGATTCTATGAATTGCCACAGGATGAGCCTGTATTGGCGCTCATGGGCAATAAATGGATTCAGGTCTATGGGGAGAATATTGATAATCAGCATTTTCATAACCTTCTGGAGATAGGATTATGCCATTATGGGGAAGGAGATCTGGTACTGGAAGAGGATTTCTACCGGTTTGCACCGGGAATGATATCCTGCATTCCGGCGAATTTCCTTCATGTGACCAGAAGTGACCAGGAAGTTCCGGCTTTCTGGGAATATCTGTATCTGAACCCGGAGGAGATTATCGGGATCAGTGGCAGAAAGAATGCACCAGAGACCAGAGAGCTTATAGAAGCAATCAATAGAAATGCCTTTTTTATCAAGGCGGAAGATAATCCCATACTGGTAACACTGGTCAGAACGATCTTTGAAGAGATGGGGAATAAGGCACAGTATCATCAGGAATGCGTAAAGGGAATGGCATATGCCCTGCTGCATGAAATTGCCCGTTTCAATGGAAGAAGCGGCGTGAACAGCAATATCAAGGCAAGTGGGCTTCAGCTGGAAAATGCCATTGATTATGTAGAACAGCATTATCAGGATGATTTCAAGATTGCCGATCTGGCGCAGCAGTGCCATATGAGCGAGACACATTTCAGGCGGATTTTCCAGGAGAAAATGAATATGACTCCTATCGAGTATGTGAACTTCGCCCGGGTGAAGAAAGCATGCGAGTTGATTGATAAAACGGATATCAGCATGGAAGAGGTAGCTGAGAAGGTGGGATTTATCACACAGTCTACGTTTAACCGCAATTTCCGTAAGATCATAGGCACATCGCCTTATCAGTGGAAGAAGAGGCCGGACAACCACGAAGGGAAGCTGCAGGAATACAGGATATCCGCCCTAAAGGGATGGTAGCACAAAAAGGATATGTAATGGTTGAAAATGCACATTTTACAAGTGTATATAGAAACAATGAACTGGGTATGGGTGTTATAATCAGATCAGTTAGGAAAGTAGTGATTATAAGACCTCAAAGCATAATTGGGGGTATGGTACGAAATGAAATTTGACTACGGTAAAATTAAAGATCCGGCTTTTTTTGCACAAAATCGCGTAAAGGCACATTCGGATCATCATTATTATAAAAATCATAGAGAACTGGCAGAAAAGAATGAAAGTTTCCGACAGAATCTGAACGGCTTATGGAAATTCCAGTATGCCAGAAATCTTGCAGAAGCACCAGCTGGATTTGAAGCAGAGGACTTTGACTGTAAGGGCTGGGAAGACATTCGTGTTCCGGCACATATTCAGATGGAGGGCTACGACAAGCCTCAGTATGTGAATGTGCAGTATCCCTGGGATGGGCATGAGGCGATTGAACCGGGGGAGATTCCTACACAGTTCAATCCTGTTGCAAGCTATGTGAAATATTTCACAGTTCCTGAAAACATGCAGGGCAAAAGGCTTTTTGTGTCTTTTCAGGGTGTAGAGAGTGGATTTGCACTCTGGTGTAATGGCAGCTATGTAGGCTACAGTGAAGATACTTTTACTCCTTCCGAGTTCGAGTTGACCTCTTATCTGAAAGAGGGAGAGAACAAGCTGGCTGTTCAGGTATTTAAGTGGACATCCGGCAGTTGGTGTGAGGATCAGGATTTCTTCCGTTTCTCAGGTATTTTCAGAGATGTGTATCTGTACAGCATTCCTGACACGCATGTCAGTGATATCAGAATCAAGACGATATTAAACGATACTTACGATAGAGGTAATCTGGAAATCGTACTGGAAGCAATCGGTAATGGTAAGGCTGAACTGATTCTTACCAGACAGGGTGAGGAAGCAGCAAGAACAGAGGTAGAGCTTAAGGACGGACAAAGCACTGTTGTAGAGCTGACAATAGAACAGCCTGCGTTATGGAGTGCAGAGCAGCCTAATCTGTATGATCTGATGATTCAGGTCACAGATAATCAGGAGCAGCTGCAGGAACTGATTCCCCAGAGAGTGGGATTTCGTAGATTTGCCATTGAAGATGGTATCATGAAGCTCAATGGCAAGCGTATTGTCTTCAAGGGCGTTGACCGTCATGAATTCAGTTCCAGAAGAGGTCGTGTGCCGAATCATGATGAGCTTTTACGGGATATTGTTACAATGAAGCGCAACAATATCAATGCTATCAGAACCAGCCATTATCCGAATGATTCAGCATTATATGCCCTTTGTGATGAATATGGACTGTATCTGATCGACGAGTGCAACATGGAGACTCATGGTATGTGGGACATGGTAGGTCGTGGTGTATGGCCTATCGAGAAAGCATTACCCGGTGACAGACAGGAATGGAAGGACTTACTGCTTGACCGTGTAAATTCCATGTATCAGAGAGACAAGAATCATCCAAGCATCATCATCTGGTCCTGCGGTAACGAATCCTTTGGCGGTTCTGTTATCTATGAAATGTCCAGGCTTTTCCATGCATTAGATGATACAAGACTGGTACATTATGAAGGCGTATGCAATGACCGCAGATATAATGATACTTCTGATATGGAGAGCCGTATGTATCCAAGTGCTGCATATGTGAAGGATTTCCTGCAAAAAGACAGAAGCAAGCCATATCTTCTGTGTGAATATACACATGCTATGGGTAATTCCTGCGGTGGTATGCATAAATACACAGACCTGACGGATGAAGAACCTTTATTCCAGGGTGGCTTTATCTGGGATTACATTGACCAGTCTATCTATCATAAGGACAGATACGGTAAGGAAGTACTGGGATATGGCGGTGATTTTGATGATCGTCCCTGCGATTATAATTTCAGTGGAAATGGTATTGCTTACGGCGGTGAGCGTATGCCTTCTCCGAAGATGCAGGAAGTGAAATTCAACTATCAGAATATCTCAATCCAGATTCAGGATGACCAGTTTACTGTTATCAATAAGAATCTTTTCACAAATACAGACGTGTACGATTGTAAGATCAGTCTGACACTTGATGGCAGGCAGATTGCAGATACAAAGGTGGATATCGGAGTAGAACCGTTGAGTCAGCAGACTTATCAGCTTCCTCGTTGGAGATATCTGACACCATGGAGCAAGGAAGAACCCTGGATGGCAACAGATGCCGGAGAATATGTTGTAACAGTTTCCTTTGTATTAAAGGAAGATACACTCTGGGCACAGCGTGGCCATGAGGTAGCTTTCGGACAGGGTATCTATGAGATAGAAGCACCCCAGCAGAGAAAACTCCAGTCCTATATGAAGGTTACAGATGGTACTTACAACTTAGGTATTAAGGGTGAACATTTTGAAGTGCTCTTTGATAAAGGTGGAAAAGGACTGGTTTCCTATGTATATGGAGGCAGAGAAATGATCAAGGCTATCCCGAAGCCTAACTTCTGGAGAGCACCGACAGATAATGATAACGGCAATCAGATGCCTTTCCGTTATGCACAGTGGAAGCTGGCAAGTATGTATCAGCTAAACGGCATACCTGGTTCAAAGGAGCCAAATCCGGTGATTGTGCAGGAGACAGATAAGGTAACAGTAACTTACACATATTATCTGCCGACAACACCTGAGTCATCCTGTGAAGTGGCATACACTGTTACAGGAGACGGCACTGTACACACTGCGTTAAGTTATGATCCGCCTAAGGGAATACATGATATGCCTGAATTTGGTATGTTATTCAAATTTGATGCAGATTATGAGAACCTGACCTGGTATGGATATGGACCGGCAGAGACTTACTGTGACCGTGAAAGAGGCGGTAAGCTTGGCATCCATCACAATAAGGTTGCTGATAATATCGCACAGTATCTGGTTCCACAGGAATGTGGCAATCATACCCACGTAAGACGTGCCAGCGTCACGGATAATCTCGGCAGAGGCATAGAATTTAGCGGTAAGGAATTGAGCTTTAGCGCACTTCCCTATACACCACATGAGCTGGAGAATGCAATGCACAGTTATGAACTGCCGCCTGTTTACTATACAGTAGTAAGAGTTGCCTTACAGCAGATGGGTGTAGCCGGTGATGACAGCTGGGGAGCAAGGACTCATGAAGAATATCTGATTGATGTGACCAGACCGCTTAAACTGGAATTTGATTTTAAGGGCATCTGATGCTCTTTAAAATATAGAAGAAGTAATCAACGCCGCAACAGCGGCACCACATAAAAGGAGGTAGAACAGTGGATAAATTTGTAGTAAACATTATTCATCGTCCGGAGATGGTTCCTGAGTATGCAGAGAAGGTAACCGGACACGGCAAAGCAGAGGACATTGGAAGAAAGGCACTTTTAACAGAAAGTCTTGATATTTTCAAGACACAGCAGGAATGTGCGCATAAGAACGGTCTGAAGACAACCATTCAGATGACATATGCCAGCCTTTTCAATGATGAAGCTGTAGAAATCGCTAAGGAACATCATGAGAAGTACGGTGATGAGATTGCCCTTACTTTATTAGGTCTTCCTTGTACAGAGTTCCGTGAGAAGTATAAGACCAAGGATTTCTGTATCTGGATGTTCTCTATGGAAGACAAGATGTCTATCGTGGATGATGTATTCGGCAAATTCCATGAAAGATTCGGCTTCTATCCGGAATCAACAGGTTCCTACTATATGGATGCTGATCTGACTAACTATATTAAGAGTAAATATCCTATGGTAAAATGTGCAGTTGCTACATGCTGGGAGGAAGGTCCTAAGGCTTATCATACCTGTAACAACTCCTGGTATACCTTTATGGATGGCGGCCCATGGGCTCCATGGATTCCTTCCAAGCAGAATACACATGCACCTGCTGCCAATGAAGCAGAGGATTCCGGTATTGTAGCAATCCCTCATCTGTCAAGAGACCTGATTGCATGCTATGATGGTAATGGATCTAACTTTGGTACACATCCACAGAACGTACTTCGTGGTATGATCTATGATTCCAAGACATGGGATTTCCCATATTTATATAACCTGATCGACCAGTACAGAGATCTTGAGAAGTACAACAATGGTTATGCATATAACATGATGTTCGTTGGACCAGGCTGGATGAATAAGATGGGACGTTGGGAAGCTCCTTATGAGTTACTGCTCAAGTCTTATGAAGAAGGCTGCGAATATTATGGTAAGCTCAAGAAGGAAGGCAAGCTTGTTGATATGACAATGTCCGAGTTCGCTGATTACTACAGAGAGAAGAAGGGCGTTAATAAGAAGATCTACACAGAGCCTGAATGTGCTCTTTGGAGAGATATTTTATACGGATCAGACAAGCAGTTATTCTGGTACTGCGATCCATTCATGCGTGCATGTGTCAATATGGATCAGGGCGGCGCTATCGTTGACCTTCGTCCTTATGCTGCCAAGCTTGAGTGGAAGACAGGTATCGGCACAGACCACGTATGGGATGCTTCCTATCCTTTCCTGATTCAGGAGAAGTACAGGGCAGGTTACTTCACACATTATGCAGGTGAAGGTACTGTCCGTAGTGCCAAGGTATGCTACAATGGCGAAGAAGTTGACCTGTGCTTATGCCGTACCAAGGCTCACTTCTCAGAAGTTGAGAACGAGAACGGTGTGGGCAAGACACGTATCCTGACACTTGATCCTGTAGATATCGAATTCTATGACCTGACAGTGAAGTTACAGACCAAGATATACTTCGTAGAAGGCAGCCAGGAGATCAAGATTGAAAGAAATATTCTGGAAATGAGCAATCCTGATGCAGAAGTTACCATTAATGAGTATATGGTTGCATGCTATGGTACAACAGAATATTCTGAGAATATGAATGGTATCACTCTCAAGTGCGTAGGCGATACAGAGACTAAGGAAATCGAATATGCTTACAAGTGCAGAGAAGCAGAAGTAGCTGGAGCAAAAGAAGTATATGCAGTAATTCCTCCTGTAGATACCAAGGTATCCTTAACAGCAGAAGGCAAGAACTTCACAGGCTATGTAAAAGAAGGCTATGCATTCTCACCAATGTTAACATTAGGTTATACAACAACTCTTAAAAATAAGGAGGTATTTGCAACATGTCTCAAGGTAGAAAAGGCAAATTAAACTATAGATGTCCCTCTTGCTTTATGAGAGACCTGGATATTGATATGTTCTATGATAAGGAAAAGGATGAATTCTATTGCATGCGTTGTCAGTACACCGGCAATGAGCAGGATGTATTGGAGAAGAACGAAATGGTAAGATTCCGTTACCGTGCAATGGCGAAGAGATTCACCAAATTTGATTTTGACTAAACAGGAGAGGTCGGCAGCTTTTTAGCTGCCGGCTTTTATCGTTGTCATTTTCTTTAAAATCCGTTATAGTAGTGGTATAGTGTATTTTAGAAGGGAGAGCATCTATGGGACGTTTTTTAAATCCTGATTACAGTGCATTCAAGGATGTACTTGATTCGAAGATATATGTAGATAAAACAGAACTTTTGGAATACACAAACAGTGTGATCAATACAACATCCAAATTTATCTGTAATAGCCGTCCACGAAGATTCGGGAAATCTATTACAGCAAATATGATGACAGCCTATTACAGTAAGGGCTGTGATTCCAGGCAGATGTTTTCCAAACTGAAGATCAGTGAAAAGGATTCTTATGAGGAAAATTTGAATAAATATGACGTGATACATTTTGATGTACAATGGTGTATTGAACCTGCGGGCAGTGTAGAAAAGGTAGTCTCATTTATCACGGAGAATGTGATAAATGAGTTAAGAGTAACCTTTACTGATATTTGTCCAAAGGAAAATATTACATTGCCTGATATGCTTTCACGAATTTATGATGCAACGGGCAGAAAATTTATTGTCATTATTGATGAATGGGATGTTCTTATTCGAGATGAAGCAAACAATCAACGTGTACAGGAAGAATATATTAAATTTCTACGGGGGATGTTCAAGGGAGTCGAGCCTACAAAATATATAGCCTTGGCATACTTAACAGGTATATTACCGATAAAAAAACTCAAAACACAGTCAGCATTAAACAATTTTACCCAGTTTACTATGTTAAGTTCATCAGTACTTGCACCATATGTAGGATTTACGCAAGAGGAAGTAATCAGCCTGTGTGAAAGATTTGGACATAATTATGAAGAAGTCAAAAAGTGGTATGATGGTTATAGGCTTGGACAGTATCATATCTATAATCCGAACGCAGTTGTAAACCTTATGCTGTTAGGGGAATTTCAAAGTTACTGGTCACAGACAGGCACATATGAATCTATTATACCTCTTATCAATAAAAACTTTGATGGACTTAAAACCGCAGTGATAGCTATGATTTCAGGTGATGAGGTGAATGTAAGAACTGCCACTTTCCAAAATGACATGATTACATTCAGAAATAAGGATGATGTACTTACTTTGCTTGTCCATTTGGGATATCTGGCATATAATCAGAGCAGACAGACTGCATATATTCCCAATGAAGAAATACGTATGGAATTTATAGATGCTGAGTGCGTGATTGAAACGTATGAGAAGATATAGTTAGTGAAATAAAGGATTTAAAATAAGTCAGGATGAAAGTGAAATTATTATATACAGTGTTTCCCTGTCTTTTGCTGGCACTGACCTGTGATATGGGGCTGGTGGCCCGTTCACAGGAGCAGGATATGGCAGCAGTACAGGAAGAAGAACAGACAAGTGAACAGGATATAAGCTATACAGCAGGTGTAGCACAGATAAATGATGAAATTGAGCGGGAAGAAGAGGCAGGGCAGATAAGTCTGGCAGCCGGAGAAGCAGCGATAGCACAGGACATCATAGACAGTGATGCAGCAGAGCTTGAGAGCTATGCGCAGGAGCAGCGCCAGTCACAGGAGGCCGAGGCTGTCAGTGAGGCTTCGCATGGCGAGTCAGAGAATGAATACAGCAATCTTGCGATAGCGGATGTGAACAATTATGTAAACGTCAGAAGCACTCCCAATACAGAGGGCGAGATCGTTGGTAAGATGTATGATGGTTCTGTAGCCCAGGTGCAGAGCATCACAACGGAGAGTGACGGGGACTGGTTCCAGGTCATATCAGGTGAAGTGGAAGGCTATATTAAGGCAGAATTCTTCATCTATGGAGACGCAGCGGCAGAGGTAATAGACAATTACGTGACCCATTATGCAGTAGTACAGGCAGACCGTCTGAATGTACGGCAGGAGCCGGATACATCAGCATCCCGAATTGGCTATATTGATCATGGGGAAAAGGCGCAGATTATAGAGTATGGTGAGGAATGGACGAAGATACGCTATACAGAGGATACGGAAGGCTATGTTGCCAGCGAGTTCATTACGATAGAAGAAGAGTTCATCTATGCCAAGTCCATAGCAGAGGAACAGGCTGAACAGGCAGCGCTGCAGGAGTTACAGGAGAGGGCTGCCCATACAGAACAGACAGCACCTGAGAATACCACGATAGTTGTGACACCTCCTGCTACAAATTATACAACGAATACAGAGCTTCGGAGTGCTATTGTACAATATGCAATGCAGTATCTGGGAACACCTTATGTGCATGGCGGCAGAAGCCTTGCATCAGGTACGGACTGTTCAGGCTTTACCAGCTATATCTATGCAGAGTTTGGGTACTCATTGAGCAGAACACCACAGGGACAGTGGGGCGGTAATGGCAGAAGCATCAGCGTATCCGAGATTCAGCCGGGAGATATCGTATGCTATTCTTCCAATGGTTCCAAGTGCACCCATGTAGGAATCTATATTGGTAATGGACAGATTGTACATGAAGCCAATTCCAGAAAAGGCACCATAGTCAGTGACATATATTATGACAGTACTTTTATTGGTGTGAAGAATGTAATAGATTAAGTTATAGAAAAAGACGCTGGACCCTCTAATCTGAGAGTACAGCGTCTTTTGTTAATACCCAGTCTCCAAAGGTTTCAGTGCTCCACTGCTGCAGGTCACTTAGAGAGAAGGAGATACCGCCATAGGAGATGATACCGTGGCTGGAAGCAAGCTCCTGTGTATAGTCCTCTAAAGGATAGATATTCTGAATCCTGACAGGACTGCTGGTGTAGTGGCATACCAGAGGGATAACGCCCGTCTTATTTTCCCGAAGTGAGATGCCATCCTGGGCTACATGATAGGTGACCCATGCCATACCTTCCAGCATACTTCTGCCATTTTGCTGTGTCGATACGTAGTTGCCAAGGGAGTAGTAGCAGATAGAGCTGTTGCCGTTGTCAGTCTGAATCTGTTCAATTGGCTGTACTACGTGTGGATGGGCGCCAATGATTAAGTCAGCTCCCGCTTCTGTCATTTGTCTGGCAAATTTCTGCTGATAAGAGGAAGGGGAGGTCTGATATTCAGTTCCCCAGTGAGGACATACCACTACGATATCTGCCAGTTCCTTTGCTGTTTTGATGTCTTCCAGAACCTGAGGATTGATCGTGGTATAGTCCATGGCTCCGGTCTGTTCATTACGTGCGCATAGAAGCTCCATGCGGGAAGCCAGTTTATTGGATACAATCTCGTAGTTAGGTCCGTAGGTATAGTTCAGGATAGCAAAGGTAACATCTTTTATAGTAAGGGTAGGAATCGTTCGGTTATCAGGCTCATGCAATCCTGTCAGGAGAACTTCAGGATGACTTCTCCAGAAACTGACACAGCTGTCAATTCCATCAATGCCCTGATCGGCAGAATGGTTCGTTGCCTGCAAGACTACATTAAATCCTGCGTTGGCAATGGCATCCCCCACTTCCGTAGGAGAATTAAAATGCGGGAATCCATGAAAACCAAGCTGATTGCCTGCCATGATCGTTTCCTGATTGATGATCTTCACGTCTGCTTTATTTAGAAAATCTGTAATTCCCTGAAACAGAAAAGAGAAATCATAAGAACCATCATTTTGTTTGCCAGTATAGACAACACCCATATGAATCAGATTATCCCCCACAGCCATAAGGGTGACATCATATTCATCAAAAGCAGGCGTACTTTCTTCTTCCGGCATTTCTGTTACGGTAAAACCTTCCGGTGTTTCCCTGATAGAGAGCCTGTCCGAAGCTATGGGCGTGTTGGAAGCCGCCGGAGTGCTCTCAGACTCAATGTCAGTGAATTCATCAAAGGATACAACCTCTGATACAGGCGATGAAGAAGCGCAGCCTGACAGCAGAAGTGTTATCATAAGTAAAGCAAATATTTTTCGATGATGTAACATAGGTTATCCTTTCCTGGAATTATGAGTTACATTGCTGAACAATGTAACTATTTACAACTCCATGCGCAAAATCTCTGTTTTATAGCATTCCGCTTATTGGGGTACATTGCCATATAAGTTGAGTCAAATATATTTTGAACAAGCATATTTTACCTCAGTCTGCATGGCTCTGAATAGTTACACACATTATAGAATTTTGCCTATATCTTGTCAAATTCGGGAAAAGTTATGACAGCTATGATTGTGCAGGAATAAAATATAGGCTATAATGGGCGCATACGTAAATTTGTACGAAAGGTATGGTTATTAAAATGGCAATTGAAAATGTAAGAAAATATATGCAGCAATTTGGGATAGAGGATCGTATCATGGAATTTGATGTGTCAAGCGCTACCGTAGAGCTGGCAGCACAGGCACTCCATTGCGAGCCGGGACGCATCGCCAAGACATTGTCCTTTATGGTGGAGGAGCAACCGATTCTGATTGTAACAGCAGGTGATATGAAGATAGACAATCATAAATACAAGACGCATTTTGGCAAAAAGGCAAAGATGCTCACTCCGGATGAAGTGGTTGAGAAAATTGGTCATGCAGTAGGCGGCGTATGCCCCTTTGATATCAAAGATGGAGTAACCGTGTATCTGGATGAGTCACTTCGCAAGTATAATACGGTATTTCCAGCCTGCGGAAGCAGTAATAGTGCCATTGAACTGACAATAGAAGAAATGGAGAAATACACACCATATACAGAATGGGTAGATGTATGTAAAGAGTCCGTTTAGTACATATTTTTAATGTAAGGAAAGGAATACGATATGTTGCCGACAAGAGAAGAAGCTATTGCATTGGTCAGGGATGGGTTAGCATGTAACCCTGGACCCTGGGGAAGACATTGCCTGACAGCAGCGCATTGTGCAGAGAAGATTGCCAGTGCATGTGGAGATATGGATTCTGAGAAAGCTTATATACTAGGATTATTGCATGATATAGGCAGAAGGTTTGGAACTAGACATTTGGGACATGTTTCAGATGGATATTCATATATGAAATCATTAGGCTATGATGAGGCAGCTAAGATCTGTCTGACGCATTCGTTCAATAATCATACCGTGGATGAATATATAGGAAAATTTGATGTTTCAGAAGAAGAACTGACACTTATAAAAACCAAACTGGCTGAAGCTGTATATGATGAATATGATTTGCTGATCCAATTATGTGACAGTCTGGCGGGAGCAGATGGAGTCCTCGATATTGAAGAGAGAATGAATGATGTAAAGAGAAGGTATGGTTCCTACCCACAAGATAAATGGGATTCCAACATTGAGTTAATGCATTACTTTGAAAAGAGAATGAATCAGAATATTTACCTGGTATGCGAGAAAGATACCTTTGTACCGGAAGAACTGGCATGAAAGGAATAGTAATTAAAATGGGAAAAGTTGTAGTCAGTGCGTGTTTGTTGGGGCGCAATTGTAAATACAGCGGTGGCAATAATTACAGTGAGAAGCTGCATAAATGGTTAGAGGGAAAAGAGGTCATAGAAGTCTGTCCGGAGGTTGCAGGCGGACTGCCAACACCCAGAACTCCGGTAGAACTGGTCAATGGTGTGGCAACAGACCGGGATGGAATCAGCAGGGATACAGAGTTTCATCGGGGCAGTAGTTTAATTCTGAAAGAACTTGCAGGAGAAGAGATAGAGTGTGCCGTTTTGCAATCCAGAAGTCCTTCCTGTGGTGTAAAACAGATTTATGATGGTACATTTTCCGGGCATCTTATCCCCGGACAGGGAATCTTTGCCAGGGACCTGATAGAGCAGGGGTATAAAGTCGTGGATGTGGAGGATATTCTTTAAAGAATATCAGGAAAAATCTGTAATCTGCTCGGTTGGTGTTGGATAACAGCATGAATGCACAAAAAGGATTGACATATGTGAAGTATGTACAATAATTTTTGTGCATATTGTGAAAATATGAAATAATATTTTAAATACAAAAGCTATTCGCAATAGCCCAGATATAGGTAATTGCGAAACAGGTATAAAGAATGGGATGAATTGTGCAGGTTTAATAATGCAACACAGACCCGCTCCCGCTACACTCGTAGCAGTACATAAGACGCTAAATTACAGCATCTAAGAATGCATTAAGTGATTATTCAGAGGCTTCTGTTAAATTACCTGTAGCAGGAATTTTTAATGCTGGCTCTAATTCTGGAAGTTCATCTGCTTCAGGTTCATCAGATTCCACTGGTTCATCTGATTCCTCTTCGGACAGCAGCAGCTCATCAACAGGTTCGGCTTCAAGCGCAACTACAGTTACTGTAAAGCCGGCAGAGGGTGTATCTGTTGACAAGGCAGCAGCAGGAGAAAAAGTCAATGAAGCCAGTGTTGCAGTTAGTTTGGTGGATGCGAATGGCAACCTGTTCATTGCGCGGGCATAGGATATAGGCTATAATAAGAAGTAGAGCAATGAATACAGAAAGGTATGGTCATTCAGTATGGGGAGAACCAGAAGTATGAAACGGCGTTGATAACAAGAGGAATACCCAAAGGGCAGATTTATAAATATGGATTTGCATTTGAAGGGAAGAATGTTTTAAGCGGGAAATAAATACAAGGAGAATGACGATGAAAATATTTCATATTTCAGATCTGCATATAGGCAAACACTTACATTTCTACAGTCTGGCGCAGGAGCAGCGGGCAATTCTGAATCAGATCGTGGAAAAGACGAAGGAGTATAGACCTGATGTAATTGTAATTGCAGGTGACATTTATGATAAATCTGTGCCATCAGGAGAGGCATACCGCATCTTTGATGATTTCCTTGTGCAGTTGTCGGAGATAACACCATCCATTCCTGTATTGATTATAGCAGGTAATCATGACAGCCCGGAGCGATTGCAATATGCGGCTTCTTTTCTGGAGAAGCATCATATCTATATCTCGACCATGCCACCGAGAAATGAGAAAGAGTATCTTCGCAGGGTTACATTACAGGACGAAGCAGGAGAAGTGGATTTCTACCTATTTCCTTTTACAAAGCCTGGATATGTACGTCAGTTATTCCCGGAAGGGACAGAATTGAACTATGAAAAGGCTTTTGCTGGGGTACTGGCGAGAGAAGAGATAGACTGGAACAGACGAAATGTACTTGTGGCACATCAGTTCTTTACGACAAATGGACAGCAGCCCCAGATGTGTGATTCAGAGACAACTGGTGTCGTAGTTGGTGGACTGGATGCAATTGACACGAGTGTCATTTCTGACTTTGATTATGTGGCATTAGGTCATATTCATGGACCACAGACGATAGGAAATGGAAGAATCAGATACTGTGGCACACCTCTGAAATATTCTGTCAGTGAGGAACATCATAACAAATCCATTACCATGGTAACATTAGAAGAAAAGGGCAATGAACCTGTTATAGAGACAATTCCTCTAAATTGTGACAGAGATGTCAGAAAAATAAAAGGTACTTTACAGGAATTATTACGGGCAGGAAATAAACAGAATTGCCATGATTATGTAAGTATCACCCTGACAGATGAGAAAGAGCCTTATCGTCCTAAGGATACTTTGGAAGAGGTATATGATCATATTCTGGAGATTACTGTGGACAATACGAGAACCAGAGCCTTGCTGTCTGGACAGGAGGGGGAGATAGAGACTCTTCCCAGTCCTATGGAAGCTTTTCGGGAATTCTATCAGATCATGCAGCAGCAGCCTCTATCGGAAGAAGAGGAAGCAGTTATACAGGAGATACTGGTGAAAATAGGGGGTGAGACAGAGTGAAACCGATCAAATTAGTGATGTCTGCTTTTGGTTCCTATGCAGGGGAGGCAACAGTTGACTTTGGCATGGATGCACATGGTATTTTCCTGATTACCGGTGATACAGGTGCGGGTAAGACCACGATTTTTGATGCCATATGCTATGCCCTTTACGACAGAACCAGTGGCGGCGCCAGAGAGGGCAGTGACATGCGCAGCCAGTATGCAAGTCCTGATGTGGCTACCTTTGTAGAATTTACCTTTTCCTATGGAGAGCAGATATACAGCATTCATCGTAACCCCAGGTATACCCGGATTAGTAAACGTAAGGACAAGGATGGTAATTACAAGGAAACCACAGAGCAGCCTGGAGTAGAGCTGATTTTGCCGGATGGCAGTGCATTTGTAGGAAAATTGCGTGAAACTAACGATAAGATTATTGAGATTATAGGTCTGGATGCAGATCAGTTCACGCAGATTGCCATGATCGCCCAGGGTGAGTTCATGCGCCTTTTGCAGGCTCCATCCAATAAAAGAAAAGAGATATTTGGCAGGATATTCAATACCAGAATCTATTGGCAGATACAGGATGCATTACATGAACGTGCGAAAAAGTGTTATGGAGAATTACAAGATAACCGTAAATTCTGTGAAATGCAATTATCCGGCGTGCGGGCAATCCATAAGGAAGATGAGATATCCCTGCAATTCTCAGAATATGACGTACAGTCCCTTATGAATGAGCTGGAACAACTCAGACAGGAAGGAAAAGATGAAGAGAGTCTGATTGGTCAGCAGATGGAAGAGAATACAAAACGCAGAGAGCAGATCAGGGAAGAGAGTGTGCGTGGAGAACATATCAATGAATTGTTCAGGCATCTGGAACAGGTGAGGACAACGCAGAAGAAGCTGGAGGCTGAGAGTGCGCTCTATGAGCAGAGAAGCAATCAGTTGAAGCTTGGTAAGAGGGCTGCACTGATATACCCGGAAGAGAATCGGGCAAACAGCTGCAGAAAATTACTGGAAGAGAGCAATGAACGTCTGACACAATATGAAACGACACTTCCAAGAGCACGTCAGGCGCTGGCTCAGTGGGAAGAGCAGCAGGAGCTTGGTAAAAAGGCGCAGCAGGAACAGGAGCCGAAGCTACAGGCGCAGATTGCAGCATTGAAAGAAGCCCTGCCCAAGTATGAACAGGCACAAGAATATTACAGAACTGCGATACGACAAGAGCAAAAGACAGGACAGGTTCAAAACCAGCTTACCAAACAACAGCAGAAGGTGGAAGAACTACAGAAGCAGCTTCTGCAGATGCATGAAAAGGCAGTTCAGGCATTGCATCTGTATGAACAGACTAATGACAGTTTTATTGCACAACAGGCTGGAATCATGGCAGCACAGCTGGAAGAGGGAAGCCCCTGTCCTGTATGTGGTTCCACTTCGCACCCTCATAAGGCACCCTTATCTGATTCCCCTGTAACACAGGATATGGTAAAAAAGGCAAAGCAAAGCTGGGAGAAGGCGGAGAAGGAAGAAACGAAGAGCAATGAAGAGCTTGCTGCCCAGAAGGAAGAACTCCTTCAGAAACAGGAAGAGCTTCATAAAGAACAGAACAGCTATGAAACTGCCAAAGCCCAGTATGAGCTGTTGAAGGGACAACTGGAATTACAGAATGAATCTGAGGCGAAAGATCAGATTCACCAATTAGAAGAACAACTGAAAGATTTGCAGGATAAGCTTGCCAGGGTGCAGCAGAAGTGGCAGCAGGCAAGAGATGCACTGACACAGATCGTTTCAGCAAAACAGACAGAAGAAGAGCAGAATCAGCGTTTGCAGCAGACCTGGAAAGAGGCACAGAATGCTTTTGAGCAGGCAATAAAGGCGCAGCAGTTCCAGTCTGTAGAAGAGTACGGTAAGGTCAGACTTTCCACAGAACAGATACAACGGCTGGAGCAGGAGCTTACCAAGTATCATGACACATGTGTCAGAAATAAGGAAGCACTGTTACAATATGAAAGCCAGGTAGAAGGCAAAGAACCTGTAGATGTAGAGACACTACACAGGCAGCAGACAGAGCTGGAGAATGCAGGTAAACAGCTGGAAGCCAGAAAGCAGGAGCTGTATGGCATTAATCACCGCAATCAGGAAGCTTATGAGAAATTGCAGGGATTATTTCAAAGAAGGCAGATTCTCAAGCAGGAGTATGAATTGTACAGTAACCTGGATAAGACTGCCAATGGCAATCTGTCTGGCAGTGCCAAGCTGGATTTTCAGACTTATATTCAGAGAAAGTATTTTGAGACTATTGTTCGTGAAGCGAATAAACGACTGGTTAAAATGTCGGGCAATCAGTTCATCCTGCAATGTAGAAGTCTGGATAAACTGGGAAGTCAGGGAGCAGTGGGACTTGACCTGGATGTATATAGTCTCGTTAATGATAAGACAAGAGATGTCAAGACATTATCGGGCGGTGAGTCCTTTATGGCAGCTTTGTCCATGGCTCTTGGAATGGCAGATGTGATACAGAACACGGCAGGAAAAGTAAGAATGGACACCATGTTCGTAGATGAGGGATTTGGTTCGCTGGATGACGAATCCAGAGAAGAAGCCATTAAGATTCTCAATGAACTGGCAGGGGACAGGCGCCTGGTCGGCATTATCTCCCATGTTACTGAATTAAAGGAACAAATAGACCGTAAGCTTGTGGTTGCCAAGGATGAAAAAGGCAGCAAAGTCTATTGGGCAGAATAACCAAAAAAGATGTTATAAAATCTCAATAGAAAAATTCAGAAAATAGATACAAAATATAAAAATTATGGTACAATTACTATATCAACCGAATAACTATTCAGAAATTAATATAGTTACTGGAATCTGTTATTGAGGAGCAGACTTTGGAAAAGGAATTCGAAGTTCACTGATTATGGAAAGGTATGGTGATGGGGATGAGTGAATCTATCTACAGAAAGTTGGAAGCATTGGTATTGATTTTGCTTTTACTGCTTATGCTGTTTTGGGCAAAAGCGCAGGCAGGTGCACTACAGACTGAGATTTCAGCAGCACCGGTATATGAAGTACAAAATGTAATGGATCATGCAGTAAATATGTAAGATGTGGGAAGCCTGGTGGCTTCCCATTTTTATGCCTGAAAGCAAAACTTTTGTTCGAATGGATATAGAAAATTTGTTCAGGGTATGCTATTCTAAAGAAAAGATTCTATAAAAGGAGGCATACGAAAATGACAAAGGAACATATTTATATTGCAATAGATCTGAAATCCTTCTATGCCTCCGTGGAGTGTAAGGAACGAGGTCTGGATCCGCTTACCACGAATCTGGTGGTAGCAGATCCAAGCAGGACAGAGAAGACCATATGTCTGGCAGTGTCTCCTTCCCTGAAAGCATATGGAATTCCTGGCAGAGCCAGATTATTCGAGGTAGTTCAGAGAGTCAGAGAGGTCAATGCAGAGAGAAGACAGCATGCACCGGGGAGGACTTTGCATGGCTTTTCCAGCGATGCGACAGAGATTGCCAATTCACCTGATCTGGGAGTGGGATATGTGACCGCTCCGCCCAGAATGGCATTATATATGGAATACAGTACGAGAATCTACAATGTGTATCTGAAGTATGTAGCGCCGGAGGATATTCATGTCTATTCCATAGATGAAGTCTTTATTGACGCAACACCGTATCTGGAGACATATAAGTTCACTCCCAAGGCATTCGCTTCCCGGATGATTCAGGATGTGTATGCAGCTACAGGAATTACGGCAGCGGCGGGGATTGGCACGAATCTGTATCTGTGTAAGATTGCTATGGATATCGAAGCGAAGCATGCCAGTCCTGATGAATATGGAGTGAGAGTGGCGCAGCTGGATGAGATGTCATACAGGAAGCTATTGTGGGGGCATAAGCCGATTACGGATTTCTGGAGAGTGGGCAGAGGCTATGCGAAGAAGCTGGAACAGATAGGGCTGTATACCATGGGAGATATTGCCCGATGTTCTCTTGGAAAAGCCAATGAATATTATAATGAAGACTTGCTCTACAAAATATTTGGAATCAACGCGGAGCTTCTCATAGACCATGCTTGGGGCTGGGAGCCATGTACAATTGCAGATATCAAAGCTTATAAACCAGAGACAAACAGTATCGGTTCCGGACAAGTCCTTCACTGTGCCTATGATTATGACAAGACAAGACTGGTCGTGCGGGAAATGACAGATATTCTGGTGCTGGATCTGGTGGATAAGGGACTGGTGACGGATCAGGTGGTATTGACTGTCGGGTATGATATTGATAATCTGACCAATCCTGACATTCGAAGGAAATACAAAGGAGAAGTTACAACTGACCGCTATGGGAGACAGGTGCCAAAGCATGCGCATGGCACTGCGAACCTGAGTAGACCTACCTCTTCTACCAGACTGATTACGGAGGCAGTCATGGAGCTATATGATAGAATTGTCAATCCGAACCTGCTCATCAGACGTCTGAATCTGACAGCGAATCATGTCGTATCAGAGCAGTCAGCCGCCAAAGAAGAGACTTATGAACAGCTGAACCTTTTTATCAATTATGAGGCAGTAGAGCAGCAACGTAAGGAAGAGGAAGCCGAATTAGAGCGTGAGAAGCGTATGCAGCTGGCGGTTCTGGATATCAAGAAGAAATTCGGCAAAAATGCAATCCTGAAAGGGATGAATCTGGAAGAGGGGGCAACAACAGTGCAGAGGAACAGTCAGATAGGAGGACACAAGGCATGACCAGATATGACGATATCATCAATCTGCCACATCATGTATCAGCCACACATACTCCCATGCCGGTTGCTGACCGAGCAGCGCAGTTTTCACCTTTTGCAGCGCTGACAGGCTATGAAGATGCCATTGATGAAACGGGCAGACTGACACAACAGTGGATAGAGCTGGATGAGAATGAGAAGGAGCGGCTTGATGAGAAGCTGCAGATGATCAGAGAGCAGCTTCCCACTCATCCACAGGTGAGCTTCACCTATTTTGAACCGGATAAGAAGAAGCATGGCGGAGCATACCTTACAGTAGAAGGCAGGGCTAGGAAGCTGGATGAACCAAAGCATGCCTTCATTATGGAGGATGGCAGAGAGATACTGATAGAACGCATTGTGAAAGTGGAACTCCCCAAAGTATAGTAATTGTGAACAAAACGGAGCAGTACCCATGCGCAGAAAGTATCAAACTTTTCCCGCAAAGGCAGAAAATCCTTACAGAAAGAGTAAAAACGGTATTTCAAGCTGGCAGAGGATAAGCTCTACAGCGAGCTGGCTTTCGCACTTGGAAAAGACAAGTCAGATATGAGACAGCTCATCACAGAATCCATGAAGAACTGAAAGAAAAACGGGGTACTCACAGACAATAACTGATGTGGGTATCCCGTTTTCAATTTAGCTGCAATTAGTTGCAAAATTAAATATATTATTTTTTGATGGTATTCTGTTAATATCTTGTTTGCATTTACCATACACCTAAGTAAAATGCAACGACTTTGTTCCATCTGTGAGAACATTAATTGCGTCTTTCATTCCACACACCTAAGTAAAATGCAACATATCAGCTTTCCAATGACGGTTCTGTTTAGATCAACTGTGAAAGGGGAACGAAGGTGTAGCCTTTATTATCAGGGTACCCAGAGCCTGTGCAGTGTATTTTGCGCCATTGTGGCACAGGATGATGGAATCATTCCACAGCCGACTGTCATGAAGAAGGTCACTTAACCATTGTGTTTTTCAGTATTTCCATGATTTCCTTCGTATCCTCGTTGCCCAACGCTGAGGTGCAATTAGGACTTTTGATAAGAATAACCTCAATGCTTGTTTTCATAAACAAGACATATTAATAAAAAAACTCCATTTTCGGAATTGTGTCCCTATGGGAAATGAGCTTATAAATATACATTGCAAACAGCAGACATCTATTTTATAACCAAATATAAAAATATGCATTTTACTTAGAATTTTAAGTAATGGGAACACTTTTCCGAAAAGGGAGTAAAAAAATTAATAATTTTTCCCGGTGGGAGCAATGATTTGTAAAATCGCTGCTTTAGCGGTATAATGAATAGATACGGAAGGGAGTGAAGACAGGGAATGGTAGCGACTTACAAGGTAAAAGATTCAACCGGGAAAACAGCAGGCTTCATTATTAATGACACATTTTATACGGATGATTACATTAAGAATAATATAAACTATGTTGATAATTTAGTATTAACTGAAAATGGAGTCATAAAGGCAACAAAAGAACTTCCTGAAGTAGATTACAGAACTTATGTAAATGAAAAAGAATACAGTAATATAATAAAAGATAACCCTTTTGTCAGGGATATACAGAATGATTTAATGAAGTGGAAAAAAGACCCATCACATAAGGTCTTACAGTTAGAGGGGTCTAGGCAGATAGGGAAAACAACGGAATTAAAAAAATTTGCATATAAGAATTATGAGTATGTTATAATGGTTGATTTAACAGCCGATACTTATAATTTTATAGATGTTATTAATAATGGGTGTAATCCTATAGAATTTGAAAAATACTGTAGGAGAGCATCATTACCACACTTTGTAGACAATAGTAATACGATATTGATTATAGATGAAATTCAGAGTAGCAGTATGGTTTATAATTCAATTCGTAAATTACATGATAGTATCAAATGTGACATTGTTGTAACAGGAAGTTACCTTGGAAGAATATTAGGAGACAAGAAATTTTTCCATCCAGCAGGCACAATTAGTTATGCACATATGTTTACATTGAGTTTTGCTGAATTTTGCAGGGTGTTTCAGTGTGAAGAATTGTTAAAGACCATAAATCTTTATGGGGAGGATACAGAAGCCAATTATGTCAAGCTTGAGGGATTATATAATATTTATTTAAAAATTGGTGGATATCCGGAGGTTATAAAGAAATATGTAGAAATGGGAGATATCAATGAATGTTATGGAATCATTGATAAATTATTGGAAACGTTCAAGGATGAATCCAGAGCTTATTTTCATGAAGCAAGAGAGGTAGAGATTTTTGATAATGTATATCGAGAAGCATTAAAACAGATGTGTAATCGAGAGGATAGTGATAGGAAGAACGTTTTAGAAACACTTACTACATTAGTAAAAAATAATACAAAGTTAATTGTGAATAAGGGAGAAGTAGCCAATGCGGTTACATGGCTTAAATATGCAGGAATCTTGTCTACATGCAATTTAGCAGTAGATGGGGATATGAGAAACATAAGTGAGAGTAGGAAGGCTTACTTTTCAGATTGTGGGATAGTATCTTATCTGGCAGATAAAAGTCTGATAAAGCAATCATCATTAACAGGTGTGATTACAGAAACTTTTGTATACAATGAATTGCATAGGCTGTTTAAAGTACCATATACAGATTTAAAGGTGATAGAAAGTGAAGTATGTTATTCAACGTATGGGAATTATGAGTTGGACTTTATGTTAGCAGATAGGAATAAAACTGTATATGGGATAGAGGTAAAAACTAAAGATGGAGAACCAAAGTCACTAAAAGTATACATTGATAAAAATTTTGTAGACCGTGGCATAGTAGTAAAGCCTACAAAAGGTGGACATGGGGATAAATTTGATACAATACCGATTTATACAGTAGGCTGCAGATTCCCGTATAATTAATCAATGAGGATACCGTCAAAAATGATGTGATTAATCATGAAATGGGCACTTGTTTGTAAGTGCCCATTTTTAGAGTCAATTGTCTGAAATCTGTCGCCCTTCGTGATTCATATGGTAATTGTCACGGTAGATCAGCTGTGACAAGGGGACGAAGGTATATCCTTTATCCTGTAAGGTAGTAATCAGGGTATCCAGGGCATCAGCCGTGAATTTGGCTCCATTATGGCAAAGAATAATAGATCCGTTACCAAGATGCTTGTGCTCTGTAACAGTTTTGATGATGGAATCAACACCATAGTCCTTCCAGTCAAGAGAGTCCACATCCCATTGAATCGTGTAATATCCGCATTTTTTGGCTGTTTTTACAACAGCATTATCATAATCCCCATAAGGAGGGCGGAACAGGAACATTTCATACCCTGTCAGGTTTTTGACTTTTTCGTGGACTTTCATCAATTCGGTTTCTTTTTCACTGTCGGCGAGCTGGCTCATATTCTTGTGATTCTCACTGTGGTTTCCAAGGTCGTGTCCTTCAGCCAGAATCATTTTCACATCATCAGGGTAATGTTCTACCCATCCACCCGTCATAAAGAAGGTTACTTTGACATTATGTTTCTTGAGAATCTCCATGATCTTCTGGGTATCTTCATTGCCCCAGGCTGCATCAAAAGTCAGAGCTATTTTGGGTTCCTGAGTTTCCACACAATAGATGGGCAATTCTCTGTCTCCGACAGTGGAGCTTGTAGGGATACTCTGTCGGATTCCCACAAGTCCGGTCAGGACGAGAAGTGCAGCAGCCATCGTGATGACTTTACCACTAATTTTTTTCTCACGAATCGTATCTATGATATCATTCCATTTTAACATAGGCTACCTGTAGTATATTTTTGATATCATTATATTAGGCTGCTGTGGAATTTATGTATAGCTTGATATTTTACATGAATTTACATATAATAAATATGAAATGACATTATTTTATCATAATTATGATAAGGAGGCGGCATATGATACAAATTAGACCAGTATCTGATTTAAGAAATAAATTTACAGAAATAGAAAGTACAGTAAAGGCAGGTTCACCAGTTTATTTGACAAAGAATGGATATGGATCGATGGTAGTAATGAGTATTGAAACATATTCAAGACTTACAGAGTCAGCAGAAGATGCATTGGATATAGCAGATAAAGTTGCAGAAGAAACTAAAAACCATACGCATTAGACAGTAAATTTATTCTATGTGTGTGGTTTTTAGTTATTTCATATATGTATAGACACTTTATCGGTTCTTGACAGGGATTTTAGAATACGGTTAAGGGTAAAAAAATAAGATAAACAGTATATAACAGTTGACAACATATCTACACTGTTATATACTGTTTATTGTTTGAAGGACTACATAACGAGAAATGGAGATAAGTATAGATGCATCTGATTATCAACAACTCATCCATGCAGCCGATTTATGAACAAATTGTAGGGCAGATCAAGGAGAAGATCCAGCATGGAGAATTACAACAGGAGGAAGCACTTCCTTCGGTGCGCACACTTTCCAGGGAGCTTAGAATCAGTGCTTTGACTGTAAAGAAAGCATATGATGCCTTAGAACAGGAAGGATTTATTGTTACTGTGCATGGAAAAGGCAGTTTCGTTGCGGCAATCAACAAGAATGTTGCACTGGAAGAACAGCGAAGAGAAGTGGAAGCGGCTTTTGAGGAAGCCATCAGGAAGGCGAGAAGCTGTGGCATGACGAAGGAAGAAATCAGTCAATTATTGGATATTATGATGGAGGATTAGAACATTGGTAGAGAAGAAGTTAATCCAGTTGCAGGATGTGATCAAGAGTTATCCGCAATTTAAGCTGCATTGTTCGATGGAATTAAAGGAAGGATATATTACAGGTCTGATAGGTCTAAATGGCGCAGGCAAGAGTACGACTTTTAAGACAATACTGGGGCTGATTACACCTGATAGCGGAGTAGTTACCGTATTTGGACGTGAACCAGGGCAGCTTACGCAACAAGACAGAGAGAATATGGGCGTCGTACTGGCAGATTCTGGATTCAGTGGCTGGCTTACTGTAGCAGATATCCTGGCAATTCAGGTTGCTATGTATCATCATTTTGATCAAAATAGTTTTAAAGAGAAGTGTGAACAGTTCCGGATTCCCCTCAATAAACAAATTAAGGAATTTTCCACGGGAATGAGAGCAAAGCTAAAGCTTCTGGTCGCACTGTCCCATGATGCAAAGCTGCTGATACTGGATGAGCCTACAGCAGGGCTTGATGTGGTTGCCAGAGATGAACTGCTGGATATGCTGCGTGATTATATGGAGACGCCTGATCGGGGAATTCTCATCAGCTCCCATATCGCAGAGGATTTGGAAGGCTTGTGTGATGATATCTATATGCTGGAACAAGGCGAAGTGATTCTCCATGAGGATACGGATGTGCTTTTGCATGAATATGGCATACTCAAGGTGACAGAGGAGCAATATGCTGATATGGATAAGAGCTATATTGTACGGCAGAAGAAAGAGGTCTGGGGATGGCAGCTTCTGACTGATCAGAAGCAGTACTATCAGGAGAATGCCAGAGATCTTGCGATTGAAAAAGGCGGCATTGATGAGGTGATTCTGATGCTGACGAAGGGAGAGCAATTATGAGGGGATTATTGATCAAGGATTACAGATTGTTATGGAATCAGCGCAGAACGCTTGGGATTATGATGTTAATCTGGGCGATTGTGGTATTCACCAATACCAATCCTGCCTTTGCAGTAAGTTATCTAATATTCAGCTGTAGCATTCTGGCAATTAACACTGTCAGTTACGATCAGCATGAGAATGGAATTATTTTCCTGTTGTCACTTCCAATCAGCAGGAAACAGTATGTGCAGGAGAAGTATCTGCTTTTACTGATTAACTTAATGGCAGCAGTATTGATTTCTGTGCTGTTTATATGGCTTCCCGGAAATATTGAGGGAATTGAAGTGATGTTTCTGATCGGTGTAGTAGTCCTGGTAATATCAGTGATGCTGCCGGTTTCACTGATATTTGGTGCGGAGAAGGGCAGGCTGGTAATTATAGCATTTGGTGCGGTGATCTGTATTGTTGGTGTCTGGAGTGAGAAGCTGGCGCAAATGACAGGAATTGATATAGACCATATGCTGGATGTCTTTTTCTCACAGAAAGCAATGTATCTGAATCTGGAATGTATACTTGTGTGTATCTGCGCGTTGGTAATCTCCTATGGAATCGCCAGCACACACATGGTCAGAAAAGAGTATTAAAAAACATATTGAAAACCTTTATTTTAATGGTTATGATAGAAATATTGAATATTCAAATAAAGGAGTTTCCGAATGTTAAGAGAATGTAATCTGGATGAAATATCTGATGGAAAAAAATACAGTATCAATGATATGGTGAAGGCTGACTGCGATGATTGCAAAGGGTGCAGTGCCTGTTGTCACGGCATGGGAAGCTCCATTGTGCTTGATCCGCTTGACGTGCATCGTCTGATGAGCCATTTCCAGACCAGATTCGAGGTACTGCTGGAGGATAAGATAGAGCTGAATATTGTAGATGGAGTGATTCTGCCCAATCTCAAGATGAACACACAGGCAGAAGGAGAACCCTGCGTATTCCTGGATGCGGAGGGCAGATGCAGCATTCATGAGGACAGACCGGGAATTTGCCGTATTTTCCCATTAGGCAGAGTCTATGAGGATAACAGTTTTTCCTATATTTTACAGATACATGAATGTCAGAAGGAGAATCGTTCCAAGGTAAAAGTCAGCAAGTGGATTGATACGCCGGATTTGAAGAAGAATCAGCAGTTTATCACTGACTGGCACTATTTCCTGAAAGCAGTGCAGGCTAGGCTTGCAGCCAGTGGAGAGGAAGAGTTGATTAAGCGCATTGCCATGCAGATCCTGCAATATTTCTACATAGAGCCGTATCATACAGACAGCGATTTCTATGAGCAGTTTGATAAGAGACTGATTCAGATGAAGAAATTAGCAGGGATAGATTAAAGAGAAGAGGTTCAACTCACCCTTGACGTTAATGCTTTTTAATGCTATGCTTGAACAAGATAAACCGTTGAATGAGAGTAGTAGTTATCCGAAGATTTGCAGAGAGCCATGCATAAGCTGCAAGCATGGTATTTTGGAGGATAAGGAATGGACTCATGAGGGCAATCCAAACACAGCAGAGACTGTCAGTAGGCATTGACGGAAGCCTTACCGTTATGAAGGAAGCATATGATGGTATGTATACAAGGTGGCTATAAGACATTGCGGCTCTTATCCTGTATGGGATAAGAGCCTTTTTAGTTATTTAAGGAGGCATATTGAAATGGGGAAAATTATTTTAACAGGTGACAGACCAACGGGAAGACTGCACGTAGGACATTATGCAGGATCTTTAAAGCGAAGAGTGGAGCTGCAGAATTCTGGACAGTATGATAAGACCTTTATCATGATTGCGGATGCACAGGCACTGACAGACAATGCAGATAACCCTGAGAAAGTCAGACAGAACATAATTGAAGTAGCGCTTGATTACCTGGCATGCGGCCTTGATCCAGAGAAGGCAACTTTATTTATCCAGTCACAGATCTCGGAATTATGTGAACTGACATTTTATTATATGGATCTTGTTACAGTATCCAGATTACAGAGAAATCCGACTGTAAAATCAGAAATCCAGATGCGTAACTTTGAAACCAGCATTCCTGTAGGCTTCTTTACCTATCCTATCAGCCAGGCAGCAGATATTACTGCATTCAAGGCTACTACAGTCCCTGTAGGTGAAGACCAGCTGCCTATGATTGAGCAGACAAAAGAAATCGTACACAAGTTCAATTCTGTATATGCACCTGTACTGGTGGAGCCGGAAGTGCTTCTGCCGGATAATAAGGCATGTATGAGACTGCCCGGCATTGATGGCAAGGCTAAGATGAGCAAGTCCCTTGGCAACTGTATCTATCTTTCTGATACCGCAGATGAAGTAAGAACCAAGGTTATGAGCATGTATACGGACCCTGAGCATTTGCAGGTAAGTGATCCCGGACATATCGAGGGCAATACAGTATTCACTTATCTGGATGCATTCAGCAGACCAGAGCATTTCGAGAGATATCTGCCTGATTATGCGAACCTGGATGAATTAAAGGCACATTATCAGAGAGGTGGACTTGGTGATGTGAAAGTGAAAAAATTCCTCAATAATGTATTACAGGAAGAATTGGAGCCGATCCGTAACAGAAGAGCAGAGTTTGCCAAGGATATCCCGGAGATCTATAATATCCTCAAGAAGGGCAGCGATGCTGCAAGAGAAGTGGCAGCACAGACACTTTCTGAAGTAAAGAGCGCTATGAAGATCAATTACTTCGAGGATATGGATCTGATCAAGGCACAGAGTGAGAAATATGCGAAGTAAAATATAGAATATACTTACAGAAGACACAGGCTGATTGATTCATACAGTCTGTGTCTTTTAGCGTAAGAATCTTGAAATAAATACCCGGATATATTATACTACATAGTGCGTATGAAGTGGTTTACCATAACCATTCGGATCAGGTACGATGAGAACGGGGAAAGTTATCGCAGGAAAAAGGCGGTAATGTGGGAGAAGTAAGTGTGAAGACGAAGCAGGTCATATATTATCACGATGAATTGACGGATGAGTTTTCGACAGCACAGATCAAGGCAAGGAAGATTGATGAGAATTATTGTTATGATAATAATACATTAGCCGGGAAGGCTGCTCATGTATTCTGGTATCGCATCCTTGCAAGACCTCTTGCGTGGGTTTATCTGAAAGTGGCATATCGTCATAAGATTGTGAATAAGCAGGCTTTGAAGAAAGAGAAGGGACACGGTTTCTTTTTATATGGAAATCATACACATCCAGTTGCAGATGCCTTCATGCCTAGCATGGTAAGTTATCCGATGGACACCTATGTGATTGTTCATCCCAATAATGTATCTATGCCTGTGCTGGGGCGGGTGACTCCCAGTCTTGGAGCCATACCTTTGCCGGATGATATCGGGGCTGCGAAGAATTTTGTCAAAGTAGTCAAGGCAAGGATTGCAGAGGGAAAGTGCGTAGCAATTTACCCGGAAGCACATATATGGCCGTATTATACGGGAATCAGACCTTTCCCGGATACCTCATTTCGATATCCGGTTCAATGTGGTGCGCCTGTATATTGTTTTACAGACACGTATCAGAAACGAAGATTCAGTTCCAGACCCAGAATCGTAACCTATGTAGATGGACCTTTTTATCCTGATGCACACAGGCCTGCCAAAGAACAGAAGGAGCAGCTGCGTCAGGAAGTGTATGCAACGATGAAGCTGCGCAGTGAAAATAACAGCGTAGAGCGAATAAAATATATCAAATCAGGGGAAACAAATGATTAATATCTTATTTTCAGGAAACGAAAAGGTTTTTGATGGCATGCTGACCTGTATGTTGTCGATATTTAAGAGAACGCAGACTACGGAACCCTTTCATTTTTATATTCTGACCATGGATGTGTCGCATATCAAGCCAGAATATACGGCGGTTACACCCAGACAGGCTCTTTATCTGGAACAGGTGGCAAAAGAATATCATCCGGATAACTGTGTTACCAGATGTGATGTTTCTTCTTTATATGAAGAGGAATTTGCCAATTGCCCAAATGAACAGTGTTATTGCTCTCCTTATACGTTACTTCGCCTTTTTGCAGATAAGATGCCCCAGATACCGGATAAGCTGCTGTATCTGGATGTAGATATTCTGTTCAACCGTGATATCACACTGTTATATGATATGGATATAGAGGGCTATGAGTATGCAGCAGCCAGAGACCATTATGGTAAATATCTGGTGTATTTTAATTATATCAATGCCGGTGTACTCCTTCTTAATATGAAAGAGATACGCCGTACAGGGTTATTTGAGAAGGCAAGAGAGCTTATTAAGACGAAGAAGCTGCCTTTTGCAGATCAGAGTGCGATATTCAGAAGCACTACAAGAAAGAAGATGCTGCCGCAGAGGTTCAACGATCAGAAGTTTCTGCATAAGCATACGGTAGTAAGGCATTTTTCCAGAAGATTATTCTATCTGCCGTATCCACATACTGCCAATATCAAGCAGTGGGATGTGACCAAAGTACACACGGTTTTTCACTATGAACAGTTTGATGATGTTTTATATGAATATATATATTTGAAGAGAAAGTTCGAGAGAGAAAATGAAATTGGAGAAAGTCAAGGAGGTTACCAATGAATAGGAATACGATCATACCGATTTTCTTTGCCTGTGACAATCAATATACCAAGTACACCATGGTAGCAATGAAATCCATGATAGAGAATGCATCCAAGGAGTATACGTACCATATGCATATTCTTCACACAGATGTCAGTGCAGCTATGCAGGAAAGGGTCAAGGAGCTGGAAAATGCCAATACCCGGATTTATTTTGATGATGTGACAGAGAGACTGGCTAAACTGGATGGAGAATTACCGGTCAGAGATTATTATTCACATACTACGTATTATCGTCTTTTTATCCCGGATATGTATCCACAGTATGACAAGGCTATTTATATTGACAGTGATACCATTACAATAGGAGATATCTCCCAATTATATGAGCAGAATATTGACGGATATTATGTAGCAGGAGTCAGAGATCAGGTAGTTATTCAGGATGAGACCTTTGGAGAATATGTAGAGAAGGTGCTGGGGCTTGACAGGCATGCCTATTTCAATGCGGGAATGCTGTTGATGAATTGTAAGGTTTTCCGTGAGGAGAATTTATTACAGAAATTTATTCAGCTTCTGAATACCTATACTTTCGTAGTGGCGCAGGATCAGGACTATCTTAATATCATCTGTAAGGATCAGGTATTATGGCTGGATGCATCATGGAATACAGAAGTATTTGGTGAGCTGCCCTGTAAGGAAGAGGATATTCAGATTCTTCATTATAATATGGCATCCAAGCCATGGCATTATGAAGGCTTCCGCTTATCCGAGCATTTCTGGAAATATGCACAGATGACTTCCTTCTATGAACAGATCAGACAGGAGCTTGTTGACTATACAGAGGAAGATAAGGCAAAAGACAGATATTCAGGAGAACACCTGCTGGAGCTGGCATTACGTGAGATTCAGAATGAGAATAACTATCTGAATATGATGAAAAAGAGCAATCAGCAGTCAGCTGAGAGACTTGAGATTCTGGAGCGGATTGCAAGACTGGAGAGAGAAGGCCATTTTGACATTGATGTAGAGAACGACCCGCCTTCAAGAACCCTGATGCCGGAAGAAGTGGAATATATTCATAAGACGCTGGGAGCGAAGCTTCGTAACCGCTATGCACATAAGATGGGGCGCTGGTTCATGAACATGCTCATCCGCAGGAAACAGATGATCATTAAGGATGTCGTTGGAATCGAGAATTTTAAGAATCTGGAACAGGGTGCAATCATCACCTGTAATCATTTCAATGCCTTTGACAGCTTTGCAATCCAGGTGGCATATGACAGATCAGAGCATAAAGAGAGAAAGTTCTACCGTGTTATCAAAGAAGGCAATTATACAAGCTTTCCAGGCTTCTTTGGATATTTAATGCGCAACTGCAATACCTTGCCATTAAGTTCCAATTTTGCTACGATGAAGAAGTTTGTTAAGGCGGTAGATGAACTGTTGCAGGAAGGCAATTTTGTCCTTTTCTACCCGGAACAGAGTATGTGGTGGAATTACCGTAAGCCCAAGCCCTTAAAGAAGGGAGCTTATACCTTTGCAGTGAATAATCAGGTGCCGGTGCTGCCTTGTTTCATTACCATGCAGGACAGTAACCTTCTGGATCAGGATGGATTCCCTATTCAGGAATACACCATCCACATCAGCAAACCGATATATCCTGATGCATCCCTGAAGCATTCTGAGAATGTGGAATCAATGCGCAGGGCAAATTATGAAGTATGGAAAGAAATCTATGAGAAGACCTATGGTATTCCTCTGGAATACACCTGTGGTCCTGTAGATGAGAACGGACATCCGATCAATGCCATCATGCAGGCGTGTGATGAGCAGGAATACGCTAAAAAAGCAGAATAAGATTCACACAATCCGTCTAAACTATGGATAACAACCAACATAAGGAGGCGGATATATGGCAGTGAATCAGACAATGGGCAGGGCTAGCATATCTTATGGCAGCCCTGTTTTTATTAAGGCAAGTGGTTCTGTTGTAGGGCAGATGGAATCGGAAGGACCCCTGGGCAGTTATTTTGATAAAGTAGGAACGGATAAGGATGATCTGTTTGGCGCGGACTCCTGGGAAAAGGCAGAAAGTGCCTTACAGAAGGAAGCAGTCGGCATAACGCTGCAAAAGGCAGGCATAAAAGCTGAAGATATCAGGTATTTATTTGCAGGTGATCTGCTGGGACAGAATATTGCCAGCTCTTTTGGCGTTATGGACTATGAGATTCCCCTGTTTGGACTGTATGGAGCATGTTCGACCTGTGGCGAGTCCCTGTGTCTTGGCAGTATGGCAGTGGCAGCAGGGTACGCATCTTCTGTCATGTGTCTGACATCCAGTCATTATGCCAGCGCACAGAAGGAATTTCGCTATCCTTTGGAATATGGAGGACAAAGACCCCTGTACGCAACGTGGACTGTTACGGGAAGTGCTGCTTTTATTCTACAGCCTCAGGGGCTTCCAAAAGAGGAAGAGATAGCATCTGCATATTCGAGAAAAATTGCAATCACTGGGATTACTCCTGGTAAGATCATGGACTATGGTATCAGGGATTCTTTCAATATGGGATGTGCCATGGCACCGGCGGCTTGCGATGCAATTCTGACAAATCTGCGTGACTTTAACAGACAGTCCAGGGATTATGATGCAATTATTACAGGAGATCTTGGAAATGTGGGCAAGGATGCCCTTTTTAAACTGTTAGAAGAACAGAAGGTGGATATCAGCGACAGATACTATGATTGCGGAATGTTAATGTATGATACACAGAAGCAGGATGTCCATGCAGGAGGAAGTGGCTGTGGCTGCTCCGCCACAGTGCTGTCAGCATATTTGCTGCATAAGATAGAAGCGGGAGAATGGAACCGGATTCTATTTGTCCCCACCGGGGCGTTATTGAATAAGACATCTTTTAATGAAGGACAGAATGTTCCCGGCATCGCCCATGGAGTTGTCATAGAAGCAATCGCATAAAGAAAAGCACAGTCAGAGGCTCCGGAGGCTTGACTGTGCTTTTTATATTCATTGAAAAAACAGACTCTGTTATGTGGAAAGCACATACAGTCATTTGTTTTGGGAAGCTGTATGCATAAAAAAGCAGGGGTTACGCATATATGGTTATGTTAACTGCAGGTGCTTTCTGTAAGCGGCTTGAACCAGGCTGCATGGAAGGGTGGTCGCAGAGGCACAAACCTGCATCAGAAGAACTGTTTCCATACAATGATTACTTATCAGCTGTATAAGGATACGTGGTATTTGGTGGTACGAAAGATTTTATATGCAATCGTTCCAATCAAAGACACTACAATATACAGAGTGGATAAAGCACCTACGCTTCCACCGATAATAATCAATAATAACAAGCCGATATTCATTTTAATCTATCTCCTTCATTCGTTCTATTGTCAGAATCCTGACCATGATTCTCAAGCCACCAGACCCAGATGCCGGCAGCAGCTGCGATAATTGCCATAACGGCAAATGCAATATTTTCAAACATAATATAGTATCCTTTCTGCTATGATTCTGAAAAAGGGTACAAAAACCAAAGGGTAGTCAATGTACCCTTAAAAATATACGTTTGAATTATGCCGCTGCTTTCTTGCCATCTTTGTGATGGATGTAGTCAACAATCACGGAAGTGCTGTGTGATGCAGAACCGTAGACGGGTGACAACACAATAGAAGTATGTGGAAATGTCTGCAGCAGAATGTCTGCAGATAACAGGCTGACATCAGTCCCTCTGCCTGTTCTGGAATTGTTACGACGTGCGTTCAGCTGAATACTGTTACCGACAGGCCTGCCTATGGATTCTTCCATATAAATCTGTCTGGATAAAGATGTATTCTGTGAAGAACGTAACGTGGAATCTGCCTGTGAGACTAACTGGTACGCCAAAGAGGAATCTGCTTCAATATTCTCAAAGCACATCCCAAGGAACAGCATGGATAGAATTAGGATAAAGCATATGCTTTTATGCTGCTTTCTACTGTTCATAGCACACCTCTTATGTAACATACTGCAAATTCTATTTTGCATTGTAGCAGATGCTTTTACAATTTACAAGCGTTGTTTTAACAATGCAATTGGGAAGAAGCCGGATTTCTGCTTTTTTCCTTGACAATATATAAAAAATGCGTTATCCTATCCATAGTTAATTTAATGGTTTAAAGCGTTGAATCACGAAAAACGCAGATGGGAGGAAAAAATAATGGGTCGTGACAGACAGGGAACATTGGTATCTTACCGTCCCGATATCAAGGTTTTGGATTGTACATTAAGAGATGGTGGTCTGGTGAACAATTTCGCCTTTTCTGATGAATTTGTAAGAGATCTGTATCTTGCTAACATCAAGGCAGGCGTTGACTATATGGAGTTTGGATATAAGGCATCTAAGGAGATCTTTGACCCGGAGAAGTTCGGCAAGTGGAAGTTCTGTAATGAGAAGGACATCCGCAATATCGTTGGAGACAATAAGACGGACATGAAGATATCTGTAATGGCAGATGTCGGAAGGACAGATTTTAAGAAGGATATCCTGAACAGAAAAGACAGCGTAATCGACCTGGTGCGTGTTGCCACATACATCAACACAATCCCGGCAGCAATTGAGATGTTGGAAGACGCCAAGAAAAAGGGCTATGAGACTACAGTTAATATCATGGCAGTATCAAAGGTCAATGAGGATGATCTGGAGACAGGATTGGAATTACTGGCACAGAGCAGTGTTGATGTCATTTATCTGGTAGACAGCTTCGGTGCTTTTTATCCGGAACAGATTGAGAGGCTTAGTGACAAATACCTTAATGTAGCAGCCAAGTACAATAAGAAAGTGGGTATTCATGCCCATAATAATCAGCAGCTTGCTTTTGCCAACACGATAGAAGCACTGTCCATGGGCGTAAGCTATCTGGATGCGACAGTCAGCGGTATGGGAAGAGGAGCCGGTAACTGCTACATGGAGCTTCTTCTGAGCTTCCTTAGAAATCCAAGATACAACAAGCTGGCAGTCATGAGCTTCGTAGAGAAGCATATGCTTAAGTTAAAAGAGGAAGGTGCAGTATGGGGATATGATATTCCATATCTTCTGACAGGGACGCTTAACAGCCATCCTTCTTCTGCGATTAACTTTATCAAAGAGAACAGAACGGATTATGCAATGTTCTATCAGGAGCTGATTGATAATACGTTATAAATTTGCAGGATTGCGAAAAGGGATGAATTATGAAATTTACAAAAATGCAGGGTTGTGGGAATGATTATGTATATGTAAATGGTATGGAGGAGAAGATTCCACCAGAGAAGAAGCCGGAGCTGGTAAGAAGGCTTAGCGACAGGCACTTCGGTATTGGCGGTGACGGTGTCATTTTTATCAATGCATCAACTCATGCGGATTTTGAGATGGAGATGTATAATGCAGATGGAACAAGAGCGCAGATGTGTGGAAATGGCATCCGCTGTGTTGCCAAATATGTGTATGATAATCATTTAACAGATAAGACCAATCTGAGTATTGAGAGCTTTGGCAAGATAAAATACATAGACCTGACGCTGAGAGAAGATGGTAAGGTATCTATGGTGAAGGTCAACATGGGAGCACCGATTCTGAAGGCGGCAGAAGTTCCTGTGATATCTGACAATGAGCAGGTTGTGGATGAAGAGATAGAGGTAGAAGGCAAGATCTACCGAATGACCTGCGTATCCATGGGCAATCCACATGCGGTAGTATTTATGGATGATGTGGCTCATCTGGATATAGAGAAGATTGGTCCTTATTTTGAGAATCATAAGAGATTCCCGGAGAGAACGAATACAGAGTTTGTCCATGTAATTGATGACAGTCATGTGGAAATGCGTGTATGGGAGAGAGGGACAGGCGAAACACTGGCATGTGGAACCGGCTGCTGTGCGACTACCGTAGCGTGCGTGATAAATGGTTTGACGAAACACACAGTTGCTGTTAAACTATTAGGTGGCGAATTGTCATGCGAATGGGATACAGAAGCGAATCTTGTTTATATGACGGGTCCGGCTGTTTCCGTATTCAATGGCGAAATTGAGATTTAAATCAGGAAAGAGTCTTGTATAAAGGCTCTTTTTTAGTTTGGAGGATGTTATGCTTTTCCCGAGTGAAGTATTTTTGTTTGTATTTCTGCCGGTGGTATTGGGAGTATATTATCTGCTTCTGCGCAAAACGAAGCATTTGAAGAATATATTCCTGTTAGCAGCCAGCTTATTCTTCTATGCATGGGGAGAACCTCAGAATGTATGGCTGATGGTAGGTGTGATTCTGTTCAACTGGTTCTTCGGAATCCTTGTGGACAAGGTCAGAGATCATAAAGTTCCTGTAAGGATATTGATGACTGTTATGGTATTGACCAATGTTGGAATACTTGGCTGGTATAAATACAGTGAGTTTGTCATGTTACAGGTGAACCGTTTCCTGCACACGGAGTTTACCGTGCCGGATGTTACACTGCCTATCGGTATCTCTTTCTTTACTTTCCAGGCGATGTCCTATGTGATTGATGTATACAGGGGACATGGCAAGGTGCAGAAGAATCCGTTGCAGGTAGGTCTGTATATATCCCTGTTCCCACAGTTGATCGCAGGTCCTATTGTCCGTTATGAGACAATTGCAGACCAGATCGAGAATAGAGTAGAGAATCTGGCTGATTTCAATGCCGGTGTGACCCGCTTTTGTATTGGTCTTGGTAAGAAAGTATTGATTGCCAACAATATGGCACTGATTGCAGATAATGCATTTGGGCTGATCATCAATAATGAATTTCAGGCATCAGTAGGTATGGCATGGTTAGGTGCTATCGCTTACACATTACAGATTTTCTTTGATTTCAGCGGATATTCTGATATGGCGATTGGTTTAGGTCAGATGTTTGGGTTCCATTTCGAAGAGAACTTCAAGTATCCATATATATCCAGTACAGTATCTGAATTCTGGAGAAGATGGCATATCTCGCTGCAGACATGGTTCAGGGATTATGTATATTTCCCATTGGGAGGCAGCAGAGTGTCCAAGCCCCGTCTGGTGCTGAATCTGTTCGTTGTATGGGCGCTGACCGGTATCTGGCATGGTGCGAACTGGACATTCCTGGCATGGGGATTGTTATATTTTGTATTGTTGACTTTTGAGAAATTATCAGGACTTGGCAAGAAGAATTACTGGTGGGGACATATCTATACTATGGTATTTGTCATCATTGGATGGGTTATCTTCCGCTCTACAGGCATGGGAACAGCGATGCTCTATATCAAGGCAATGTTTGGCATCGGAGCAAAAGGCTTTATGGACAAGGCAGTGTGGGCATATATCGCCCAGAACTGGATCTGGTTTGTCTTTGCCCTGATAGGCTGTGCACCAATCATGCCAAGGATTGATGAGAAGCTTGGTAAATATAAGGCATGGAACATCGTATATGCAGTCGGTATTGTGGTCATTCTTGTGGTGTCGGTTTCCTTTATCAGCAACAATGCTTACAATCCGTTCATTTATTTTAATTTCTAGGAAAGGGTATGGACACAGGCTATGAAGAATCGTGATAAATGGATAGCAGTTATTTTCATGTTATTTATTTTTACTCTGCCTATTGTTACGGTAGTCAGGGGCTTCCTGCCACAGTCACAGGAAGAGACCCTTACCGAAGAGCAGCAGGAGCTTTTGGATAAAAATGGTACGATGCAGGGTGGAAGCCATGGAGATAATACAGAGGGCTCCACAGAGAGCGCAGGTGAGCAGACAGCAGAACCGGTCAAAACACCATGGTTTACTGCATTGCAGAATACTTTGAACAGTTTTACAGAGAGATTATGTGCAAGAAATAAGCTGATTGCGTTCAACTCTGAGTTGACCTCTCTGCTTACAGGTGGTACTTATATGGAGTCTACCCAGGTATTACTTGGTAAGGATAACTGGCTTTTCTATAAGACAGAATTGGATGGACATCCGCTGTGGGACTATATGGGTATCAATCATTTCACGGATGATGAGCTGGCAGCGATTGCAGCCAATCTTGTGAGCATGAGGGATGGCTTCAACGAAAGAGGTGTTGACTTCTACGTGACAGCGCTTCCCAATAAGGAGATCATCTATGAGGAATACATGCCGGATACGGTTGCCAGAGTAGATACTGTCTCCAGAGCAGAACAGCTGGCAAATTACATCTGGGATAATACAAATCTGGTCTATGTATATCCCAAGCAGGCGCTGCTGGATGCCAAGGCAGAGGGGCAGATTTACTATCAGACAGATACACACTGGAATCAGAAGGGTGCTTTCGTAGGAATGCAGCAGCTGATGCATGAGGCATATGGTGTGGAGGTGAAGAACCTCGATTCCGTGTCTTTCGATATCACCTCTAATGATCTGGCTGGCGACCTTGCAGTGATTGGCGGTGTAGCAGACAAGTATAATATCGACACAACCTATGTATTTGACGCAGATACCGCAGATAAGGCGCAGTACAGAGATGAGGTAGCACTGGTAGTCGGGGATTCCTTCTCAGGCTTCCTGTCCACCATTGCCAAGGGCTATTATAAGGAAGTTCACTGGATCTACACCAAGGACTTCACTATGAGTATGCTGGATGAATACGATGCAGATGTCGTAATCTGGGAAAGTGTAGAAAGATACATGGAGACCTTCCTGAATGTGAATCTGTTGACACAGTAATGGAAAGCGTGATTGCTGATTAATCGCTATAACGGTCACTGTGAACGTTATATATGGTATACTTCATAAAAAAATAAAATAATGTAATTTACTACTTGAAATCGATAAAGACGTGTGCTATTATGATTGCAAGTTTTTGAATAATTATGCAACTGAAATGCTATGAAGGAGACTCTTGTTAAGGGAAACGACAGGAAGACGGCGTCACCGACTGAGAGCGCTGTACGTGGAAGCTGACACAGGGAACACTCCGGAGCAGATCATCTGAACGGTTGACTATTAGGGTGATACGTGATCATGCGTTAAATGAGAAGAGAGGTCAGAGCGAGGACACATCTTGATGGAGATGTCGGTCTGGCAATGCGGGTGGTACCGCGGATACAGAATTTGTTTATCCGTCCCGGAATGCTAATATAAGGCATTCCGGGACTTTTTGTTTATACGGAATGCCTCACACAGTAGGAGGTATAACATGTATAGAAACATCACTATGAAGGAAATCGGTGAACAGCACATTGGTCAGACTCTGCAGGTGGCAGGCTGGGTAGAGAATATCCGTGATCACGGCGGCGTGTCTTTTATTGATTTAAGAGATATGTATGGTGTACTGCAGGTAGTCATCCGCAAGACAGAATTGTTAAAAGGCATTGTTAAGGAGATGTGCCTTTCTATTGAAGGACCTGTTGAGAAAAGAGATGAAGAAACTTACAATCCCAAGATTCCTACAGGAACTATTGAACTGGAAGCACAGCAGATCACTGTACTTGGCAAGGTATACAGCCAGCTGCCTTTTGAGATCATGACATCCAAGGAGACAAGAGAAGATATCCGTCTGAAATACCGTTATCTTGACCTGAGGAATGCCAAGGTTAAGGATAACATTATCTTCCGTTCCCAGGTAATCAGCTTCTTACGCCAGAAGATGACAGAGATGGGATTTCTGGAGATTCAGACCCCTATCCTGTGTGCCTCCTCTCCTGAGGGTGCGAGAGATTATATCGTGCCATCCAGAAAGTATAAGGGTAAGTTCTATGCATTGCCCCAGGCTCCACAGCAGTATAAGCAGCTGCTGATGGTATCCGGTTTTGACAAATATTTCCAGGTAGCACCGTGTTTTCGAGATGAAGATGCAAGAGCAGACCGTTCACCGGGAGAGTTCTATCAGCTTGATTTCGAGATGAGCTTCGCCACACAGGAGGATGTATTCAGGGTAGGTGAAGAAGTCTTATCTGCAGCATTTGAGAAATTTGCACCGGAAGGATATGCCGTAACACAGGCTCCATATCCTATCATCAGCTATAAGCAGGCTATGCTGGAGTTTGGCTGTGATAAGCCGGATCTTCGTAACCCGCTTCGTATTATAGATGTGACAGATTTCTTCCAGAAATGTACTTTTAAGCCCTTTGTTGGAAGAACAGTCAGAGCAATCAAGGTACATGCAGAGATGTCCAAGGGCTTCCATGAGAAGCTCCTGAAATTTGCCACCGATATGGGAATGGGCGGCTTAGGTTATCTGGAAGTTGCCGAGGATATGACTTATAAGGGACCGATTGACAAATTCATTCCTGAAGAATTAAAGGGGCAGCTTGCCCGGATTGCAGCCCTGGCAGCCGGGGACACCATCTTCTTTATTGCTGATAAGGAAGAAAGAGCCAATTATTATGCAGGCCAGCTGCGTAACGAATTAGGTGATAAACTGGATCTGTGTGAGAAGAATGCATACCGTTTCTGCTATGTAAATGATTTCCCGATGTATGAAATCGACCCTGAGACAAAGCAGCTTGGCTTTACCCACAATCCATTCTCCATGCCGCAGGGCGGTCTGGAAGCATTGGAGACTAAGAATCCGCTGGATGTTCTGGCTTACCAGTACGATATTGTATGCAACGGTGTGGAGCTTTCTTCCGGTGCAGTCAGAAACCACGATATGCAGATCATGGTAAAGGCTTTTGAAATTGCAGGGTATGATGAAGAGACATTAAAGAGCAAGTTTGGAGCACTCTATCAGGCATTCCAGTTCGGAGCACCACCACACGCAGGTATGGCACCTGGTATTGACCGAATGATCATGCTTCTTCGTAATGAAGAGAATATCCGTGAAGTTATCGCATTCCCAATGAGCGGTTCTGCACAGGATCTGATGTGCGGGGCACCGAATGATGTGACAGAGCAGCAGCTCCGTGAGGTTCACATCAAGGTAAGGGATTAGAAAGGCAGGAATCAGGTATGGCAAATATAATCAGTGATGAGACAATAGAATATGTCGGTATCTTATCCAAGCTGGAGCTTTCTGAGGAAGAGAAGGAACAGGCAAAGAAGGATATGGGCAGTATGCTTGACTATATTGATAAGTTAAATGAGCTGGATACGACAGGGATTGAACCAATGTCACATGTATTCCCCGTACAGAATGTATTTCGTGAAGATGTGGTGACAAACGGTGATGAAAGTGAGAAGACTTTAAAGAATGCGCCGGGTGAGAAGGATAACATGTTCATGGTACCGAGAACATTTGACTAGGATGGAGGTTAAGCAATGGATATTTTAGCATATAGTGCAGTGGAGCTGGCACAGGCAATCAAGGCTGGTGAAACCACTGCTGTAGAAGCCATGAAGGCAGTATTGGACAGGATTGATGCATCCGAGGAATCCATTCATGCCTATGTGACCATAGACAGGGAAGCTGCGCTTGCAAAAGCAGAAGCTGTACAGAAGCAGATCGAAGCAGGAGAATTGACAGGACCTTTAGCCGGTGTTCCTGTGGCAATCAAGGACAATATGTGTACAGAAGGCGTTCTGACAACCTGTTCTTCCAGGATATTGGGCAACTTTATCCCGACTTTTACCGCAGAAGCAGTGAAGAATCTGGAAAAGGCAGGTGCAGTGATGATTGGTAAGACCAACATGGATGAGTTCGCCATGGGCTCTACAACAGAGACTTCTGCCTATGGAGTTACCAGAAATCCATGGAATACAGAGCATGTACCAGGCGGTTCTTCCGGTGGTTCTGCAGCAGCCGTGGCAGCAGAGGAATGTTTCTTCGCACTGGGGTCTGATACAGGTGGATCTATCCGTCAGCCAGCATCTTTCTGCGGTGTCGTTGGTCTGAAACCTACTTATGGGACGGTATCACGGTATGGTCTGATTGCGTATGGCTCCTCTCTGGACCAGATAGGGCCTTTGACCAAGGATGTAACAGACTGTGCAACCGTTATGGAAGCAATTGCGTCCCACGATACCAAGGATTCTACTTCCATTGACAGAGCTGCGATTGAAAAAGACACAGACTTTACATCAGCTTTGATAGAGGATGTGAAAGGCATGAAGATTGGTATTCCAAGAGATTATTTCGGAGATGGTCTGGACAGCGAGGTAAAAGAGGCAGTTCTTGCAGCTGCTAAGGCACTGGAAGCAAAAGGCGCTATTGTAGAAGAATTTGACCTGAGTCTGGTAGAATATGCGATTCCCACTTACTATACCATTGCAGCAGCAGAAGCAAGCTCTAACCTGGAGCGTTTTGACGGTATCAAGTATGGCTATCGTACTTCTGAGTATGAAGGTCTCCACAACATGTACAAGAAGACACGTTCTGAAGGCTTTGGACCGGAAGTAAAGCGTAGAATCATGCTGGGTTCCTTTGTATTAAGCTCCGGTTATTATGATGCATATTATTTAAAGGCGCTGCGTGTAAAAGCCATGATCCGTAAGGCTTTTGATGATGCCTTTTCCAAATATGACCTGATTCTTGGACCTGTTGCGCCGACCACGGCACCGAAGCTTGGAGAGAGCTTATCCGATCCGTTGAAGATGTATCTGGGAGATATCTATACAATCTCTGTCAATCTGGCAGGATTACCGGGAATCTCCGTACCATGCGGCGTGGACAGTCAGGGATTACCGATTGGTATGCAGCTTCTTGCAGACAGCTTTGAGGAAAAGAAACTGATTCAGGCTGCATATACGTATGAGAAAATCCGTGGTGAGTTTGGTAAGAAGGAGGGCAGATAGTTATGTCAAAGCAATATGAAACAGTCATCGGTCTGGAAGTTCATGTAGAGCTTGCAACCAAGACCAAGATATTCTGTGGATGCTCTACCGCTTTTGGTGGTGCGCCAAATACACATACCTGCCCTGTATGTACAGGTATGCCGGGTTCTCTGCCCGTATTGAATAAACAGGTCGTTGAATATGCAGTAGCTGTAGGTCTTGCTATGAACTGTCAGATCACGCAGTACTGTAAATTTGACCGAAAGAATTATTTCTATCCGGATAATCCACAGAACTATCAGATCAGTCAGCTGTATCTGCCTATTTGCCGCAATGGACATGTAGATATTGAGACAGGGCAGGGAACGAAAGCTATCGGTATTCATGAGATTCATATGGAAGAGGATGCCGGTAAGCTGATCCATGATGAATGGGAAGACTGCTCACTGGTAGATTATAACCGTTCCGGTGTGCCTTTGATCGAGATCGTATCAGAGCCAGATATGCGCAGTGCGCAAGAGGTCATTGCCTATCTGGAGAAGCTGCGTATGACAGTACAGTATCTGGGAGCATCTGACTGTAAATTAAATGAAGGTTCTATGAGAGCAGATGTGAACCTGTCTGTCAGAGAAGTAGGTGCAAAGGAATTCGGAACCAGAACAGAAATGAAGAATCTCAACTCTTTCAAGGCAATCACACATGCAATCGAGGGAGAGCGTGAGAGACAGATTGAACTGTTGGAGTCAGGTAAGGAAGTTGTACAGGAAACAAGGCGCTGGGATGATGCGAAGGAATATTCCTATGCAATGCGTTCCAAAGAGGATGCACAGGACTATCGTTATTTTCCTGATCCTGACCTTGTACCGGTCTATATCAGTGATGAATGGCTGGAGCAGATCCGTTCCAGACAGCCGGAATTCCGTGAAGCGAAGATGGCGCGTTACAAGGAAGAATTCGATATACCGGAGTATGATATTGGAATCATTACAGATTCCAAGCATATGGCAGATCTCTTTGAAGAGACGGTTGCTATCTGCAAGCAGCCTAAGAAGGTATCTAACTGGCTTATGGGAGAGACACTGCGTCTTTTGAAGGAGAAGAATATGGACCCGGAGGATATCAGGTTCGCGCCTGGGAATCTGGCGAAGCTCATTGGCCTTGTAGATGCCAAGGCAATTAATTCTTCTGTGGCAAAAGAAGTATTTGAAGTCATGTTTGAAGAGGATGTAGACCCTGAGAAGTATGTAGAGGAAAAGGGCTTAAAGACTGTCAATGACGAAGGGACACTCAGAAAGACCATCGAAGAGATCATTGCTGCAAATCCACAGTCAGTAGAGGATTACCACAATGGAAAAGACCGTGCAATCGGCTTCCTTGTAGGACAGACCATGAAAGCCATGAAGGGAAAAGCAGATCCTGCAATGGTAAATCAGATTTTAAAAGAATTGTTATAATAAGCATAAGAATGGCGGCTGAACTGATCAGCCGCCATTTTTCTATACAGATTATTTCATTAGTTCGTCCATTTCATCAAGAAGACTATTGAACAGAGCAAGTGCCTGCTCTACAGGTTTCTTGGTAGACATATCTACTCCGGCATCCTTTAAGATAGATACAGGATCTTTGGAGCAGCCGGCACTTAAGAATTTCTCCTTATATGCCTTAACAGCAGGTTCCCCTTCAGACAGAATCTTCTGTGACAGTGCGATAGCGGCAGAGAAGCCGGTAGCATACTGATATACGTAGAAGTTGTAGTAGAAGTGAGGGATTCTAGCCCATTCCAGATCAATATATTCATCGTGAATGATATCTGGACCAAAGTATAGATCAATCAGGTCATGATATACCTTGGTAGCAGTTTCCGCATTGACACTTTCACCCTTTGCGGTCAGTTCACTCATCTTTAATTCAAACTCTGCAAACATTGTCTGACGATACAGAGTAGTTCTGAACTGCTCCAGGAAATAGTTGATCAGGTATGCACGCTGCTTCTTGTCGGATGTCTTTTTCAGCAGATGCTGCATTAACAGTGCTTCGTTACAGGTGGAAGCGACCTCGGCTACGAAGATCACATAATCTGAATCTACGACCGGCTGATTGGCAGTTGAAAGATAGGAATGAAGTGCATGACCCATTTCGTGTGCCAGTGTAAATTCTGTATTCAGATCGTTGTTGTGATTTAACAGTACGTAAGGATGCTTACGAGTACCTGCTGAGTAAGCACCGCTGCGTTTCCCAACGTTCTCATATACATCAATCCAACGGTTGTTGAAGCCTTCCTTCAGAATAGCTACATAATCCTCGCCCATGACTGCAAGCGCATCCAGGACATTGGCTTTTGCATCCTCAAAGGAGATATAGCTGTCAACATCTGATACGATAGGAGTATACAGATCATACATATGAAGCTCTTCCACGCCCAGAAGCTTCTTGCGGAGACGAACATATTTGTACATGGCATCCATGTTCTCGTGTACAGCTTCAATCAGGTTGTAGTATACAGCAGTATCTACGTTGTTGTTATCGAGAGCCGCAGCCAGTGCAGAGTCATAATGACGCATATTCGCATTGAACTGTAACTGCTTCATTTGTGCTGCAAGCAGAGCTGCTGAAGTGTTTTTCAGGGAATCATAGCTGCTGTAAAGGGATTCGAAAGCGGCTTTTCTTACCTTCACATCAGAATTCTGAAGCAGTGGAATGAAACTTCCGTGAGTTACATGTAACTGCTTGCCGTTGCTGTCAGTGATATCGGGGAAAGTCATATCTGCATTGTTGAGAAGTCCATAGATCTCGTCTGGAGCCTGTGCCATTTCACCGGCAGCAGCCATGATCTTCTCTTCTGCATTACTCAGGATATGAGCCTTCTTACGACGGATATCGTGGATATAGCGCTTGTATACGGACAATTCAGACTGTTCCTGATAGAACTGCTCCAGAGTCTCATCCGGGATGGAGAGAATCTCCGGCTCCGCAAAAGACAAAGCACCAGACAGGGCAACGATCAAAGAATTGGTCTGGCTCTTAAATCCCTGATATGTGGTATTTCTGGTATCTTCATCAGCCTTGCGGAAAGAATAGTTGGCAAAGTCTGTCAGAACGACATTGATATCATCCTGTAATTTCAGGAAAGCCAGTAACTGTGCGCTGCTCTGGCTTAATCTGCCCTGGTATCCGCAAGCCTGCTGCATCATGGATTTGAGACGTTCCATGTCTGCTTTCCAGTCATCATCTGTAGCATAGAGGTCTTCCAATGCCCAGGTATTCTCAACGGCTACTTCACTTCTTAAAGGTATTTTATTTTCTGTATCACCCATTGTGACACCTCCTGTATTTAAAATATTTGGGTAAGTGCGAATTTACTGTGCGAGTGACGAATTGTGTTATTTTCACAATGCAACACAATTCTGTATCTGGGATAGTGTGTTTCGCAAATACCTGCATGAGTGTTAGTTAAAACGAACTCTTGGTTCATAACTAACGACAAGCATGTATTTAGACTATCATTTTTGAAGCATTTATGCAATAAATCTTTCTGCTTTTAGGGCGATAAGGCATATGGAAGATATCATACGGATGACAGCCGTTTGCTGTTGGGTATTATGAGAAATTACCAAATGAAGTAGATTGTTTTGGGAATTCCATATATAATAGGGGGAAATGATACATAAGATAGTGGAGGTTCTTGCATGGAGATATTTGATATTGTTGATGAGAATGGAAATCCGACCGGACAAACGATAGAACGCAGTCTGGCACATACAAATGGTACCAGACACAGAACTGTACATATTTGGATTGCACGAGAGGTTATGGGAAAGTGGCAGGTGCTTTTGCAGAAACGTGCGCTGATGAAGGATTCCTTCCCAGGTAGATATGATACCTCATCAGCCGGACATATACAGGCTGGCGATGAACCACTGGAATCGGCAATGAGAGAACTGAAGGAAGAGCTTGGCATAGCAGCAAAGCCTGAACAATTGCAATTCGTAGACACATTTCGTATACAATATGAGAAGGAATTCCATAATAAAATATTTAAGGATAATGAAATTGCATTTGTCTATGTGTATATGGGAGAAGTAGATATTGATAAGATAACTGTTCAGGAGGAAGAACTGGAATGTGTAGAGTGGTTCAATCTGGAGGATGTCTACAGAGAATGCCTGGCACATAACCAGAAGTTTTGTGTTCCCGTGAAAGGACTTGAGATTGCAAGGGAGTATTTGGTGAAAAGAATTTGACAAACAGGATTGTGAATATAGATCATCAGCTTCAACGATTATCCGATATGACGTTGGTTATTGAGCCAACAAAAACTTCTGCAGGAACAAGAAAGCTTCCTATAACAGAGAATGTTGCAAAGCTCAGCTTTTCTGCATGATTTTGTTAAGCAATTTAGCATCTTTGTTGACTTGAACATAGGATAAGAGTATAATCAAATTACCAGACAGGTAATTTGATTATAAGGAGGGAGGATTTGAAAGTAAATTATTCAACTGAAAAAGTTAAAAATTTATGCGAAGATCTAAGGATAGCAAAAAAATTTTTTAATGGGAATACATTGCTGGCAAATAGTCTTATGGCTCGAATAAATGCATTGAAGCAAGCTGACACTATAAAGGATATTATAGTGCAACCTGCTTTTCATTTTCATAAATTAATAAATAAGAATGGTAGAGATTTAGAAGGATATTTTGCAATTGATGTAAAATCAAGGCGCGAACAATGGAGAATTATTATAGAGCCGTTGGACGAAAATGAACAGACTTATAATCCTTGTAATATTGATGAAATAGCGGAAAATGTGAGAGTAGTAGAAATTATGGAGGTGAGCAAACATTATGAGTAACTATATTGAGTATAATAATAAGATTGCATTTCACCCGGGTTATTATATAAAAGAAATTGTTGATGAAAGTGGATTGACACAAGAGGATTTTGCAAAAAGGCTTGATACGACGCCTAAAAACCTAAGCCTTTTAATTCGGGGTGAGCAGAGTTTATCAATTGACATCGCAATGAAATTATCAAGGCTGATTGGTACTAGTGTAAATTATTGGTTAAATCTTCAAAATGCGTATGATGCATTGATTGCAGAATTTAGGTCAGAAGAAGAACTTGCGGAAGAAAGAAAAGTTTTTGAATATTTTGATTACAAGTTCTTTAGAGAAAATTATGGGTTACCAGATTTACCAAGGCAGAAGGATGAACAAATTAAGGCATTAAGAACATTCCTTAATGTAGCAACCCTTACTGTATTGTGTAAAAGAGACATGGCTGTTAGCTTTAGGAGTTCGACAGAGGATTTGACGGAAGCTAGTACTGTTAAAGCAAACGCAATGGTTCAAATTGCTACAAACAAGGCATTAAAAATATCAGCACCCAAATTTAATAAGAAAAAGTTTGAAGAAGCTGTAAAATATGCTTTGACACTTACTAGAAATCACGAAGAATTTTATCCTTTGATCAGAAAAGCTTTTTTGGAAACGGGTGTAATATTTGTAATTCTTCCTAATATTGCAGGTTCGAAGACTAATGGAGCAACAAAAAAGATTGGTGATAATATTATGCTAATGGTAAATGATCGAAGGTTGAATGCTGACTCGTTTTGGTTTACTTTGTTTCATGAAATAGGTCATATTATAAATGGCGATTATGGGATATCGTTTGAAAAGGAAACTGGAGAGCAGGAAGAAGCAGCAAATAAGTTCGCACAAGATAGTTTGATACCAAGCGACCAATACAAAAAGTTTGTTGAAGGTGCAAAATTCGATTTACAATCAATTAAGGAATTTGCAAATAGAATAAATCGTGATCCTGGTATTGTTTTAGGAAGACTGCAAAATGATAAAATAGTTGATTTTAATGATTGGATTTTGAGACCATTAAGACACAAATATAAAGTAAGAACTATGATATGAATTAGATAGTAAGAACACTCCAATTATGGGGTGTTCTTAGTTACATATAGGAGTGAATTCTATGAAAATTGGAAAAGTAGTGGAAGATATTGCATCTGTAATTTTGGGCATTTCACAAAACGCCCGGAAACCTTTGCAAAACAGGTAGAAACAAAGCAATGATAAAAGTACTCTTCGTGTGCCACGGCACTTCAGTTTTATGATAATGCATACCTTCGCAGACTGGGGCAGAGTACGGCATAATATGGTGGAAAGCCTTGGAATTACTACGGTTTAGACTACTAAGGCTCATGGGCAGAATCGGAATAAAGGTAAATGTGTTGGGAGAAATCCTTAGTAGTAATGGACTACTTAGGGATGACATATGATTATAGACACAATCGTTGGTAGGGAAACTACCGAGATTGTGGCTTTAGAAAAATCAATTCTTCTAGCAAAAATGGTATGGGTATATAAGGTACATGCAATGAAAAAGTCTCCTATTGGGTAGAAGTTTCATTATTGATTACATTTAAAACGTTACCCATTACAGTTTTTTCGATAGCAGTAATATATTCTTCCATATATTCAAAATCAATATTTCCAGAATCGGTGACTGGAAGCATAATTTTATCTGATTTTATCTTGCTTTTGGATATGGAATCACCCCAAGTGTATTTATGTGATAACGCTGATTTTATTGCTGACACAATAAAAAGTTGTGCTTTTTCTGTACGTCCTCTTATGTCATCAATGTATAATGCTAAATTGTGACTATCGTTTGAAACATAATCTTTACTCTGATAAGTTACTACCATAGTTTTTCCACCAATCGATATACAATTACCTTCTTCAATTTGTTCAGTATCAAAATCAACATAGCCTGCAATGGAATTGTTTCCTTCGCTAGCTGTTACATAAGGATAGTTGCCTGTTTTTTTTATCCATTCTTTTAAAATACTATGTGTGTTTTTTACTTTAAATAAACCACCAAGATTTCTATTATCGATATAAAATTCTTTATAATCTTTTTTCATAGAAAGTAATTCTTTCTCTTTATCAGTTAGTTCGCAATTGCTAAGTCCAGTTTTATTCAAAAAATCGGATATAAAAAGATAATGATCCTTCTCCAAGTTTATCATATAATTTTTCATATATTCATAGTCGGGCTCACCTTTGGATGTAGCCGGTAAGGAAAATGATAAATCTATAATATGTGCCATACTTGTAGCGTATCCATATGTTTCAAATTGTCCTTTTAGAACCGTTAAAATGTATTGAAGTTCATATCTAGAAATAGCTTTATTTTTAGGGATAAGCGCCTGAAATGCACCGTTGTCTCCACTACGATAAAAACTTTCTTCTATTAATCCTATCTCACCTACACTTGACGTATATGCTAAAATGGGATGATTTGGATTTACTTCATGCAAATAAACATCATCCATGAGAATCTTAAAGTCATATTGATGCTTTATGTTTTGTCCATACACATAGAATCCATTTTCATTAGGAGTTAAGTTCTCTTTTGATTTTGGATAACCTTTCATTGTCTTTTTTGTAAAGAGATCTCTGACTGTAAATTCTTTATAAATCATTATAATACACCTTCCTTTATTGCTTGACTTATTTTCCATGACAAATAATCTGCAATGGTAGATTCAAAAGCCTCTTTATTTGGAATGGTATCAATTTGTTTATGTTGAGCATAAGTCCAATCTGCGCCTATTTTATTGAAAATATCGTCATAGTTTTTCTGGGCTTCTGCCAATTCAGGCTCTATTTTATTTATTTTTTTTGTTAACTCAACAATAGTTTTATTCAACGAAGTTATTTCATCTTCTAGTAGATTTTTTTCTGAGACTTCTTTAGCATTTTTTAATAATTTTGTCTTATCTCTTAATTCGCTATCCAAATTAGTTTTCTTTATTCTAAGAGGGTCGATTCGCTCATGTACTTTTTCAAGCTTTTTTTGTGGTTCTTTTAAAGCGTTTCGAGTTGTAATAGTGTCTGTTATCAATAAGCCATTGTCTATAGTGTAGTAAGAAGTATCTGGCTCACAGTCTAGCACGATATCTACTATTTCTGAATAGCGCGCAATTGCATTGTCTGTATCCCTCAGATTAACTTCTTGACTTGATCTTCTTCGACTTTGGCGTGTGTAACCGTCATTTGTAAAATCAATAAATTTTACCTTTTTCTTTTCAGGGTGTGTGTGTCCAACTTCAAAGACATAAATGGCAGTTTGCACACTTGATCTACCACAGAAAATATCTCCCATTTTAATTGAAGCGATAAGGGTGTTTTTATCAAGAATATCTCTTGAATAGGAACCACCAGCTCCGCTTCCTGCATTTTCTTGTATCAGAACCGCAGCATATCCACCCTTCATGCGGCTTAATGCCAATTTTACAAAGTTAAAACCCTTTCCATCAGCTGAATATGGGGGATTAAGTAAGAATACATCAGCTGGAAAATCGTCATCTTTATCATCACCTTGCTCATATTTTCCTGAGTAATTTTTTAATGAATCATCGCATAAAATGTGTGTTGAACCATCACCCATTAAGAACATATTTAATACGGCAAGAGAGTACATATCAGGACGAAGTTCAACACCAAGCAGTTGCTTCATTTTAATGCTGTTTATTGTTCTGTCACGTTCTTCCTTATCTTTTATCTGGTTTGCCTCTTTTATCATGGCTTTCATTGAAGCAACAAGGAAACCACCTGAACCGGCTGCATAGTCCCAAACATAACTATTTTTATTTACTTGGCATAGTCTAACCATCAAGTCACATACATAACGAGGTGTGAGAACTACGTCGTTTTGATCACCATCAGGAACTTTTACCCAATCATTTAATACATTAAAGAGTTTTCCAGTAAAATCCAAGTGGTATTTCTGCTTTGTAAAGAATGGAACGATGTCTTTTTTTACAGTAATGTATACTTTCTTTAAACGACTTTCTCCTGGCTGATATTCTTTGTATAAATCGGTTTGAATAAATACTTGCTCAAAATTGGTTTTAATTAGCTCGACCTTTTCTTGTGGAATATCCTTGCTATCTAGATACGCCGAGATAGTATTCATTATTTGAACCCCGTCGTGATTACGTTTGTCTTGTTTACTTTTTAAATCATCTATTTCAAGTGGGGCAACTATTGTTTTATCGTCTTCTACAACTCCAAGACCAGCGATAATCATTCCTGAAATAAGTTTTACGCGATAGGCTTCGCTGATACTATAAGTATCGCGCATCGCTTGATTTAGGTTTTTAAGATTTGTTTCAATTTTTGCTTCCAGTTTTTGGGTAAGAAGTTCCCTCTCATCTTCTGTTAAATGAAAAACCTAATCCCCCAGCTATGCTGGGGTGAATGGAGTAAGCAGTAGCGTGTAGGATAACAATAAAAAGCCTCCTGTGTTACAATGAGAAA
>MNTL01000006.1 GCA_001916965.1 Roseburia sp. CAG:10041_57
TGGGGAAAGGTTTGGAAGAGTTACTTCTACCACCGTTTTTGCAATGGTAAGTTCCAGTCAAGACCTACTGGAACTGGAATTTACTTTTCCAACTGACCTTTCATGTTGACGCCCCACAAATAGCAACTTAATTGCAAAACCATACTTATTTCCAGAATTTCTTAATCTCTTCTTCACTGACATTCTCATATAATTTATTCTTCTTAATAATTTCACACACCTTCTTAAAATCATCTCCTACTAATGATTTTACTGTCTCAACCATACTACGTAATCCCTCTGTTCTCTCTTCTAGCCTCCCTTTCTCAATTCCCTGCTCTATTCCTTTCTCTATTCCCTCTTCAATTCCTCTTTCTAATAAACCTTCTCCAAGATTACACATATCATTCAGTCTCCCTTCTGTCTTCACACTCATTGCAAAACCATATTTTTCTTCGAGATTCTTCCTTTTATGCTCTGCATCTTCTTACGATTATACTATCATATAAATCATTTTTAATCAAAAGAATAACTCCTTGACACAACCTTATACAGCGTTCAAAATATAATTAATCGTACTATATAAGAGGTATTTTATGCTGCAATATATTAAAAACAAACGTGTTCTGTTCATTACGACCAAGAATCCCGATTATATCAGAAATACACAGGAAATTGCTTTTCTTGAAGAGCATGCTTCTTTTTATACCGTGATTGCTTCTACGCATACAAGCTATCCCAAACGTCTGTTATCAATCTATAGACGTCTTTTAACCGTGCCTATGAATGAATATGACACAGTGTTCCTTGGCTTTGCACCGCAGCTTGTCCTTCCTCTTTTTGCATGGAAATTCAAAAGCGTGGACATTGTAGAAGACTTCTTTATCTCCATGTATGACACTTTATGCTGCGACAGATGCAAGTTCCGTCCTGACAGTTACATAGGAAACCTTCTACACAAAATCGACAGGCTGACTCTTTCTCGTGCTGATGCAGTTTTTTGTGATACCCATGCACATGCACAATATTTTGTCCAGGAGTTTCAGGCTGACCCTGATAAATTATTCACCATGTATCTTCACGCTGATACCACTATCTACCATTCTATGAGTGTTAATCGCCCTGCTGGTCTGGAAGGAAAATGCATTGTTCTGTACTTTGGCAGTATCCTGCCGCTTCAGGGCATTGATATTGTATTAGATGCTTTCCGTCTGTTGGATCATTATGCCAATCTGTACTTTATCTGCATCGGACCTGTTCAGGATGAAAAGCTTACGAATCCACGTCCCATGTCAGATTGTATACAATACATAGACTGGCTGCCACAGGAAGAGCTGGCTAGTTATATTGCCATGGCTGACCTATGTCTTGCAGGACATTTTCACGGAAGCATCGGTAAAGCCAGGCGCACCATCCCACTTAATGCTTATATATGTCAAGCAATGAAAAAGCCCATGATTCTAGGCGATAATACTGCAAATCATGAGCTGTTTCAGGAAAGTGATGATATTTTATTTGCAGAAATGGGGAATTCCCATGCATTAGCTAATGGCATTATTGAATGGTGGAAGAAGCATGATAAAGGATAAGAATATTTAATCTGTCATTTGCTGTCTTCTCCCTGCTTCTTTCTGGCTTTTTTCGCCTCTTCTACATCTGCAGCCTTCTTAAAATCAAGAAGGATATGGTATTTATGGATTTCGTCTCCGGTTGTCCTGCATCTGTGTCTGGTCATGCATATGTATCTACAATCACTTTTCAATACATCATTATTTAATATTTCCGCTTCTATTACATCCTTTTCAACCATCTCTACCATTTCCCACTGTCCAGAATAAGATATGTTGCAGAGTGCCTCTTTATAGCCCTTCCACAGTTCATCAGGGTTGTCCGTATCTGCATATATCAGTATAAACGCAGTTGATACATGCATCGGATTATAGCCTTCTATCTTTCTTACATGAAGTTCTATGCTTGTCTTGTCGCAGCTACGAAGAATCAGTCCTTCCATAATACCTACGACTCTGGAACCATGATATATCGCATTGTCAAGACTTCCTACGCTTTCCCTTCCATTCTTCAAAGTTCCTGTAGCAGTTCCCTCCTGTGTCTGATCCTCTGTATAAAAATCATAAATCTCCTGATTTTTCTGGTTAAAAAGAATCTGGAAGAGTTTATTGTATGTATTCTCTCCGGCTATCTCGCCATCATACTTAAACAAGCCACTATACTGTTCCATCAGTCTCGCCACGTCCAGTACCATATAGAGCAGGTGCGCCTCATGTGTCGCTTCTATCCTCATCTCTGCACACTCCGGATCCTGCAATCTTCTGATCCTGAATAAAGCATTCTGAAGCGCCTCAATGCTATAGTCCGAATGCAAGATATCAGCAGGTCGCTCCAATGTGCGCTTTGCATTTCCAATTTCCGCAATCTCTACCCTTAAGCGCTTGATTTCCTCACTTTCACCATAGCGATCAGCTAATAATCTAAGATACTCTTCTGCCCTCTGTCGGTCACCATTATTGGCAAACATCTTCACAATATACTGTGCACAAACATATTCATATCTAAGCTCGTTTGGAAGTGCTGCATAAGTCTTTAACACCTCCGGCATATTATCCAGACTCATATACAGGAAGAAACGGTTCTCATACAGAATTTTCTTCTCTTCCATGTCTAACTCACATTTTTCCTCTATATCGCCCTCGATACGCTTCGCCTTTGCCAGATATTCTTCCCTCTTCTCCTCTGAGCATTCAGAGCTTGTACATATCCTGACGCATGCACAATACTGATTGATATACGCTCCCTTGACTTTCTGCTCCTGAAATATCTCCTCATATATCTTCTCAGACTTTAAAAGACTATCCATATCATTCCGATTCAAGTAAATATAAGCCTGATAAAATAAGGAACCAGAAAGAAGAACCTTTTCCTCCTCTCCTTTCAGGATTTCAATCTGACACCAGACAGCAAGCAGCCATTCAGAATACTGCTTCTCAATCCTTTTCCCTTTTTCATGTATGGCCATCCTCAGTTCTTCGAAAACAGACTCCGTCTTTAAAAGAAATTCTTTATCCTCCTGATTTCGAAAACATATCTGCAGCATATTCTCAATGAGCTTCTGCTGTGTCTGGACAAAACAGATATTCTTTGTAAAATCCTCTGCCTTTTTCTGGCCTAGCTGCTCACATATCTGCCTACGTACAGCATCCTTATCTATATACCGGATAAATAACGCCAGCCTCTCCGGTGATTCTTTAAGCAGTCTTTCTACAAAGATCCTCTCATGCTTCTTATCAAATAATGACACGCATTCGAAGCATCTCTTCACTACAAGCTCTGCTTCCAGCAGCCGAATGGCTTCAACATCAAAGGGATTGCAGCTCTCCTTCTGAATTCCCCAGAAATAATCAATAAAGAATCTTTCAATCCGTTCCTTTCTCTTTGGACTAAGCTCATCCTTTAAGGAATATAACAAATTACCGGTCAGATACAAATGAATCAGTGCCATACTGCCAATCGAAAGAACCGGAGATTGACTTTTCCATTCATCTACTGCATTTCCATACTGTTCTAATGGCAATAACTTAAGGAAACGATCCAGCATGGTCTCGGAATCAGCAATAGAATGGAACATCGTATACCATGCATCATTTTGCCAGAAGGACCATGATATCTGCGATACTGACATATCTTCTTTCAGTATCCGGCTCGCAAATTCACTGTATACATTCAGAATTCTTTCTGAATCGTCTTCCGTATCTACCTGTCCAAGCCCTGCCATTGTTATGAACATCTTAAAATATCTGGTTGCAGTCATACCACGATTCTTGTTGAACTCTCCTTCAAGATAATCAAGCAGCATACTGTTTCTCTTTTTCATTGAAAGGACTACATCCTTATACCAAATCAGGTAATCCTCACACACATCGCTCATATAGTCTGCGCTTCTTGTTTTGGATTTATTTCCATAAAAGCTCTCTGTGAAAAGGAAATCTGTGACCTGAGCCAGCACCTCCTGCCATTTTTCTTCAGTAGACCACTCCAAACCATTTTCCAGTATTCCAAACAGGTAGCTGTCTATCTCTTTCTCGATGCTCTCTTTCAGATATGTGTTATTTGTAAGGAAATCCTGTGCCATATTCCAGATTTTCTCTGCACTAAACAGAAAAGTATCTGCAGCTTCCAGACAGTCAGCTAACAGCTCGGAGGCACTGTCCCCAAACATATGCGACACAGACATAGATGGTATATTGATGCATTTTATGAAGCGTCTTCTTAATGAACGATCTACCGTCTGATATTGTCCAACACATACATAATAACGTCTTGCTATGAGATCATATGGCTCACACAAATACCAGAAGGTGTCTGTCATATGGCGATACTGACGTTTCCACTCCAGTCTGTTTCCCGGAAATTCCAGAATCTCTTCAAACTTCTTTTGTCGTGCTGACTCACGCTCAACATATATCTTCCGACGCAGTATCCTCTCTATGACATCCCATGTGCACTCATCCTTCTCCTTTTCCAGAGACTCCAGACAGACCTCATAGAATTCCGTTACATGTTTCATATATCTGTCAGGAGACCAGCAGTGCTGCAGTATCTCCCAGCATAGAAACCATATCTCCGTATCTTCTTTCTTTTCGACAAGCTCATCCCACCAACAGGCTAATGCAATCTCTCCGTACTTATTCCACAGCTCTCCATAATTACAGATAACAAGCTCCCCATCCTGCCATTCGGTAAGCCCTTCCTTTGGCTGTTCTCCTGAGACTTTAAGTTTAATCGCATCCATATAAGGAAGCCTGGAAAGTTGTATCAGGAATTGGAAGATCTGCTTTTCTCTCTCTGATTGAAATGAAGTTACTTTCTCATAATCGGATCGCATACCAATATTCAATCTCCACTGTCCGAGACGCGAAATCAGCCAGCCTTCCGAAAAAAGCTCCTCTATTGAAAATATCGTCTCTCCCTTTTCCTTTGAAAAATCCCGATAATAAGTCTCAAGAGACTGCATTGAATAAGGATTCTCTATGTTCTTAACAGACTTGAGCAACTTCACCATATGCATTATGGTAGTGTCCGGTACAACAGTTATCGCTTCCTTATCCGGCTTTTGTTCCTTCATGAAGTTCAGCAGCTTCACCAGATCTCTTTTAAACTTATCAGTTCCATTGTTCTGTCGGGTTCTCTTCATTTACGTTCACCTGCCTTTATCGCACAAAACCTCAATATAAGTATTGTGACTTACATTGAGGTTTTTGACTCATAGCCAGTATAATTATCTCTCTGTTAACTATATTTTCTGCACTCAACCTTACAATTCTTCTTATAGAAGCAGATGCCATACATGAGTATGCTCTGGTATCCATCCTCCACAAGTTCATCCGCGTAGTGCATTGTTTCTATCTGCTGCAATGCTTTTTGGCATCCATCTTCCAGTCCTCTGAATTCTTTAGCATATTTCAATTCTATGATTACTGCCGTATATTGCTCATCATATGGCTTTAGCAGGATATCTGCTCTGCCGTTTCCCGTTTCCCTATTAGAGAGGATGCGATACTGTTCCAGAGAGCTCATAAGTCCAAGTATAAATCCATGATAGAAGGATTCATTCTCATCATAATAGCTGATACTTGCTTTCAGATAGCCTTTGATTAGTTCTTCCAGAGTTGGGGCATTTCCATCGAGCAGAGCATGATGCAACGGTGCCAGATCAAGTTTCATGACTCTTCTTCTGAACCACTCCATAATGGTATTTTCGTAGATATAACGAACCTCCATATTGGGAATTGCCATAATCATATACACCCTTGCTCCAACCATATGTGTATCTACTGCTTTCAGATATCCGGTAAAAAACAGAAAATTCCACAGATTATCCTGTGAACTGTAAATATCTTCGTATGTGATATCCTCATGAATCGGCTTAGCTATGGTCTTACCGGACATGATATCTTCCAACTCTGCCCTTGTGGTATCATCTGATTTCTCAATCATTTCCTTAATGACGCTGTTAGAAGAAGTGTTTGCCCAGTATGGTCTTGGATACGTTATCCTGTCTGCGATCACTCCATTCAGATAGCTAATGACACTCCAAGGATTGTATACATGTGTCTGACCAAACAAATAACCATCATACCACTTTTTCATATCTTCTGCTTTGTCTTCCAGCTCATAATATTCCAGCATCCCTGTGACTTCATCTTCTGTAAATCCAAAATATTCTGCGAAGCTATCACTTATTACAGAAATCACGTTCATATTATTCAAACCGGTAAATATACTTTCCTTACTGATTCTAAGGCAGCCTGTGATTACGGCGAATTTCAGACTTTCATTCGTCTTCAATGCAGATTCCATAAGAGAACGTATAAATGCTGTCATCTCATCATAAAAGCCTGCAAAGTATGCATTTTCCAAAGGTACGTCATATTCATCTAGCAATATGATTACTTTCTGATGATGGTATCGCTCCAGACATCTTGATAAGAAAGAAATTGCATCCACATATATCTTGTTGTCATCTGCTAATGACATAATGCTCTGATACAGATTCTTTTCTACTTCCAAGAGATCATCTGTCTGAAAAACATACTGATGCCTGATATATTCCTCAGCAATCTGCTTTTTTATCATCCAGAATGCAGTGTCCCTATCTGCCTGCTTTGATGACTTGAAAGAAAGATGGATAACAGGGTATTTCCCCATGTGTTGTATATACTGATCACCTGCATCCATGATTTTCATATTTGCAAAATATCTGCTATTATCAATCACACTGCCCTTTTCATCCATTTCTTTTTCGAAAAAGGTCTTTAGCATATCAAGTGCTAATGTCTTGCCAAATCTTCTAGGTCTGGTAAATAGATTGACATAACTCTGTCTATCCAGCAATTCTTTTATCATAAGAGTCTTATCCACATAAAAATATGCTTCATCAATTACTGTTTTATAGAATTCAATTCCTATTGGTAGGTTTCTTTTTGCCATATCTTCCCCGGATCCTCTCTTATGGTTTCTTTACCTACAGTATATCTTTTATCAACTGCCATTACAACATTTTCCTAATTTATCTAAATATACCCAACCCTTATTGGCACAATTTTACTTCCTCATATATCTTCTCTTTTTGGCTTTCATCAACATGATTCTTTAATGCTGCTTTATATATCTGCTCAATTGTTTGTTTAGGTTCTTCCAAGTCCTCTGCTATTTCTTCTACTGTTTTACCTTTTTGCATCTTCCTGCATACCTGCACTATCAGCTTTAATACCTCTCCTTTTTCCAGTCCCTGTTCTATTCCTTGCTCTATACCTTTTTCTATTCCTTCTTCTATCCCTTTTTCCAATATCACTTCACTGAGATTGCACATTTCATTCAGTCTCCCTTCCGTTTTCACACTCATTACAAATCCATACTTCTCTTCCAGATTCTTCTTTTTACGCTGTACATCTTCTTTCCTGAGAAGTTCCTCCAGCATCGCTATCAGGTAGTTTCTGGAAGTTACTGCATTTTCTCTTTTTCTGAGTCTGATAACAACACCCTGAACTTTATCTATATTGGGCAGTTCCATCTTCTTACCGTACACATTCTCCTGCGTAAAGCATATCCGGTTAATGGAGTCCTCGTCATCATTGGCATCCATACAGATCCAGATGCTCCTCACAGCCTTGATATCGTCATAGTTGGATTGGGTGAACTCCACTTCCTTCTGTGCCGAAATCATCCTCGCCAGATAAAATATAATCCTATTATCCAGATGATAATGCAGCTTATGGGGATTCGTACTCTTCTGCGCTTCCACATTGATCAGAAACTTTATCATTTCTTCCCCAAGGTAGACAGAGAAGCGGATATCATAGAATATCTTGCCCTCTCCGGGTACTGAATCTTCCTCCGATTGCTTCTCTACCCTGTTAAGATTCGTCTGTCCCGGCTCCATACGAAGCCTCGATACCACAGGCTCATCCATGCTCCGCATAATCTCATCCAATGACATGTTCTTGAATTCCTCTAAGGAATACTTCAAAATACGTGAAAGCACCTGCTTATCTGCCAAAACTTGCTTCACACTCGCATCATATCTCGCCGCTTCGCTTGTAACATCAATCACACCTGATAAATTTGTTCCCATGTATATTATCCTCTTACCCTTTGTATGTAAATCTAACTATAGTGTACCATACAAAAGGCAGCAGCTCAATACATATGTTCGAAACTTTTGTTCTGTGTCTTAAATAAAAAACATACTCCTGTGTTTATCATACCACAAAAGTACGTTTTTTCGAAGCTATATAATCAATTCTCCTTTAAGCATCTCTTCTTTATCTATCAATTCTTCTTTAACTTCTTCTTTCTCCGCTTCCTCTATTATCTGTGGATCACCATCTGCAGGCTTGCCCGTATACAAAGCCAGCAGCAGTATCATCATATATACTGGTAATGCCTCTACCTTAATCGGCAAACATATTACTGCTACTAAGACTCCTATAGTCAGCCAGACAAGAAGTGAGTCTGCAATTCTCCTGTCTCTGATAATCAGATATAACTTATAACAGGCCAGCGCAAGTACTGCTATTACAAGAAGTACACCTATGATACCGTACATCTGGTGTGCAACCGCTATGATGTTGCCATGCCATGCCTGTAACAACGCCTGATTGATATTTTCAAGAAGTGACAAAAACGTAACTGCAAATACATCTGTACTTATCTGTTCCCATTTATCCCCTGCAAAAAGCTGAACAATATTGCTGTCACCCAGCTTATCATTCACTCTGCTTAATGCAGCCAAGAATAACAGCACAATGCCACCTATCCTTAACAGATAATAACAGGCTTTCTGCAGCCGGCTCAATCTAACCCTGGTCAGTTCTACGCCCTCTGGGATCTTATCCCATTGTCTGAACACATATAATGCCAAAAGGCATAGTACCAGTTCACCTACTACACTGCTCTCCAAATGGTACGTTAATCCATCTACCTGTATTATCTCTGTATAATTGACCAATAAAGACATATTGCAGAATAGGAATGCTATTCCAAAGAACATCTGCAACAATTTCCTTATAACAGCAGCTACGGGCACTATAGCTACTGAATACACCAACAGCATTACAAAAACAAGAAAAGCCGTTCCCCATGCAGCATTTACTACCATCGTCAAAGCAGCAAGTACCACACTCACAATATAAATTATCTGCATTAACTTATCTTCGCAGTACATATACTGTCCTACCGCAATCAGCATCACCAGAAATGCAACCATGTTAATATACCAGATATCCATTGTTCCATTCTCCCATAACGGAATCATACCATGTGCTATCGCAGCATTTACAAAATACAATACAAGAATAAGTCCTCCAGCATATAATAAAATATCAAGATACCAGCGTTCCCATCTTACCTGATCTTTCAATGCAAAGCACATTAATATCATGGAAACAATTACCAGAAATTCACCATACCCATATTGCTGGTCTTGCAAAACTCCAGAAAGCTTCAATACCAGTCCAATTACAGATAATAGAAAAACAGTAGCGTATATAATTAAATCACGCCATTGAAAGTTCTTAATCAAATCTCGTTTTTCCACTATCCCCAGTAATAAAATAGCTATTGGAAATAAAAGAAAAAAGATACCTGTATTCATTAATTTATTCGCTGATGGAAGAAGAAGCATTGCTGCTATAAAACTTGGCGTGAGAAAATTTCTATATGATCGCATATTATATCCCCTTTTTGAATCCCTTTACTTAGATATCTACAAAAACTTTATGCTGTATAACTATTCTGTATTATACGATTTTGCTTTTGATGTTAAAATTAAATTAGTTTCCTTAAAATAATACAAAACTATCACTTCTTTATAAGCAGTAATTTTATTAGATTTAAATTGATATGACACATTCTATTATATTATATCATACCACATTAGAGTATTATATACTCCATAAAACCGTTATCCTTTTCCCTTTTAATTTCACGAGACTTTCCCCTCTTTTTTGTTTCTTTTTCTTTTTTTGGATTCAACCATTCTTCTGAAAAACTCTTTTCATCGGACTTCTATTATCAGAATGTAGCACCAATGATTTTTTTTGCATATTTCTGATATAGATTTTCTCACCCAATAAATTCGTTTTACCAGTTCGCTTGTATGCTTTGCATCTTCGCTTTACCAACCCTTCCAACCATCTTCCTGCTGTATAGCTCTGAAAACATATATATAAATAATAATACTTTCCTTTAATTGATCCATTTAAGTATGTGATATTCAACATTCGCACATGATTGGCACCCATTGCTTTGTGAATTAATATTGGTCGCTTATATTTCCATTACTCCAATCTTCTATGAGTCAACTATTTTGCTTCCTCTAATACTTTGTAAAATGTACTTTCGCTTGCTATATAGTTTTCTTCATTTCCTTAGGATATTATATCTCATCGCAATCACCTATCCTTCTGACACTTATCATAACCAGCTTGGAATGTGGGTTACAACTCCCCTACGCCAGAAGAATAATAAATTCTACCGTTTTCCCTAAATTTTTAAAAATCTTGATAATGTTATATTTTAATAGCAATCTCAATTATTACTGTTCTAAATTGTTAATTCTAATCCATTCTGTCGGAACCGGCAATTCAATTTTCATATCATCTCCTCTATATGCATAATATGGTGCAATAACTTTCTTTTTATCATACACATTTAATATAGCTGCCCAATAAGAAAAAGTACTATTGGCTATTATATTATATTTACACTTTGACATCATCCATAAATCCACTCCACACAATTCGGGATGATATATATTTTTATAGTTTTGAATATATGGTAAACTTATCTTTTCTTCCGAAAACACATAATAAATTATTTTTTTATTATCTTTAACAATACTTTTTATTTTTTCTAAAGCTTTTATATAATAAAAATCATTGCACAAATCATATCTATAATTACCTGAATAGTCTCCCCTTCTTATATGTATAGAAACTGACTCACAATGTTGCATTTCATCAATTATTTCTCTATCATTTTTTGATAATAAATCTGTTTTAAATATAAAAGAATCTCTTATATAATCAACACAATCTTCCCAATATAAAGGATTAATCCAATTTCCTTTATAATGCCATATTTTTGATTTTATTTTATCTATATTAAAAGCATTAGCATTATAATTTGTCGAAGCATAATCTCGTATAATTCCAACCCTATTATCTCGCTTTTCCAATTTATTATTTAAACCTTCTATTTTTGATACTTTTATTTTATATAGAAAGTTCTTTAATCCTATTTTACATAAATAATAATTCAAAGGTGCTATTATTTTTTTTATATCATCTGACATGATGTCTATGTTTACATCAAAATACTTTAAAATATCAAAACCATCATGCTCTATCGTCATATCATATCTTGTCAAATCCGCATAAACATGTTCTTCTGGGTTTTTCTTTATTAACATCAATGACATTGCATACTCAAACATCTGATTTCCCAAGCCTCCAGTATACCTTACTACAATCATTTCTTCTTCCTTCCTATAATATATTGTCCCTCTTTAGTTCGACCAAACAATATCATAATTGACAAAAGCAAAATTAATTCACACAAAATAGCTATTATAAACAATTCAACAAATTGATTATTGAAAGTAAAAAAATCTTTAATATAATCTATGACCAATACTACGCCAATACAATTTCCTACCCACAAAATATTTTTCATTATATAATCACGATAGTATTTTATATTCATTTGAAATAAATAATGATATACTACATAACTTCTTGCTATAAAAAAATATACTTGACTTATAACTGTACCAAACAATACTCCTGATATTCCTATATAAATACATAAAAAAATAGAGAATATTAAATTAATTAGTGCCCCCAATATCCCAACATACTTATCAATATGAAATAGCCCTCCTGCATTAATATATTCACAACAAGGACTATAAATTATATCAATATATAAATCAATTGCTAAAAGCAAAACTATCTTTTCTGACATTATATATTGTTTTCCCCAGAATAAGCCAACTAAATTGTCTCCTAATACTCCCCATGGAATAACTAAACCTGCCGCCAAGATATACCTAATAAAACTATAATTTAAAAAATTCTGTTCCTCTTTTTCTATTTTATCGGAGCAAATTAACATATTACCAATAATAGAGGTCATCGAACTAAATCCTGATTTAACAATTTTCTTTACAAACGATACAAATACTGTATAGTTTGATAGATATCCAACTTTAACCGCACTTATTGTCATTGAAATAACCAAATTATCAGTTGCTCCATAAATATAACCTGCTATTTTTCCAGCAAATATACTTTTTACATCATTAAATATATTTTTAAAAATATCCATATCAAAGTTAGTTGTTACAATATAACTATATTTCTTTTTGCAGTATAATTGTATTATTAAATTACTTAACAAACTCTGAATTATTTGAATAACTAAGTAAATATAATAGTTCTTGTATACACAAACTGCACATATCTTAATAACACCACTAAAAATATTTACAAAACTATCTATATATTTTGAAATATATTCTCTCTGGTCAGCATATAATAATGTCCTTTTATATGAAAATAAGTAACTTATACTAATATTCAAACTTAGTAAAATAAAATACATTATTATCTCTTTATCTACATTTACTCCCTTTAAAATCTTGTCTAAAAAAGGAATACATAAACCAGTCAATATTAAAATTATTATGCCTAATATAGAATAAACCCTTTTTAAAATCGTTAAAATTTTCCCTACTTCCTCATATTTTTTATCCTGCAAAGGCTTATATAAATAGAATACAGTAGCTGTTTCAAACCCTAATTCTGAAAGTGATAATGTTGCTAAGACAGAGGATAGTGTTGCACTAATTCCCAAAATGTCTATTCCTATATATTTCAGTAAAAAAAAACGTAAAACAAAATTCAATACTTGAGCTACTCCCTGTGCAATTAATCCTGCTAATCCGTTTTTAATTATAATTTTTTTTCTGTCCAATGTATCATATCTCCTATTTTAATATATTCCATTGTATAGAATAATCATTGGCTCAAAATCACCGTTCTTTGATTTACTGAATTATTCACGGAACAGTATCTGAACTGATAACTGTACCATGAATCCCCAAATTGACCCATGTAGCCTAAACATCGCTCAACCAATCTCCAAAAAAGGGTATAAAATCCCTGTGGCAGAGTTCTGAGCGGTTATTAAGCTGTCAAGGTTCGTTAATAGTTGCTATTCCAGGTGTACATTCAGCTTACCGATATTTGAAAGTGTCTCATAGAATTCATTCTTATAAGGGCAGCTGCTACACAGTTTGAATGTGATATATCTTGCTGAACGAATTACTTTTGCAGCAATCTTCAGCAGTTTTAAACGGACGGTATCTATGCGTTGTTTTCGCATGTTTGCTGATAACGCCAATCGTCTAAACCAATTAAATATGTTATACGCAAGAGCGTGTACCTGAAGTCTGTTTGCATTTACGATTCTGGTATGACTGCTTACGGAAGCAAAATCAAAACTGGATTTGCTTTCTTTGATAAAGTTTTCCATCAGACCTCGCTTGCAGTAAAATTTGATAAGATACTCTGGTGCGGAATCCATGTTTGTGACAACAAATGTGTACATGTAAACCATCTGGTTTTCCGGCTTTTCAACCTTGCATACCACACGCCTTTCATAAGGCCATGACTTTGCTTTGTACATGAATTCACCATAAACTACCGCATAATCCACTTTGTTATTTCTGGTGATTTCATTAAGTTCATCCACAAAATAGGATGCTTTTTCACGGAGAAGACCATTCTCCTTCAGCCGGATCACATAGCTTGTGCCGTTTTCTTCGCACTGCTTATAAAGATCAGGAGTCGCAAAACCACTATCACCACGAAGCAGAATACGGATTGCAGGATAATCATTCTGGTATTCATCCAGTATCGGCTGCAGGAAGTCAACCACTCCGGTACAGGAATACTGTGTTCCATCACGAATCTGTACTTTTATCAGATCTCCAGTCATTCCGTCATAACAGACAAGCGGATGATAACCATTGCTTTGATAATGAAAGTTAAAGGCTCTGCCTTCCTGTCTGCCGTATGCATCAAGAAGGGTGGAATCCAGATCCAGAATAACAGCCGATGGCATCTGAATACTGTAAATTTTCTTCCGAAGCACTCTGGCAATCGCAAGGAACTGATTTAAGGTATCTTCATCCATACGGTTAAAGAATCTCGATACCGTAGGCTGTGATGCAAGCGCATCTTTTTTAAGTACAGACTTGAATACCGGATCATTGGTCAGTTCATCGGAAGCATCATCTTCGAAATAACCGGCAATGATCATATATATCATCTGGAGCAGATTTTTCTGATCCGTGTGATATCTGAATAATGCAGGATCATTGGTCTTGAAAGTTTTGTCTAAAAGCTTATCAATACCAAGCTTGCTTATGAATTCTTTGATAAGAAGCAGACCTGCATCGGAGGAGAGATCTCCTCCATCAAAATTTATTTTATCTGTCTATTGCTTTCTAAGGCTAAGGTGTTTACAATACTCATAAAGGGCTCCTTTGGGTTATTTTTTAAGATTCGACACCTTAATTTTACCACAAATGGATGCTCTTTTTTCATTCATCTGATAGGTGAAAAGCAATATTCAGTTAAAATATAGAAACTATGTGGTTTTCAGCCACTTTCACGGCTGTACCGTGAATAATATAGGATTTATTATATATTCTAGTATAATCCACTTTAAATAACGAACTATTTTAATTCACATTTCTATTATGGTATAATTGAACCATCGGAGGTGCCAATTATGCCTAATACAATTAA
>MNTL01000050.1 GCA_001916965.1 Roseburia sp. CAG:10041_57
CCGCACATTTTGATTGATGTGTCAACTATAATTTATAAATTTTTGTTAGAGGTTTACCTCATAGTGAACCAATAAGCTTAACTAAGTGACATTGGTTCTAAACAGTTACTAAAATATGTTAAATTAATTGTACCACGTTATGCATTTTTTCTCAATTATTATAATATTTTTTTATCATTTTGCATTATTTATGCAAATATCAGACTTTTATTGCATATTTTTATTGTGTAACACTTCATAAAAAGAACAACACAGATTACCTCCATGCTGTTCCTCATTCTACCAATAATTGATATTCCTGTTCTATGATCGGCGACGGGATACTATATGTGATCCATGCCTCTTTCTGTCCGCTGCCTGCTGCTTCCCCGCCTGTAATCATCCCCAGCAGCCAGCCTTCCTCATCAAATACGCCACCTCCGGACATACCCGCCTTCGCATAGCAGTACGTCACAAGCATATCTGTTCCAAACTCCGGTATATACTGTATCTGATGAATTGTCCCCTGATAAGCTGCCTCTTCTGAATCAGCCTGTATAATTACTGTCCCACTATGCGTTCTCTCCTGCCATGCAATCTCCAATGGTCTTCTTACTTCTGCAATCTCCCACAGTAACTCCTGCGGTATCTGCCCTGTCCTAATCTGAAAAAAGGCAATATCATACTGTGCCGAATACCCCAGTGCCTCAGCTGTTAATTGCTCTCCGTCAGCAAAAGTAACCTGTGCTTCCACATCTCCTGTCAACACATGCCGGTTAGATACAATCACAACATTATCTTCCGTAACCGCCCAGATAATTCCCATTCCTGCAGACTGTTTCACTGCAATACGGACCAGACTTTGCTCAATATCTGCTGTATCTGTTTTTGTCACATCTTCCTCGGATTGCAAAACCTGCGTTGTTTCTTCCTGGGTGCTCTCCTGTATGCCTGTTTCGTCGGCAAACTCTTCACTCATACGCTGTTCATTTGCATTCCCCTTAGCATGCATCCATACAGTACCCTTTACTACGATAATATCTCCTATTAATAACAGTATTGCCATAAACAACACCATAGTCATAACCTTCTTTTTATTCATCCAAATCCCTTTCCTGTCTTCCATTTTCACTATCCTATAAACTATAAAAGGAGCTGATGCTCAGCTCCTTAGGATTCCATGTATGCAAGCGCAGCGATAAGCCGGGTTATGTCGGTGCATTGCTGCACGAATGATCATCTATCTAGAACTGCTGTTACCAGCAGCTTCAAGCGACCCACCTGAAAACAGGCCGGGCAAACCTATCGTTCTCTGTTTGGTCTTGCTTCGGATGGGGTTTACATGTGCCCCTCTCGTTACCTTGAGGGCGGTAGTCTCTTACACTGCCTTTCCACCCTTACCCGGTAAACCGGGCGGTTTATTTCTGTTGCACTGGCCTTGGAGTCACCTCCACCGGACGTTATCCGGCATCCTGCCCTGTGAAGCCCGGACTTTCCTCACCTCCGCATAGCGGAGCCGCGATCATTTACCACACTTGCTGTACTATTGTACACTGAATATTTTATTTTGGCAAGTAATTTCTATACGTTAAAGCAGCTGCCTCCCACGAATTCACGAACAATAGAATTTCTGGGGATTTCTTCGGCACTGACGCTCAGGAAATAACCAAGGAATTTAAGCAGTCTCACTGCTTCAAAATACTCCGGTTCTCCGGGTTCAATGCTGTAAAGCAGGCGTTCTGCATATGGCTTCAATACTGCCAGCTCATAGATAGTTGTAGAATTGAACATAGCGTCCGCGCTTTCCTGATAAGGGAAGATATTCTCTGTCTCACCTTTTCTTACAGAAGGCCACATCTGTATAGTTCTCTTACCACTGGCACCACGGGTTCTGGCATCTCTGACCATACGGCGAAGCAGTCTGCCATCTGTCGTAGAGATTCTGTTATGCTCATCCACATTCAGCGTAGTCAATGCACTGATATAGATCTTATATTTGCTTTCTGCCGGCAGAGCATAGGACATCTTATCATTCAGGCCATGGATGCCTTCAATAACCAGTATATCTTCCGGTCCTAACTGCTTATAATCACCGTTATACTCTCTCTTACCCGTTACAAAATTAAATGTCGGCAGCTCTACTCTCTTACCAGCCAATAGATCACACATATCCTGATTGAACTGTCTAATGTCAATCGCTTCCATACATTCAAAATCATAATCACCGTTAGGCTGTCTCGGTGTCAGCTCACGATTAACGAAATAATTATCTACAGCAATAGGATGCGGCACAAGCCCATGTGTACGCAGCTGCACAGACAATCTATGGGAGAAAGTCGTCTTGCCTGAAGAAGAAGGACCTGCGATCATAACGAATTTAACACCATCTCTTGATACGATATCGGAAGCAATCTCAGCAATCCTTCTCTCCTGCAATGCCTCCTGTACCAGAATGACATCATTGACGTTACCGGCACGGATCTGATCATTTAGGTCTGCCACAGTGTCAATTCCAAGCTTGCTCCCCCAATCTGACGATATCTGTAAGGTCTGGAACAGTTTAGCCAGAGGTTCAAAAGGCTCTACGACTGTTGGCTTTTTCTCATTCGGAAGTACCAGCACAAATCCATTCTCATAGAGCTGAAGGTCAAAATATTTCACATATCCGGTGCTTGGCAGCATGTATCCGTAATAATAATCATAATATCCATCCAGCTCATAGATATTTACAGTAGAATTATCACGATAGCGGAACAGCTTCACCTTGTCTTCCATATCCTGTGCCCGGAATATATCCTTAGCTTCTTCCAGATTCATGGGCTTCTTCATGACCAGAATATCCCTGTCAACATATTCCTGCATTTTGCTATTTACCTTATCTACATCGTCCTGCGTTAATGTATAGTCATATTTCACAGGACAGAAGTAGCCGTTACCAATTGTAAATTCTACCTTAGCCGTACCCACCTTCTCATGTCCGAGAACTTCTTCGATTGCTTTCATCAGGATCAGTGTAGCCGTACGGGTATATGTCTTATGTCCGGCATCATCAGCCAGCGTCAGGAATTTCAGTGTACAGTCTCTGTCTACTTTCTTGAACAGTTCACGGATCTTGCCATTTCTTACAGCAAGAGCGATTGGATACTCATATCTGTCCTTGTATTCTGCTGCAATGTCTGCATATGTCGTCCCTTTCGGATATTCCTTTACCTCTGTTCCTATCGTAACCCTAAATACATGTTCCATTGCTCTCATCTCCCCTTTCTGTCGTCAGTCATCAATACGCAAATAGGGCTGCCATTCAGCGCCCTATATTACTACAATCAGCACACAGTGAACGGTTCCCTAAAAGGTGCTGTGTGAAGCTCAATTCCAGGTAAATTCTGTTTTAAATAGTCTTCCATATATGGGATGAACAACTTCTCGATTCCATAATGCCCTGCATCAATAATGCTGATTCCCTGAGCCATAGCATCAATTGCTTCATGATGATCAATGTCACCGGTAATCATGACATCAGCATCCGCCTGCAATGCATTCTGTAAGAAGCTGCCACCAGAACCCGGCATAATTGCAGCATCCCTGACCGGACTGTCCAATTCCCCATATACCCTGACATTTGGCACCTGATAACATTTCTTTACCAGCTGTGCACATTCGCCAAGCGTCATGCGATGTGGCAACCGCCCTATACGGCCGCATCCTTCCTTCGTGACTCCATCATCATAAGTCACATCAAGAACCTCTGCATTCTGCAGTCCGATTCTTTGTGCAGCAGCATCAGCCATTCCCTTTACATCAAAATTGGTGTGCATCGCATAATATACCATATCTGAACGAATCAGATGACAGATTCTTTTTCCAATAAAATCATCCGTATTGACACGGTTTATCTTATGAAAAATCATCGGATGATGTGTCAGAAGCATATCTGCCTGCACACGAATTGCATCTTCAATCACATCGTCCGTTGCATCTAACGCAATGTAGATTCGTCTGACCTCTTTATCCCGTCTTCCAACCAGAAGACCGATATTATCCCATTCCTCTGCATAAGAAGGAGGCGACAATGTCTCCAGCTTCTCAATAATTTCGTAGCATTTCATCCCGGTATCCATGCCTTTCTAAAAGTATTTATACAGGCAAAAGACAATATCACCCAATTCTTCATCCAACTGGGCAATCCTGTACTGCTGTCTGGCCGTTGTTTGTTTATGTCCCATCAGATTGCTCCTGATATTCTCCAGATTCTCTTTCTGCCACAATAAATAACGCCTCAATACAGGATGACCTTTCTCCAGAAGACATGGACCATATGTATCCTGTACACGTCTTATTTTCTCTGCTTCATCCCTGGAAGTCTCGGAAATGACAGGTATTTCTATTCTGCCACTGTTCTCGATACTGCGGCTTTTTTCAGAAAGATTCTCTGCCAGCTGCCACTCCTGCTTACCAAATCCGGCAGTAACAACATGCATCATAGGATAGTATTTGCCATCCTCGCAGACCATATCCTCACGGTCAATCTGATACCCCGCATTGCGCAGGAAGCTTCTGACCTCCTGTATCTCTGACTGCGGCTGTAAAATCAGCTGCTGCATACCCTGCACCAGTTCTCTGCCTTCTGTCAGGATATGAATAACCAGCCTGCCACCCATGCCGGCACAGACGATTCCATCTGCTTCACCCTGCAGCAATGCCTGCGTTCCATCGGAAAGTCTCGTCTCAATATATTCCTGCATTCCATAATCTCTGATATTGCTCTTAGCCTGCTCCAAGGGTCCCTGATTAATGTCCATGGCTATCACTTTATCACATACATGACGCCTGATCAGCTCCATGGCTACATATCCATGGTCACAGCCGATATCGGCAATTACACCGCAGGGCTCAACCAGCCCTGCAACTGCCTGCATTCTATCTGATAACAGCATTCTGATATCCCCTTTGGCTTAATCCAGATAATCCTTCAGCTTACGGCTTCTTGAAGGATGACGCAATTTACGAAGTGCTTTAGCTTCAATCTGTCTGATACGCTCACGGGTAACGTTGAATTCCTTTCCTACTTCTTCCAGAGTTCTTGCCCTGCCGTCATCCAGACCAAAACGAAGTCTTAATACTTTCTGCTCTCTGTCTGTCAGTGTATCCAGTACTTCTACCAACTGCTCTTTTAACAAAGTAAATGCCGCTGCATCAGCAGGTACGGGTACATTATCGTCCTGAATGAAATCGCCTAAATGACTGTCTTCCTCTTCACCGATAGGTGTCTCCAGAGATACCGGTTCCTGAGAAATCTTCAGGATCTCACGTACTCTGTCTTCCGGCATGTTCATTTCCTTTGCAATCTCTTCAGGGGTCGGTTCACGTCCTAACTCCTGCAATAACTGTCTGCTCACACGGATCAGCTTGTTGATCGTCTCTACCATATGAACAGGGATTCTGATGGTTCTTGCCTGATCGGCAATGGCTCTTGTAATAGCCTGGCGGATCCACCAGGTAGCATATGTGGAGAACTTGTAACCTTTACGGTAATCAAACTTCTCTACAGCCTTAATCAGACCCAGATTACCTTCCTGAATCAGATCCAGGAAAAGCATACCACGTCCTACATATCTCTTGGCAATGCTGACAACCAGACGTAAGTTAGCCTCAGCCAGACGCTTCTTGGCATCCTCATCGCCTACTTCCATACGCTTCGCCAGTTCGATCTCTTCATCGGCGCTTAACAGAGGTACTTTACCGATCTCTTTCAGATACATTCTGACAGGATCTTCAATACCAACGCCATCAGGAATGGACAGATCAATAGACTCCATATCTACTTCGTCTTCTTCGTTCAGAATCAATTCCTCATCAGGAATATCATCGTCATCGTCTGTAATTCTCAAGACATCGACATTATTCTGTTCCAATGTCTCCAGAATCTTATCAAACTGATCCTCTTCCAGGGGCATATCCTTGAAAAAGTCGTTGATTTCCTGATATTCCAGGACATTCTTCTTCTTTTTGGCAACAGCAATCAGATCTTTGAGCCTTGCCTCAAATTTTGCTTGTGTGTTTTCATCCATTCTGGTCAATCCTCCATACCATACATATATTTTTATCCTTAATTCAGAGAAATATGCGTTTTGCTAAGTTCTTCCAATGCTTTTTTACCTTCGATTACCTGATTCAGCGCTGATATATCCACGCCCATACGGCTGGAATAATAATTATAGCTGTTACGCTTCACACTAATCAAGATATCCTTAAAGGCCTTCTCCTGCTCCTGAACGCTTTCGAGCTGTGGCAGCTTCGTAGTAAAAAGTGATGCTGCCTCACTCTGTTCTTTCTCATCAGCAAACATATTGATTATGCCTGCGGGATTTAACTGATTGTTCTCGATATCCTGAAACATTCTCTCTGCTACTTTGGCATATAATTCCTCAGTAAAATCTGCAGGAGTAATGTATTGTTTTATCTTAAAATATAACTGTGGTTCATCTGTCAGCCACGTAAGCAGCAGACGCTGTGACTTCTTCGTATTCTCTTCCGGCGTATTTCTGTTCTGAATCCCTGACTTTGGTCGCTCCGGCAGGGGGGCATATCCTCCCGTCTTAGCCGCAGTATTCACCACCAGCTTGCGCAGATTATCGAATCCGATATGATACTTGTCCGCAACTGCTGTAATGTAGTTCTCACGTTCCACATCTTCGCTAAATTCGCACAGCTTTCTGGCAATGCTGTTATAGAAATTCGTCTTGCCCTCTGGGTCGTTCAAATCAAATTCTCTCTCCAGCATACGGATCTCGAACATGAAAGAATTCTCTGCATGGTCGATACGCTCCTGAAATGCCTCTTTGCCCAGATTTTTAATAAATTCATCCGGGTCTTTATACGGAGTCATATTGATGATACGCCCCGACATTCCTGCTGAATGCAGAATCTTTATCGCCCTAAGTGCTGCTTTCACACCTGCTCCGTCACTGTCGTATGCTAGTAACACATCTTTGGTATATTTCTTGATCAGGGCAGCTTGTCCCGGTGTAAAAGCCGTACCAAGTGATGCTACTGCCTGTGTAAAGCCTGCCTGATGCATACTGATTACATCCATATACCCCTCGCACAGAATGATATTCCCTGTTCTGGCGCTTCTGGCATAGTTCATGCCATACAGATTCCTGCTTTTATCAAAAATCTCAGTCTCTGGTGAATTCAGATACTTAGGTCCGTTATTCTCTGCACTCATGATACGGCCGCCAAACCCTATCACGCGGTGATTGATATCCTGTATCGGGAACATGACTCTGTTCCAGAACTGTGTCGTGGTTCCACGTTTCTCATCTGTCTTAGCCAGTCCCACATCCCGGATCAGGTCATCACTGTATCCTTTCTGCCTTAAGTATGTAATCAGCTCTCCGCCACGCACCGGTGCGTATCCCAGTCCGAAGTTTCTTCTGGTCTCTTCCGTAAGTCTTCGCCCATCCAGATATTCCCTGGCTTTTTCCCCATGAGGTGTGCGAAGCTGATAATAATAGAACTTCGCAGCTTCCTTATTTACTTCCAGAAGTCTGGCGCGTCTCGCCTCACGGCGCTTGGCTTCTTCTGAATATTCCATCTGTGGCAGCTCTACACCTGCTTTATCCGCCAAAATCTTAATCGCTTCCGGGAATGTGCAGTTCTCATATTTCATGACAAAAGTCACCACATTACCGCCTTCGCCACAGCCGAAGCATTTATATATCTGTCTGGAACGGCTCACTGCAAAGGACGGCGTCTTCTCACTGTGAAAAGGGCAGCAGCATACGTAATTACTGCCTTTTCTCTGCAGACCGATATAACCTGATATTACATCCACAATATCATTCTTCTGTCTGACTTCTTCTATTAATTCTTCCGGATAATACATTTCTCATCATTCCTGTTTCTCTATGTATGTCAAATTCTGTAGTCCGGTGCATATGTCAGTATCCCATCCAGCACTTGGGAATATACAGTTCATCATATACAGCAATCGCAAATCTGTCTGTCATGGAACTGATATAGTCGCAGACTACCTGTTCTCTGGGTTCTCCCCTGAAGCTCAGCTCCAAAAAGAACTTCGGCAGCCCGTCAGGGTGCTCCATATAATGCTCATACAACGTCTTCACAAGGGCTTCTGCCTTATGCTCCTCGCTCTTGGCTATAGGATTGCTGTATACAGCATCGAACATAAATCTGCGCAAAGCCCGCAGCGCCTGATCGACCTCCGGTGACATACGGATATCATCCTGTCCCTTACTCTGCGTCACAATATCATGGATAAAGTGATTGAGTCTTTCACGGGGCGTATAGCCGACTACCTCTCCGATCTCACGAGGGACGTCATCACTCTTTAAGATTCCTGCGCGAATGGCATCATCCATATCATGATAGGTATATGCGATCTTGTCTGACAGCCTCACAATCTTTCCTTCCAGCGTAGACGGCATGTTATCCGTCTGATGGTTCAGAATACCATCCCTGACTTCCCATGTCAGATTCAGCCCCTCTCCATCCTTCTCCAGAATATCTACCGTTCTCACACTCTGCTCATTATGCTTGAAACCGTAGGGACTGATCTCATCCAGTGCACGCTCTCCTGCGTGTCCAAAAGGCGTATGCCCCAGATCGTGTCCCAGTGCAATTGCTTCCACCAGCTCTTCATTCAGCTGTAAGGCCTTGGCAATCGTCCTTGCATTCTGGGATACCTCCAGCGTATGCGTCAGTCGCGTCCTGTAATGATCACCCTCCGGTGAAAGGAATACCTGCGTCTTATCCTTCAGTCTTCTGAACGACTTGGAATGAATGATCCTGTCCCTGTCTCTCTGAAAAACAGGTCTGATGTCACACTGCTCTTCCTCTCTGGCTCTGCCCTTTGAATTCATGCTCAGTGTCGCATACGGACTCAGATATATCTTTTCCCATTGTTCCAGATTCTCACGAACCGTCATGATATGCACCCCCTTTTTACCCATCTACTTCTAATATTCTGCGCAATTCCTTCAATTCCTTTTCCTTTTTGAAAAAAATCGTAACTAACGGCTCAGAGTCACCTGATCAAATTCCAGTTCTACGTAATCTCCCATGGCATGTTCCGCTTCTACGAAAAGAACCACATGATTATTCCTGATTGCAGAATATCCGGCAGGAATCAACTCCTGATTATTCCAGTCCACGTCATAGTCCAACAGCGTCATGGCATAATCCGTCACATAACCATTATTCAAAAAAGCCGAAAAATCCGCCATATCTACTCCCTCAGAGATAATCTCATATCCGCTTGCAGTCTCCAGACCAGAAACAATCCGTGCCATGTCAGCATAATCCTTCAATCGTAGATTCTTACCTGTTGTCAGATCCAGATTCATCGTCCTGATCAGATTGGTCGGATGGGCTGCCCCTTCATAATTACAATATCCTCTGAAAATTACGGACAGGATGCCTGTTCCCTGTGTTGCTACTTGATATCCTAATCCATATGCAGTTAATCTCTCTTCTGAAATCTCCTGCATGACCATCTGCTTCACATTCTCATTAATAGTGTTCTGAAGCTCTGTATTCTCCATATCTATAAGCTGAGGAAATACCACCTTCACCTTACAGCTGCCATTTAATGTATCTTCATATGTAACGCTCTCTATATCATATTGCACTGTCTGCTCATCGGCAAAAGCCACCGTTTCTTCCTCAGTCTGCGTTTCTGTCTCCTCTTCTGATTCAGTCTGTGGCTGCGACTCTCTGATAATAATGGGTTCTGACTGCTCCGGGAGCAGCTCTCCAAAATCTACTGTAGATTCTGTTTCTTCTGCCGACTGTTGTCCACATCCACCAAGGCAGAGCACCATGCCTAATGTTATTATCACCTGCTGTATTCGTCTTCGTTCTCTGTTCTTCATGCCATTCCTCCTTCATGTCAAAATTCCAACTATCAGAAACACACAATACGAGTCTCCCAAGTTATCGTCGTATTCGCCAAATGTCCACGCAAGCATGACCGCTTAGTTCATTACACACGTGAATAGAAACGAAAAACCCCAGAACGGAAATCGTTCTGAGGTTTTTGTAATGCGGAAGATGGGACTTGAACCCACACGCCATTGCTGGCACAAGATCCTTAGTCTTGCCTGTCTGCCAATTCCAGCACTTCCGCATGACAGCTATTTCTCTGAGGTTTTTATTCCTCATCGCCGCTGCAAGAGTTATATTATCACTATAGGGTTGATATGTCAACAACTTTTTAAAAAAATTTTTCAAAAATACAAATTATTATGTTTTTTGAAATTATTTAAAAAAATCGAAAAAAGTTGTTGACAGAAATGGGTGTTTCGTGTAGAATAACATTTGTTCGCAGGAGTGGTGGAATTGGCAGACGCGCAGGCTTCAGGTGCCTGTGGTAGCAATACCGTGTGGGTTCAAGTCCCATCTCCTGCACTTTTTATTTTAAAAAGTCGAGATGCTTTAATGATAAAGCATCCCGGCTTTTTCTGTATAATGAAATCTTATCTAAGGAATTAGATTTTTTATTATCTCAGGAACTGAAATAATTGTTATCAGTTTTCCCTTTATATTACTTTTCTTCAAATATGGATCATCCCAATACCTTGAATCATAAGAATCCAACCGATTATCTCCCATTGCAAAATAGTAGCCTGTTGGAACATCAAATGACTTTATGCAGTTGGTTTCTATATCATCTGATAAATATTCTTCATAGTACATCTTACCATTGACATAAACCTTCCCATTATCAAAGCTTATATGTTCTCCCGGAAGTCCTATTATGCGCTTAATTAATATATTTCCATCCTCTGCTCTATCTGATACTGTACAGATAATTACATCTCCTCTTTCAATATCATCAGCAACATATGCAAGTTTGTTAATTACACAATAATCTCCTGCTACAATATATGGAGCCATGGAATTAGTCGGAACCAGTCCGATGCTTATAATCTTTGTAAAGAAAATATAGGTTCCGAACTTGCTCACGATGGACACCCTTGCTTTCGGCTATATTCTTCCCACTACCAGACGGATTCGGGACTTTAACCCGTTAGAAACGTGCGCCGCTAGGCGCACATATATAAAATGGGAGCTTGAACTAATATCAAACTCCCATTTTTTCTATATGATTTGATACATAAAAATACAATCCTTGTCATAATTAGGTTTTACATGACGATAAACAAATCTTTCCATTTTTTGATCAGTACGAGTGAATCCCATTGTTGAATAATGAGCCAGTAATTTTTCATAAGGTAATGCATAGATATAGAGAAGTTTTGCTCCAACATAGCACTGAATATGTTGCACTAACGGCAAAATAAACTCCCAGAAAATATATGAGCCTAATTTAGGAATGTCATCATTTACCTCTTTATAGTTATCATTGACTGCAAAATTTGCCAATTCAATTCCTGTAGTAGCATCAAATCCTTTCATAAATCCACGACTAATTGTTATTAACCCGGTTCTCAGAGAAAAATATGCTACTATTTGCATTGTATCCTTATTTCTAATTATATATGTTCTTGCAATATTCGAAAGTTCGTCTTGGAGCGACACTTCCTTTAGGTAATGTTCCAACCCGATACCCTTAGAACATTTAAAATCTTTCAAACCATCTGTTTTGTTCGATAAATGTTCTATCGTAAATAATTCATTGCATAAATCATTCAGTATCATATCATTTTACCTTAATGGAACGTCTTTCTTTTATCATTCTTTCAAACTCTTTTGCTTCTTTTTCTAATGCTGATCTATCAGGTCTTTTTGCTGAAAGCAGTAAATCATTTATTTTATTGGCAGTTCCACGAAAAACAAATTTTCCCTTATATGGTTTTACTTTCATATAGTTCCTCCATTTTTAAGTGATACTATGAACCGATGAACAGAAATTCCTCTGTACAATTTGAATCCCAGCCTTTTATTAGCATACTGGGTGTCGGAAATAATTTGAACTCGTACCTTCTTTTTATGGTTATTGATATATACGGTCACAGTACATAATTTGAACAATCATTAATTTCTTATTTATATTATACACAATTAAAGCGAAAATAAAAATCAAAATTTTATAAAAATGATTTTTTGCGTAATATTACATATTAATTTATGTCATGATAGTTCCTGTCGTTACTACGGCAGCACACAGGTTCACTGCCAGCAAGCGTTTTTTCAATCTCGAAAATCTACTCATAATCAATTCCTCTCTTTCTTAGACGAATTATAGTTTCTGGTTCTGTATGAGTGTATTGTACCATACATTAAATAACTGTCAATTCTACCCCTCACAGAGGCCGACCAACAAACTTATCTCCATTCTTATGCAGCAAATGAGTCAGTTCATCTGACGACCAAATTTCAGTATACCATGCAACTTCTTTATAGTGTTTCAGCATTTTGGCTGTAGTATCAAATGCGGTAATAAAAGCAGCCTCCGTACCTGCTTCACAATGACATAGTGATTTCAGTGCATTTACACGATTCTACGTAAAAGGATCTGTAGAATGATATACCTCTATGAAAATTACTCGCTTTTCCTGTTGATCATAAAAAATAATATCTGGCATATTTCCGGATTGAGACATCACTTTTATACCCAGTTCCTCCATACGCTCATTTTTCTGTCGCAAATCTCTATCCGACGCATCTCCGATATAAAGAAGTTCTGGTTTTCCTTTAGATACAAGTGGAATTAATTTTTGCAGAATTTCTATTTGTAGTTTATTATGAGGTGATTTTTTAAGAGAAATTTGAGTTCCTTCATATTCAATAATATAATCCCGTTCTACAGACTTAGTTTGTTTTAAATATTCAGCATATGAAATATGCTCTTATAAAAATAACCGCTAAGTTTGCAGACTATCAGGGCGGTTATTTTTATGTCCAAAATTACTTCTTTCTGAAGTACGTTGCAACTGCAACCATGAGGATACAGAACTGGATTCTACAGATAAACTCATACTGCTATTGATATAATTTGAACATATTTCAGAGAATATTACGCACTTTGTCATTATACGCAAAAAGCCCGGATGTAATTTAAAATTACACCCAGGGTTTTCTTAATTTTCTTCACTTCTCTTTTATCCCACCAGATCAAACAGGCTGATCTGATTAGACTCCGGTATGTCGCCCAGTAGTCCGAGGTCACTCATCATATCAATGACGGTCTTGGATACCTTGGTTCGGCTTCTGAAATCGTCTTTTGACAGGAACGGACCATCTTTAGCCGCTTCCATGATGGCATCTGCTGCCTTTTCACCCAGACCGTCAATACTACTCAGGGACGGCATGACTTTGCCATCTATAATCTGGAAGTTACGGGAATGGGCTCTGAATATATCCAGCTTCTCGAATTCAAATCCACGGGCATACATCTCCTGTACAATTCGCATATCCTTGAGTGCATCCTGTTCCTTGTTGGTCAGTGTGTCACTGCGTTTTCTGTAATCTGCCATTGTTTCTTCCAGATGCTTCTGCCCCTGGCACATGATTTCATAGGAGAAGGCTGACGCACGGATACTGAAATATGCGCAGTAATACGCCAACGGATAGTTTACCTTACAATAGGCAATTCGCCACGCCATCATAACATAGGCTGCCGCATGTGCCTTAGGGAACATGTACTGAATCTTTTCGCAGGACCAGATATACCAGTCAGGCACATCATGTGCTTTCATATCTGCTTTCCATTCATCCCAATTCGCACATTTATGCTTAGCTACAGTTCCTTTACGGACTGCCTCCATGATCTTGAAGGATTCCTCAGAGTCCAATCCCATGCTGATCAGATAGATCATGATATCATCACGGGTACATATAGCCGTGGAAATCGTTGCCTGACCACTCTTGATCAATTCCTGTGCATTACCCAGCCATACGTCAGTACCATGGGAAAGTCCGGCGATTCTGACCAGATCTGAGAAGTATCTGGGCTGCGTATCAATTAACATCTGCATTGCGAAATCTGTACCAAACTCAGGAATCCCCAGTGCTCCAAGCTTACAGCCACCAATCTGCTCCGGGGTGATTCCCAGTGCAGATGTATTCTGGAAAAGGGACATAACGTCCTTATCATCCAGAGGAATGGTAATAGGGTCAATACCTGTTAAATCCTGCAACATACGAATCATGGTCGGATCATCGTGTCCAAGAATATCAAGCTTCAACAGGTTGTGGTCGATGGAATGGTAATCAAAATGCGTTGTGACTGTATCTGTAGTCATATCGTTTGCCGGGTGCTGTACCGGAGTAAAGGAGTTAATCTCCTCTCCTACAGGAAGCACAACGATACCGCCCGGATGCTGTCCAGTGGTACGTCTTACCCCAACGCAGCCTTCTACGATACGGTTTATCTCGCTGGTACGCTTGTGTTTTCCACGTTCTTCATAATAATTTTTTACATAACCAAATGCTGTCTTATCAGCCAGTGTACCGATTGTACCGGCGCGGAAGGTCTGACCGTAACCAAAGATAACTTCTGTATACTTATGCGCCTTACTCTGGTACTCACCGGAGAAGTTAAGGTCAATATCAGGTTCCTTGTTTCCTTTGAATCCAAGGAATGTTTCAAAAGGAATATCGAATCCGTCTTTTACCAGCTTCTCACCACACACAGGGCAGTTCTTATCCGGCATGTCACATCCTGCCATTCCTGCAAAGGCTTTTACTTCATCAGAATAGAAATCCGTATAATGGCACTTCTTACAGTAATAATGGGGGCTAAGTGGATTAACCTCCGTGATTCCCGCCATTGTAGCCACGAAGGAAGATCCTACAGAACCTCGTGAACCTACCAGGTATCCGTCTTCTACAGACTTCCACACCAGCTTCTGTGCAATGATATACATAACAGCGAATCCATTGCTGATAATGGAATTCAGCTCTCGTTTCAATCTGGCTTCTACGATTTCCGGCAGTTCTTCTCCATACATTTCATGTGCCTTGCGATAACAGATATCCGTCAGCTGCTGGTCACTGTTCTCAATGACAGGGGGACATTTATCCGGTCTGACGGGTGCGATTCTATCACACATATCAGCAATCATATTTGTATTGGTGATAACGATTTCCTCTGCCTTTTCACTGCCCAGATAGAAGGAAAATTCATCCAGCATCTCTTCTGTGGTACGCAAAAAAAGCGGTGCCTGATTGTCCGCATCCTTAAATCCCTTACCCGTCATAATAATACGACGGTATATCTCATCCTCCGGATCAAGAAAATGCACATCACAGGTTGCCACTACAGGCTTGTGAAATTCTTCTCCAAGCTTTACGATTCTCTTATTCAATTCAATCAGATCTTCATCTGATTTGATATCAGGGAGCTTCTCGGACTCAATCATGAAACGGTTATTGCCAAGAGGCTGTATCTCCAGATAATCATAGAACCTCACGATTCTTGCAATCTGCTCATCACTCTGTCCATCCAGCAATGCCCGGAACAGTTCTCCCGCCTCACAGGCACTTCCAATAATCAGCCCTTCTCTGTATTTCTGAATCAGACTCTTAGGAATCAGGGGTCTCTTATGGAAATATATCAGATGGGACTCTGATACCAGTCTGTACAGGTTGATTCGTCCCGTCTGGTTCTTTGCAAGAATAATAATATGGTAGGAATGCAGCTTTCTGATTGCTTCGACGCTGGATTTGCCCAGTTCATTTAAGGATGCCAGATCCAGAATATTGTCTTTCTTGAGCATTTCGATGAATTTTACGAAAATTTCTGCTGTACATTCTGCATCATCTACCGCTCTGTGGTGATTTTCCAGAGATATTCCCAGTGTCTTGGCTACAGCATCCAGCGTATATTTGGACTGTCCGGTCAATAACGCCCTTGCAATACCGACCGTATCTACATAGGTGAAATCAACAGGGATTCCCTGTCTTTTGGCATTTTCCTTTATAAAGCTGACATCAAAATTAGCATTATGCGCCACTAGTATGGCATCTCCTACAAACTCCAAAAAACGTGGCAGCACCACTTCGATAGGGTCTGCGTCCATAACCATACTGTCATTAATACTGGTAAGCTTCTCAATATGAAAAGGAATCGGTACCTGTGGATTGACAAAGGTAGAGAATCTCTCTGTAATCTCTCCATTCTCTACCTTCACTGCCCCAATCTCTATAATACGGTTGGTAACAGGTGAAAATCCCGTCGTCTCGATATCGAATACAACGTATTTCTCATCCAGTGACTGTCCTTTGCCATCCGTTACGATTTCTTTCAGGTCATCTACCAGATAGCCTTCCACGCCATAGATGACCTTAAAAGTATCATCTTTATCCAGCGCATGATTTGCATCCGGGAAAGACTGTACACATCCATGGTCTGTGATGGCGATAGCCCTGTGTCCCCACTTCTTGGCACGTTTGATGATATCCTTTACATCTGTGACACCATCCATATCGCTCATCTTGGTATGACAGTGCAGCTCCACACGTTTCTTGACACTGTTATCCATTCGGATCGTAGTAAAATCTGAAATCTTCTTCAAGCCAATTACAGTAGCAATTGTTAATTCCCTGTCAAACGTATCATTGACTGTGACACCCTTGACCTTTACAAAGGCACCTGCCTTGAGCTCACCCAGAAGCTCCGGAAGCTGCTCATTGTGAACGAACATCTTGACCTTAATGGTATCTGTAAAATCTGTGATTTCGAAGCTGACAATCGTCTTCTCATTACGAATCTCTCTCTGTTCCAGTGTACGTACCTTGCCACGAATGACTACCTCGCCCATTTCGCCCCAGATTTCATCAATATTCATGGTTTCTTCATCGAAATCTCTGCCGTAAATGACATCAGGATTATCGGATTTCTTCTGGAAACGGCGCTGGAAGCCCCCTTTTTCAAAGCGCTTCTCAGGTTTATTAAAGGATGCCGGTTTCTCAGATGCCTTGGGATTCTCTGCCGGTGCAGGCTTCTTCTCTGCTGCCGTTGTCTTCTGTATCGGCTGTACTTCACCCTGATTGGAATCATTGGAGGCCACCGATACTCTGTCTGCAATATTGGCTACAATCTGTTGAATCTTCAGTTCATCTTCTTCACGGTATTTGCTCTCTGCTGCTTCCCGATAGTCCACATGGAATTTCACACTGAAACCACATCTTTCATTCAGAACCTTATCCAGAATACGAATCAGTTCATCTTCCTTGGATTTGGCTATTACACTGTCTTCCAGAATGAGTTTCACTGTCTGTTCATCCGGGTATTCCATATCTGCCTGCCGAAACATTGTATACAGCATATGTTCTGTATCTTTTAGTTCCATCAATACACTGTCCTTATATGTATCCATAAGTTTTTCAGGATTGTACTGACCGGACAGAATGAACTTCTCATAGATTTTAATGATAATGTTATCTTTGGGGAAGAACTGCTTCTTAATCTCCTGCTCCACGCCGTAGACATCTTCCTTCTCTATCAGCCGCTCACTTCTGATATAAATGCGTAAAATATCCTTACGTCTGGTCGCAGTAATCCTCTCCACTACCACCTGTTCAAACAGATCCTTACGTGCTCCTGTCAGTTTTAAATTGGGAAATGCTTCAAAAAAATTCTTTTCCATTTACTATAATCCCCAGTTATCCAGCTCATGCTTCAAAGTTGCCAGCAGCTCATTCTCCGGCACTTTGCGTACAATTTCTCCTTTTTTGATTAACAGACCTTCGCCAATACCTCCTGCGATACCGATATCTGCTTCTTTCGCTTCTCCAGGTCCATTTACTGCGCAGCCCATAACAGCTACTTTGATATCCAGGTCATAATTCTGTACCAGGTTCTCAACCTGTGCAGCCAGTCCGATCAGGTCAATATTGGTTCTGCCACAGGTCGGACAGGATACCACTTCTATGCCACCTTTACGCAGTCCAAGTGTTCTCAGGATGAGTTTGGCTGATTTGATTTCTTCTACGGGATCTCCTGTTAATGAGACACGGATTGTATCACCAATACCCTCATGCAGAATAATACCCAGACCAATAGATGATTTAATATTACCGCTTGTAACAGTTCCTGACTCTGTAATACCTACATGGAGTGGGTATGGAGTCTTACCAGCCAGTAATTCATGGGCTTTTACGCTCATCAGAACGTCAGAGGATTTGATACTGATTACTAAATTGTCATAATCCATATCTTCTATCATTCTGACCTTATCCAGTGCGCTTTCCACGATTCCTTCCGCTGTCACACCATGATACTTCTCTACCAGTTCTTTCTCCAGCGAACCACTGTTTACACCCACACGGATGGGAATATTACGTTCCCTGGCAACACGTACCACCTCTGCGACACGTTCCTTGCTGCCGATATTTCCGGGATTGATACGAATCTTATCTGCACCATTCTCTATAGCTGCGATTGCCATTCTGTAATCAAAATGAATATCAGCTACCAGTGGAATGGATATCTCTTTCTTAATCTCTGCAATGGCTCTTGCTGCATCTATATTAGGTACTGTACAGCGTATAATGTCACAGCCTGCATCCTGTAATCTCAGAATCTGATTAACTGTAGCAGCAACATCCTCCGTCTTGGTATTCGTCATAGACTGAATCATAATAGGATTCCCACCGCCAATTACCTTATTACCTATTTTTATTACTTTTGTCTTTTCCCTGTATAACATACTAATACCATGCCTTTCATTTATCTGATCAGTCTTGCAATATCATGGTACATCACAAATACCATAAACATCATTAATACCACAAAACCCACAAAATGAACAACGCCTTCCTTCTCAGGAGGAATCGGTTTACCTCGTACTACCTCGACCAGAAGGAATAACAGTCTGCCTCCATCCAGCGCCGGTATCGGCAACAGATTCATAACCCCAAGATTGACACTGAGCAAAATTGCAAAATTGATCATGGTCAATACCATCGTAGGAATACCATATGGTTTCGTTACTTCTATAGTCTCATCTATTGTAGCTGCAATGCCTACCGGTCCTGACAGATCATCTGTGGACAGCTTGCCCTGAATCAGCATCAAAAGGCTCTTGATGGTCGCCTTGAACCAGTATCTTACTTCATAGCAGCTGTACTGAATCAGTCCAAAGCCCTTGGCATCTACATGTTCTCCTATGGTGAAGCCCATATAATAACGCTGATCTTCCTCACTGTATTTTGGTGTCAGATCTGTCTCGTATTTCTGACCGTCTCTTTTATATTCCAGATGCAAAGTATCTCCCTGACTAAGAGAGGAAATCAATGTTACTTCTCCCTGCAAATGGATCTTTTCTCCGTCAATACGTGTAATAACATCTCCTACTTCCAGTCCTGCCTCGGCTGCGGGATAGCCTTCCATTAATGCATTTACGGTAGGTTTCGTAGAGCCGGCAAATCCGACTACGATCAAAGCCAGAAGGAATGCCAGGATCATATTGAAGAAAGGCCCTGCAAATACCGTTGCAATTCTCGCCCAGACATTTGCCTCATTAAATGCCCCTTCCTGTTTTACCGGCTCTGCTCCTTCTTCCTTCGCTTTCTCTGTATATATACCATCTTCGCCTTCAAACATGCAGGCTCCGCCCAAAGGCAGCAGACGCAGTACATATCTGGTCTCTCCTTTGGTGAATTTACAGATTGCCGGTCCCATGCCGACTGCAAATTCCACTACTCTGATGCCGTTCAGCTTCGCTATCAGAAAATGTCCCAACTCATGGGCAATGACAACGACGCCAAATACAAGTATAAATACGATTAAAGTCAACAGCATCATTTACCTCCTTATATAACCTGTGCCTTACTAATATTGTATGAAATGCCTGATAAATCATGAATCCGGCACTGAATCTTACGCATATCTGGATGCGATTCTATCATAACTCTCTGCTTCTGCAGCCAGAATCTCATCTACAGAAGGATTCTCAACTACCTTATGAGCATCCATACACATCTCTATCAACTCCGGGATCTCCAGGAACCTGATCTTTCTATTCAGGAAAAGACTGACTGCCTTCTCATTGGCTGCATTAAATACAGTAGGCAGACTACCGCCTGTGGATGCTGCACGAAGAGCCAGTTTCAGTCCGGTGAAAGTCTCCATATCCGGCTTTTCAAAGGTTATCGTCCCCAATTCATAGAAATCCACTCTCTTCCCCTTCATAGGACGTCTATCCGGATAGAAAAGGGCATACTGAATCGGAAGTTTCATATCAGGAGTGCCCAGCTGTGCAATAATTCCTCCATCCACATATTCTACCATGGAATGAATAATGCTCTGAGGATGTACCACTACCTGTATTCTGTCCAGATCCACATCAAAAAGCCATTTTGCCTCCATGACTTCCAGACCTTTATTTACCAGTGTAGCAGAATCAATAGTAATCTTATGCCCCATAGACCAGTTAGGATGTTTCAATGCATCCTCTACACGAATGTCTGCCAGCTGTTCCCTGGTTCTTCCTCTGAAAGGGCCACCGGATGCAGTAATCAACAGCTTGCTTACCTGCTCCTTCTTTTCTCCCTGCATGGACTGGAAGATTGCACTGTGTTCGCTGTCTACCGGCAATATGGATACTCCCATCTGTGCAGCCAGCGGCATGATAATATGTCCTGCTGTTACCAGTGTTTCCTTATTGGCAAGTGCAATATCCTTACCCTTCTTAATTGCAGCAATAGTAGGTCTGATACCGATCATTCCTACGATTGCCGTAACCAGAATATCAGATTCTTCCATCTCTGCGATCTGAATCAGTCCATCCATGCCCGGTACAATAGTAACCTGCATATCCTTTAATCTGTCTGCCAGATCCTTACATGCAGCTTCACTTTGAAGGGACACAAGTCTGGGTTTGAACTCTCTTACCTGCTTCTCCATTAATTCCACATTGCTGCCTGCTGCCAGGGCAACTACTTGCAAATCACTGTTATCTCTTACGATCTCCAGTGTCTGTGTTCCAATAGAACCGGTTGATCCTAATATTGCTATTTTTTTCACAATATATGTCCTTCTTTCTTTTTACTATAGAAATCTCCTGATTTTACAGGAATAAAATAATCAGAAAATAGATCATGGGCGCAGTGAAGATCACACTGTCAAAACGATCCATAATGCCGCCATGTCCGGGAATCAATTTACCATAGTCCTTGATATCGTGGTTACGCTTAATCGCAGAAGCCGCCAGATCACCAATCTGTGAGATAACAGAACCGATTCCACCGATTATGCACAACATTGTACCATACTGGTGTCCTCCCAGTGTCTTATCGATGAGGAAGAAACCAAACACTGCTCCTACAATAGCAGAGCCAAGAATACCTCCAACAGAACCCTCGATAGACTTCTTGGGACTTAACACAGGTGCAAGCTTATGCTTGCCGATCATTACACCTACCAAATATGCACAGGTATCAGAGATCCAGGAACTGATAAAGATCATCCACACCAGATATATTCCATAAGGAAGCTGTCTGGTCAGGAAGATAAAGGATAACATGACCGGTGCATAGATCAGGCAGAAGTATGTAGTCATGACCTGATTCGCTGTGAATTTTGGGAAAGTCAGTACATATACTGACATCAGTACCATCAGCAGCAGAATGACCGTAATCATGAAATACGTAGGTGTCTGTGCAAAATAAATCAACAGATAATATACTGCAATTGCCAGAAATCCTGTAATCTCCAGTGCATTGGGCTTCTCTCCTGTATGGATGCCGCAAGCCTTGGTCAATTCCAGAAATGCTATATTGGATATTATATAAAGGGTGATTGCCAGGATAGGTCCTCCCGGCAAAATAGTAGCCAGTGCAAGAATAACCAGAACAACACCGCTGATTGTCCTTTCTTTACTGATTTTGCCTGCCATAATATTTACTCCTCCTTTACCAGTCCATATCTTCTGTCTCTCTTCTGGTATGCTTCTACTGCCTTCTCAAGCTCTTCCTTACCAAAGTCAGGCCATGGAACAGGCGTGAAATAGAATTCTGCATATGCCAGCTGCCATAACAGATAATTGGAGATTCTCTGTTCTCCTGAAGTACGGATCATCAGATCAGGATCAGGAATTCCTGCGGTATCCAGCTGCCCTGCAATACTCTCTTCTGTGATCTGATCCGGTGTAAGCTCTCCATCCGCTACCTTCTGTGCCAGGAGACGTACTGCCCTTGTAATTTCGTCACGGCTGCCATAATTCAGGGCAATCTGAAAATGCAGTCCTGTATAATCTTTGGTCGCTTCTTCCAGCGTAGCAATGCTTTCTTTGATATCATCTGCCAGTCTCGTCTTATCTCCGATAACCCTGACGCACATATTATTCTTGGCAGCTGTCTTCAGACAGGTCTTCATATAATTACGCAGAAGCTGCATAAGTGCATCTACTTCATCCTGAGGTCTGTTCCAGTTCTCTGTGGAGAACGCATATACAGTCAGATACTGAATACCCATATTGTAAGCCGCTTCACAGACCGTCTCTATATTCTTCGCACCCTGTATATGTCCTGCCTTACGTGGCAATCCTTTGGCTTTTGCCCATCTTCCGTTGCCATCCAGAATGATTGCTACATGTTTCGGTATACTCATTTGAAGTTGCCTCCTCTATCCATACGCTATACGTTAAAAAGGGGGCATAACATCCCTCATGTATGCCCCTCTCTATAAAGTCATTGCAGACTGTTCGCTATACAGTCATAATTTCTTTGGATTTTTCCTCGATTGCCTTATCTACATCCTTGATGTACTTATCTGTGATCTTCTGTACAGAATCTTCCAGATCCTTAATCTCGTCTTCTGAAATCTCAGTCTTTGCAAGCTTCTTGAAAGCATCATTTGCATCACGTCTGATGTTACGGATTGCAACCTTAGCTTCTTCACCCTTCTTCTTTACATCCTTGACAAGGTCTTTTCTTCTTTCCTCTGTTAATTCAGGGAATACCAGACGGATAACTGTACCATCATTGTTTGGTGTGATTCCAATATCAGAAGCCATAATTGCCTTCTCAATCTCACGGATCAGGCTCTTCTCCCATGGTGCAATCTGAATCATTCTTGCTTCCGGAACTGTAATGTTACCAACCTGCTGGATTGGTGTAGGTGTTCCGTAGTAATCTACCTTTAACTTATCCAAAACGTGAGGATTAGCACGACCTGCACGGATTGTCTGATAATCTGCCAAAAGGAAATCATATGCTTTCTGCATTTTCTCTTCGTATGTTTTTACTCTTGCGTCCATATTCTGGTTGCCTCCTACTATAATACTCTCTTATTTGTTTATACGGTAACCTTGGTTCCGTTAAATTTACCCTTTAATGTATTGACAATGCTGTTCTCTTCGTTCAGTCCGAATACCCACATAGGCATCTTGTTATCTCTTGCCAGGATAGATGCTGTCATATCCATAACCTGAAGATTCTTTGCTATTACTTCATCAATGGATACTTCATCATATTTTACTGCTGTTGGATTGACTCTTGGATCATCATTGTATACGCCATCAATTGCTTTCGCTAACAGAATGACCTCAGCCTCTACCTCAATTGCCCTCAATACAACACCTGTATCTGTAGAGAAATACGGATGGCCCGTACCGCCTGCAAAGAATACGACCTTGCCTGCTTCCAATGCCTTCACAGCCTTATCCTTGGAGAACAATTCTGTAAAAGAGGAACATGCAAAAGGAGTAAATACTTCTGTCTCCATTCCTACAAAACGGAAGATTTCAGATACATAGATGCAGTTCATGACAGTTGCAAGCATACCTATCTGATCTGCTTTGGTTCTGTCAATAGTCTCACTTGTTCTGCCTCTCCAGAAGTTACCTCCACCAATTACGATACCTACCTGAATTCCACTGTCTACAATCTCTTTTACCTGTTTTGCCACTGCGGTAACAGTTGCTTCATCAAAACCGGTCTTCTTCTCACCAGCTAATGCTTCTCCGCTTAATTTCAATACAATTCTCTGCATTTTAATAACCATGCCTTTCCTGAGTCTATATTATTTTCTGTTTTTCTTCACATCACTGAAGAAGGATGTCGGGCTGACTTCTGCATAGCACTGTGAACACATACCTTCGATAACAGCACCATTATTGATCTGTACGGACTTGGACTTAATGTTGCCCATAACAATTGCAGAGGTATCCAGAATAACCGGTCCATGCACATCAATATCGCCCTTAACAGCACCTGCGATAACTGCGCTTGTTGCAAAGATATTACCGATTACAACAGAGCTCTGGCCAATCTTGACACTGCCCTTGCTCTTCACTTCACCATTGATCTGTGCGGATTCTGCGTAGATCTCTGCTGCAGAAGAATTACCGTTGATATTGCCTGTTATATTTAATTTACCATTGATTTCTATATTACCATTGATGCTGCCGATCAGATCCATATTGCCACTGCTGATCACATCACCTGTAATGGTCATGCCTGCTGTAATAACCGCAGTATCTGATGATGTCTCTGTAGTATTATTATAAAAGCTCGGCTCTCTGGTACTTCTAAAGTCAGGCTCTGTTTTCTTCTCCATGGAAGAAGCCTGATCAGAAAGATTCAATTCCACTTCGTTTAAAAGTTCCTCTACTTCATCATTAGCCTGTTTTGCCTGTTCCGGCTCAACTTCAGGCTGCTGTACTGTCTCTTGTACAGGCTCCTGAACGGCTGCTGTATCAGCCCCTAAAGCTGCTGCTTCATTATCCAGCATTGCTTCAAGGTCTGCAAATTCTTCTCCGTCTGTCTGTCCAAAAAGATCTTCAGAAGAAGTAGCTTCTGCTCTGGCAGTAACGTCTCCCTGTTCTGTTTCTGCATCCTCAGGTACCATTTCATTCACTGCCTGAGATAAATCCTGTTTCAAATCCTGAAAAAAACCCATTTTCACTATCCTCCAATTTTATCCTAAGGTGCTTTCACCCTTATTGTGCCTGAACATGCTGAATTGGCACTGTATCCTCCGTAATCGGCAACAATACCATATTATCAGACTCCAGTATCTTCTCTAATATAATAGGAAGAGCTTCCACTGTTGTATTCTTGCCCGATGCATCATGCATCAGAACAATGGAAGTATGATGTTCACTCACGTGATTCAATACATTATCTGCTATCTGCTGTGCACTGACATAGCCGCTGGCTGCATCTCCACTGGATACATTCCAATCATAATAGGTCATGCCCTGTTGTCCCAGATAAGCAATGATATCCTGTATCTTATCCTTGCTGACCGTATTACTGCTGCCTCCCGGCAGTCTCACGATCCTGCTGTCTACACCTGTCAATTCATACAGATATGTATGCAGCTTCTCAAGATCCTGACCATACGCTTCTACAGACTCATAAATATCACGATACACGTGGCTGTAGGAATGCATGCCAAGGGTATGACCCTCCTCTACAATACGCCGGTACTGGTCATTATATCCTTCTTTACCAATTACAAAGAATGTAGCCTTCACTCCATACTCATCCAGAATATCCAGAATCTGATCTGTATTGGCACTTGGTCCATCATCAAATGTCAGATATACCTTATGAATACCAGAATCTGCCGGGGGCGTCCTGGAAGGCTCACTCCACACATTCTGATTCTCCAGTGTCTGTACATCTGCAGAGGCTTCTTCCTCTGTAAGTTCCTGTGAATCAGCCGCATTCACCTTCTGCTCCTCCAGCTGTATCTGCATGGAAGCAATCTCTGCCTGTAACTCATTCACCTGTTTACCAAGTCCATGAAGCTGTACAGCCAGAACAATGCTGATCGTAACAGGTATGACAAACACCATGATCAGCATGATCACAATCAAACGTTTCAGGCGCTGTACACGCCTCTGTCTCTTGTTATTTATTTCAGCCATCAGACTCTTAACCATCTTTCTGTATGCTACGCCAATTATAACACAACCCTTATGCTTTAGAAAAGGGATTTTGTCAAAATTTTATGTTTACAATAATGCTTCATTATAGTGGGCTCTCTCGCCACCTACGAATTTTGCCCTGGTTCTTGCACAGACAATATGTGCGCCGCCTATCGTTGGGTGTTCAATTCTGACAGGTACTGCTACTGCCCTAAGATGCATACCAATCAGGGTATCTCCTATATCAATGCCGCCTTTTGCCTGAATATGCTCTACTGCCACAGGATCCTGCATATGCTTCCATGCAGCTGTGGAGAATGAACCACCTGCCTTGGGCTGTGGTACCACATTGACTTCTTCATAGCCGAAGCGTTCTGCATCTTTTCTTTCTATAATTAATGCTCTGTTGAGATGCTCACAGCACTGTGTGGCAATGCTGATTTCCTCTTTGGCAAAAGCCCCCTGCATTGCAAGAAATACAGCTTCTCCAAGATCTGCATTGGAATAAGAACCGATTCTGTGAGATGCGATCTCACTGGTTGAGCACCCGATTACCACCAAATCACCTTTTTTTAATTTTGCCTGCCCTAGAAATTCTTCTACAACTCTGACTGCATCCTGCTGTTCCTGTTCAAACATAATATGAATCCTCTTTTCTGTGCACCTTCTGATCTTAACTGGTTTGTGTCAAGTGCACGAAGATACAATTCCAGTTCTCTGCCAGCCGTTCCATGGAAAAGGCAGCATTCGCCGGGCTGGTAGACGGCAATGTTATAATATCCCTTCCTGTTATCTTCTCCTGATATTTATGATACAGCTTCGCAGCAGTCGCACCATTTGCATAGATCTGTCTGATGGGAGCCGTGGATAATACCCTGGAGAGATCTGTAGGCGTTACATTCGAGATACTGCTGTCACTGGAACCTATGATATCACATTCTGCAATCACATCCCAGACTGCAATGTGATGTTCCAGCAGGAAACTTTTCTTTTGTTCAATTGTCTCCGGTATCTGCGCCTGTGTCAGATATGCAAGCAGCTTCCAGAACCGGTTCTGTGGATGCCCATAATAGAAGTGGTTCTCCCTGGACTTTACAGAAGGTAACGTACCCAGTATCAGAATCTGCGAATATTCATCATACACCGGTTCAAATTCATGTTGTACATGATTCTTTATCTGTTCCATATTTATCCATCTTTCCGACTAATCTGCCAATTGCAGGAATTTGCCCTATTATCTCTGTAAAGCCTGTGGAAACCAAAAGCACTATCAGCATTTCTGCAAGATTTACTGCATAAGAAGGTTCTATTCCCTGCGTAAATTCTGCAATTCCCAGTATGATCACATACCCGGATACGATATAGATCCCCATGCTGTTTCGTCCAAGGCAGGAAAATACAGGGAATCCATACCCTTTGCGCTGCTGTAGAATATCTTTCCATAGCAGAATCACAAAACAACTGCCTGAAAGTCCTATGATGAAGCGGTAGCCATCTATTGCAAGCTGTCTGGTAATGTCTTTTCCCAATAATTTGTAACCGGTCAGATAAATAAATGCATCCTGAGTGAAGAAAGCAGCAAACAGCAGAATCCATACAAGACCGGCCGCCAGAGTCAGAACGATGGGCGCCTGTTCATATACATTGCAGATTATCTCACACAGTCTGCTGATTGCATTCTCTTTATTATGCCGTTCAGCCATTCCTTCATGGAAATAAAAGGCAATGATGTAAAAAGGCAGCATATATTTATATGCGCCAAGTCCCAATCCATCTGGAATAAAGAACATCATCAAAAAGCCCACAATATAAAGCCATAACGCATCATGAAACCAGTAATGCATGCACCATACGATCAGGAAGCACCAGAACACTGCCCACAAAAACCACAGATTTTCCAGGGAATTAACTATATATCCAAGCAATCCCTGTCCCAGTCCTGCATGTGGATAGCCATAATAGGCATTCATAAGAAAATGTCTCGATGAATCCAACGCAGTCCATCCAAATATGGGAATCAGCAGGGATGCCGCCCTTCTGCCCAGAATCCGCAATTGTTCCCTTCTATCGTCCGTTGTCTTCATACTGTACCAGCCAAGCCAGCCACTCACCAGCATAAAAAGCGGCATATGAAAGCTGTATATCAACTGATACAGCCGGTCATCAAAATATGCTTCCTGTAGTTTATATACCTCGCCACTGCCCTCCTGGATGCAGTGCCCCAGAACCACAAGACATATTGCAAAGCCCCGCAATACGTCCGGCAATAACTCTCTCTTCTTCCCATCAGCCATTTGTTTGTTCCTATCTTAATACCTTTCGTACACACCTATAACCATACCACACAAGGAAGCATAAAACAAGAAGCAGCACAAATGCGCTGCTTCTTAATAAATAATATATGTTCTTTATCCTAAATGGAACTGTTCTACTATTTTCTTTAACTGTTCTATGGATTCTCTGCATTCCTGCAATCTGTTGTATCCTTCTGCAGTGCTGGTCTGCGTCTGGGAAGATTTCTCTGCAATATCACTGATACCGCTTGTAGACTGGCTCATCATGTCATTGATACCATCAGATGCAGTGGAAATCTCATCAATGTATTTCTCCAGCAGCTGCATGGAATCCTTGGTCTGTCCCATAATATTCTTGAAGTCATCTGAATCTGTTCTGTATTCTGTACCAGACTTCTGGAATTGTGCATAATCATTTACTACCGTATTCTCCAGGAAATCCATAATCGTGGTAATGCACTGTGTCAGGCTGGATACTGCATCATTTACTTCCACTACGATACTATTGATATTTCCGACTGTACTTAATGTCTGCGATGCCAGACTGCCAATTTCAGAAGCGACAACTGCAAATCCGCGTCCTGCTTCTCCAGCTCTTGCTGCTTCAATATTTGCATTCAGTGCAAGAAGGTTCGTCTGGGAAGAAATCTCTTTGATTTCATTGGTCAGATCGTTAATTTTCTGGACTGCTTTGGACTGTTCCACGGCAGCATCTGCCTTATCCTTCATCTGTTCATAGATCTCGTTAGCCTGTTTGCTGGACTGTGTACTGGTCTTCTCCATCGCAGCTGCCCGTTCATATGCCTGATGTGATTGTTCTACTCCATTGAGAGCCATCTGATAAATAGATTCCGAATTCTGCTTTACCTCTGCAATATTCTGTACGATATGCTGGGTGTTAGCCAATGTCTCCTGCATACCTGCTGCCAGCTCCTGCGTAGCTGCCGAGTTATCCTGTGCAAGATCACTGTTGACCTTCATAATCTCATCCAGTCTGTCTACACCCCCTGTAATGGTCCTATTAGCTTCATCCAGTCTTGCCATAATATCTCTTAATATCTTACGCATCTCATGGACAGCCCTTGCCATAACGCCAATTTCGTCTTTCTGTCTGCGCAGTCTGCTTCCCATTTCTGTTGGTGAGAAATCAAGTCTGGAGGTTTGCTCAATAATCTCTGTTACATATTTTACGGGTTTTGCAATATTATTTCCGACAACAATTCCAAGAACCGAGCATATCAGAAGCGCAATGACAAGTCCTATCAATGTCATGCCTACCAACTGATTTGCTTCCGCATAGACTTCTCCATTCGGTGCTGTCAGTACAAGCTTCATTCCATTATCCAGGTTAAAATAGTACATCTGCTTTCTCACACCCTGATAGGTATACAGATGACCTTTTCCCTCATTGGTATCATCTGACAGGAAGGTTACAATATCTGACAATGAGCTGTCCTGCTCTCCCATGCTGGTTCCATTCTCCAATTCCTTATGATGCATGACAACACCCTGCGCATTAATCAGGAATGCATAGCCTGTGTCATACATACTGATGGCATCTGTCAGATCCGTAAGTGTACCAAAGTCAATATCCATACCCACAACACCAATGGATGTACCATCTTCTGCATACAGGGGTATTACGTAGGAAATCATGTAGATATTGACATTCTCATTCAAGTAAGGCTCCATCCATAATGGCTCTCCTGCCTCTACCGGCTGATAATACCAGCCTACATGCGCAATGTCACTTGCATCATACATGGAAAAGTCAGTAGGTGTCAGCAAAGTGAAATTCTCATCTGTAGAATTTCTCGACATGAAAATACCGGATGTCGGATTGGAATACTGTGGATTATATCTGACATATGCTGTAACCGCACCGTCTGTATGACTTGCAAAATTAACAGCTTCCTTCTCTATCTGCTTCGTATACTGATCTGCATAATCCTTGCTTTTCTTAAAGGCTGCATAGTCAAAATCCTGCATCACCGCATCACTCAGCGTATTAACAGATTGTTCAATTCTTGAAATAGTACTGTTAATCTCCCCGGCAAAGACCTCACCTGAAAGCTGTGACTTCGCTGCTGTATCCACAGAAGCCATCTGTGATGAATTAACAATCGCCAGACAGGCTATGATTCCTGCCGTCAGCAGTGAGCAGAACAGAATACCCATTATGATCTTGGTACGTATTGATTTCATAATTTTCCCCCTTTGGTATCTTAAGAATCAAAAAATATGATATAACTTCTGTTTGCCTGAAGCAATTTCATTATATCATATTTTCTGTTATTTTAAATAATATTTCATTTATTTTCAGAACTTTTGTGTGTCAAAAGCAATCCGCTCATCAATCCGAATAACAAAAGGTATGTCTGTATTGTATTCAGGTTATGTAAAAGCCACTACCACAATAATGTATAATTTATGTAAAATCTGCATAAGCATACATTTTCGATACCTTACGCCATCCGGTTGCGAATCCTCTCCCGATTGTGTTATGATATTCAGGTAGAAAATCAGCACCCGCATATCTATTATGCAGGTCATAAGAAAGGCATGGACATATTCATATGAAAAAAGAAAATCTCTGGCTTTCCTACCAGAACGAAGACAAAGAAAAGCTGCAGGCTATCTGCGAGCGCTATAAGAACTGCCTGAATGAAGGCAAAACAGAACGCGAATGTATTGACCTTACAATTCGTATGGCAAAAGAAGCAGGCTATCATGATCTGGCTGACATCATTGCTGCCAAAGGCAAAGTCAGCAAAGGTGACAAGGTATATGCTGTACAGATGCATAAGAGCATTGCCCTTTTCCAGATTGGTGAAGAACCGATCTCCTCAGGTATGAATATTCTGGGTGCACATATCGACTCCCCAAGAATTGATGTGAAGCAGAACCCATTATATGAGAAAGAAGGATTTGCATATTTTGATACCCATTACTATGGCGGTATCAAGAAATATCAGTGGACAGCTATCCCTCTGTCTCTTCATGGAAGAGTAGCCAGGAAGGACGGTACTATGGTGGATATCTGTCTGGGCGAGAAGGAAGACGATCCCATATTTGTTATCACAGATCTGTTAATCCACCTTGCCGGTGAGCAGATGGGGAAAAAGGCAACAGAAGTCGTAACCGGTGAGAATCTGGATCTGTTGATCGGTAATATTCCTCTTGAAAAAGACAGCGATACCAGCAAAGAAGAGAAAGAAACAATTAAGGCAAATGTTCTGAAGCTTCTGGCTGACCAGTATGGTATCGATGAAGAAGATTTCCAGTCTGCTGAATTAGAAATCGTTCCTGCAGGCAAGGCAAGAGACTGTGGATTTGACAGAAGCATGGTTCTTTCCTATGGACAGGATGACAGAATTTGTGCTTTCACTTCTCTCTTCGCAATGCTGGACGCAAAATGCGGTACCCGTACCCAGTGCTGTCTGCTGGTAGACAAGGAAGAAATCGGAAGTGTTGGTGCTACAGGTATGCAGTCCAGCTTCTTTGCCAATGCAGTTGCAGAATTACTGGCTATGACAGAAGGCGAATCCGAATTACTTGTACGTCGTGCTCTGGCTAACTCTGTTATGCTCTCATCTGATGTCAGCGCAGGCTTTGATCCTCTCTATGCGAATGTATTCGAGAAGAATAACGCTGCTTTCCTGGCCCATGGCGTTACATTCAACAAATATACCGGTTCCCGTGGTAAGAGCGGTTCCAATGATGCCAATGCTGAATATATTGCAGCACTGCGCAAGGTCATGGATGACGCCAATGTATCTTATCAGTTTGCAGAGCTTGGTAAGGTAGATGCAGGCGGTGGCGGAACTATCGCCTATATCATGGCAAAATATGGCATGAACGTAATCGACAGTGGTGTTGCCGTACTGAATATGCACGCCCCTTACGAAGTCAGCAGCAAGGCTGATATCTATGAAGCAGTGAAAGGTTATCTGGCATTTTTAAACTGGAACGGTAAGTTCTGATACTCCGCTTCATAAAAAGGGGAATGCAGCGCTCGACCTGAGTGTTACATTCCCCTTTTAATTTATACATTATTATACATCAATAAAAGCACTTCTGAACTTCTGATAATTACAAGGCTTTCCAAAATAATATCCCTGACAGTAATTGGGGGAAACCTTCAACATCTTCTCCAGTTCTTTCTGGTTCTCAATACCTTCTACGCATACCTTGACATCCATGCCATGTACCATATCACTCATAAGCGAGAGCAGCTTGTATTCGTACTCATTTTCTACCGCCTTTACAGTAAAAGAACGGTCTATCTTGATAATCTCAGGATGCAGGTCATTGAGATAATGAAAGTTAGAATAACCGGTTCCAAAATCATCTAACGCCAGCTGAATCCCCTTCTCCTTTAACCGGTTCCATAATTTGGCAATACGGCTGTCTGCCAGCAGAAGCCCACTCTCTGTCAACTCTATGATCACCTTGGAAGGATCTACCTGATGCTGTTCGATTACCTGCAATATATCGCTGATAATATTGCTCTTTAATACCTGAATATAGGAAATATTGACACTGATTCGAAAATCCGGTACTTTCATCTGTATGTCATGACATAACTCCAGAGCATGATGCAGCATCCATTTTCCCGCCGGAATGATAAGACCTGTCTTTTCCAGTAATGGAATAAACTCCACCGGTGATATCATCCCATACTCCTGTGTATGATACCGCATCAGAGCTTCTGCACCATACAGTGTCTTGCTTTTGGCATCAAAAAGCGGCTGCAGGTATACTTCAAAGCCTTCAAATCCATGGTTGACAGAATTACGTAGCAGCTTGATCAACGATTTTTTGTATATAAACTTCTCATAATCCTGTTTTTCCAGAACATATGCCCTGTTCTTGCCTCTTCTTTTGGCTTCATTTAATGAAAACTCTGAATACCGCATAATATCAGAGAAATTAAACCCTGTAAATTCAGCTCCTCCAAGAATACCTGCTGACACAGTATAGACCGCCTCGTAATAATTATCTTTTACAAAAGCATCTATTGCTTGTCTTATTTCCTGGTACTGCTCTTCTGCCTGTTGAATACTTCGTCCCATGACATCCAGCACAAGGAATTCATCTGAGCCTGCCCGATATAATGTCTGTCCCGGCAAAATGCAGGAATCAATACATTCTGCTGTCTTTCGAAGCACCATGTCTCCATAATCACTTCCAAGCTTCTCATTGATTTCCTTAAAATCATCCAGCCCAAGGCGCATAAGATATCCTTCGTTGATTTTCTTCGATACATGTTCTTCCAGAAAAGAACGAAGACTGGACATTCCAAGCAATCCACTTACATTATCAGCCTTTTGTCTGGCACCGATTTCGTTAATACAGCCAAGCATATACTCAGGTGTACCATCTTCACTGCGGACAACATATCCTCTGCAATTGATCCAGATAGCCTCTCCTTTCTTCGACATCCATCTGTACTGAAGATTATGAAAGTCTTTCTTTCCATCAAGAATCTCCTGCAGATCCTTCTGTAGCATCTCGACATCCTGCGGATATACAAATTTGGCATGATTGGATATTACATCATGGAATTCCACTGCCGGAAGACTGAAATGCTTTATTGCCTCTGGTGAAATATAGTAATAATCATTCATAAGATCATATACATACAAATAATCATCCATGCATGGATGAAGCATATTAATTACCTTGCATAGCTGCTCTACTGTAATGTCTTTTGTATCGAATTCTCCCACAGTATTGCCTCCTCGTATCACCAAAGTAAGGATATAAAAACACCTGTATTATATCCTTAACCGCCTTATCAACTGTTCTGAATGCATCATTATCACTTAGTAATTATATAAAATATTCAGAACTTAATCAATAGTTTTATAAATTTAAAGATATATTACAGGTATTACTGTTCTTATATGTCATTTCTCTATTGGTGTTGTATCAAGCTTCATAAACATGGTAAAGGCAAAGCCAAGCACGAATCCCACCACGCAGGTTCCAAGAAATCCCCAGAAACCATCCCCGAAATAAACCGGCAATGTAGGAAGCCCCGGGAAAGCAAATGCAATCGCATGTGCACCGGTAAATCCCGTAAGTGCCCCTCCTATAGCGCCCCCTGCGCAGACTGCAGCCATAGGTTTCTTCAGTGGAAGATTCACACCAAACATCGCAGGCTCTGTCACACCAAATACGGCAGATATCACAGCGGACAGGATACGGCTTTTACATGCAGAGTCCTGTACCCGGAAGGCGACAGCCAATGCTGCCCCTCCCTGTGCCATGGCTGCCGCCCCAATGAAAGGAAGTATGGTATCTTCTCCATATAATGCAATATTCAACATAACGATTGGAACCAGACTCCAGTGGAAGCCAAATATTACCATGATCTGTATCAGCCCTCCAAGGAAGAAGCCTGATACATAAGGATTCCAGTCATAGACATAGGTATATCCAGATGCCAGAATGTCTCCAAACCAGGTGCCCATCGGTCCGAATAAGGTGAGCGTCACGACACCGGTCACAATGATTGATAATAATGGGACAAGAAATCCACTGATTATCTCAGGTATAACCCGCTTCCAGAACCTCTCTGTAAAATGCAGGAAGCCTACTGCCATCAGTATAGGCAAAACACTGGATGGATACGTTGCCTTTGTCACAGGAATCCCTGCAAAGTTAATCTTCTGCGCTGCATCAAAAGCCTGTGTCAATTGCGGATACAGAAGAACCCCTGCAACAACCACCGCTGTAAATTTATCGCATTTGAACTGCTCTGCTGCCGTAAAGGCAATAAAAACAGGCAAAAAATAGAAAAATGCATCTGCGATGGCATTACAGATCAGATACGTGCCACTATCCTGGGCTATCCATCCAAGACTTACAAACAATGCCAAAAATCCTTTCGTAATCCCCGCTGCAGTCATGATATTGATAATCGGCATAAAAATGGCTGAAATCGCCGCAATAATCCGATTAAGCACTGAATTTCTCATACAGGCTCCTCTTATACGTATTTCGCAAGTGTAGCTTCTACAGCACCTTTACCAGCCAACATTTCCACAAAATACTGCTCTGTCAGTTCTCCAAGACCTGCCTCATACAGATTCACGCCAAATATCTTCTCATTTGACAGAATCGGTGCTACCTTCTCATGAACCTGTGTATCTCCAAACTTCAAGTCAGCTACATAAGGGCATACGGTGTCCAGCATAGGATCTGCACTCAGTGTAAAAGCCTCTCCCTTATCATCTATGCCACACAGATACCGCAGCCAGCCAGCAAAGACAAGTGGGATTCTCTTTAAGCTGCTTACAGACAGTTCCCCTGAACGCTGATATGCCTTAATCGTCTCACCAAAACGGATTCCCAGCTTCTGAGAAGTATCTGTAGCGATACGCTGTGGCGTATCAGGCATGAAAGGATTCGGGATTCTGATATTTACCACTTCATCAATGAACTTCTTCGGGTCAATTACTCCTGGATTTACTACTACAGGAAGTCCCTCTTCATAGCCTATTACCTCTACCAGCTTCTTCAATACCGGGTTATCCATTTCCTTGGATATCAAGGTATAGCCAAGCAGACAGCCAAATACAGCAAGCGCAGTATGTAACGGGTTCAGGCATGTGCAGACTTTCATCTTCTCGACACGGTCTACCGTTTCTCTTGCAGTGAAGATTACACCGCCTTCTTCCAGTGCAGGTCTTCCATTGGGGAAATTATCCTCAATAACCAGATACTGGCATTCCTCTGCATTGACAAAAGGCGCTACATAAGTATTCTTGCCGGTAATTACAGGCTCCAGATTTTCCACTCCTGCCATCCGAAGCATATCTTCTACAGAAGCGTCCGGTCTTGGGGTAATCTTATCAATCATGGACCAGGGGAAGCTGACCTTATGTGCATCCTCTACATAAGCCAGGAAGCCTTTCTCTACCAATCCTCTCTGTTCCCAGCCCTGTGCAAAAGCATGGATTGCCTGATATAACTTGTCTCCATTGTGAGAACAGTTATCCATGCTCACCATTGCAATGGGCAATGCGCCTGCCTGATAACGGGCATATAGAAGTGCTGCTACTTTACCAATATAGCTGACAGGTCTTTCTGTTCCCTGCTCCATATCCTGTGCAGCTGCCGGTAATATACTGCCCTTGCCATCCACCAGACTGTATCCCTTCTCAGTAATTGTAAAGCTTGCCATCTGTAAACTTGGATTGGTGAATATTTGTGACAGTCGTGTCATGTTCTGTGTATTATCACTGTCCAGTGTCAGCGCTTCCATAATACTTCCTACTACTGTCTTATCCACATTTCCATCTGCTTTTAAAGTAGCCAGGATCCCCAGATTATCATGAGGCTGATACATTTTATCAATGATCTCATAATCATATCCTTCTACTGCAATCAGTCCGGTCTTCATTTTTCCTGCATTCAGCAGCTCCTGTACTACATTTGCCTGAAAAGCACGGAAAATATTGCCGGCTCCGAAATGCACCCAGACAGGATGTTCTGCTGTCTCTTTACGTACCTGTTCCATTGAAAATGCAGGAAGGACAAAGCCTGCCTTCTCCCACTCCTGTCTATGTTCAAATACACCATCATAAGATAATTTCATATTGCTTTAACCCCGCTTTGCATTTTTATCAATTGCTTCCCATAAGCCGTTCAGATATGCCGCACCAAGTGCTCTGTCATACAGACCATATCCCGGCATAGCCACTTCACCCCAGATCATACGTCCGTGGTCTGGTCTGATTGGTCCATCAAAGCCGATTTCATAGAGTGCTTTCATGATCTCGTACATATCAAAGCTTCCATCACTGGATAAATGGGCGGACTCTTCAAAGTCTGTCGGAGAATTAAATTTCAGGTTTCTCACATGAGCGAAATGAATTCTGCCCTTGAGGGAACGGATCATATCCGGCAGATTGTTCTCCAGATTGGTTCCATAGGAGCCTGAGCAGAAGGTCACACCATTGTGTGGGTTATCTACCATATGCATCATGCGTAGTATATTTTCTTTATTGATAATGATCCGCGGCAGGCCAAATACGCTCCATGCGGGATCATCCGGGTGAATTGCCATATTGATATCATATTTATCACAGGTCGGCATGATACGCTCCAGGAAATATTTCAGATTTGCAAAAAGCTTCTCATTGTCAACATCCTGATACATCTCAAAGAGTTCTTTCACTCTCGCCATACGCTCAGGCTCCCAGCCAGGCATAACGAAACCATTAGAATCAGAATCAATGGATGCAAACATCTCTTCCGGCTTCAATGCATCCACTGCTGCCTGATTGTATGCCAGCACGGTAGAACCATCCGGTCTTTTTCTTGCCAGTTCTGTTCTTGTCCAGTCAAATACAGGCATGAAGTTATAACATACCATATGAATATCTTCCTGTCCCAGGCGTTCCAGTGTTGTAATATAATTCTCTATGTACTGCTCTCTGTCGGGAGAACCAATCTTAATTGCATCATGAATATTCACACTTTCAATTCCTGCAATCGTGAGCCCTGCTGCCTCTACTTCTTTCTTCATGGCACGGATATCTTCCAAAGACCATGCCTCTCCTGGAACAGAATCATACAGTGTCGTAATCACACTCTTCACCCCAGGAATCTGACGAATCTGCTCCAGTGTAACAGAATCATGTTTACTGCCATACCATCTTAATGTCATCTGCATAGGAATAACCTCCATATTCTCATAAATAAAAAATACCTATCCAGGACGATTCTTGCCGTCTCCGGATAGGTATATTGTATCGGATTATTGCAGTTATTTCATTGTAATATTTGTTGTGTAGTTTGCAAAAATTGCTGTTCCTGATACATTATAAAATCATATTCCCATACGCCATATACCTTATGACTTGTTCTACGAGTCTTCATAATCTCCTCCAAGGACTTTATCCGCATAATCTACCAACAGGCGAAGCCGGCTGATCTCCTCGTTCAGGACCGTCCTGCCTTCCTGTGTCAACTGATAAAGTCTCTTCCTCTTATCTTCAGGATCATCACTTTCTATCTCAATAATCCATCCCTTCTTCAACATATTACTGACAGCGCCATACATCGTTCCTGAGCCGATCTTCACATTGCCATCTGATATCGCAGCCACCTTCTGCATGATTCCATAACCATGTCTGGGTCTGTCATACAGACATAATAATATATAAAAATAGCTCTCTGTTAACGATTCCTGCTTCTTCATTCTGTTTCCCACACCTTTCAGTGGTTGATTTTACGCTGATACCTTACCTGCACGCATCCCCTTCGTGAGAGGATATAACACTGCTGCACTGATTACTATGATGATAATTGCTACCGGCACTGTCGGTACACTTTCCGGTAATACTGCCAGCAATGATGGCATAAAGTTATTGACCATATGCATCAGAATACATGGATATACGGATTTCGTTCTGTATGCTGTATACCCAAGTGCAAGTGCCAGAGGAAGTACATACAGTCCCTGCATGATATTCATATGATAGATTCCAAACAGAACCGCCTGAATGATAATCGCTGCCACAACCGGTAAATTCTTCTCAAGCAATCTGAAGATAATACCTCTGAAGATCAATTCCTCTCCAATCGGAGCGATGATCACTACTGTCAAGGCTGCTATCAAAGCACTGCCACTCAGAGAAAATCCCATTAATTCCTGATATGTTTCCATGGAACCCGGAACCAGCGCACCGATGATCTGAGACAGCAATAAAGCAATTCCGTAACATCCAATTGCTGTAACCACTACAACAGCAATATTCCTTCCATTGATAAGCTCCTTAAAATCCTGCTTCTGCTGCTGGGTATACTTCTTCACAATGCCAAAGCGATACCATAACAGTGCTGCTACAGCACAGATTATTGTCGTAATCATAAGCAGATCCGTCATAAAGCCGGATTCTGAAATCTGCTGCATATAAAGCTCCTGACTCATCTCAATATCTCCGCCAGTCTGCGCCATGCACTTCACCATATACACACCCGCACCAACACCACTGACCGTCACCTGAATCGCCAGAAAAGCCAATAATGTCAGAAGCGCCAAAACCACACCCTTGACCGGCTTCTTCTTAACCTGCACAGCCTGCTGTTCCTGCTGCACTGCTACATTCATATTATTCGTATCCATACTACCACTCCTCATTTCCGCGTACTCACCTTGCGCATTGCAACCCGTGTCCAGTACGCACAAACACAGATTCCATGTGTGAAACTTCAACTCCTTCACACCATGCCTCTCTCTAATGTATAGTCACCTGATATGTCGTGCAGCGATATATCAGGCGTTGGATATATCATAGCACGACATATGTCGAGTGTCAACATATTATTTAAAATTTAAGTATCAAATTTAAGTAGCTATTCAAAAACCTATACGCAAAGTCTCATCTTTGATGCTTTACTTTTGCGCATAGGGTTACTTCGCTATGCAAAATATGCTACACTATCCTTAACTAAAAAAGCTTCTCCACTCAAATGTACTCTCAGAGTTTTCTAAATGAAGCATTCTGAGATAGATTTTCGATATACAATGACATTTTCGCAGTGCGTACATGGTATGTACGACGTGAAAATGGAAGCAGTATCTTTCACACAATTTACAGATACAGAATCGAACAGATTCAACAATGCAGAAGCAGGCACTCTGCAGCCGTCGGTACTTAGTGTGCACAGCCGCAGGCGCATGCGCACTTACGTACCCGCTACGAGCTGCAGCGTAGCGAGAGCGTGCCTGTGTTGCATTGTTCAATCTGTCCGATTCGTCCCACTCTCAATCCCCAGAAAGGACACCCCATGCACAAGAAAGACCTCCAGACCACCTTTAGTACAAGGCAATTCATGTATTCCGAGGACTTTGAAGTCTATTACTACAGTGACCTGCCCCTGAAAGCAGTCAGTCCACATACACATAATTATTATGAATTCTACTTCTTTCTGGAAGGAAATGTAGATATTCATGTCGAGGATAAAACATACCATATCAAAAATGGTGATTTCCTGCTGATTCCCCCACATGTGACCCACTACCCGGTATTTTTGGATCATACAACACCATACCGCCGTTTCATTCTGTGGATCAGTACCGATTACTGTAACCGCCTCATGGAATCTTCTTTAGATTATGGTTATCTCTTACAGAATGTCACCACGACACACAATTATTCCTTTTCCAATGATGTCATCACCTTTAACCGCATCCAGTCCCAGATATTCGAACTGATCGAAGAGGTAAAAAGCAACCGTTTCGGCAGAGATGCCAAAATTGCCCTTCAGGTCAATTCTCTGCTTCTGTATCTGAACCGGCTGATCTACGAACGCAGCCACATGGCTGGAGCTTCTTCTGAGAAAGAATTGCATCTGGCTATCTGCGATTTTATTAACAATCACCTGGAAGAAGACTTATCCCTGGAGCGCCTGGAAAAAGAGTTTTTTGTAAGTAAATATTATATTTCCCACACCTTCAAAGATAAGATTGGACTCTCTCTCCATCAATATATCAGCAAAAAAAGATTGCAGGCCTGTCGGTCTGCAATCGCAAGCGGAGCCTCTATCAGCTCTACATATGAACTATATGGTTTCAGTGACTATTCTGCATTCTTTCGTGCTTTTAAAAAAGAATACGGACTGTCACCCAAGGAATACCGGGATATGACTACTCTTCTGTCTTGATAATTCCTGTTACATCACTTATTGTATTGTTGTCAATTCTGTTGCGGATCTGCTGCATACGCTTATCCAGCTGGCAGATAAGGTCCGCACAGTATTTTAACTCTTCTGAAATGCTCTCTGCATTCTCAACGTCTTTCTTGTATTTCATCTTATGCTCAAGGCTTGCCCAGAAATCCATCGCAATCGTACGGAACTGTACCTCTACACGCATATGCTTCTTCTCCCCGGTAAGGAATATGGGAATATCCAGTATCAGGTGCAGGCTTCTATATCCATTAGGCTTTGGATTCTTAATGTAATCCTTCATCTCAATCAATATGATATCATCCTGCTTTAGCAGGCATTCCACCAGCTTATAGATATCTTCCGGGAAAGAGCAGATTACGCGGATTCCTGCAATATCAGTCAGATTCTTTTCTATATTTTCTATGGAAAAAGGTATCCCCTTTCGCTGCATTTTGCCATAAATGCTCTCAGGACTTTTTAATCTGGCTTTGATGGATTCAAAGGGATTGCGGCTGTTCACCAGTGCAAGCTCCTTATTCAGTACCTCCAGCTTCGTCTGTACCTCCAGCATCGCACATTCATACTGCATCATAAGATGCATGAACGGCTCCAGATATTCTTCCTTTAATTCTTTGATTGCCCCTAATTCTGTCTTCGTATCCAATCTGCTTACCATGCCCTTCTGTCTTATTTACTTGTAATAATAACTATTTAGAACCCCATTCGCAAAATCGCTGTTACACATACCCGAATCCCAGTATGGTAAATTTCTTCTCTTCGTCTCCTGCTGCCATGCGGATTTCTACCGTATGCTCTTCTGCCTGTTCTTCACTGAATACCAGCAGCGGATTACAATGCGTCCATCCATTCTTATGCGGATCAGCAGTCAGCTTATATTTACCATCCACATACACATCTGCCTTTCCTACATCAATGGCAGCAGAATCCTTATTGATCAGGAATAATGCCCTGCAGGTTATTTTCATGACAAACGTGTCATTTTCTGTACTTTCTTTATACCAGTTATTTGGAAACTGTGCCACAGGCTCCAGTCTGTCATCCATCTCCACTCGTTGAAGGTCTGTATCTATGCTGTCATATGCACCACAGCTTATGCTGATTCCCTGGGGAATCTGCTTCCTGTCAAGAAGCTTCACCTGTTCAAAGTCACTGCCCTTTCCCCATTGGTTCCGGATTGCAATACGACTGTCTAACCATTCATCTGTATGGTCCGTTCCCTCATATGCTGCTGCCTTGTCCCACAGGTTCATGAGGCAGTCTGCCATGATACGATGTCCCATATTGCTGGGATGATATATATCATAAAAGAACTGATTCTTCGACAATACTCTGCCTTCTTCTCTGGTCAGGCGAAACTGCGGTGTAACCGCATTCTTAATGCTGACCATGGGCAATTCATAGGTCTCACCCACAATCGCAAGCCGATCCTGTAAATTCCAGTCATATGCAAATACTGCAAAAAGCAATACCACCGCCGGATGCCACGGCAATGCAAGAATCTTACGGACCAGACTTTCATAACATACGCCTTTTGTCTCATCGCCTTCATCATTCACAGCGAATTCTACCACTACAATATCCGGCTTAACAGTACCATCTCTCAATACATCCCTGTCAAAACGCAGCATTCCAAGCTCTGAGGGTGTACCGCCGACCCCGGCTTTTACAAAATGTACATTCTTACCTGTACCAAAATGCTCTGCAAAAGACTGATATGACCGATATGCATAGCTCTGGTGGTCAATGGGGATTGCACCTGCCCCCTGTGTAATAGAGCCTCCAATATAGGCAAGTGTCACATCCTCTCCCTGCTTCGCCTTATGGATTGCCGCCGCAAGCCTGGACATATTGCCGGTCTGCATCAGGGAACGTTCTATCATCTGGCTGTACGCAGGGCTGTCTGTGTCTACTGCTTCATCTTCCACAACCGGTGGCGCTGTATAGCCATCCTGCAGATAGAATCTGACACTGACTCTTGCCTGCAATCCACTCTGTGGAAATTCAAAACGAATCTGTCCAGGTTCTTTATCATCCTCTGACCATACTGCATCATCCAGTTCCAGGATACGCTCTGCGCCATCTCCCCATGTATCCAGATAAAGCGTTGTTCCCGATACATAAGGATCTGTCTTTCCATACATCTGAAATGCAAAACGTACCTTCTGTGTTTGTGACACAGGTGTCACAATATCAGCTGTTACACCAATACTGTGCACCAGTTTACGAAACCCTTCGGTTGTCTTTAGAAGCTCCAGTATCTCTTCATCTGTCACATTTCCTGCTATCTGTGCACTGTTGATGAGCCTGTTATCATTCTCATAAATAAACTGAATGCCTCTGCCGTCTGTCTGTTTTGCACCGAATATCTCCTTCTCCTGCATAATATAGAAGAAGGGTCTCTTTCTGGTCGGATCCTTGGGTGCTGCCGGTCCCTGTATTGTCGTCATATCTGTTGCCTCCTGTCGTTTCGTTCTAATCACTGCTGTAGCAGTCTGTTACTTATCTACAGCTTATCACGATTCACTTCAGGCTGCTTCTTACATATTGCCATCTTCTTATCAAAATACGTAATTCTGTCTCTTCACTGCCCAACGCATCTTCGTAGATCTGGCTCTGCCATTGTTACGGCATTCCTCTGCGCTTGGACGAATCACATCCTCTGCAATCTCACGAAAGATTCCTTCCTTATAATATTGCTTGAATGCTTTCTTTACCATCCTATCCTCCCCAGAGTGAAAAGTCAATATTGCAACTCTGCCATTGGGCGCCAGCACATCCGGGAGACTGTATAAGAATTGATCCAACACCTCAAATTCGCTGTTCACATCAATACGCAGCGCCTGAAAAACACGCTGGCAGCTCTTCTTCACAATATCCTTCTTTTCTTTATTCTCCGGTAAAAAAGCCAGTGCTGTCTCAATGGTTTCCCTAAGCTTCGTCGTTGTATCAATCCTATGCCCTTTCTTCATTTCTTTCATAATGGCAGATGCAATCTGTTTCGCATAGGGTTCATCCGAATTCTCAATGAACATACCAATCAGTTCATCTTCTGACACCTGTGTCAGTCTCTCGGCTGCACTTACACCTTTCTGGGGATTCAGTCTCAAGTCCAGTGGTCCATCCAGCTTATAGGAAAAGCCACGCTCCGGGTTATCAATCTGCATAGAAGAGACACCCAGATCTGCCAGCATAAAATCAAAAGGTCCATACTCCTGTGCCACTTTGGCAATATTGGCGAAATTCTCCTGTATAGAAGTGAAGACATCCTCTCCAAATCCTGCATCCTTCAGTCTCTGCGTGGTCTTCACGATCTCAATAGGGTCTACATCCAGCCCATATAGGTGTCCCTGTCCCTGCAACTGTTCCAGCATCTTTCTGGTATGTCCGCCATATCCCAGGGTGGCATCCAGTCCCTTCTGCCCAGGCTGTATCTGCAGAAAATCCAAAATCTCCTTCACCATGATGGAAATATGCATTCCCGCCGGTGTTGATCCCTTGCTGATTACTTTTGCCACTGTATCCGCATATTTCTCCGGGTTCAGTTCTTTATATTTCTCCTCGAACTTACGGGGGTGTGTTCCTTTATATCGTGGTCTTCTTTTATGTTCTTCCATATTAATAACCATGCCTTTCCGCAGCCTGCAAACTTTGGACCGCAGGCACAAAGTTGCCGTGTGCAAAAACTACCATATATGGTTTTTTCATATTCACTACTGGAAATATACCATATGGCTCTCAATATTACAACCGGCACAATTGGCATGTAGTTGTAATTTTCAAAAAACAATTGCCCACTTCCTGAAATAGTGTATAATTATATATATACTGTCTACTAATCAACAAGAGGATTACATATGACTTACAAAAAAATATCCAAACATACTTTTATCATTCTGATTTTCGCCTTGTCTATGGTCATACTGGCGGTATTCCGGTGTTCTTTCCTCATCCGTGATACACTGACCCTGGAAGTACAAAAGAACCTCAAAGATGTAACTGCCCAGAATGCATTGACCGTAACCCAGGAGCTGACAGATAAGTTCAATCTGCTCAATAGTCTCAGCAATGGAATAACAGATGTCTCCAATGACAGCGAAGAATACATTCAATATTTAAAAGTTTATACAGATACCTACCGTTTCAAGCGTATCGGGATTATCGACAGACAAGGCATTACAACGACTACAGACGGATACAGGCAGGACTTGTCTTTCCGGGATTTCTATCAGGACGGCATGAAAGGAATATCCGGAATAACCAACAATATAACCGATGCTGTCGGAGATGTCCATGAATCCATTAATGTATTCAGTGTTCCTATCTATAATGCTCAGAATGAGATTGATGGCGTTCTCTATGCCACATACTGTACAGAGAATTTCAGCGAGCTTGTAAGTATCCCTTCCTTTGATAATCTGGGGATAAGCTGTATCATCAATCAGGACGCAGATTTTATCGCCATCTCGGACACTGCTCCCGATGACCTTCGCAATGCAGTTAATCTGATGGATTATCTGCGTCAGTACAACGAAGGCCATGAAACAACAATTTCTGTTGTACGCCAACACATGGATGATGCTTCTGAACATGTTGGTTCTTATACCAATCAGGATCAGCGCTATTATTATTGCATGGTTCCACTGCATAACCTCCGTTCAGACAGGCAATGGTTTCTTTTAACGATTGTGCCGGAACAGGTTCTGTGGAATATGGCAAAGCCCATTAATTTCTATGTCACCAGACTCATGCTTATCATATTTGCCATTTCAGCCTGCAGCATCATCCTTTTCCTGTATTTCTACCGTAAACAGAAGAAGGAACTGTTGGAACTGGCTTATAGTGATTCCCTGACAGGTGGGGACAACTTTGCTGCATTCCAGGAGAAACTGGCTAGGAACAACTATGGCAGGATTTACTATGTAGCCCTTGATATGCAGAACTTCAAGATTATCAACACTACCTGTGGTGTTACCAAAGGTGATGAAACTCTTCGTGAGATATGGAAGGTGCTTTGCAATAATCTGCATTCTAATGAGCTCTGTGCGAGAATCAATGCTGACCGTTTCTTCTTCCTGGTCTGCGAGCCTGATAAACCCAGTGTCGAGGTGAGACTTAATAAGCTGAATTCCGATCTGGAAGCAATCTCTTCCAGGTTAAATATCCCAAGGCTCTTCCCATTGATGGGTATATACGAAACCTCTGACCATAAGGATCCAGAGCAGATATACGGTAAAGCGATTCAAGCAAAGTCCTTGATTAAGGGACTTCGTACCAGACATTATGCATTTTATGATGATCTTGATATCGACCAGATCTCTGAAAACCACAAAATTGAAGATGATTTTGAAAGTGGTATCCAGAATAAAGAGTTTCAGGTCTGGTATCAGCCCAAGGTCGATCCGTACACTGGAAATCTTCTGGGCGCAGAAGCATTGATCCGCTGGATCAAACAGGACGGCAGCCTGCTTCCACCCGGCAAATTCATTCCACTTTTTGAGAAAAATGGTAATATTGCTGCATTGGATGAATATGTATTCCGTGCTGTATGTGAGCAGCAGCAGAAATGGCAGCATGACGGTATTCCGCTCTATCCTATTTCTGTAAATATTTCCCGTATCAGTCTCTATTTTGGAGATATAGTACAGAAATACAAGGATATCATTGACAGCTATCATCTGGATGCCAGATATCTGCCCTTGGAGATTACAGAAAGTGCAACGGTCAACAATTCAGAAATATCCAGTCTGATCGATCAGTTCCACAATGCAGGCTTCACCCTGTTACTGGATGATTTCGGAAGTGGTTACTCTTCCCTGTCTTCTCTGAACGTCATGCATTTTGATACGATCAAGCTTGACAAGAGCCTGATAGATTATATCGGGGATTCCAATGGGGAGAAGCTGTTACATTCCATTACCCATCTGGCTCAGAGCCTTGGCATGAACATTACTGCCGAAGGTGTCGAGACAGCCAAACAGGTAGAATTCCTGAAAGTAGAACATTGTACAGACATTCAGGGCTATTATTTCTCCAAGCCACTACCGGTTGAACAATTTGTACAATTTATGAAAGAACATGGAGAGGCACGTTAGGAATCCTAATGTGCCTCTTTCTATCCTGATCATCCAATCAGCTTTTGTTTCAATGCAGTGAACTCTTCCTGTGTAATAGCACCGGAATCCAGCAATGCCTTGTACTTGGCTATCTGTCCTGCAACATCAGGTACTGCGTCAGACTGTGCCTTTTCCTGCTTATCATATGTAACCTTCGCATCCGGGTTCGCAATTCTCATCAGATGTTCTGCCAGATCACGCATTTTATCCACGCTGGTCTCGTAATCAATCAAATAGGAATCCGTACTTGGATGCTCTTTGTCAAAGGATGGAGCCTTGACCTTCCACTTTTTAGAACCCCAGTAAGCGTGTTTTAACACAATCTCTACTTCAAAGTTCTGGAATGGTCCTGCTGTGTTAAATCTTGGCTCTGACATTCTTACAGTAGAGCCTGAATCAGAATTAAGCACCGGCGGCAGTGCCTGATTAGGTCTGCTGGCATTCTGCTGCCTCTCCATCTCTTCCCGTCTTTCTTCTCTCCACTCATAGTCGCGCCGCTCTCTCATGAAATGCTCGATCTGTGGTTCCATCTCTTTTACACGTTCAGGTACTTTGCTCGTATGGCATTTCAGTCCATTCGCATCTCCCTCAAACAGAGGCGCGTTATCTTCCAGAATCCTGAAATTCTTCAGATTATTGGATTCCATGACCAGGGATGTATCTATGCCGCTTAAACGAAACAGCCTGTGTGCAGTGTCCAGTACCAGTGCTCCGCTAAGGAACCCGAAATCATAACGGTAATCCTCCTTGAACACATCCCTCAATACCTGATTATCATCATAGTAATTCACGTACTGTACAAAACTCTTGACATCCATCTTATCCACTAACCCTGAAGGCAGGTCAACCTTGGCTGCACATTCCTTGCAAATAGGCATGCCTTCTACTGTTGTCGCCAGAAGACGCGGGGTAGGCTTTCCACATACAGGACAAAGCTTCTTATTATTCGTAAATAAACCCATAATGCTTCTTCTCCTTTAATCTATTAAAGTAGAACCGAATACAGAATTCAGATACAGACAGCCACAATATCCATCCTCATTCAACAGATCCATTACCGGGTAGCCGGCTGGAATCACTGTCTGATATGTATTGCCGTTCCATTTATATATTATAACATATGTTATATCTGTTCTGTTACTGAATGCCGCAAAAGTCTTACGATTAAAGCTGATCAGATCATCTGCCTCCAGAATGCAGACACCATTCTGTGGAATTGTATTAACTACCTGCTGGAACTCCTGCTGTTTCGTAGAATACCAGGTCTGTGGAATTACCACGATTTCTGTATCCTCTGCAACTGTCAGTATGGATGTTTGCTGTGAAGCTGACGGTGTTACTGTACCAGGTGTTGGTGTCGGATTCGGGGTTGGTGTTGGATCCGTGGTCTGATCCTGCTTAATTGACTTGAAAATCGCAGAGATATTGACACCGCCACCCTTTGGTACTGTTATCGAATAAGTACCATTGTCGTTTTTGATTACAGGTATATTTTCTCCGCCTGCACTTACACTATCAACCTCATAGCCATCATTTGCCACAACACTGAATGTCAATGTCTGACCTTCCTTTGCTTTGGTTAATTCGTCTGCAATATTTATCTTACCATTGGAGGTATCCTGTTTTCTAATGGCATATTGGAGCTTTTCCATTAAGATCTTTTCAGCTAAATTACTCGCTTCTTTTAAACTAAGCCCTTCACTTTCTGTATACAGACGCAGTAAAGTATCTGCATTCATCTTGTAAACTGTCATTTCAGGTAGCGCCGCCAAGATTTTATCTATATCTTTATATTCTCCATAATTAATACTAATAGCAGTCTGGGCATCTATTGTACCAAGTTCAAGTTCGCCTGTTCCCTGGTCACCATATAGACTAAGAAGGATACCTACATCATTTGAGCTGATTTTTCCTAATGCCTGAAGCTTGGAACTGTTATCCATCCAGATTGCCAGTTTATTTCCTGATACATCACCCTTTACAGTTGCTTCTGCCTGCTCCAATATATCCATAGCACAGCCTTTTGTGGAATAGACATTACCATCTACTACAATCAATGCATCCTTGCCTGCAATATAAACAGCTTCTTTTTCAGATGATATATTACCGCCTACTTCTATATCCGCTTCTGACCCTGCTAATATCCCCCAAGCGTTCTTAGCTGTAACGTCCTTGGTAATTTTAATAGTACTTTCAGTCGTTTCTATTATGCCACCTAATGTTATTCCAGCATTGGAAGACACGCTTCCATCAATTGTGATGGTACTGCCTTTTCTTGCATTGATTGCTGACCCTTTCTCAGAATGTACATCACCATTTACAGTCACATCTGATCCATGGGAATCAATAGCCCAGCCTTTTTGGGAAGTAACATTTCCATCTACGGTTACTTTGGAACCATTATCTGCCTCTACTCCATCTGCCCACTTATCAATATAAGTACCACCTGTTTGTCCTTCATGAGTCTGGTTATCACCTTTTGCTTCCACATTGCCAGTAACTTCTACTGTGGCATTGTTATTGGCACTGACTCCGGCACTTCCTGTACCACTTACGGTTACATTGCCCTTCACTGTCACTTTTGTATTACTACCATCAGCTGTAACACCATCGGATGTCTCACCTGTTGTTGTTACATCACCCGTAACTGTAGTATTTTTCCCTGTTTCACCTACTATTCCTTCATTACTGACTGTTGCTATATTTCTATTTTCTGCTGCCCCATCTTTTGCATCACTTTCTTTATTACTGTTATCATCAACCTGGGATTCTTCATAATCTCCACTTCCAACAGTCTCATATGTACCATTACTTTCCTGTGCATATACATCTGTAACCGGTGACATAACAATTGCAACAATAAGTCCTAACGTCAACCATTTTTCTCTTTTCATGTTTACCTTATCCCTTCTATTCATCTCATTCCGGTATCTGCGAAATGCAATTTTATGTATACAGAATTGTATAGCTTTCACAAATGCATAAGCAGGCACTGTGCAGCCGTCAGTACTTAGGCGCTGTATTTTAGCGTCTTATGTACTGCTACGAGCTGCAGCGTAGCGAGAGCGGCCTGTGTTGCATTGTAAAAGCTGTACAATTCGTGCCACGCTTTATACCCGTTTCGCAATTACTTACATCTGATATTTTCCAGATAACTGCACTGTTGGAATCCCATGATGCCCGCAATCAGTTTTGCAGGTATCATACAGACAGCTCTGTTGAATTTGGTAACAGAATCATTATAGATGAGAGTACTGGTCTGCAGCATCCGTCCATAGCTGTCTACAGCTTCCATGAATTTGCTGTAGTCCTTATTCTCATTTATCTCGGGATGCTGTCTGACCATTTTCTCCAGCTCCTCCAGTACAGATTGAATCATCTTTTCCTGCTCCATGACTTCACCTGTTGTAGATACTGATGTAATGACGCATCTGTGAAAGTTCACCTTGGCAATCAGATTACATGCCGTACGGACATCATAGTCTTTTGCCTGATTCAAAGCAGCTGCCAACATATCATAGCGTGAAGAAAGCTGTACCCCAATCTGATTTATGGCACTTTCAACATTTTCATTCATTACTGTCAGTCTGCGCCGGGTTGAAACCACCCAAAAAGAAAACAATGCAATCAGCAGAATAACAATAATCAGAATTTCCATGCAGTGCTCCTTTCAATTACTGCTGTACGAAATAAACTCCATTATTCCCTGAATCATCAGAAAGAGCTATCATCGTCAATCCATCCATATCTGTGAAGAAGCAGGCATATATCAGGTCACTTCCATTATTATCGAAAACTACCGCTACAAGTCCGTCATCTCTGACCTCATAGGTTCCATTGAGAGAACCTCCGCCCTGTACCATCTGTGCATTTCCATTTCCATCAAATACAAAGGAAAGCTGTCCACCATAAGTTGATGACAATGCTGTATTAAACTCATCCTCTGTCATCTCTGTACCATCAATCATACCGCCTGCAAAATCCCAGGTCGTATCTGCCAGATCAGGTATCTCCTCCATTGTCAGGTGGTACAGGATTCCATCACTGTCTGCTGCTTCACTGTCTGTTGAATCATTAACTGTTACTTCTTCTGTCGTTACTGCTTCTTGCACAGTATCTGACGTTGTGCTGACCTCTGTCTGTGTAGATACAGTTGCGCTGTCTGCTGCTGCATCATCGCCGCCACAAGCTGCTAATGACAATACCAGCATACCACTTAACATCAAACCAACTAATTTCTTCTTCATAATTTACCTCTCCTTCCCCTTTTCGGGTTTTCTTTATTTGTATGAGTGTATTGTAACGCACTTTGACAGATAATTGTGGACTCTGTCATGAATCGACCGCAAAATGCATTGAATCGACAGGCAAATTATGTTTACTGCATAAAAAAAAACAGGTTTTACCCTGTTTTTATAATGAAACCCTTAAAATAAACTGTCCATTCTCGGCGCTGAAAGAATAAAGACCCCCATAACGCTCTACTACTGCACATATACTGCGTACACCAATCCCATGTCCCGCCCGTCTGGTCACTGGAATTTCATTTACAAATTCCACCTTATCCTCACAGGAATTCCTGATCTGGATGAAAAATGTATCTTTCTGCTGATATGCCATAACATCTATGGCTGCCGACAATCCCTTTGCCTGCACCTGCATACAGGCATGTAATGCATTTTCCAGCGCATTGGACAATAACACACACAAATCACTCTCTGATACAGCGAGCATGGTTGGAATCTGCGCCTTTATCTCCATTGATATGTCCTGCTTATGTGCTTTGTCAGCAAAAGCCGACAAAATCAGATTGGCTGTTTCATTCTCACAATAATTCTGAACTTTGTAAGCATCAATTTCCGAGCAGACTTCATGAATATAATTCTTTGCCTGATCCAGTTTGTCATTTTCCATGCAGGCTGACAGATATTGCATATGATGACGCAGATCATGACGATAGGTACTGGCACTCTTCTGTGATTCCCGCAAGGAGTCTATCTCCCTGACTGCCTGTGCGACCTGTAGATTCAATATTCCCTGCGTCTGTTCCAGCTCATTGCGGATCTTCTTCTCCCTGGAGGTACGCAGTACAAAGAACAGATATGCCCCACTGCATACAAAGGGCATAAATTCTACTGCAAGAGTCGTGCCTTTTGACAAGGAATCCGTATAAATACGTGTCAGGTAATCAAATCCATATCCTAACAGGGGAATCACTCCAAACTGAAGCTGAAGCCTCTTCGTTTCCCTGGCAAGTGTACGCACTGCGGGCGATACGAACCATATCAGGAACAGTAATAATGGAAAAGTCACAATCAATTCAGCCATGTCCTGCCCTGCATAGATTTCCGGTATTACCGCTACGATTGCCAGTGCAATCCATCTTCTTAGCTGACAGCACAGGTACGCTGTCAAGACTGAAACGGCCGGCCACAGCCATTCCCGATTCATAATACAAAGCACCACTGCCAATGGCGCATGCGTAATAAGCGGATACAGATACCTGACCACATCAGAGCTTGTCTGCTGATAGATGATTGCCTGAATCAGCAGAATCATTAACATACTTACCACAAGACTGATACGTTTGTGCTTTGTCCAGACAATATCACAAAAAGATGCCGATAATATCATGCCAAAGATTCCTACCGAAGCACTGTTCAATAAATAAATAACATCTGTCATGATATAACAACCTGCTTTCTGTCAAATACGTACTCCAGATATACATTCTTAATATCGGAGCATTTTCCGTGTGGAACAGGAATCTGCACATGGCTTGTCATTGTGATTGCCCTGTTTGATATGTTCTGTATGTATTCCATATTGATCAGAAATGATCTGTGCGGGCGGAGAAAATTATGGTATGGTGCCAGCTGGCTGCTCAGCTCATCCAGACTGCCGCTGCTCTCCAGCACCTGCCCATTCTCCAGATGAAATGTCAAGGTACGTCCTATTACCTCACAATACTCCAGCTTGCTCAGATTAATTCTGGTGATACCGCTCTTACAGCACAGCACCAGAGCATTCTCCTGCTCTTTCTCACATTCTGAAGTGACTGCATCCATCAGGCGGAAGAAGCTCTCTGCCCAGATAGGCTTAAGCTGATAGAAATATGCCCCCACCGTGTAGGATTGCACTGCAAATTCAGCAGATGATGTCAGAAAAATTATCTTCATAGTCTCATCATACTTCCTGATTTCTCCTGCCACATGGATTCCATTCTCACCGGGCATAATAACATCCAGAAACAGAATGTCAAAACGCCCCCCTGCTTCGATCTGGGCAAGCAGCTCCATCGGACTCTGGAATGCCAGGCATTGAATTGACACATTTTTATCTTTACGATACTGATTCAGAAGATTCTGCAGTTGGTTCAAAATCTCCTTGTCATCATCGCAAAAGGCTATATTCAGCATATTTATAATTCCCCTTCTATTCTATATGCATTTTACATCAATTGTCTTATGTCAATTATAACATGCAATTCATATGAGATTCAAGGCAAACTATTTGCTACGCACAATGCCCCCCATCCTACCATGTCATTAGGATATCTGCCAAAACCTGGCAGTTTCTTTGCTCCATTGATCATATATGCCTTGAGTTTCTGCCCATACAGGTAAGGATCATTGCCTCTGACTATGCCCCATTCCATCAGGAGTGCTGCGCTGCCACTGACTATAGGGGTTGCGAAGGAAGTTCCCGATACCTGCTGCGTACCACTATCCGGTATTGGCACAGTCAGATTTACTCCGGGAGCAACGAGATCCGGCTTGCTGAATGCAGTTCCAAAAGGCAGACCATCCTCGCCCGCACGTCCCTCTTCATAGCGATATACATACCCTCTGCCTGAGAAATCCGCATACGCTGAAGTTCTTGTATCATAAGCGCCCACAGTGATTGCCCTGAGTGAAGTAGATGGAATCGTCAGCGTTACCTCCGGGGTTGGCAGGAAAAAGCCGGTTCCTGTATTCCTTGCCGCATAGCTTGGCAGAAACATCCGATACTCCCCTGTCACCACATTTCGGGGCGTCAATACCAGATTCCATACTCCTTCATTGATATATCTGCCCACAGGAATCATATCAATATAGATCTCCTGATTCACTGAATAAGGCAGAGGTTCGCCAATATAGCACAGCAGCTGTGTCTGTTCCAGGGTACTCCTTATCGTGGCTATTCTCCTTGTCTCCAGCTGCACCTCCTCTCCTCCCGGTGAACGTACCACCAGTCCAAAATCATCATTGGGATGCTTCCAGATCTGAATACTCAACCCTGTTTCATATGCTGCTACTGCCAGTTCTATGTTCTTCTGCGTAAGGGCAATTCCTGCGGTGTGGCCATTGGAAGCCCCTTCATTCCCACTTCCTATTATAATAGCTGTTCTGCCTATCTCCGAAGCATTGTCTATGAATCTTTCAAGCAGGGATTCCCCACGGTGATCTCCATATGTATTGCCAAAGCTTAGATTCACGACCACAGGCATATTTAATTCTACTCCCAGATTCACTGCATAAGAGATACCTCTCATCAATTGTGTGGTTCTTGGAAAAGACTCAGCCAGAGGATTCCCCAGCTTCACCACAACTAGCTGTGCCTGCGCTGCCACACCTGACTGGGAACCGGCTGCCAAGGCAGCTACTGCTGTTCCATGACCTGATATATCCTGCTGGGGCACAATGGCAAGTCCTGCCTGTCTGCTGCCTGCTGCCAAAGCTTCGTTAATCTCGTCTCTTGTATACAATACCCCTTCTGTATACCCCTCAGGAGGCAGTCGGTTGTGTTCTACATCCGGAATCGCTGATTGATCCCATAACGTCAGAATACGGGTTGTTCCATCCGCATTTTGAAATTCTGTTAAGAAATAGTCAATCCCACTGTCTAAAACAGCAATTAACACCCCCTGTCCTGTCAATCTTGGATCTCTAAGTGTCACCTGTGGAATACAGGATGCTTCTTTTGCTCCATAATCCATATCCCTTCCCCATTCTGTATACATAGATTGCCTTATATGAACAGAATATGAAAAAGCGCACCAAAAAGTGCGCCCTTTACATACTGCCTTACAATATTCTGATATCCCCCTGCATCGGTGGGATTCTCCATGCTTTATCTGATATCTCCTGTTCTTCATCTGAATTGTTCAAAGCAATCAGTATTTTCTCCTGTTCATTTTCTCTCAGGAACAGATATAAGCCCTTCTCATCCTGACATAGTACTGTTCTATATGTTCCGTTACGAATTGCACTGTGTTCCCTTCTAATCTGCGCATATTCCCTCAAAATATCATAGCAATTATCCTCACTGCCCCAGGGCATCGGACTACGATATGCATTCTCTGTCTCTCCTTCAATATAATACTCATCTCCATAGAATACCGAAGGAACTCCATACCCCATAAAGAGATAAAAATATGCCAGCCTCAACCGTCTCCTGTCTCCCACACAATAAGAAAGAAATCTGGGAACATCATGTGTATCAAGAAAATTCATCTGTACCAGGCTCACCTGCTCTGGATATCTCATAATCATCTTATGCATCTGTGCATCAAATTCTGATACCGTCATCGTCCTCGTTGCGAAGAAATCCTTGCACAGATAAGAAAAACGGTAATTCATCGTTGAATCAAACTGATCTCCAAGAAGCCATACTCCGGCATCCTCCCATATCTCCCCAATCAGAAAGAACTGGGGTTTTACGGCTTTTACAGCTGTCTTAAAATGCCTCCAGAAATCATGGTTCACCTCATTTGCCACATCCAGCCGCCATCCATCAATATCTGCTTCTCTGATCCAGTATGTTCCTACATCTATCAGGTATTTCTCAAGCTGTGGATTGGAAGTGTTGAGCTTAGGCATCTCTTTTACATAGGCAAAAGCCGCATAATCCGGCGGGTCCATATAACATACCGGCTCCGGCATATCATAGAACCAGTCATAATACCGTGACTTGCTGCCATATGTTAATACATCCCTGAAAGCAAAGAAATCAGGTCCACAATGATTGAACACTCCATCCAGAATCACCCTGATGTGATTTCTATGACAAATAGCAACCATTTCTTTAAGCTCTTCCAGCGTTCCCATACAGGCATCGACCATAAAATAATCGGCTGTATCATATTTGTGATAGGAATTTGCCATAAATACCGGATTCAGATAGATGCAATTGATTCCAAGCTCTCTGATATACTCTATATTCTCACTGATTCCCTGTATGGTTCCTCCAAGTCTGTTAGCGGATATCATGCCATACCCTGTTTCAATAGATTTCGCCATTTTAACAATACTGCCTTTTTCCGTGGCAAAGCTATCTGGAAATATCTGATACATAATCAGATCCTGTGCCCACGCCGGTGGACTGATAATGTCCTCTCTGCGGATATACGGGAACTGAAAATACTCTGTTCTGTTGTAGCCTATCTGTGTACAGAATCCTCTTTCATAATAATATTGTCTCTGGCAGCCATCTTCCAATGCAAAGTAATAACACAATCTTGGATAAATATTGTTAAGTCTGGTTTCATAATAGTCAAACAAGTCATCACTTGACACGAGTGTCATTTTTATATTTGTCATTCTGATTACAGGATTTTGGTCTACCCGGTCTCCATAATAAAGCTGACAGCTGCACAGATCTCCCTTTGCTGCACGCAGCCTGATTGTAATATCTTTTTCCCCAGTTGCATATGCATACTGCGAAAGAGGTATATGTAAAATCGCTTCCTTCTTCATATCCTATCCTTTCACCGCTCCACCTGTAATTCCATCAACATAGAACTTCTGCATCAGCAGAAACAGAATGGAGATTGGAATTGCTACAATAATGCCGCCTGCACAGAATACAGAGAAGTAGTCTCCTACCAGCGTTCTCTGCACCAGATTAAAAAGCCCCATGGCAACTGTCCAGTCTGTAGGATTCTTGGAACGGATCATCAGCTTCGCCATAACAAAATCCATCCATGGTGTCAGGAAAGAATTAATAACCGTATATACAATAATGGGTTTGGACAGTGGAATCACGATTCTGGTAAAAATACATAACTGCGATGCACCTTCCAGTGTTGCAGACTCTCTAAGCGACGCCGGTATCGTATCAAAAAATCCCTTACAGATCAGATAGCCTAGTCCAGAGCCCGCTGAATATATGATGATAAGTCCCAGCATACTGTCTGTCAGCCCTATCAGCTTCATGACAAAGAAGATGGCGATCATGGACAATACTCCCGGAAACATATTCAGGATAATTGCGAAACTCATAAGCGGCTTACGCATTGGGAAACGCATACAACTCATCGCATATGCCACCATCAATACCAAAAAGGTAGAAATGACACACGTACAGCAGCCTATTATCATGGAATTGCGAAACCACGCTGGAAAATTCGCCACCGTATCCGGTCTGAAGAACAGCTGTGCATAATTATCCCACGTCCATTTAGTCGGGAAAAAATGCATGGTATTGATGCCTTTATAGCCACTCAGCGACGTCACAAATAACCAGATAATTGGAATCAGCCATATAAAGGCGAGAAAAGCCAGCAGAAGATGTTTTCCGATTATTTTGCATTTTCTTTTCATTTACTGGAATTCCTCCTCTCTGTTACCGGCAATCATTCTGGTAAATCCAATCAAAGTAAATACCGCACACAGTACAAAAACGTATATTCCAATAACTGATGCCATCTTATAATTGGAATAGTCATTCGTTAATGTAAAGAGCCACGTCACCAGCAGATCTACTTCTTTTGCATTGGAATTGGCATAACGCATATTGCCCGTTACATAGTCACTGGTCAGAAGATATATGACATTAAAATTATTGATATTGCCGATAAAAGCTGTAATCAGTGAAGGACCTGTCACGAACAGCATATACGGCATTGTGATCTTGCGGAAAATCTGTGCTTCATTGGCGCCGTCTATCCTTGCACTCTCCAACTGTTCCTCTGGAATATTGAGAAGGATTCCCGTGGCACTCAGCATCTGATACGGTACACCCACCCAGATATTGATTAACACGATCATGACATGCGCCCAGCCAGGCTTGGATAAAAAGGGAATATAAGAAAGCCCCTTTCCAACCAGTCCAAGGTTCTGTAACACCTGCGTCAATCCGATTTTGTTGCAGATACTGTTGACAATACCATAATCTCCAAACATCTTACCGACTAATAATAAAGTAACGAACTGTGGAATCGCTATTGTCACGACAAACAGGCTTCTCCACATCTTTTTCCACCTGACAGTCTTGTCATTAATGAGTTTGGCAAGCAGGATTCCACCAAAATAGGTCGTAAAAGTGGCTAGAAATGCCCAGATCAGCGTCCAGACCAGAATCCTGATAAATGCATAACCAAAAGTAACTGTTGATGTGGAAGTAAACAATTCCCTGAAATTATCCAGTCCCACCCAGGTAAACAGATATGTGGGGGGCTGATGATTCATGTCATAATTGGTAAATGCAATGGCTATCATGAACAGGATAGGAATGATATTGACCAGCAATACACCTATACCCGGCAAAGTAAGCAGTGTAATATGAAATTTAGCATTGATCAGCTCCCTACAGTCTTCCCTGAATGAATTAATATGCTTACCTTCTGATTCCTGCTTCTGTAATTCATAAACTGCCCTTAGATTGCTGATATACAAAGCAATAAAGGCAGCGATAAACAGAATTCCAATAATACCGCACAGAAGAATCAACAGGGAATTATCATAATCATTCACTGTCTTTTGCAACGTAGTCAGATCCAGGTATTCTTCTCTCTGTACTGTACCCAACGTATTTAATTTACAGATATACTGCCAGGAGAAACGAAATGTGAACAGAAAGAACAGTACTTCTATCACTGTCATAATGATTCCCTTGGCATATTGTCCTCTGGCACAATAGCCTGCTCCCATAATAATCATGGAGAGCCGCGTTGCGGCATCTCCATTCTTACATATTTCCAACAATTTCTTCATGATACCGCATCCTTAATTTGTAACTGGTTGTGTGATACCCTCTACAGCTTCATCCAGAAGTGACTGTACATCTGTATAATTGCCTTCTGCCAGCGCCTGACCCAAGGTTGCAGCCGGGTCCCAGTATGCATTGCCGACTCTTTGCAGATCCGCATAGGCAGACTGTTGTGCCAGTGCAGCAAGTGCAGGAGCTGAGGCGATTTTATCAGAAGCTGCTGCATTCAGGTTAGAAGGTCCTTCACCTGTAGCAACACCGATTGCTTCCTGGCTGTTCTGACTTGTAATATATTCTGCCAGCAGCATAGCCCAGCCTGTATTCCTGGAATATGCATTCACTCCAACGAATTTATATCCTGCAAAAGACCCCATCTGTACCTCATCTCCATTTACAGTAAAGGCGGGCAGCTTCGTTGCCGCATATCCATCACCATATGCTTCCATAAAACCGGTCGTCGCCCATGTTCCATTTACATCTGCTATCATCTGACCATTCAGTGCAAATGCCTGTGCATCTTCATTAACACAATTCACCATGGCACTGCTCTTGCAGATATCCGTTACGGCTTCTGCAACTGCTGCCCCTGTATACTTCGTATCTGTTGCATTCCAGTTACAGTAATTTGTTCCATCATCCTGTCCGTACATTTCCAGTCCGGCACCCGCGAAGAATCCATATAAATACCACGCACCGGATACTTCCATGCCAACTGTCTTACCCTGCTTCTGGGCTGCTGCCAGCAGATTATCCCAGGATGACACATCTTCTTCTGTCAGATAATCCGAATTATAAAACAGGAAATAACCATTAGACGCTGTCAGCGGATAAGCATACAGCTTACCATCTACAGAAGCGGCTTCTACTGTAGACGCTGCATTTGCAGTCTTAGGATCATATGTAAAAGCAGCATCTACACTCTGCAATGCTCCTGCATTTACCAGATCGATCAGCTGGTCATCTGCAAATACGAATACATCCGCTGCGGATTCCACATCCTTCAATACATCATCCTTGCAGTTCGCCTCAGACTCTGCGCCAATTGTAATATTAAATTGCACATCAGGATAAGTATTCTTAAATTCATCTACAAGCTGTGCCATAACTGTCTGATATTCTTCTGTCTCAGCACACCATAATGTCAGATCAACCGGCGCATCTGTAGCTGCAATCAGATTGGCAATTGCATCATTGCTGTTATTATCACTATTTTCTGACACCTGCGTCGTTTCTTCTGTTTTGACTTCTTCCTGTGTTTTCTCACTGTTCTGTGTCTGCTCACTCTGATTCTGTACAGTCTGCTCACTGCTTCCACAACCTGCTAATAAAGAGGAAACCATACACATACTGATACATGCTGCTGCTAATTTTCTTTTCATTTTCCAACCTCCCATTTTCTTTATCTTTCTACGAAACTTTTCCTAAAAGTCATGTGAATCATGTCCTTTTGTATTTTCATCATATCTGCAAAATATCAGTTTTACAATGTTTTTGTGTGATTGCAATTGACTTTTGTTAAGAAACCGCTATACTAGATTTTAAGATTTGTCGATTTTTCAAATGAAAGGAGATATCGTTATGTCAGTCACGATTTCAGATGTTGCTTCCAAGGCAGGTGTTTCTACTTCCACTGTGTCAAAGGTCATTAATAACAACCCTACGATCTCTGCTGAGACAACCGCCAGAGTCAACGCTGCAATTAAAGAACTACATTATATTCCTAACTCACGCGCTGTCAGCTTCGCCAAAGGACAAGCCAAAAATATCGTGTACCTGTCCACTCTTGGAAAAGATATCGCTTATGAGAATCCTCATATGTTCGACATTATGTGTGGTGTTTACCATGAACTGACCTCACATCATTACATGATGTCGCTGGTAGATACCTCTGAAGAATCCTATCCCGGTGAACGGGCAATCGTGGAAATCAAAAAACGTTCCGCAGATGGACTCATTATTCATGGTTCCATCGTAAACGAAACGTTAGCGAAGCATTTATTGGAGGAAGAAATTCCTCATATTATTATCGGACACCCGGATTTTGAGACCAGACTCTGCTGGATTGATACCGACCACACTCTTGCCGGCGAATATGCAGCAGACCATATTTGCGAATGTGGTTATACCAATGTCTTCTTCATTGCCGGCCGAAGAAATGATGCTATCTCCAATCAGAGGCTCAAAGGGTTTAAAAAAGGGATGATACATCATAAGGAATATATCACCCGCGAAAATATCGGTTATACAAATAATACTCAGGAAGGCGCTTATGAAGTCACCCGTACTATGCTGCAGAAGCTCCCGAAGCCGCAAGCCATTGTCTGCGAAAACAATCTGCTGGCGCTGGGTGTTGTCAATGCACTTCGTGACCTGTCTTTCTCCATTCCAGATGATATCGGATTATTGACATTTGATATCTATCCGTATTCAAAGATCATTACGCCACAGCCTACTGTCATCGACATCAACATGTACGACATCGGCATTCAGGCAGGGCGCATGATGCTTCATAAGCTGGAGAATCCAAGGCTGATGGTACAGAGCTTCACCGCTCTTCCGACCCTGATTCAGGGGCAGACTACCACCAGAATCATATAAACGGCAGTGCTTCCTATAATACTGAGCAGGGTATTCTTCTTCCACAGATGAAGCCCTGCACATACTGCTACTGCGATGAGCTTGTTCTTACCGGCTCCTGCATCCATCTGCTTAAAGTCCTCTACAAACGTTATTCCATAGAAGAACTGTCTGCTGTTCATGAACAATGCCGTCAGGGCAATGGTAAGAAAGGATGCCCCACTGCTTAGGAAAGTCACCAGTACGAACTGAAACGCACCTGTATACACAGTCAGACTGGTATGCAGTGACCAGCCCCAGCCAAAACCTGCCTCCTGCATCATCAGCCCATATGCCATGCTGACAAAGAAATAACTGCCCATAATGGGCAGTGCATGAAGAAAAGCCTCTTTACAAACTGTCTTTCTATCCATTATGCCGCACCTGTACCAAGCTGCATCTTAGCCAGTTTATGATAAACGGCTTCTGCCAGCCTTCTATGTCCTTCCTCATCCAGATGCTCCTGATCTATGGGACTTGGCTTGGCATAATCAGAAGCAGCAAGGAAGTCTGTTCCCTGTTCTATTGCTATCTTCTGATAAACTGCTTTCAACTTCTTGGAAGTGTTGACTGATTCTGTATCAAACTCAGGGTCAAACTGTGGCTTCCATACCTCTTCACCCAGCAGAATAGGGGATATCAGCAATATCTTGATACTCTCATCTGCCTGTCTTACCTGTCTGATCAGCTTCTCGATTCCTTTACCAATGACCTCTGCCGGTGCATGATAATATGTCTTACAATCATTCGTTCCCAACATGATGATGACTGTATCTAAGGGCTTGTGACTCTCAAGAAGAGCAGGAAGCAGATCGCTACCCTTACGGTTATCGCGCAGCTCATCCTCAAATACGGTAGTTCTTCCACATAACCCTTCCTCTGTAACGCGAATGCCCTCCTGATAAAGTCTGTCCGCAAGAATCCCTGTCCATCTTACTTCCCATGGGTATCTTCCTTCTCCACCAGGTATATATCCGTATGTATTAGAATCGCCAAAGCACATAATTTCTCTCATAAATGACACGCTGCCTTTCAGTTAATCTCTTCTTTTCCTACTTGATTAGTATGATTAATATGAATTCATTATAAACAGGAAAGGGCAGAATGTCAATATCTTTATGATGAGATTTTCTCAAAACGGTACTTCTGCTTCACATCCGGGTACTTCTCATGATCCACTTCGCTCATGAACATGGCGTATGGTCTGGCGCATATCTTAAATGGCGTATACATTGCCTGATAAATAACCAGTCTTTCTCCTGTCTCTGTATGCTGTGCAAAAGCCAGCACCTTATACAGATATTCTGAGGTCTGAGCTGACACCCACTCTCTCTTAAAATGCTGCACAATGTCTCCTACATGAATATCTCTGTCAGGGACATTCTCCTGTGGTGCTTCCGGCTCTGTACTTAACTCCATATACTCTTCCTTATCCAGAGATACCGGTATTCCAGACTTTCCTGTGATATGCACACCACCATACCATGTCCCTGTCACTTCACAGATATCACCTATATTATATTCCAGTGAATATTCATCATTTTTCTTAATAATCTTTACTTTGCTCATGATTCTTCTAATCTCCTTTTTGCTCATTTACTTTCCAAAATTATCTTTTTGAGCTGTCTTGCCGCAGAATTCAGCGGATGCTGCCAGTCATATACCATACATATATTCCTTTCCGGTATGTCTTCTTTCAGTGAAATCTGCACTATTTCGTGCTTTTTAATAGACTCTCTTGCCATTGGTTCCGGCAGAAAAGCCAGACCCAGTTCACATTTTACCAATGGAAGAATCTGATCTGTTGTCGCAGTCTCCGTATCCGGCATCAGTTCCAGTCCATGAGATAGAAACAGACTGTTGTAAAACCGAAATGTCATAGTTTCTTTTCCAAGACATATCAAAGGGTAATTCTTCAGTTCTTCTAATGAGAGTTCCTGACTTCCTAATGCCGTAAATGTCGTTCCACCTACTAAAATTTCTCGAAAAGGCAGCAGCATGACCGCTTTTAGAGGCATTTCCACAGCTGCAGGTGTAGAGACCACAGCAAAATCTATTTTACCACTTTTTACAGCTTCTATCGCTTCCGGGGTTGAATGATTATATATTTTCAATCTGATTCCCGGATATTTCATATGGAAAGCCTTTAATTTATCTAAAAGAAATATATTCAGCGCAGTTTCACTTGCTCCTATCGCAATACTTCCATGGGAAAGTCCTGTACTATCAGTAAGCTCTTCCTCTGCGGTCATAAGCTGCACCATAGCTGCAGATACATGCGTATAGAGCTTTTCTCCTTCCGGCGTTAATTGAACACCACGGTTCGTCCGCACAAATAGTGTTGTATGTATCTGCTGTTCCAGACAGTTCATTGCTCTTGTAATATTCGGCTGGCTGTTTTCCAATGCCTGTGCTGCCTTCGTAAAATTACGATACTTGGCTACATAATAAAATATTTTATAGTATTCAAAATTAACATTCATTCTTTTCTTCCTAATATATCAATTTATTATTTCAATTATATCAATTATAGTTTTTACTTATTTCTATCTTCATAGTATAATTCACAAGAATTAAAAAGACAAGAAAGGATGGATAAAACATGAAGGAAAAAACAATTTTCCCAAGAGAAGAACGATCAGACATGCTATTTCAGAAAATATTAAATGATTCCTGGGCATGTGAAAAGCTGCAGGAAACATTTTGCCAGCATTTATTCTGCAACGATGATCACGAAACTCCACTTTCTCCGAAGGAATTTACTCAGGCATTATTCAATTCTTACAGCAACCGGGATCTGTCTGCCTTTCTTATGGCAATCTGTCAGAATACCCTGTTTGATCTGCTGAGAAATTCTTTTCTGATTCCTTATCGTTTCAATGCAGACGGCAAACAAAATCCTGTAATCATGACGGATAATAAGGGAGCTTTACTGCCTGAGTACAGGAATACAATTCATGAGAAAGAATATAAGCACTTCTATGAAGTATACCATGATCTTGGAAATCAGGAAAATATATATCTGGCACAAGCCTATTGCTACAGTCATTCCTATGCATCAGATGAAATGAACATAGAGCAGGAGGTCATTGAAAAGAGCACCGGTGTACTTCTGATTCGTGAATTACCCGATACCGTGAAGTTAAAAGAAACCGAAGCAGAAGCTTATTCTGCCGTATGGGATCTTATGATCGAACTGGAGAAGAATCTCCCCATGGCGTACGTCTTCTATGGACAGGATTCTCTGGTTGAACATAATGAACGATATGATGAAATCGGTATTTTTCTTCCAAACTCTCTCTTTTTGAAGAATCTGGAAAGACACGTTGCCAAAGCAGAGGAAATCATATATGCAAAAAAATAATTATACTGAAATTATGGAAAAAAATCATATGGAAATTCCCTGGCATGATTATGCCAGAAAAGATAATGATATCTTAATCAACAATGCCGATCTGATTGAAAAGGCATCTGTCATAGGCCGCGTAGGTCTGATTATGCTTTCCTGCGGAACCGGTGCTTGGCGTGTTCGTACTTCTATGAACCGGCTTTCACAAGAATTAGGAGTGACCTGTACAGTCGATGTCGGCCTCATGTCCATTGAATTTAACTGTTTCGATGGAAATGACTGTGTCTCTCAGTCATTAAGTATTGCAAATACTGGTGTAAATACCTCCAAGCTTAATCGAATGGAACAATTTGTCAATAACTTTCCAATGGAAGAAGCTCATTTAACCGGTGAAGAGATTCATAATCGGTTAGATGAAATCGAAGAGATACATGCCCTTTACTCTCCCACCATACTGGGATTAGCAGCAGCTCTCGCATGTTGTGCATTCACATTTCTGCTTGGCGGTGGATTGGTAGAAATGGTTCTTGCCTTTATTGCAGCCGGCATAGGAAACCTGGTCCGCACCAAGTTGATCAAACATCACTATACCTTATTTTTAAATATCTCAATGTCAATTTCAGCAGCATGTCTGGCCTACGCACTATGCCTTAAACTGGCTGAAGTATTATTTCACCTTCCGGCTTTTCATGAAGCAGGATATATCTGCTCCATTTTATTCATTATTCCCGGTTTTCCTTTTATAACCAGTGGAATAGACCTTGCCAAGCTGGATCTTCGCTCCGGTCTTGAAAGACTTACCTACGCCATTATCATCATTCTTGTTGCAACCATGTTTGCATGGATCATGGCTCTGCTGTTGGACCTTCAACCCCTGACATTTACATCCATGAGCCTGAATCCAATCCTGCTTCTATGCCTGCGAATCATTGCAAGCTTCTGTGGAGTATTCGGATTCTCTATTATGTTCAACAGTACCATTCCCATGGCTGCCATTGCTGCATTGATTGGCGCCGTTGCCAATACATTTCGACTGGAACTTATTGACTTCACCGGTATGCCGCCGGCTGCTGCAGCATTCATCGGGGCTTTATCAGCCGGACTGCTGGCATCTGAGATCAAGAAGAACAATGGTTATCCAAGAATATCTTTAACTGTACCTTCCATTGTAATTATGGTACCTGGGCTTTATTTGTACCGTGCCATTTACAATTTTGGAATTATGTCCCTGACGGAAGCCGTTTCTTGGTTCACTTCCGCAATCATGATTATCATCATGCTTCCTCTGGGACTGATCTTTGCAAGAATATTAACTGATCGTGCATTCAGATTTTGTACCTGATTCATTTACTTAAAGGAGGAAATAACAATGCTTACAGCAGTAACAGGAATCAATTGGGGTGACGAAGGAAAAGGTCGCGTCATCGACTTGCTTGCAGAGCAGGCAGATATTGTAGTCCGCTATCAGGGTGGAAATAACGCAGGTCATACAGTCGTTACCGACCAGGGCAAATTCGTATTGAATCTTCTTCCATCCGGCATATTACACCCCGATGTAGTATGCGTTCTTGGAGATGGTATGGTAGTGGACCTGGAACATCTTTCAAATGAAATCTCTCAAATACAGGCAAAAGGAATCACTGTTAACCCGGAACACCTGAAACTTTCAAAGAGAGCCACAATCTCTATGCCATGGCATAAAATTCAGGATGAACTGGAAGAAAACAGACTTGCCAAAACAGGCTCCGCTTTTGGCTCAACACGCCGTGGAATTGCTTATGCCTATAGTGATAAATATCGTAAAAAAACAATCCGTCTTGGCGATCTGCTCCATCTGAATGAAGAAAATATAAAATCCAGACTCAAAACCATGCTGGATGCAAAAAATCTGGAACTTGCAGGCTGCTATCATCAGGAACCTATGTCCTACCCTGCACTTTTATCCTGGTGTGAAAAGCAGGCTCTACAGTTTGCTCCATATATTACCGATACTAGCGATTATCTCAACGCCGCACTTGCCCAGGGTAAAAAAGTCGTGTTGGAAGCTCAGCTAGGTGCAATGAGAGACATTGATTATGGTATTTTTCCTTACACTTCAAGTTCTTCTACGATTTCTGCCTATGGTCCCATCGGTGCTGGTATCCCCGGACAGCCCCTCGATCACGTTGTCGGAGTCTTAAAAGCTTATTCAACCTGTGTTGGTGCCGGCCCTTTTGTTGCTGAAAAGGCAATGTCTGAAACCTGGCAGGAAATATTACGTCAGTCAGGTGGGGAATACGGTGCAGCTACCGGGCGTCCACGCCGTGTCGGTCCTTTTGATGCAGTCGCCAGCAGATATGGACTGAAATGCCAGAATGCTGATCTCATTGCCCTGACTAAACTGGATGTATTATGTACCATGAAAGAGATTCCTGTTATTACAGGATACAAAAAGGGCAATATTCAAATGACAGAGTTCGATCCTATGGAGAATCTGGAAGACTACACACCTATAATCGAAATGCTTCCCGGATGGAATACTGATATATCTGCATGCCGTTCTTATAAAGAATTGCCGGATAACGCAAAATCCTATATTGAAAAACTGGAACAACTGCTGCATCATCAGATTCAATTCATTTCTGTCGGTGCTGAACGAAATCAATATTTAACCAAAGGAGAATTGTTATGAGACATTTAATTGATCCACTTGATTTTACAGAAGAAGAAACAACCCGCATACTGGATCTGGCAGAACTTATCTCATTGTATCCCGATGCATACTGTCATGTTGCCGATAACAAGAAGCTCGCTACACTTTTCTATGAGCCAAGTACCAGAACCCGTTTATCTTTTGAGTCTGCCATGCTAAGCCTTGGTGGACAGACTCTTGGGTTCTCAGGTGCTGAGCAGTCAAGTTTCACCAAGGGCGAAACAGTAGCAGACACTGCACGCGTAGTAAGCTGTTACTCTGATATCATAGCTATGCGTCACCCCAAGGAAGGGGCTCCCCTGCGGGCATCTATGTATGCCAGCGTTCCTGTCATCAATGCAGGGGATGGTGGACATAATCATCCTACCCAGACGTTCATTGACCTTATGACTATTCGCCATCGTAAAGGACGTTTAAACAATCTGACCATAGGATTCTGTGGGGACTTGAAATTTGGCAGAACTGTACATTCCCTGGTAAACAGCCTGGTTCGCTATCCCGGTAACAGATTTTACTTTATCTCACCCGAGGAACTTCGCATCCCTGACTATATGATAGAAGAAACCTTAGTTCCAACCCAGACTCCTTACGAGGAAGTATCCAGTCTTGAAGAAACCCTTCCAAAACTTGATGTACTTTATATGACTAGAGTTCAAAAAGAACGTTTCTTCAACGAAGAGGACTATATTCGTCTGAAAGATACTTATATTCTTAACCGTGCAAAATTAGCTCTTGCAAAAGAAGATATGCCGGTTCTTCATCCTCTTCCAAGAGTTGATGAAATTTCAACTGACGTGGACGATAATAAAAGAGCCGCCTATTTTGAACAGGTTCAAAATGGCAAATACATACGTATGGCTCTCATTCTGGCATTACTGGAAATTACAGATCCATTAACAGGAAAGAAGGTACTCTGATGTTAAAAGTAGAATCCATACAAAACGGTGTTGTAATCGATCATATCCCCGTCGGTCAGGGAATGAATATCTACCAGTTACTTGATTTAGACTCCAATGCACAATCCATTGCACTGTTACAATCTGTAAAGAGTCATAAATATGGACTGAAAGATTTAATAAAAATAGAGGGAACTACCCTGCCTGAACGTCTGGACATTTTAGGATATTTGAATAAACAAATCACTCTGATTATAATCAAAGATGGAAAGGTAGAGAAAAAATACCACCCTATTCCACCAAAGATTCTAAAAAATGTAATAAGATGCAAAAATCCCCGCTGCATTACAAGCATTGAAGCAAACTGCAATCATATATTCCAACTGTCTTCTACCGGAAAATATCGCTGTTTGTATTGTAATCAGGAAATCTCCGTCTGGCATTAATATACATTTATGTAAAAAGGTATCGAAACGTCAATATCGACACTTCGATACCTTTTTTATTTTATCCTCTTACCTGTAATGCTGCCGCTACCATATTTCTTAAGCTGGCATCGGTCTCTTCCCAGCCTCTTGTCTTCAATCCACAGTCAGGGTTTACCCATAACTTATCCGGGGCGATTTTCGTAAGCATGAGATTGAGTGCGGCTACAATCTCTTCTACAGATGGTACTCTGGGTGAATGGATATCATATACACCAGGTCCAACCTCTGTCTCGAAATGATGTTCTCTTAGAGAATCCAGAATCTGCAAGTCGGATCTGGATGCTTCAAAGGTGATCACATCTGCATCCATATCATCAATTGCAGGAATAATGTCTGTGAACTCACTGTAGCACATATGTGTATGAATCTGTGTCTCCGCTCTTACACCGCTGTGAGTCAGTCGAAATGCCGGGATTGCAAAGTCAAGATACTCTGTATACCAGTCTGATTTGCGAAGCGGTAACTTTTCTCTCAGTGCTGCTTCATCGATCTGTATCATTCTGATGCCATTTGCCTCCAGATCCTGTACTTCATCTCTGATTGCCAATGCAATCTGGGAGATAGATTCTTTTATAGAGATATCTTCTCTTGGGAAAGACCAGTTCAATATTGTAACAGGGCCTGTAAGCATACCTTTCATGACCTTATTCGTTAAGGACTGCGCATAGACTGACCATTCCACAGTAATCGGTTTCTTTCGATATACATCACCCCAGATGACAGGCGGCTTCACGCATCTTGTTCCATAGGACTGTACCCACGCCTTCTGAGTAAAGAGGAAACCTCCCAGTGCTTCACCGAAATACTCTACCATATCGTTTCGCTCATATTCACCATGCACCAGCACATCAAGCCCGATTTCTTCCTGCCAGGTCACACATTCTGCAATTTTCTTCTGATTAAACTCCTTATAAGCCTGTTCTGATATTTCTCCCTTACGGAAAGCCGCTCTGTTCGCCTTAACATCCTTCGTCTGAGGGAAGGAACCTATTGTTGTGGTTGGAAGCTTAGGCAAACCTAATACCTCTTTTTGTAACTTCTGACGCTCACTGCGCTTGGGAAGTCTGATATAATCACTCTCCGTTACACCCACAAGTCTCTTCTTCACATCCTCATTCTGACAGTCTCTGTCATTTGCAAAAAGGTTCTGATTTGCCTGATATACTACATTCTGCGCATATTGTTCCGTATCTGCCAATACGCTCAATTCCTTTAATTCTACCAGTTTCTCCTCTGCATAGGCAAAATAGTTCTTATATTCCTGTGGTATTTTATCCTCATGCTTTAAGGTATATGGCACATGAAGCAACGAACAGGAAGTGGATATTACCACATCAATGCTCTCCTCCTGCAACTGTCTGATAATCGTTAAGGTTTTGTCATAGTGATTCTTCCAGATGTTTTTTCCATTGACCAATCCCGCAAATAATTTCTTATCCTGTGGGAAACCATATTTTTCAACGAGTGCAGCCGTTTCTTTGCCCTCTATAAAATCCAGTCCGATTCCTGCAAAAGGCATCTGAATCAAATCAGAATAAATATCTCTCACATCTCCAAAATATGTCTGACACAGGATCTGGCACTTCTCTGCACAGGGAAGTACTGCGTCATAAATCTTATGAAATAAAGCCACGTCCTCATTTGACATATCCCGCACAAGAGCAGGCTCATCGAACTGCAGCCATGCAATCTGCTTCTCTTCGCATCTGTTCACCAGTGCCTTATAGGCATCTATGAATGCATCCACATAATCCTCTGCTGTCTTTGCTCCAGTATAACGACACAGCTTTAACATCGTATATGCACCTGTCACAATTGGCTTTGTCTCAATTCCAAGCGCCAGGGCTTCCTCATATTCCTTCCACAGTTTATCCCCTGTAAGGCTGATGACCGTATCGTCCTCTACTTCCGGGACGATATAATGATAGTTCGTGTTGAACCATTTCTTCATCGCCAGTGCTTTCACATCTCCAGAACTTTCCTGATACCCACGCGCCATGGCAAAATAAGTATCCAATTCTGATAAATTCAGCTCCTGATAACGCTTTGGAATGATACCTAACAGTGCTGCTGTGTCCAGTGTGATATCATAAAAAGAAAAATCATTGCCTGGAATATAATCAATTCCAGCCTCTTTCTGCGTATTCCAGTGTGTCTTTCTCAACTCCTGCGCTGTTCTTAAAAGCTCTTCTGCTTCTATTTCCTGTCTAAAATATTTCTCCAGTGTAAATTTTAACTCTCTCAATGTTCCAATTCTTGGAAACCCTATTACTGATGTGTACATATAAACTCCTACCTTTCCAGATTCTACGAATTTGTGTTGGGTTCATTATACTGACACATCACGCTATTTGTATAATATCTATAAATGCAAATTGTCCATAGTTTAAAACTATGGACAATCCTGTTCTTTTAAATATTGATAACTATTAAGAACCCCATTCACAAATAGTTACAAATATTTTTTAATTGCTTCCAGATAGGTATTTCCCAATCGGCTCAGCATCCCCTTGCGGTGCGTAATATACCCGATCCGCATATCATTCTCATCTGCCAGGGGAACTGCAATAATGTCTTTTCCATTCAGTTTTTTATCAATGACACCACTGCACACGGTATAACCATTTAACCCGATCAAAAGATTAAATAGCGTTGCTCTGTCTCTTACACGGATATTCTTCTTTCGTTCCACAGCGGCAAAGACCTCTTCTGAAAAATAAAAGGAATTATGTTCTCCCTGTTCAAAGGAAAGATACGGATATTCTTCCAGTTCTTCATTGATAATCCTGTCTTTTCCTGCCAGCGGATGCTTCCTGCTGATAAATACATGGGGCTTGGCAACATACAACTGGTGAAATTCCAGATCATAGGATTTTAATATCTTGTTGATTACTGCCTCATTAAAATCATTCAGAAAAAGTATCCCGATCTCACTTCGCAATCTCGCCACATCCTCTATGATTTCATAGGTCTGCGTCTCTCTAAGACTGAAATCATATTCGTCCTGTCCATATTCCTTGATCAGATCAACAAACGCATTTACCGCAAAAGAATAATGCTGTGTCGATACGCAATACTGCTTCTTGCCGCCGCCATTTCCCTTATACTTATCCTCCAGAATAGCCGCCTGCTCCAGTATCTGTCTGGCATACCCCAGGAAGTCCTCTCCCTCTCTGGAAAGGCTGATGCCCTTATTCGTCCTGTTAAAAATGACGATATTCATTTCCTTTTCCAGTTCATGAATTGCATTCGTCAGACTTGGCTGCGAAATATAGAGCCTGTTGGCAGCCTCTGTTATCGTCCCCGTCTCTGCCACCATAGTTACATATCTTAACTGTTGAAGTGTCATACTCTCTCCTGTTTCTCTGCTTATTGTGGTTGCTTCGCCTTATCAGCCAGATAATTTGCCGGATTGATTCTATTATCATCTGTAGAATAAATCAGATCCGGATCATGGTCAATATCTGCCGCATAGAGTACTATGGAGGAATCATTGATCCAGGAGCCCAATTTATCAAAGAAAGCACTGGTATCTCCCGGCTCTCCTGTATACTCCTCATATGCCGACTCCATCACATAGTTATAATCATAATCCATGAAAAACACAGTATATTTATAGGTATATCTTTCCTGACCAGCCCAGAAATTCGTCTCTATCAGATAATCTCTGTCATTTACCGTCGTAAGAAACATCTGACAATTTCCCGCATGACAGGGACTAAACTCCCTCTCCAGAATACTTTTATCAGCATATACCTTCTTACCATTCGCATTTGTATATCCGACATATACAGATAATTCTCCTGATTCAACTCCTGATAATACTTCATCCCACGTAATGCCTTCTGGAACAGAAATGACAATCCTGTCCTCAGTACCATCATGTGTTACATCAGTATAGAACTCCGTAATGACCTCGCCAACACTTGCTTCCTCATTCTGTGTATAATCGACAGCTCTCGCAGCAATATCCCCCATTGAAAAGGAATGCTTCTCCTGTTGATAAGTCAAAGATGCCGTCAGATGTATGGTACAGTCATATTGTGGTGTGAACATCCCCTGAAGATATACAGCATAATCCGCTGTTACCCAATATCTGTTATCCTTGTTCTCTATCCTGATAATATTTCCTAAAGACATTGTATCATAGCCCGCGTCCATCCCTTCAAGAAATTTCTCCAGATCTAATACTGCTTGGGGTTCAGATTCAGAATCACAATAGAGCGTTACCATCTGGAATTCATTATCGTATAACAACTTCGTCCGTGCTTCCAGCTGCTCTGTAATTTCTTCATTGGATAAATATGCTATAGGTTCTTCCCTCCCCTTCTTTATCACCATCAGATCTGCTGCATATATCCCAGTTCCCCGCCCTGCACAGGCTGTAATCACATACTCTTCTTCCCCATCTCCATCTATATCTATCTTTGTGGCAGAAGTCGGTTCTATCTGCTTCTCCAACTGAAAAGCCATCACCTCTTCCCCGTCCACAATCTCATACTTCTGCGCGCTCTCATCAAACTGAATCTCTAATCCCTCACTACTTTCATCCAGCATAAACCTGTAAACATTCTCTTCTCCTTCCGCTTCCAACCCCTCACTACTCTCTTCCTCAGTCTCCACACCCTCTGTCACTTCATCCACTACACTCTGTTGTTCCCCTGATGCTCTCTCCTCCGCCATTGTCCCCTCAACATTTCCACACCCAGCCAATACACTTACTGCCATCATAAGAACTATCCAAAATTTTCTCTTCATAATTGCCCTCACTCTATTTCCAAATTACTCACAGTATAGTAATCATCATACCATACTCCGTCCAAAATCACACTTATGAAATTACCCATTATCTTCCTATTGCAGTTCCTTCCCCACAAATTAACTGGCGGCGTCAGCACCCTCTCTGCCATTCCCCCAAGGCGAGCGTCCCTCGCCCACCCAAGGGCTATTAAATAACCATAAACATCATTTACTTTTCAGAGGATATGTGCTAGAATATTTATAGCTGTAAAACTTTACAGTAACAAAGTTTAAATGATTCCAATATTTTTATATTGTGAAAGGGATTAGACATTATGAATAAGAAAATCAAGACAGCAGCGGTAGACCATCTGTTAGATGCCATCCTCTGCCTGAAAGACAAAGATGAGTGCTACAATTTTTTTGAAGATCTGTGTACAGTAAACGAATTACTCTCACTTTCCCAGCGTTTTGAAGTAGCGACCATGCTTCGTGAACACAAGACCTATCTGGAGATTGCAGAACAGACCGGTGCTTCTACAGCAACGATCAGCCGTGTAAACCGCTCCCTGAATTATGGCAGCGACGGCTATGAATTAATCTTTGAAAGACTTGCTGACAAACAGCAAAATGAAGAATCCGACAAATAAGGCAGCGCATCAGGCGCTGCCTTTTCTCATCTTATCCATATATCTCCATCAGACTCAGAGGATCAATATAAGCATCATTCTCTATGATCTGATATCCCAGTTGTTCATGACCGGCATCAATTGTAAACAATTCTGTCGAAGTCGTCACTTCATCGCCTTCCTTCACTTCCGGCTTGGCTCCATTGCGGTATACTGAATAGTAACCATTTCCATGATCTACCATAACAATATATCCTGATTCTGCATTACCTGCGATAGAAGATACGGTTCCCTGGGCAGTTGCAATAACTGCTGTTCCCGATGCAGCTTCAAAAATAGCTATCGGCTGTCCATCCAGTGTTGTCTCTTCTTCCTTATAGGTCGCTGTGCCCTTCAATGGAAATCCGGTAGGAATATATGCCTGTGCTATCTCTGCTTCACGTTCCTCTTCTTCTTTTACTTTGCTGTTTACCGTATCACTGAGGATACTGACTTTTTCATTCAATTCTTCATTTTCAAGCTTAAGTGCATCATTTTCCTGTGTTAATGTCTCAATCTGCTGTCTTAACTCGTTCACATTTTGATTTGCCTCTACCAAATGTCCTGATAAATAATGGCAGTAAATCAGAATTACGAGTATTACCACTACAATTCCTATTGCTGCACCCATAAGTGGTTTCCCGTATTTTTCCTGCAATTCCTTCCATTTTTCCAAAGATATACACCCCATTCCTTTATGGATTATCTTGTATTACAGAGACGATTCTGCGTTCAAATCCCTGATTATTAATCATAATAACACATATTGTAACATTTACACAATCTTTTCTTAAAAATTCAGAATAAGTGTACATAATATCTTTACTTTTCTGATTATCTATGCTATTCTGAATGTGTTGTGGGAGACACAATATTTAATATATTTTGGAGGTATCATTTAATGAACAAAGGTACAGTAAAGTGGTTCAATAACCAGAAGGGTTACGGCTTTATCTCTGACGAAGCAGGCAACGACGTATTCGTACATTATTCAGGACTCTTAATGGACGGTTTCAAGTCCTTAGATGAGGGTGCAAGTGTAGAATTTGAAGTTGTTAATGGTGCTAAGGGACCTCAGGCAGTTAACGTAACTAAATTATAAGTCGAACCTGTAGCCATTTAATCTAGTTTCGATGTGCCTTTCTATTTATGTTATAGACAAGTCAGCTATTGTTTTACGGGATTAAGATGTACTATGAGGGGAGCGCGTATATAACGCATATAGAAACAACCGGTCAGTATGATTACTTACCGGCTGTTTTTTTAATGACTTCTTCAAAAGACAAGGAACCTCCAAAGATATCCAGTGCGCTTCCAATTGTTACATGAATCCTGTCTTTTCCCAGTTTCTTCAAAAGATCAATATCTTCATAAGAATGTACGCCACCTGCATAGGTAATGGGCATTTGTCCCCACTCTCCCAGCTGTGATACAAGCTGCGTCTCAATTCCCTGGGTTTTTCCTTCCACATCCACTGCATGAATCAGAAATTCATCACAATATGACATCAACAGATTCAATATCTTCTCATCTACAACTTCATCTGTATATTTCTGCCATCGATCCGTAACAATATAATACTTGTCGTCCCTTTTGCGGCAGCTTAAATCCAATACCAGATGTTCTTTGCCTACTTCCCGGTATATCTTCTCCAGATTATCCATGTTAATCCTGCCATCCTTAAATACATAAGAAGTGACAATAACATGGGACGCGCCGGCATCAAGATATTCTGTTGCATTTTCCGCATGAATACCGCCTCCGATCTGCAGTCCCTGCGGATATGCCTCCAGTGCCCGCAACGCCTGCTTTCTGGTCGCTTCATAATATTCGCTGGATGCAGGATTCAGCAGTATAATATGCCCACCTTTTATATGATGTGCTGCATACAATTCGGCATAATAATCTGCCCCTTTCTTGGCAACAAAATTCTCCTTTGCCTCATCGTTGCGGTCTTTAAGAGATCCACCTACAATCTGTTTCACTTGTCCATTATGAATGTCTATACAAGGTCGAAATTCCATTTTTTCTCAGCTGCTCGTTTGCAACTGTTCCTTTCTAAAGATTTCAGTATATTTTTTCAAAAACTCTCCATATTAATAAGGAGTGTAAATTCATGCACTTATTTCGTATAGCGGAGGTCACTATGTTAAAAGGAAAAGTAATTCTATCAACGCTGTGCCTTGTCACAATGCTGGGACTGACTGCCTGTGGTGGAAATACCAGAAATAACAATGCTTCTGATGAGGCAGGCAACACAGCCACGGAAAATGACATGAACAACAATAATACCACTAATAATGGCGCCATGGATAATAATACTACCAATGACAACGGCATGAACGGCAACGGAACAACTAATAATGATACCATGAATAATGGTGACAATATTATCGAAGATGCCGGTAATACAGTTGGTAATGCTGTCGAAGACGTGGGCGACGTCACTGGTGATGTTGTGGAAGGCGCAGGTGACGTGGTTGGCGGTGCTGTTAAAGATATCACAGGTAATGACAACAATAATACCACGACCAACCCATAATTTCATACAAATCGGTCCATTAAAGCCCAAATGTATGATTACAAACAGGGCGCATACAGATATTGTACGCGCCCTTATTATATTTATGCCATTTCCGCATCAATGACATCGCTCATTTCATATTTTCCAGCCGGCTTTCCTGCAAGGAATTTAGCAGCCTGAACGGCGCCTTTTCCAAATACAGCCTTGGAATATGCCCTATGTGAGAAGGTCACTACTTCATCCATTCCTGCAAAGATTACATCATGGTCTCCTACAATCGTGCCACCTCTTACAGAAGAAATACCGATCTCTTTCTCAGATCTCTTCTGTCTCACCTGACTTCTGTCATATACATACTCGTATTGATTACCCAATTCTTCATTGATAGAATCAGCCAGAGCAAGTGCTGTTCCGCTTGGCGCATCTACCTTCAGGTTATGATGCTTCTCTACGATCTCAATATCAAATCCTGCCGGTGCAAGAATTCCTGCTGCTTCCTTTAAAATCTTTAACAGCATATTCACACCTAAAGACATATTGGCTGAACGAAGAATTGCAACTTTTTTAGAAGCCTCTTCTACTGCTGCCAACTGCGCTTCACTTAATCCGGTTGTACATAATACGCACGGAACCTGCTTCTCTACACAATATTTTAATAATCCGTCTACTGCCGGTGCTGCACAGAAATCAATTACAACATCAGCTTCCACGTTGCAGTCTGCTATATTGCCAAATACCGGATATGTATTCTGTATATGATTGGATGTATCTACTCCTGCAACGATCTCTGCATCTTTATCTTCTGCAATAATGCCTGTAATGACCTGACCCATTTTACCGTTACAGCCATGCATAATGACTTTAACCATTTCTATTCCTCCTGCTGTCTCTTATAAAAGTCCGTACTCTTTCATTGCCTTCTCAAGTCTTGCGGCATTCGCATCTTCCATCTCTGTCAGAGGTCTTCTCAGAACACCTGCCTCTCTGCCCATCAGATTCAGTGCCTTTTTCACAGGGATAGGATTGACTTCGCAGAACAATGAATTAATAAGCTCTATCGCATCCATCTGCATCTGTGCACTCTCAGCTACCTTGCCCTCAAAGAACTTCGCACAGATATCATGTGTCTGCTGTGGCGCAATATTGGACAATACGGAAATAACACCTTTTGCACCCATGGACAGAAGAGGTACAATTTGGTCATCATTACCGGAGTATACATCTACCTTGCCCTTAGCCAATGCCATCAGCTTCACGAACTGACCAAGATTGCCTGTTGCATCCTTTACACCTACGATATTAGGTACTTCCCCGCACAGGGATACGATCGTCTCAGGCAGCATATTCACGCCTGTTCTGCCAGGGATATTGTAGAGAATGATAGGTACTTTCACAGAGTTTGCTATCATAGTGAAATGCTCCTTGAGACCATTCTGTGTTGCTTTATTATAATAAGGAGTAACCAGAAGAAGTCCGTCTACACCTGCTTTCTCAGCTTCCTGTGACAGATAGATTGCTGTCTCTGTACAGTTGGAACCTGTGCCCGCGATTACGGGGATTCTGCCTGCTACCTGCTTTACACAGAAACGAATACAGTCCAGATGCTCCTCATGTGTCAAAGTGGATGCTTCACCTGTTGTTCCACATACAATGATAGCATCTGTATGATTCTCGATCTGAAATTCAATGTGTCTGGCAAATGCCTCGTAATTAACTTCTCCATTCGGTTTCATTGGTGTAACGATTGCTACGCCTGCTCCTGTAAAAATTGCCATGTAATTCACCATACCTTTCTTATAGCTGTTCTAAATGACTGCTACATCTTATACTATTATAAATCAGATGTAAAGGAATACACAGATACTGCTTATTGTATCTGCAAATCGTGTGGAGTCTAAAATAGATAAAGCCGACCACACAAATGGTCGGCTTCGTTGTTCTTACGAATAAATGATAGCTCCCCATCTGTCGATGACAGTCATACAGTTCTTCACTGCATGCCCAAGCAAGACGCTCCCAGGAAGCCTCCTCTTTCGGCGTATTCCCCTTTCCTCTCTGTTCACAGACGCCTGTCGTCTCCTAGAAAGTACTAATGAAAAACGCAACCTCTATCTCTTTTCACATATCGATGTAACTGTTATTTAACTATACACCCCGCTATATACCCTGTCAACCCTTCTGTCAGGATTGCATGGTATTTTCGCGAAATATCTTATAATTCACTTCTTCAATCTTGGATATCTCATCTGCAAGCTCACATACCTTATCTTCCAGATGTATACCAGTCATAATGATTCCTACATCATCAGCCTTGGCTTCTACAATACGCTGAAGATCCTCTACTGAAATGATTCCATTATCTATTAATCCAAGTACTTCATCCAGAATCAGCAGACTGCATTCTCCTGTCGTCAGTACTTTTTTGGCAAAATTAAGACCATTCTTAATATTATGAATCTCTTCCTGCTGTCTCTGTTCGGAAAGCTGGGAAAATTCTTCTTCGCTTTTCTCAAAACGGAATATCTTAATCTCCGGCTCCAGACGTTTCAGGAAATCGTCATTCTGCATTCCCTTCAGGAAACGGATAATGACTACATTTTCACCATTGCAGGCTGCCTGCAGTGCTCTCCCAATCGCTGCTGCAGATTTGCCATGACCTTCTCCACTATATATCTGAACTAATCCTTCTTCCATATATATATCCTCATATCTTTACTTGTGAATGTATGCATGTATGATAACACAGTGAATTAGTTTTGACAATCTAAATTTATTTCCAGTCAGGTTCTACTCTTCTTCCTCCTGTGGCAATTCCAGTTTGCTTACAGATACTTCATACGCCACTCTCTTCTCCATATTCTCATCAGAAATACGCTTCATATACTCTCTTGACTGGATACGTCCCCATACCAGGCATCTCTCTCCTACCTGGAAATTAGCGGCATATCTGGCATTTCTTCCCCAGCAGATACATGGGATATAATCGGACTTGCCATATGGACGGTTGACTGCCAGCAGAAGATCTGCAATCTCTCTGCCAAGTGGTGTCTTACGATATACCGGCTCCTTGCAGATATATCCGTCCAGGAAGATCTGATTGGTTCTTGCATTCTCGCTGATCTCATCTACAAATTCAATCTCTCTTGCAAATACGGAAAGAACCAGTTTGTTCTTCTTTTCCTCATGTCTGTTATAAGAGCGGAACTGACCGTTAATGATAACCAGACTTCCCTTATAATCAGCAGTCACATCAATCAGTCTCTCCGATACCATAACCGGTATGATATCCGTAGAATCTGAAAGCCGTGCGATTCTGGTGTCTACCATATAGAATCCCTCACCAAAGATCTCATGGCTGAATGTAAAGTCGCTAACGATCTCTCCCATCACCGTTACCTGATTGTTTTCAATTACCTTATCTGTCATTACTATGTTCTCCCTTCTTATCCATTAAGAATTTTTTCTGGTATGTATTACCATTTATATTCCTCTGTATGTAACTTATTCCTGAATTTATGATTTTCTCCGAAAAACAATTCGTGCTATTTCGGGGTACTGTCCAACTTGACAACAAATCTCTCAATATTCTCTTTTTTTTCTACATTTTAGGACTTGCGCACTTCGACAAAAAGTTGCAAAATCATAAATCCGGTGCTATACTGATACAGCTTGAACATATACTATATGTTATATCAAAAAATCCTTTAAGATGCTATAGTAATTTAGAACGTATTGTGAAAATTCAATTTTGCACTATTAGAATGGAGAATACTTTATGAAACAGAAAAGAGAAGATGTCAGAAACGTAGCCATTATTGCCCATGTAGACCACGGTAAAACGACTCTTGTAGATGAATTGCTCAAACAGAGCGGTGTGTTCCGTGAGAATCAGGAAGTTGCAGAACGTGTCATGGACTCCAATGACATCGAGCGTGAACGCGGAATCACAATTTTATCTAAAAATACAGCCGTTATGTACAAAGGCACAAAAATCAATATCATCGACACCCCAGGTCATGCTGACTTCGGTGGCGAGGTTGAACGTGTACTGAAAATGGTAAATGGTGTTATCCTTGTTGTAGATGCTTTCGAAGGCGCTATGCCCCAGACTAAGTTCGTTCTGAGAAAAGCCCTGGAATTAAAGCTCCCTGTTATCGTATGTATCAATAAAATCGACCGTCCTGAGGCAAGAGCCAAGGAAGTTGTTGATGAAGTATTGGAATTATTCCTTGAGCTGGATGCTGACGATTCACAGCTTGACTGTCCTTTCGTATTTGCTTCTGCTAAAGCTGGTATCGCTTCTCTTGATGAGGACGAGCTTGGTACAGATATGACTCCGCTGTTCGAGACGATTCTGGATTATATTCCTGCTCCTGAAGGCGATCCTGAAGCAGGCACACAGATGCTCATCAGTACAATTGACTACAACGAATATGTAGGCCGTATCGGTATCGGTAAGGTAGAAAACGGTACAATCAAGGTAAATCAGGACGTTGTGATCTGTAATCATCATGACCCTGATAAACAGAAGAAAGTAAAAGTCAGCAAGTTATACGAATTTGACGGTTTAAATAAAGTAGAAGTAAAAGAAGCAGGAATCGGCGCTATCGTTGCCGTATCCGGTATCACAGATATCCATATTGGTGATACACTCTGCTCCCCTGAAAATGTTGTTCCTATTCCTTTCCAGAAGATCAGTGAGCCTACCATCGCTATGCAGTTCATTGTAAATGACTCCCCTCTTGCAGGTCAGGAAGGCAAGTTCGTAACCAGCCGTCATTTACGTGACAGACTGTTCCGTGAGCTGAACACAGATGTATCACTTCGTGTTGAAGAGACAGACAGTGCAGATGCTTTCAAGGTATCCGGTCGTGGTGAGCTTCATTTATCTGTATTGATTGAAAATATGAGACGTGAAGGCTATGAGTTTGCAGTCAGCAAGGCAGAGGTTCTGTACAAGACTGATGAAAACGGCAAGAAGTTAGAGCCTATGGAACTTGCTTATATTGATGTTCCTGAAGAATTCTCCGGCGCAATTATCGAGAAGCTCAGCCAGAGAAAAGGCGAACTTCGTAACATGGGTAAGGCAAGCGGCGGCTATGCAAGACTTGAGTTCTCTATTCCTTCCCGTGGACTGATCGGTTATCGTGGTGATTTCATGACAGATACCAAGGGTAACGGTATCCTTAACACAATCTTCGATGGTTATGGACCTTACAAGGGAGAAATCCAATATCGTAAGCAGGGTTCCCTGATCGCATTTGAAGCAGGTGAAGCAATCACCTACGGTCTGTTCAATGCCCAGGAACGTGGTACTCTCTTCATTGGACCTGGTGAAAAGGTTTACTCCGGTATGGTCGTTGGTCAGAATGGTAAAGGCGAAGATATTGAAATCAACGTATGTAAGAAGAAACAGCTTACTAATACCCGTTCTTCCAGTGCTGATGAGGCATTGAGACTGACACCTCCTAAAATCCTGAGTCTGGAGCAGGCACTTGACTTCATCGAAACAGACGAGCTTCTGGAGGTTACACCTACCAGCCTTCGTATCCGTAAGAAGATCCTTGATCCTACCCTCAGAAAAAGAGCAAGCTTTAAGAAATAAATATCATAAACCAAACGGCTGTTGCTATCCGATATGGAGGCAACAGCCGTTTGATATGATTTTGATTCATTTATAAAATTAGCAGTATAGTTTGTGCATTTTTATTTATCCATTTATAATTCTTAAGATAATTTATACTCGCACTTCACCCTAATTTTATAACTTTTAAATATTTATAATCATCTTTATACTCTTTACTCCTTATCCATTTTATTTTTAAAAACGTTACTAATACAGCCCATCTTTTTCTTTTACACAATTGCAAAAAAATTCTTTCATATATGTTTCTTCCTTTTACAACGCTTACAATTTTTATAATTTGCTCTTCCGAAAGAAAAATCTCTAATTGTTTATTTACATTTTTTTCAAAACAGACTATTTCTATAGATTCCTTTATTATTGGATTCAACATAAATACATATATCAATTCCTCATTTTCACTCCAGGCATTATTTTTTAAATAATGTCTTCTTATTTCCTTAAATACTTCAAAAAGACTATACCAATTTTCTCTTCGTATTCTTTTCTTTTTAACTAACGAGTTAAAATTATCCTGTGAGTATTGATAAAAATTGCAATCCGATATATAAATTGAATCTATGCAATCTAAATAATCTAATATAAAAGTCCAATCTTCACAAATCTTAATATCATTTCGAAACCTAATTCTATATTTTCTTATAATATCACCTCTAAAAACTTTATTCCATAATACACTATATAAATATTGTGTTTCTGGTTTAAAAAGTTTTTTATAATATATCTTTTTACTAACTAATGTAGGTGATTCTACCTTAGTCCCTAATATTTTTGTTTTATATGTAATATCAAATGCCCCTAATACTAAATCATAATTTGTGGCTATATTTATTATTTCCCTAACCTTATTATCTTTCCATGAGTCGTCTGCATCCAAAAACATAATGTATTTTCCCTTTGCAATTTCTAATGCATGGTTTCTTGCTTTACTTACACCCTCATTTATTACACTATTTATTAAAATACACTCAGCATGGCATGATACAAATTTTTTTATAATATCTAAACAGATCTCATCAGATCCATCATTTACAATTATTACTTCAAATTTGGGTAATACTTGGCAATATATACTGTTTAAACAGTTTAGGATGTATTTTTCTCCATTATACACAGGTACTATTATTGACAACTCCATTTTCATAACCCCAACTTATTCATACATTTTGCAAGTTCCTTATACTCCATTAAATATACGTTTTTTATTTGTTCAACAACTTCTTTTTTCTTTTCTAACTGTCTATTATCATTATATTTATTACAACTTATAGCCATAAGCAATATATCATACCATTTATTTTCTAATTCTTTATAAATAATACATAAATCACTACACCATTCTATACTAAATAAAGACTGCATTCTACGATGCATTAGTTTTTTGTGCTCATACCAAACATTAATATACCTAAAATCTATATATTCGTTCTTTAGAATAATATCTATCAAATTCTCCATCCCACTTATACCATATCTGTAATTTTTATATTCTTCATAATTTCCCCATAAAGAACTAGTTTTATATGGATTTTCACTTCTAAAAAATAATAATAATTGAGTTAAAACCCTATCACTATCTAATTGGTAATTTACTTTTTCTCCTTTATACAATTTAGCTGCTACACCATCTCCATAAAATATATTTGTATCATATATCCTTATATCTTCCCAACAGCAAATATTTTCTTTGTAAATATTTCCTGTATACCCCCAGTAATATACCCTTCCGTCTTCCTCATATCCCGTTATCAAAATCTCATGCATATAATGTATCCTATGGTATTGATCACTTAAAGGTAAGTAGTAAAAATCCACGAAAAGCTCCACTGCCACTCCATGTTTCAATTCATATATTGTCCATTTTTTTAATCCTATCATATGTAAAATATATTTCATTTCATATGCGTAAATATTTCTTATGTTTAAAAAGGGATTACTTTCATAATTTACAAGAAAATTGAATGCATTCATTCCTTCTTTCGCATACATTGTAATATAATTACTTAACATCCAATTTTCTGCCGTGTCTTGAGTTAATATTATTCCTAAAGGAAATGCATGATGAGCATAACTAATAATATCCGGTTTTGTATATGGGACTTTCATCTATACCTCTTATTTTTTTACTAACTTACTTTACTCTAACAAATCTTATAATTTTATCTGCATATCTGAAATTTGCAATAAATCTTTGTCATGAGATGTAAATATAACAATTTTATCTGATTTTCGCAACCATTCTATCAGCCACTTTTTTGTATAGGAATCCAGATGATTACTTGGTTCATCTAACAGTAAAATAGCAGAATCTTTTAACAATGCTCTAGCAATTGAAATTTTTTGGCGTTCCCCACCAGATAAATCATTTTTTTCAATATCTATATTTCTGTCTGCTAAATATAATATTCCTATTTTATCCATCACTTTTTCTATTTGCTCTATACTGGCACTGAGATTTCCCAATTTTACATTTTCTCTTACAGTCCCTTTGAATAAAAAAGGATCTTGTGTAACATATGCTACCTGCGTTCTCCACCACTCTTTATTTAATTCCTTCAATTCTACGGAATCAATCAAGATAGAACCTTTATAATCTACAAGCGCACCACTAAGAATATTTAATAATGTAGTCTTTCCACTTCCATTTTCACCCATTAAAGCAATCTTACAATTAGATTCAATGCCAAAAGAAATTCCTTTTAACACTCTTTTCCCATTATATTGATATTGCAGATCTTTTATTTTAATTTTTTCGAATGTATCTGATTTTTTTTCATACGTCTGTTCATGTCCTGTATATAATACTTTCATTCTCTCTAGTACATTTTCAAATTGTGGAATCTCCTGAATACATGCCATAAGATTTTGTTCAATTAATGAAAAAACTGGAAAAAAACCAATCATTGCTACAACATTACCTGTAGAAATCAATCCCTTTGCTATCATAACAGCACCTATAAACATTATCATCACCATACAAAATGTATCCATAAAAGAAATTAAATTCTCACTAACAGCTTTAAAAAACACATTTTTTTGATATATTGTCTCATAATAACTCTGAAATAATTTATCCATTTTTTCTATCCATCTCTTTTTTACTCCAAGCAAAACATTCATATATGTATTTTTTAACAATTCATTTTCATTTACATAAATATTTGTGGTATATTCCCTTTTTTTCTTATCATAATATGTATTTTTTTCTTTAAACATCATAGGCAATAATATCTTTATGATTGAAAATACAAAAACAATAATTGTAAATAGGATACTAATATTTGCTGCATGATAAATAAGATATAAACAAATTAAAGGAGCTGTAAGTAACTTAACGCATATATTTACATAATGCTGGTAAAATTCTATTGTATCATCTTCAAGTCTGCAAGATACTTCTCCTTCCTCCATTTTCTGCACATCATGATATTTCTTCTGAAAATATCTCTTTAAAACTGCACAACTATATTTCAGAGAACGTGAGAAAACAACTATCTCTCCAATCGTTTCAATTGCTGGTAAAACCAATATCATTGCTGCCATGCATAATAAAAGTTCTATTAAAAAATATATTCCAAAAGAAAAATTTAACGAAAACACCGCATCTGTGAATTTTCCTAAAACCGTTGCCGTAAAAATATTTAAAAATCCACCTACTAATTCTTTAAAAAAATAGAAAAGAATAGCAGGTGCCATAGCCATCTTGCATTCCTTGATAACTGCATGCCCCACTAAATCCTTATTTTTTATCCCCATACTCCGCATCAAATTTATATCTCCATATAGTAAATATTATCTGCTATCGCATCAAAAATAGTTTCGTGTGTTACAATAACTGTAGTACCTTTACGCCTCTTTACATACTGTAATAATGCATTTTTACTATCAATATCCAAAGAATTTGTAGGTTCATCCAAAAGCAATATTTCTGGTTCAAGAATATACCCTAATAGTAAAAATATTTTTTTTCGCTCTCCACCTGAAAGTTCCTCAATTTTTTTCTCATATAGCAATTCTTTCCCTAATCCCCAATAACCAATCAGATTATCTATTCTGTCTATTTCAGAAGGAATCACTATTTGGTACAATTCCATAGCAGTCATTGACATGGAAGTATCTTCTTGAGGTAAATACAATACTTTATATGGAAAATTATCATCTGCCAAATCCTCTGGTAATATATTCCCTATAGTCACTATCCCACTATTATATGGCAGCAATCCCGTTATTAACTTCAAAAGTGTTGACTTACCTACACCATTACAACCTTTTATAATAAATAATTCATTAGCTTTACATCTTAAATTAACACCGGATAAAATTTTTTTATTTCCTATACTATAGGAAACATTTTGTACTGCAACCTGAGAATCAGAAATCATTTTTTTATTATCCTCCTGACAATTTGTTATTGTTTCTACGCGTTCTTTCGCTACCTTAAATATTGCACATTGAGGAATGTTTGTAAAAATAGATTTTACCGCTGTAAATAAACTTGTTGATAATGCTATCGCCTGAATACCTATTTCCAAATCTGTAACCTTCTTTAACACAAACAAACCGATAATTCCATAAGTTCCATATGTCAATATATTTGAAACTAAGTTAAATAACACTTGTTCAAGCTCTGATGCATAAATAGAACGATTTCCTATTATCTTATATTTTTTATATAACATATTTAATTGTTCAATCCACCATTTCGACAAACCGTACAGCTTTATTGTCAGAAATCCTCGATATCCCTCTATAATGTAATCCGTTATTTCTGCTTCTATTTTGCGATTATTATCATAATTAACCTGCATATATTTCTTCACTACGATTGGCGGAATTATTTGCAAAATAGCTATAATGCATAATGTAATCGCTATAATAGGACTTTTCAACGCTAAATATACTGCGTATACGATCACAGTCATAACTCCTACTCCCAATTGTGGATATACACTAATATATTGGCTTATAATAGTGTTAAAATCATCTCTTAATATTTCTATTGTATTTCCTTCTTGCATTGAATATAATACCGATAATGGATTAGATAAAAGTTTATGATATAAATTCATTTTACATATATGTTCTGTATTAAAAATATATTTTTCACTTTTTATCTGTACTATAATCATTATGCTTTTTATCACAGCAGTGAATCCAACTATAATACTTCCAATAAATATAACTTTTTTTACCTGACCTTCTACTGCATCCAATACCAATTTTGACAGCATCATTGCAAATATTAAATCTGTTACTGTAGGAATTAACCTATATAAAAAAGAAAAATAACCTGCCCTTTGAAGTCTGCGTACAAAAATATCCTTCATGCTATGTATTTGCTCCCTATTAAAAACCAAATTTCAAATTATCTTACCTACATATATTTTTTTCATAATATTCCTGTAAAGCACCACAGGGAATCATATCTTTTTCATTACAAAATTTCTTAATACATTGATATAATTGATCGCCTCGAAAATTTCCATTTATAAAATCTATTAAGTAATCCAACCCTCCCAAATTAAATACACTTTCTGGTAATTCTGGACAAGGTCTAAAATACCCATCCTGTGACAATACAAGCGAATCTATTCCACTACCGCATTTTAAACACCGATTATATACTTTCTCATTTAATTCCTTGTCTGAGGATGCTACCATATCAATATTATTCACTACTACATTTATTTTTTTTTGATACTTTTTCTTATATTCCAATAACTGTAACATAAATTTTTCAATATCTATATTCTCTGATGTTCTATTTTGATGTGCATTCAATTCTCTCCCAAACATATCAGCCGTTCCTATATTAACACGTTTAGCTCCTAACATTATGGCTGTTTGAATATACTCTTCTGCTCTCATTAATGTATTTATATTTAAAGTTGTTGCAATACTAAACGGAATATCTCTTTTCTTAGCAACTTCTATAGATTTTTCTAATTTATAGAAACCTCTCGCCTCCCCCGTAACCTTCTCATATTCAACATCATCAGATCCATATAGTGAAAACTGCACCATGCTTAATCTCTTTAATGCCTCTGAATCATATCTATAAAATTGGCTTCCATTTGATACCATTCTTACTTTTGCATAATCAGAAAACATTTCTAAATATTTTAAGAATGAAGGATGAAGCGTAGGTTCACCTCCCGTTAATAATATATTAGAAATTTTTCCCTTTATTATATTATTCAAAGAATCTATTAAGATTTCATCAATATATTTTCCTCCTACTAAAGCATCTTTATAACAAAAAGGACACCTAAAATTACAGATATTTGTCAATTCTATTACTAATTCCTTAGGATAATATTTTCCATATTCCCCTTCAATTTTTACTCTTACATCACTTTTCTTTTTCCTAATAATAAGTATTCCTTTATTAAGCAGTCTATAAATCCTAGTAATTATTGTCATACCGTCTACTTTATCACTAATTTTTTCATTAATAAGAAGTTGCTTTTTTACTTCTTTTATTGTATTTTTACCTGTTGCTAAAAGTATAATATCTATATCTAATTTATCCAGTAAAGCAATTGTTTTCATATCATAATCAGCTAAACATTTTTTCCCATAATAATAAAATACAATTTTGCTCCTAACTCTAACAAATTTTTCTTCATCCAATAGCATTTCTATACTCATCTTTTATTTTTACCTTTTTTATTAATTCTTGAACTGACTTACTATCATATTTTTCCATTTTATATCTTAAAACAATTGATGTTTTTATAATATATTTCTGAATTTTACAAAAACTAATTTCTGGAGGATATATAGAATTACAATTAATAAATGAATGATAAAAACAATCCCCACCACACAAAAGATTTACTTCACATTTGTTACATATATTTCTTTTATAAACCTCACAATTTTCTATACTATGATATACTTTATTTAAAGAATTAATATTTCCAAGATTGAATTCATCTATACCAACAAAACTATCACATGGATATATCGAACCATCTGGGCAAATAGTCATTTTATTTTTTCCTACTCCACATCTTTTTATAACAATTTGATTTAATAAAATTCTTTTTAGGATTTTTCCAAATTGATTATTATCATTTAATATCATATAGATATATTGCCATTTTTTTTGTATAAACGACTCCAACATAAACTCGCTTAGTTCTTTGTACTTTTGTATAATTTTTTCTACATCATATTTCTCTTCGTTTCTTACTAATCTAATTTGTGCATTCTTTATACCTATCTCATTATATAATTTTAAAATATCTATAAAATCACAATTCTCATTTGAAGCCACACATAGTCCCCATAATTCTTTAAATTTATTTGATAAATTTCTATTCTGAAAAATATTTTTGATATTATTTACTACCAAGTCATATGTTCCATTCCCATTAGCATCTATTCTATTTTTATCATTAACTTCTTTGCAGCCATCAAGACTTACTCCTATAGAAATATTATGTTTAGAAAGATACTCACATATTTCATCTGACAATAAAGACCCATTTGTGCATAACCAAATTGTTGCAACGGTGTACAAAGGGAACATAATAAAAAACTTAATAATGGACTGCCAATCTTACACAAAGTACCGCCCAAATGAGACTACGGGCGGTATTTTTG
>MNTL01000007.1 GCA_001916965.1 Roseburia sp. CAG:10041_57
TCAGATCATGCAACACTACTTCCTCTGCTCTGCTCCGGATGTTATTCATCTTCCGCACCCATCCGAGCTGATCTACTGACTTCAAGTGCTCCGTCACACCTTCACGCTCAGCCATTCTTACCGTAAGCATATCCATCATGTCATTGCATTCCCAATGATATGTTAACTCCATACGCTGCTCCTTCCTTTGTGCTAAATGTTTACTGGTCCTATGATAAGAGCTCTCTTCTGTGTCTTTCACTATCTGAACATCCAATTCATTCAGTTCAAAGGAATTACTGTTATAGATGACAATACCGCTTTCAAACTTATCAGGTTTTACCTGTAAACCATAATATTTATTTTTTTTCATCATACATTTGCTTATTTAATAAATCCAACCTGCTTGCTGATAATTTCTATCTGCTCATCCTTTTTCTGATTGTACTCTACTTTCTTCTCTTCAAAATAGTTTCTTCCATAAGAATCAATAGATACGATCAGAGGGCCGAACTCTTTTACATGACAATGCCATAAAGTCTCCGGCATTCCCAGATCTTTCCACTGTGCCTCTACAATCTCTTCTACGTCAACAGCCGCTACTACAGCATTTCCGGCTGGAAATACACAATGAATCGCGCCGAAATCTTTACAGGCTCTTTCCGTATTTTCTTTCATTCCACCCTTGCCGACGATGACGCGGACACCAGTAGTCTCTACGAATTCGTATTCAAACTTTTCCATTCTCATAGAGGTAGTCGGACCTACAGAAACCATCTCGTACTTCTCATCTCCCAAAGGACGGATGATAGGACCTGCATGCAGGATTGCTGCATTTCTGACATCTACAGGAATCTCTCTTCCTTCCTCTACAACACGACGATGTGCTACGTCACGACAGGTTGTGATATCTCCTGTCAGATATACAATATCACCAATATGAATATCTTTCAAATCCTCTGCGGATATTGGTGTTACCAGAATTTTCTTACCATCTTTTACTTCTACTGCCATTATGATTCTCTCCCTTCTGTATCAGTTCTCTTCCTTGTATTCAAAACCAGTATGTGTATCTACTGTAAAGTTCAGATCTTTATCAAATACGATATGTCCTCTTCTGTGACTCCAGCATCCCACGTTTACGGCTACACCAATTGCAGACGGATGACGGGCTGTGTTCTCGATATTAACGCCCATAACAGAATAGTGACCACCCATACCCTGAGGTCCCAGACCAATCGCATTGATACCGTCTTCCAGTAACTGTTCCATTTTTGCTGCATTTGCATTGTCATTGTGAGAGCCTACAGGTCTCATCAGCGCTTTCTTGGAATTTAATGCTGCTGTCTCAACAGAAGTACCAACACCCACACCTACTAACAATGGAGGACAGGCATTCAGACCATAAGAAGTCATTCTGTCCAGTACAAACTTGGTCACACCTTCATATCCTTCACCGGGCATCAGAACAGTAGCATTGCCGGGAAGTGTACAACCGCCACCAGCCATATAAGTATAAATCTCGCACTGGTCAGAGTTGGGAACAATATCCCACCATACAGTAGGAGTTCCTTTTCCTACATTTTTACCAGTATTGTACTCATCAAAAGTCTCTACAGAATTATGACGTAGAGGAGTAGCAAAAGTAGCCTGTACTACAGCCTCTTTTAATAACACCTCCAGATCATCAATCAGAGGGAACTTCGTACCACATTTTACCCAGAACTGCAATACACCTGTATCCTGACAGGAAGGACGATTCAGTTTCAGGGCCAGCTCCTGATTGCGGAACATGGTGTCATAGATAACCTTGGTCATTGGTGTATCTTCCTTATCTCTCAGTTCCTGTAATTTTGCAATAACATCATCCGGCAGTTTCTTAGCCGTAAATCCTACGAACTGTGCCATAATATCGGTCAGTTTCTTTACTTGTGCTTCATTTGACATATTTTTATCCTCCAAATTCTTTTTTTATAATGGTACTACCATGCTTTTACGGATAGAATGGAAAAGCAATCGGTAATATAATCATGCTGATAACTGTTGCAATAACGATCAGTGGCATTCCTGACTTTACGTAATGCATAAATTTATAATTGCCGGCTCCGACCACCATTGTGTTGGCAGGCATACCAATAGGTGTTGCGTATGCGCAGGAACCTCCGATAACACACGCCATCAGAACCGCTCTGGGATCTGCTCCCATTCCCTGTGCTATAGAGACACAGATAGGTGCCATCAGTGCTGTTGTTGCTGTATTGGACATGAAATTCGTCATGATACAGCACAGAATGAATACTACAAAGGTAAATAATATCGGAGAAGGATTTGCTCCCAATGCTCCTATCACCTTATCCGCGATCAATTCGCCGGCTCCTGTGACCTCCAGTGCCTTTGCCATCGAAAGCGTACCGCCGAACAGAAAAATTGTCTTGAGATCAATGGATTTGAGAGCATCTTTTTCCGAAATAACACCGGTAAGAATCAGCAAAACTGCACCGATACAACCTGTAATGCAAAGCTTTACGCCTATCTCTTCTTCAAATATCATGCCGACCAGAGTAACAATCAGGATTACCAGAGACAATACCTTCTTCCACTTGGGAACTCCACTGAAATCCTGTGATTCGTCAAAAATGGAATCTCCTGTATCCACTGTATCATGATCCGGCAGAATCTTAAAACCAATCGTAGCATAGAACAAAATGCCAACAAGCAGAATCGGTAAACCTACAATCGCATACTCAAAGAAACCGAATTTCAATCCCAATGGCTCCAGGGCAGATTGTGCAATCATATTGCCCGGTGCACCAATCAGGGACAGATTACCTCCCATTGCCGCTGCAAATACCAAAGGCATTAAAAGTCTTGATCTCTTATATCCTGATTTTGCTGCAATTCCTATTACTACTGGAATCAGGACTGCTGCTGTACCGGTATTGGACAGGAATCCACTCATAGCTCCCACGATCACCATAATGGCTACAATCAGTCCACGCTCCGTCTTGGCAAATTTCGTTACCAGACTTCCTATCTCATTAGCCATCCCTGTCTCGAACAGGGCTCCTCCTACAATGAACATGGCTACAAACAAAATCACGTTGCTGTTGATAAAACCATTAAATGCGTCACTTACACTCAACACGCCGGTAATCACAAGACCAATACAGACCATCATGGCTGTCAGACCAAGTGGAATCTTCTCTGTGACAAACATGACTATGGCAAATGCCAGAAAAATTAATGTAATGACTGCGGGACTCATAAAAAACCTCCTTCTCTGTTATTTCTTTGTGACTACAGCATATCTCATTTCCAGCATAATGTACATTTCATATACTTGACGTCAGCATAGGTTTTACCTATACTATAATTACAGAATAACTTGCTAAATATTGGAGGCTTTTCTATGACACTGACACAATTGGAATACTTTTGTATGGTATGCCGCTACCGTAGCATTACAAGGGCTGCTGATGCGCTCTTTGTCTCACAGCCAACCATATCCACATCCATCCGTGATTTGGAAAAGGAATTTCACTTAAAGCTTTTTAATCATGGAAAAAACAGGATTTCCCTCACCAAAGATGGGGAATCCTTCTACCAGAAAGCAGAATATATCCTGAAACAGACGCAGGAGCTATACAACGATTTTTCAAACAGTGAGGAAAACCGTCGTCCATTGCGTATTGGTATTCCTCCTATGATCAGTACCGTGTTTTTTCCAAGAGTTACAGATCAGTTCCAGGAACAGTACAATATCCCAATCCAGCTTCTGGAATACGGTTCTATCCGCGCCCGTACTCTGGTAGACAATGAACAGTTGGACGTGGCAATGGCAAATATGGACTTTTACAATCTGGATAAATACAACAGTTATGTGATGATGGAAGACCGATATGTCTACTGTGTCTCCAAGACCCACCGTTATGCCGGTGAAAAAGAAATTACAATGGAAATGTTAAAAGATGAGCCTATTATCTTATTTAATACAGACTCTGTTCAGACACAGACGGTAATCACCCGCCTTCGTTCTGCGGGAATTACCCCCAATGTTCATATGTATTGCAGTCAGTTGACCACAGTTCTTAACTACGTCCGTGGAAGTAAATGTGGCGCTTTTCTGTATTCTTCTATTGCTGCCAATCCCAGAGATTTCGTGGAAATTCCCGTTACTCCGGAGATTACCAGCAAATTTGGAATCATATGGAAAAAGGGTATCTTCGTGCCGGATCAACTGACGAAATTCGTAAACTTTATAAAAACTTATGACGTAACGCCTTATTTACCAAGGCTTTAAATGCTATCTCTTCATAACGATAATTTTGTTTGAAATATTTCTGACCGCTGGGATTCTGCCAAGCAGATGATAGATCGGCATCATTTTTTTCATGCCTTCTACCAGACTAACCTCTGTTATATAGGTAAAAGCCGGAAGAAGCTTTGAAAGTTCTCTTCCATTTCTGACTCCCCATGTGAATTTGGCATTGCTTCCCTCTATTGATTTTTCTTTTATATGACTCACTACAAAAGGCGACATCGTTTCTATCAGCACTGTAGCATTCTGAAAAGCTGACTCAATAATACTGAATATCTGTCTGATGTCCGGTTCACTTAAATACATGGATAGCCCTTCGATCACAACTAAAACATTCTCCCCGTTGTATGTCATTTCATCTGTATAAGATGCGTCCATTGCTGATTTTGCAATCTGAAAAATTGGACCATTTTCCTTCAGGAACTGGCTTCTTATCTGCATTGTCTCCGGCAGGTCAATATTGTACCAACGCAAATACTTTCCCTGCATCCGGTAACATCTTGTGTCCATTCCACATGCAATATTTACCACGATTGTATTGAGATTTTCCTGCAAATACTGCTCTACCATATGATCCAGTACAATCGTTCTGGCAATAACGCCATATGCCATTGTCTTATCCTGATCGGCTTTGGAGAAATCATAATCCAGCTTTGATACAATCTCCATTGCCATATCATCCTTGATTTTTGCATCCTTTTTCCCTGATTCCTTTGCCCTTGCATACAAAGTCTGAATCATAGTCTCCGGCACACCTGTTACATTTACTTTTTCTTTCATTCTGATACCCCCATTTGTTACGTTATCAAAAAAGCTCCATAGCCGTTTGCTATGAAGCTTCTTTAAACTCTTTATGTAATTCTCTGTTCCGCCTTATGCAATAACAGCTGCAAGTTGATTTTCATCATAACACTTGTTATGTTAGTTTATTCTAACCATTTTGTCAACTGTCTAACCGGATATTTGTTAAATCTCACCAACAAGATATCCCTGTCTGCCATCTCTCAAGAATACAGGCAGTGTATCAATAGGCGCATCACAGTACAGCTTCTGACCTCCGGCATAGGACTTGCCGTCTCTGGCACTGATCCACTCGGCGCCCTCCGGCAGATAGACTTCTCTGCCTTTTGCTCCTTCATGGCACACAGGGGCTACCAGAATGTCGGCTCCATACAGGTATTCATCTGTAATATCCCAACATGCCTTGTCCTGTGGAAATTCATAGAAAAGAGCACGAATAACCGGGCTGCCATTCTCATGGGCTTCTTTCATAAGCTCCCTAGTGTAGCCACGCATCTTCTCCCTGATGAGAATGAACTTCTTCATAATCTCATAATTCTCTTCACCATAGCTCCAGATTTCATTGTCTGCACCAGTCCATTCCCTGACCTCTCCAGCCTTGTTGATGATCTGCTGCGCCGGCTGTCTACAGCCATGGATTCTCATAACAGGACAGAACGTTCCGAACTGAAACCATCTAATCAGCAATTCCTTAAACTCCGGCTTATCTACCCAGCCGCCGTGGAATCCACCGATATCTGTCGTCCACCAGGGAATACCGGACAATCCCATATGGATTCCTGCACAGATCTGCTTACGGAAGTCCTCATAGGTTGACATAATATCTCCTGACCATACAAGTGCTCCGTATTTCTGGCTTCCTGCCCAGGCACAACGAATCAGGTTCACGATGTCCTTTTGCCCATTGGACTGCTGTCCTTCATAGAAAAGTCTCGCATACTCCCTTGGATAGATATTTCCCACTTTTTCTACAGGACCTGCATAATAGCGATACGTCTGATACTCATAAGTGCCAAACTCCGGCTCTGCTTCATCCAGCCAGAAGGTGTTGATTCCAAGGTCAGCATAATTCTTCTTGCATTTATCCCAGACATACTCTCTCGTCCTTGGATTGGTCGCATCCATAAAGACATTATTGCCATGGAATACCATCTGCACATCAATGCCTGAATTGCTCTTCACCAGAAGTCCCTGCTGCTTCATCTCCTCATAATTCTCACTGCGCCAGTCAATCTGCGGCCAGATAGACACCATTGTCTCTATTCCCATTTCATGAAGCTTCGCTACCATTTCGCCGGGATGTGGGAAATATTCTTCATCAAAGCGGTAATCGCCACACCTTGGCCAGTGATAATAGTCAATGACGATCACATCGACCGGGATGTTTCTCTTCTTATACTCACTTGCGATATCAAGCACCTGCTGCTCATTATAATAACGAAGCTTACACTGCCAGAAGCCAAGACCATATTCAGGCATCATAGGTGACTTGCCGGTAACTTCTGTATAATTCTTCTCGATATCACCCGGTCGCTCCCCTGCTGTGATCCAGTAATCCAACTGGTCAGTAGACCAGGCTTCCCATTCTGTTGTATTGGTACCGAAATGCACTTCGCCTACTGACGGATTGTTCCACAGGAATCCATAGCCCAGACTGGACACATAAAAAGGAACGCTCGCTTGCGAATTACGGTGTGCCAGTTCCAGATTACAGCCCTTTAGATTCATTCGCTCCTGCTGGTACTGCCCCATTCCATACAGCTTCTCCTTGTCATTGGACTGGAAAGAAGCCTTCAGGTAGAAGCTGCCACCTGCCAATGATCTGAAATATCTCGCTTTCAGGCACAATGCACCACCGTTTGGAATCTCCTGCAAGAGTACTTCGCCTTTTTCATTATAAAAGGTAATCTGAAGCGCATTGCCCCAGCCCTGTCTATACAATACTGCCTTGATCCTGCCGTTTGTGATCTCGGCGCTGTCCTCTCCCTGAATGGAAATCACAGCATCATGAACTGCCACTTCTTCTGTCAGAGCGCTACACTCCTCACTGATCTCACCAAGCACTCTGCTGCGGACACGCAGACTGTCCTGTCCCCATGCTTCGACCTGCACAGTCTCTCCATTGTAACGAAAGATCAGCTTGCCATCACGTTCTTCAAAATACTGCATTTTGAATCCTCCTTTTACGTTTTTCTTATAAATATCATAGCAGTCGGAGAGAGAATTTTCAAATGTATCTTGTATGTTGAAGCATATAACTTACCCTTTGACACCTCCAGCAACCAATCCATTCTGAATGAACCGCTGTAAGCACATAAATACAATCATGATCGGCAGTGAAGATATAACAGCTGCTGCTGAAAATAACGTCCAATGCGCTGCAAACTGATCACTGATAAATGACTGTAAGCCCAGGGCAAGTGTCATTTTGCCCGGTGTCTGCAAAAATATCGAGGTAATTACATATTCACTGTAGGTTGCGATAAAGGAAAACAGGAAAATAACGGCTAATTGTGGCATTGCAAGGGGTATGATGATCTTATAAAATACCTGAAATTCATTTGCTCCATCTACCATCGCTGCCTCATCCAATTCCACGGGAAGTCCATCTATGTAAGATTTTAACAGCCATATATTATAAGCACTGCCTCCAGCCAGAACAAAAATAAGTGCTATACTGCTGTCCACCAGTCCAAATTTATAGATCAGGATATAATATCCGGCTACCGCCATACTGTTTGGAAAAACCTGTAATACCAGCAGAGACATCAATCCATACTTCCTCCCAACGAATCTAAGTCTGGCAAAAGCATACGCTGCCAGAGAAGTCAGAATCAGTTGAATAACCGCTACAATAAAACAGAATTTTAACGAATTAAACACCCATATTGTAAAATCAGTTTCCTGAAACAAGGTCACATAATGCTCTACGCTGAATTTATCAGGAAACAGAGAGGACAGAAAGAAGCTGTCACCTGCTGAAAAAGAGGACATTACGATCCACACTACCGGGAACAGCACCAGAATCATGGTAATCCAGATTACTACTCTGCTCCCCCACAGAGTTCTCATTTCTGAGGCTGTTATTTTCTCTGTATTTTTCATTTAATCAACCTCCTTGAATGAGCCGGACAAATGCATATTGACCAGTGTAAATGTCCCGACAATAATAAAGATCAATACACTAAAAGTCGCTGATAACTCATAGCGGTTCGACCAGGTTGTCATTTTATAGGTCGTACTTGCCAGAATATCTGTATAGCCTGCGAACTGATTATCTACTCTTGCCGGACCTCCCTGTGTTATCATATATATATTTCCAAAGTTATTGAAGTTAGCCGCAAAAGAGGAAATGACCAGAGGGATTGACAATTTTGTTACCATTGGCAGTGTGATACTCTTGAAGCATTGAAACTTCGATGCACCATCCATCTTGGCAGCCTCATAGTATTCTGTTGAAATAGCCTGCAGACCACCAAGACACACGTTCATCATATATGGAAAACCAAGCCAGACATTTACAATTATCAACCCAACTCTTGCCCAAAATGGATTGGTAAGCCACGGTACATTCCATGCAGCTCCAAGCATATGCAACAGATTATTGATGCCACCATACTGTTCATTTAACAACCCCTGCCATGCAAGAATCGCAATCGTGGACGGCAACGCCCAGGGTACAATTAATACTGCCCGGTATATTTTAGACTCTTTCATATGCGGATTATTCAATAAAATGGCAAGTACCAGTCCCATAGCATATGCCCCTGCCGTGCTGAGCACTGCGAAGCACACCGTCCAGCCAAGAACCGGGAAGAACACACTCTTGATACTTCCAGAAAAGACTGTCCGGTAATTCTCCCATCCTACATAACTATAATCATTCAAATGATACATATTATAATTGGTAAAAGACAAAATTACCGTATAGATAATCGGCAGACATGTCACCAGTAAAATGGAAATCAATGCAGGTGCCAGATATGTGTAGCCCAGAGCATTCTTTTTCTTTCTCATACCATCACTACTTTCCTGAATTCATTAATTCAATTGCTTCTTTAAGCTGACTGACCATGTTGTCTGCTGCCTGTTGTGCAGTCTGTTCTCCTGACCACATAGATCTGATATTATTAGTATGAATACTCCAGAGCTGCCCCATCTCAGAAACAGTCGGCATCGGCTCTCCGTTATTGATCTGTGCAATAAAAGCCTGTGCATACTCATTGTTCTGTATCTCAGCTAACTCCTGATCTGCAAGCCTGGCAGGAATTCTGTCACCTGCTTCATACAGATCCAGTGCTCCATTTTCAATCAGATACTGTATAAAATTCCACACCTGTTCCTGCTTGTCACTGTTGTTACTTACAAAGCTTACCTGTGTTCCTACAGGGGTAACAAAAGGCTGACCATGAAAAGTCGGCATTTCTGAAATTGCAAACGGTGTCTGTGCAGATGTAAAACCATCAATATCCCAGGGACCACCAATGTAATATGCACATTTTCCATTCTGGAAGTTACTTCTTGCAATATCCGCTGTCACATCAGCAGTAATAAGATTATATTTATTGCACAAAGCATTAATAAATTCATATGCTTCTACAGCTCCTGCATTGGCAAGTCCAATATCTGAAGTATCATATGCGCCGTCTTTATACTGGAAAATATATCCTCCGCATGCCCTCACAAATCCAAGATCATAATAGATACTGGTTGCATCAAATTGCACACCACCATTCTGCGCTGCCTGCTCTACCAGTTCTTCCCAGGTTGAAGAAACCTTTGATACAAGCTCTGTATTATAGAACAATGCTGTCGTTTCCACGGAAAGCGGCGCTGCATATCTTTTCCCATCTACATAGCATGCCTGTATCGCTGCATCTGAGAAATCACTGTCTGTATACAATTCCTGTGGAACTTCTGCGGCAAGGCCTGCATTTACATAATCTGCAAGCTGGTCATTTGGAATACCTACCACTGCATCCGGTCCCGAAGCACTCTTTACTGCCTGTGCAAACTGCTGAACGGATGGAGACTGATGAAGTACTTCTACCTCATAACCGTTCTTTTCTCCCCATTCATCTGCATATTTTTGAAGTGTATCTACTTCTACACTCATATTTGTCCAAATGACAATCCTGGAATCTGTTTTACCAGCGCCACAGCCTGTCAACGTACCTACTGCCATCAATGTGCAGAGTATTGTTATGATTATCTTATTTTTCATAGATTTTCCCTCACCTACATCGTTTTCATATTTAACAATGCGCTGTTTGCATTTCCTTTTTCATCAAACAAAGCCATATTTGCCATAGCATTTCCAGCCACTACTTTATCCTTCATATACATACTTCCACTTTTACTCGCCCATGTACAGTCTGGAATCGGCAGCCACGCAGGCTCCCAATAAAAGACACCAATTCCTCTTGCATCTTTTACTTTTCTCACGGTTGCAAATAAATCTCTCAAAAAGGCTTCCTGGCCTTCCTGCGTTGCAGGATATCCTGTTATTTTCTCATGTTCCTTAGAATATACAATTCCTCTACAGCCAAATGTCTCTGTCGTATATCCTATTGAGGTCTCAGCAACCAGCACATCCTTATCATATCTGCTGCTGATATCATTCATATTATCCAGAAGAAGCTCTAAACCGCCATTCCAGTGTGGATAATAGGACATTCCAATGATATCATAATCAAGCTCATAAGGTTCAATCTGATCAAACCACTTTCGATACATCTGATTGTCTGTTCCAAAATCCAGATGCAATACTATTTTAGCATCCGGGCATTCCTCGCGCACGCCTTTAATGCCGGCTTTAAGAAGCTGTGCCATACTTTGTGTCCGATCTACATAACCATCAGGCCAGAGCAGTCCCTTTGTAATCTCGTTTCCTACCTGAACCATTGCTGGTACAAGCTTCTGATTTTTTAATGTCTTGAGAGTATCTAACGTATGCAGATACACTGCTGTTTCCAGAGCTTGTCCACTTAACTCTTTCCAGGCCTTGGGTTTTACCTGCTTGGCTGGATCTGCCCAGAAATCACTATAATGAAAATCCAGCATAAAGTCCATGCCACATTCCACTGTTCTTCTTGCAATTTCGATGGTGGTCTGCAAGTCATTTCCCCCGCCTCCATAAGAATTGCCCTTTTCATCATATGGATCAGGCCATATCCTGATTCTCACCATATTGGTTCCACACTCATGCAGCAAATGGAACAAGTCTTCTTCCTTGCCATTTAAACGATAGGAGGCTCCATAATACTCTAATTCCTTCACCATGGAAATATCCATGCCCTTAATAAATTCCATGCTTACTCCTTCACCAGTGAAATATCATCAATCGTTCCCCAGCCACCTGGTGCTGTTGAAACACGAACCCCTACTGTAATCTCTCCGTCTGTTGGAGTAAGTCCAGAAAGTTCTGCTGTATACCAGTTGACATATCCGTTCAGTTCCCCTTCTGTTCTCAACTCTTCTCCATCAACAATTGCATAGAAATATACTGTTGCATTATCATCCCCGGCTGCCTCTCCCTGAATGTGTGCGGTCAGCTTATAGGAACCTTCCTCCAGTCCACTTACCTTCTGTTCTGCATAGAAGTCTACATTGTTGCTTCCCGAATAAAAATGCAGAGATTGTACACCATCGAAGCAATCTGTATCACGGTCATATATATTCAGTTCTTCCGTCACATTGTCGATATTGGTCACTGTCCATCCTGTGAAATCTGCTTCCTCAAAGCTGCCATTCACCAGATAGTTTCCATTTGCATCTGCGGTTGCCTTTACCGCAGCGGATTTTCCACAGCCTGTCAGTGCTGCTATCATTCCTACTGCCATAACTACTCCCAATAATTCCTTTTTCATAAAATCTCTCCCTTCGCATGATAAAATTTGAATTAATTATTTACTTATATTTTAGTAAATTATTTACTTGTTCAAAATGTACCACCAATAAAGGGTAATGTCAAGACATATCATGTCAATTTTCACTATATTGCCAAATATGGTTATCTCATTTTGTATATAATATCCAATTGGAACAAAAAAGAGATGCCATAATGACATCTCTACTTTTACTAACAACTTTTACGAAAAACAGGTATCCCATTTACAAAAACCAGCTTCGTCACCCTGCCTCCAGATAAAACGCGAGTCCTTAACAAATCCAGCGCAGTCTCACAAATACAGGGGATATCGATATGGATCGTTGTAAGTGGCGGTGACAGATATTTCGCTATATTCACATCATTGATACTAAATAATGCTATCTGTTCCGGTACTTGAATACCACCTTCGTTTAACGCCTGCAATACCCCGACTGCCAGTGTATCACTTGCTATGCAAAGTGCCGTGGGTAAAGATTCCTTTTTCAGCAACTCCTTTCCCATCCTGTATCCATCATCCACTGTAAATTTATCCGAAATTAATATATATTCCTCATTCAGACATTTATAATATGCCGTACTCTGCCTGAAAGACCATTCCCTGACATCCATAGAAGGCATACCTGTATCAATGTTACGGTCACTGCCCCCGATAAACCCAATCTTCTTGTGTCCTTTCTCTACAAAATAATCAACCATTTGCGTTACAAAGGAATCCATGTTTGGTTTCACGGCATCAAAGAGCTTTTCATCCGGCGAAGTACCGATAAATACGCCTTTTTTACATATTTTGTACAGCTTATTGATTTCTTTTCTGGTAAGCCAGCCCACTGCGATAAAAGCAGTCAGATCTTTTGGAATGGCATCCATTCCATCCTTTCTATCATATATACTTAGCTGGATGTTCATTTTCTTCGCCTGTTTTACGATTTCTTCCCGGACTCCGTGATAAAAAACATCCTCCAGTTCATCCTCGTTATCCGTAAAATATAATAACGCTACATTCTCTATCTTCGGATAGATCACTCTCTTCTTATATCCGATCTTCTCTGCTGTCGCAAAAATAGCCTCTCTCGTCTCATCACTGACAGATATTCCCTCATCATAGTTCAATACTCTGGAAACCGCTGCACTCGATACACCAACTATTTTGGCAATTTCCTTTATCGTAGCCATACTAATCCCTCATTCCTGCCCGCGCTCTTTGTGTCTGGAAGCAATCTCCTATACACATCCATTTCGCAAAACACATAGTTATTAGTAATAATTTTACATAAATATTTTACCTTGTCAAATACTTACTACAATTATTGCAGAATTTCTCCAATATTCCCATCTATACATATCGACTGTCTCTGTATTTCTGCGGGCGCTGCCGCCTGTCCATAGTTCAGGCAGATATATGTTGCCTTGGGATTGGCTGCTGTCATTTGCCAGAATGGATACTTGATGATACCAGGGGTATTACCAGGGGTATTATATCCTACCCCTAACTCCAGGTAGACGATACTAAGCTTCTCATGTCTCTGCCTGAAAAGATAATACCGCTCTGCTGCCTGATGCCATCCTTCATCCTCTACAAAGGTATCATCTGCCCGCAGATTCATCGTAAGCGGCTTGCCACAATGAGGGCAATGCGGAACCAGTTCAGATGGAATCGCCCGTTTAGGAGCAATCCCCTCTGCTATCGTCAATTCACCAGTGGTATCTATCTGATAGCTCTGCGTATAGAATATTCTCTTTTTATCAAAGCCTGCCTTCTGGAAACAGTGATCCACATTCGTAGTCAGGACGAAATAATCCTTGTCTTTTACAAGTTCCAGCAATCTATTATAGGTTGGTGCAGGTGGATTGCTATACCGATTGATCCAGATATATCTGCTCCAATACGCCCAGTACTCCTCCAACGTATCATAAGGGATACTTTTTTGTATGTTACACTATATTTGATACTTACATCATATTGGAAACTATAAAGGAGGAAAACCTATGCTGACTAAGGATGAATTACCAGAATGTCCCATAGCGACTACTGTTCAGCTCATCGGGAGTAAATGGAAACTGCTCATTATGCGTAATCTGCTTCAAAGACCGTGGAGATTTAATGAATTAAAAAAAGATCTGGACGGTATCAGCCAGAAGGTACTGACTGACAGTCTCAGATCTATGGAAGAGGATGGCATCATTACCAGAACTGTCTATCCGGAAGTGCCGCCCCGTGTAAAATATGCACTTAGTGATGTGGGTGAGTCCATGCGTCCCATCCTTACTGCAATGCAGGAATGGGGCACGAATTACAAAAAGTCGTAAGAAATTACTTCTCAAATTCCTTGGCAACGTCCTGTAACAGCTCTCTGATCTGCAAGTGCTGTGGACAGACTTCATAGCATTTTCTGCTTTCTACGGCAGGGTCTTCATAATCCACATAGTTGAACTGAATCTGTACAATTTCGATCTGCGGATATTCTTTTAGGATTTCTTCCAGAACCTCTGCCTTGTCATGGAAAGAGATATATTCGTTTGGAGAAAAAGAGAACGCCGTTTCAGAAAGAATTATTTCGATGGTTTGAGTCCGTCCACTGCCTGAAGTCCAATTGCCATCCTCCACTGGTTAATTCAATTATAGGAGGGCATTTTCCGTGCCTTTAATCAAATATGAATTTGTATAACTAAAATCTCAACTTTCCTTATTTTATGCGACTTGGCGGTATGCCTTGCCACTCTATATGTATCCTTTTCCCTTGTTTTTGCCCTTA
>MNTL01000008.1 GCA_001916965.1 Roseburia sp. CAG:10041_57
TTATTTCAAAACAATCATATGTGCAGACGATACACAGGAACATAAACCCAATGCCGCACCGATTTTGAAATATGTGGAATTATCAAAAACAGACCATAGGAAAGTACTTTATATCGGAGATAGCAAATATGACAGTAAATGTGCGGAAAATGCGGGAATTGATTTTGCTTTAGCAGTATGGGGCAGTCATAATAAGCACATAAAAGCAGATTATTTTTTAGAAAAACCTGCCAATCTGTTATCTGCTATCACTTCAGAGAAATTTTATTAGCGATGAAAGATCGAACGAAAATGACTCCGAGGTATATTAAAAAAACTTGCTTGATCAATTATGGTGATTTTGATTAAGTAGCCTGTATGTAAAATAAAGCATACAGGCTACTTGTGGTTTACAATTCCAAAGAATCTTCTGCATCTACCCACATTTGCATATTACCATCAAGATATAATCGTGCATATTCAAGTGGCTCATCAATAGCAAGTGTATTTAATGCGCAGTCTGATCCAGGAGTGGTTTTTAAGTTCTTCTCAGCTTCCCAACAGTCAATGCGGAGCATATAACCGGCATTGGTATAAACATCAATGCTGTTTCTGTGTGGATTGTATTCTGCAAATATTGTTCTCATCGTATCTTATCTCCATTTTTTTAATAATCAGTTATAGAGTTAAATATCGAAAACATTTCAATCAGTTCACCATGTTGTTATTGTTATATGTTATACTGTGTTATGAAATTTTCTTTCCCTTAATTTTTCCCATATTAAGGTTCATGAAAGCTAATGGGAGAATGTAACACAAGGGAGAATTTGATAATTAAATATAACAGTTATTAAATTTCCTAAAATATGTGAAATATCAACTGGAATTTCTCACTTCTTCATTTTAGGTGCAATAAGCAACACTACTGTCACAAGAAAATATACACCATACAGCAACCACGTAATAGTATTGTTCCATGGAAAACTCATTTCTGGATGGTTCAATGCATACATTATAAATACAATAGCTATAATCAGCATTATCAAACCGATAATCCATAATATACTCTTTTTCATGTAAATCATCTCCTCGTCAAATTGTAGTTATCTACGTGTTCCATCATCATTAAAATGTTTTTTTAAAGCTTTCTCTGTCGGATAAATTGATATAATCATAATAAAGCATTGAATTGTCACAAGAATCAACACTGCAAATCCAATCGTATTCTTATCACTATGATATAATGGAATATGTATCAAAGCAGATGGTATAATCATTACCCATCCTATTTTCCACCAAATTCTTCCGCAGTAGTCATTCGCAAATTTCCATGTATCCATATTTTTCATTGAGCGAGTTGTTCTGTAGCCTGACATACTATTTATATTTTTTGGACAATGTTTCCACATCATTCTTCCACCAATGACCATAGCAATAGGAATTATCAGATCACATATTAACATAAACCACCAAAACCACATAAACAGCTCCTCCCTTCACCTACCGATTGTATAACAGTAGTCTAACACATGTTGATAAAAAATACTACATCCAAACTAATGTCTGTGATTTGTGATTTGTTTTCCATAATAGTTTCCTTTCAAAAATATTTTATATTTTCTATATCTTGGTGTTTGAAAAACAGCCTCATAGACATTGGTTAATGCTTGTACTCATTACCTTAAAATCACAACCTCTTAAAAAGGCTTCCCAGATTATCTGAAAAGCCTCATTGGTTTGTATTTGAATTTGGACTACTTGATTTTCTAATTGCATACGCAATTCGTGAAATGTATAATTATACTGTTGATACATCAGACACACAAATGTAAATAGCGCCGCCGGACGTGGCAGTTTGGTGTATTTGCCACGTCCGGCGGCTGCCTAAAGTAAGTCAGGAAGGGGCAGGGGCAGCGGCTTACTGAAGTAAGCGCTGTTGGGATATTGGTAGAATACAGGTTGCAGGTACTGAAAGCTTGAACTATGCAATCAGCAATGAAAAGGAGATGAGATGTATGGAGATTTTAAAACTATCTACTAAATACAAGGTACGGAGATTAGATAAGCAGGATGTGGATATTATCTATGATGTGAGTTATCCTAATGCTATTTTTTATCAATATCATCCACCTGTTGTTACAAGAGAAAGTATATTGAAGGATATGGAGGCATTGCCACCGGGAAAAGGTGAGGAAGATAAGTTATATCTGGGTTTCTTTGAAAAAGAAACATTGGTAGCTGTTATGGACCTTATTTTGAAATTTCCGGAGGAAGAAACAGCATATATCGGGTTATTTATGATAGATATAAAGTATCAGAATAAAGGGATTGGTTCACATATCATAGGAGAAGTAACTGAGCAGTTAAAACTTTGTGGGTATTTAAAAGTGAGACTTGGCGTTGATAAGGGAAACCCTCAGAGTTTTGCTTTTTGGACAAAGAATCAGTTTAAAGTAGTAGCAGAAAAAGAGTACATTATTATGGAGAAAAAATTGTGAATTGCAATGTACAGTTAAATTACAAAACTGATACAGAACTCATTAAGCAAAATGAATTGATATTTTTTTCGTGATTGCATATAATAAAAATGTAAAGAAAGTAAAGAAAACAAAGCAAATAATGAAGGGATGATGATTATGGAAGTAGCAAAAATTTCCAGTAAGGGACAAATTACTATTCCGATATCTGTAAGAAACAAGTTAAAATTGAGAGCTGGCGATAAAATTGTCATTTTAGAAGAAAATGGAAGATTTTATTTTGAAAATTCTGCAATGCTTGCATTTAAACATGCAGAAGAAGCGTTTGCAGGTGAGGCACAGAAAGCAGGATTTGAAACCGAAGAGGATATGCAGGAGTATATGAAAGAAATACGAAAAGAAGTAAGGGGGCGTTGATTTGAGGGTAATGCTTGATACCAATATCTTTATTTCGCTGATTTTTTTCCCTTCTGTACAGACTAGAGAACTGGCAAGAAAATTAACAGAAAGCTATCAGATTGTAGTGTGTGATTATGTGATTGAGGAATTACGACTTGTAACGGAACGCAAATTTTCGGCAAAAAGGAAATTCCTTGACAGATTTTTTATGGAGCTGCCATTTGAGCTAGTCTATACTCCGAAAGAACTGGATTTGAATGAGTTCCCGGAAATGCGGGATGTAAAAGATTCTCCGATACTTGCAACTGCGATTATGGAAAATATAGATGTATTTCTGACAGGAGATAAGGATTTTTTGGTTCTGGATGTAGAAACTCCCCAAATACTTACTATGAAAGAATTTTTGGAACAATATTAGCATAAGAACAGCTTATATCATCCATAACAAATATTGATTTTACTTATGAACTAAAAAGGAATATGATAATAAAGTAAGAGCGGGTATATCCCCGCATTATGTATAAATATGTAAAATAAACCGGAGGAATGTAATATGGTAAGAGCAGTTGTAGGCGCTAACTGGGGTGACGAAGGCAAGGGTAAAATTACTGATATGCTTGCTAAGGAAGCAGACATTATCATCCGTTTTCAGGGTGGAGCAAATGCAGGACACACAATCGTAAACAATTATGGAAAGTTCGCATTGCATACATTACCATCCGGTGTTTTCTATAATCATACAACAAGCATCATCGGTAATGGTGTAGCATTGAATATTCCTGTATTGATGAAGGAAGTAAAATCCATCACAGACAGAAACGTTCCAATGCCTAAGATTCTCGTATCTGACAGAGCACAGATGGTAATGCCATATCACATTCTGTTCGACCAGTACGAAGAAGAACGTCTGGGTGGCAAATCCTTTGGTTCCACCAAGTCAGGTATTGCACCTTTTTATTCAGATAAATATGCTAAGATCGGCTTCCAGGTAAGTGAACTTTTTGATGAAGATCTTCTGAAAGAGAAAGTAGTAAGAGTCTGCGAGCAGAAGAACGTAATTCTGGAGCATTTATATCATAAACCTGTAATTAATCCGGATGAATTGTTAGAAACATTACATGAGTACAGAGAGATGATCGCTCCTTTCGTATGTGATGTATCTGCATATCTGGACGAAGCAATCAAGGCTGGTAAGAATATCCTGTTAGAGGGTCAGCTGGGTACATTAAAGGATCCTGATCATGGTATTTATCCAATGGTAACATCATCTTCCACGCTGGCTGCATACGGTGCTATCGGAGCAGGCATTCCTCCTTATGAGATCAAGGAGATTTACACAGTATGTAAAGCATATTCTTCCGCAGTAGGAGCAGGTGCTTTCGTATCTGAAATCTTTGGCGATGAAGCAGATGAGCTGAGAAGACGTGGTGGTGACGGCGGTGAGTTCGGAGCTACAACAGGACGTCCAAGAAGAATGGGCTGGTTTGACTGCGTTGCCTCCAAGTATGGCTGCCGTCTGCAGGGTACTACAGATGTATGCTTTACAGTATTGGATGTACTTGGTTATCTTGATGAGATTCCTGTATGTACAGGTTATGAGATTGATGGCGAAGTTACAACACAGTTCCCTGTTACCTGCAAGCTGGAGAAAGCTAAGCCGGTACTGACAACTCTGCCAGGCTGGAAATGTGATATCCGCGGCATCAGAACCTATGAAGAGCTTCCTGAGAACTGCCGTAAGTATATCGAGTTTATCGAGCAGCAGATAGGCTATCCTATCACAATGGTAAGTAACGGACCTTCCCGTGATGATATTATTTATAGAAAAAGTCCATTAAAGAGATAAAATTTCGACTTGCAATATAAAACGAAAAGTAGTAACATAACTTTTGTTTACGGAGGACCAATGGCGGTTAGTAACGCTATTGGTTCTTTTATGCAATAATACATGTAAAATTATACAAAAAATATATTTTGTATAATTTCTTGTGTTTTGGTTTGTACTATGATACCATATCAATGTAATTAGACCATGTTTTTGTAATATGTGTCGAGTTCAAAGGAGGAAAATTTTTTATGAAGAAGAAAGCATTGTCACTTGTTCTCGCTTCTGCTATGGTAGCATCTTTGGTTGGATGCGGCAGCTCAGCAGAAACAGAAACACCTTCTGCTGCAGAAACTACTACAACAGAGGCAGCAGCAACAGAAGCAGCAGCTACAGAGGCTGCAACAACAGAAGCAGCAGCTACAGAGGCTGCAACAACAGATAACTCCGATAAGAAGATTGCTATGATCACTGACTCCGGAGATATCACAGATGAGTCCTTCAACCAGATCACATGGGAGACATGTGTAGCTTATGGTGAGGCTAACGGAATTGAAACACAGTATTATAAACCAGCAGAAGATACAGATGAAGAGAGAATCAATGCTGTAGATTTAGCAGTTGCAGAAGGCGCAACAGTTGTTGTTATGCCTGGTTACTTATTTGGACCTGCAATCGCTGAAGAGCAGGATCTGTATCCTGATGTTACATTTATCGCAGTTGACGTTACAGAAGGCGATATCGTAAACCTTGCAGGTGAGAATGTTGCACTTGGCAGCAACGTATATATCTGCTCCTTCCAGGAAGAGCAGGCTGGCTACTTAGCTGGTTATGCAGCAGTTAAAGATGGCTATACAAGCCTTGGATTCCTTGGCGGTATTGCAGTTCCAGCAGTTATCCGTTATGGTTTCGGTTATATTCAGGGTATCAACGCAGCAGCTGAAGAGATGGGCGTTGATGTAGATGTTAAGTACTACTACGGCGGACAGTTCTACGGCGATGATGCAATCACAGCACGTATGGAAGGCTGGTACGCAGACGGAACACAGGTTGTATTCGCTTGTGGCGGCGGTATCTATACATCAGCAGTTGATGCAGCAGCACAGTATGATGGCAAGGTTATCGGTGTAGACGTTGACCAGTTCCCTAAGATTGGTGATGCTTGTATCACATCCGCTATGAAGGGTCTTGGCTCAGCAGTAGAAGCAGCACTTGATGCTTATACATCAGGTAACTGGTCTTCTATCGGTGGCAAGTCTGAACAGCTTGGTCTGACACAGGGTGATTACCTTGGACTTCCTACAGCTGATGCTTCTTGGGGATTCAAGACATTTACTAAGGATGAATATGAAACCGTATTAAACGGCATTAAAGATGGTTCTATCACAGTATCTAACGATACAGAGAATCAGCCAGAAGTTGGTTCTCATGTAACTGTTACATATGTAGAGTAATTTTGAACTTAAAAAAGGGGTGGAGAACTTGTTCTCTTCCCCTTTTTTTTTAAGCTGTTAGATGTTATACTAAAGTATAAACAAATGTGTAAACCGTGAACGGGTTAGAAGCTGTGAAACACATCCGGCTTCTGAACAGTTACAAAATAGGAAAAGGAAAATGGACCATGGAGAATGATTACATTATTGAGATGTTGAACATCACAAAAGAATTTCCTGGAATCAAGGCTAATGATAATATTACCTTGCAGTTGAAAAGAGGAGAAATTCACGCTCTTTTAGGAGAGAACGGAGCCGGTAAGTCTACTTTGATGAGTATCTTATTCGGACTTTATCAGCCTACCTCCGGAACAATTAAGAAGGATGGTAAGGAAGTGCATATCAATACTCCAAATGATGCAAATGATTTGAATATTGGTATGGTACACCAACATTTTAAGCTGGTAGAATGTTTTTCTGTATTAGATAATATTATCCTTGGTGTTGAGCCTACGAAGGGAATATTCCTGGAGAAGAAAGGCGCCCGCCAGAGAGTTATGGAACTGAGCGATAAGTATGGACTTATGGTAGACCCGGATGCTCTTGTTTCTGATATTACAGTAGGTATGCAGCAGAGAACGGAAATTCTGAAGATGTTATATCGTGATAATGAAGTCCTTATTTTTGATGAGCCGACTGCAGTTCTGACTCCGCAGGAGATTGAAGAACTGATGAAGATTATGAAGAACCTTGCAAAAGAAGGCAAATCCATTCTGTTCATTACACATAAGCTGAATGAAATTATGGAAGTAGCAGACCGTTGTACGATTCTTCGTAAGGGTAAATATGTAGGTACAGTAAATGTAAAGGATACAACAAAAGAAGAACTTTCCAAGATGATGGTAGGTAGAAATGTAAACTTCTCAGTAGATAAGAAGCCTGCAAAACCGGGCGAGACTGTACTGAAGGTAGAGCATATGACGGTACCGAGTAAGGCACATTCCAACAATGCCGTGAAAGATATTTCCTTTAATGTACGCCGTGGTGAGATTGTCTGTATCGCAGGTATTGATGGAAATGGACAGAGTGAATTTGTGCAGGGGCTTACAGGGCTTGAGAAAATCACAGGTGGTAAGATTCTATTCAAAGGACAGGATATTACCAAGGCATCTATCCGTGAACGTTCTAAAATGGGCATGAGCCATATCCCTGAAGACAGACATAAGCATGGTCTTGTTCTTGATTATTCTTTGGAGCAGAATATGGTATTACAGAGATATTTTGAGCCTGATTTCCAGAAGGGTGGATTTATCAAGAGTAAAGAAGTACGTCGCTATGCAGACAAGCTGATTGAACAGTATGATGTCAGAAGTGGACAAGGCCCGATTACCATAACCAGAAGTATGTCCGGTGGTAATCAGCAGAAAGCGATTATCGCGCGTGAGATTGATAAAGATCCAGATCTTCTGGTAGCGGTACAGCCGACCAGAGGTCTTGATGTGGGGGCAATCGAATATATTCACAGCCAGCTGGTAGCACAACGTGACAAGGGCAAAGCAGTATTGCTTGTTTCCCTGGAATTGGACGAAGTAATGGATGTTTCAGACCGTATTCTGGTTATGTATGAGGGTGAGCTTGTAGGACAGCTTGATCCGAAACAGATTACTGTAGAGGAATTAGGACTTTATATGGCAGGCGCCAAAAAAGAAGCAGTTCCTGAAGAAGTTTAGAAGATACATTCAGCAGACATCATTGAAAGAAAGGTATGGTTATCAACATGAACGAAAAGAAAAAAGATGTCCTTCTGTCCATCGGTGCTTCGCTTGTTTGTATCGTGATTGGACTTTTAGTTGGATTGATTATTTTGTTTTGCATTAACTCAGAGAATGCACTGGATGGTTTTGTGCGAATTGTAAAAGGCGGATTTTACCTTGCTCCTAAGGGAGTCGGAAGTGAGATCACACAGGCAGCTCCGTTAATTATGACAGGTCTTTCTGTTGCTTTTGCATTTAAGACAGGTCTGTTCAACATTGGTGCAGCGGGACAGTATACAGTAGGCGTATTTGGAGCTTTATATTTTGCTATCATTCTTCATATGCCATGGTATGTATGTTTACTGGCTGCTATGGTGTGTGGCGCCATCTGGGGAGCAGTTCCGGGTTTCTTCAAGGCATATTTTAACGTAAACGAAGTTATTACTTCTATTATGTTTAACTGGATTGGTCTGTATCTGGTAAATGAATTGATGTACAGTACAATAAAGGGTATGTACGATCAGAAGACTACCAGAACTTATAAGCTAAGCTCGGTATCTCCTGAATCCTTGATCCCTAATATGGGATTGAATACAATCTTTAAGACCAATTCAACAACCATTGCAATTTTTATCGCAATTATCATTGCAATTATTATGTACATTGTTCTGAGTAAGACGACATTTGGTTATGAATTGAAGGCATGTGGTTTCAACAAGGATGCAGCCAAGTATGCAGGTATTAATGAGAAGAGAAATATCGTATTGTCCATGACAATATCCGGTGCACTTGCAGGAATCGGCGCAGGACTTTATTACTTATCTGGTGGTTCAGAATGGAATCCACAGGTAGCAACAGCCCTTCCGGCAATTGGATTTAACGGTATCCCGGTAGCACTTCTTGCACTGAGTAATCCAATCGGCGTAGTATTTGCGGCAATTTTTGTAGCACATATTTCTGTTGGTGGTGCATACCTCCCAACCAAATATTTCCAGCCTGAAATTGCAGACTTTATTGTAGCAGTTATTATTTACCTTTGCGCATTTGTTATGCTGTTCAAGGGTATCGTAACAAATATGATCCAGAAGAAGAAACAGAAAGCTGAGCATGCAGGAAAGGAGGAGAAGTAATTATGTTTTTATTATTAAAATTTACATTACTTTATGCTGTAGTCCTGATGCTGGTAGCTTTAGGCGGTATGTTCTCAGAACGAAGCGGTGTTATTAATATCGCATTGGAAGGTATTATGGCAATCGGTGGTCTTGCTGGCGTATTTGTACTTTCCTTATGTGGAGGCAAGATGCCTGCACCGGCACTTGTTGCAGTATCTATATTGGTAAGTGCACTGGCAGGTATGTTGTATTCTTTACTGTTAGGCTTCTCTGCCATCACATTAAAGGCAGACCAGACGATTGGTGGTACAGCCCTCAATATGATGGCAACAGCAATTGCAGTGGTTATCACCAAGGCATTTAACAACTCTACAGAAGCAGGAAGTGGTGCTTCCTCTGCTAAATTAACTTATGATAATTCAGCATTTATTTATAAGATCGGACCTTTGACAATCAATATTTTCCTGATCATTGGTATTATTATTCTGATATGTGCTGCTATTTTCCTGTTCAGAACGAAATGGGGACTTCGTCTTCGTTCATGTGGTGAACATCCTCAGGCAGCAGATTCAGTAGGTATCAATGTATATCAGTGGAGATACATCGGTGTTATGATCTCCGGTGCATTAGGTGGTCTTGGCGGATTTGCCTATATTGTTCCTTCTGTTACGACCTGGAACTTTGAAGTAGGTGTTGCAGGTGCAGGTTTCCTTGCACTGGCAGTTATGATCTTTGGACAGTGGAAGCCTTACAGAATTGCAGCTGCAGCTGTATTCTTTGCAGTGTTCCGTTCACTGGCGAATATTGCAGACTCCACAGCATTGTCCCATCTTGGATTATCCAAGAATATCTACAGTATGATGCCATTTATTGCATCCATGATCATTCTTGCATTTACATCCAAGAATTCACAGGCACCTAAGGCAGAAGGTATTCCATACGATAAGGGCGCTAGATAAAATGCAGCTGAATCACAGTTTAGAAGTATATAGAGTATTTTATACAGTAGCAAAATGCAGAAGCATAACGTTTGCTGCCAATGAACTGGCAATTTCCCAGCCAGCAGTCAGTCAGTCCGTGAAGCAATTGGAAGAATCCCTGGAAACGAAGCTGTTTACCAGGACTTCCAAGGGCGTACGCCTGACCGCGGAGGGAGAGCTTCTTTATTCCTATGTTTCCAAGGGCTATGAACAGATAGTCCTTGGAGAACAGAAGTTGATGGAGATGAAGAATCTTGAACTGGGAGAGATCCGAATTGGTGCGAGCGATATGACTCTGCAATTTTTTTTATTACCTTATTTAGAGCAGTTTCATGAACTTTTTCCGAATATTAAGGTCAAAGTTACCAATGCACCAACCCCGGAGACATTGTCCAATCTGGAAGAAGGAAGAATTGATTTTGGTGTAGTCAGCACTCCGTTTCAGGCGAAGAATACAGTTGAGAAAGTTCCAGTGCGTGAAATAGAAGATGTCTTTGTGGCAGGGAGACGTTTTATTCCTTATAAGAACAGAATGCTGGACTTTTCACAATTAGAAGGACTGCCATTGATTTTTCTGGAGAAGAATACTTCCAGCAGAACCTATATGGAACAGTTCCTTGCAGATAATCACGTATCTCTGAATCCCGAATTTGAACTTGCGACCAGTGAGATGATCGTGCAATTCGCACTTCGAAACCTTGGAGTAGGATGTGTAGTAAAAGACTTTGCAAGAGAATATATAGAAGAAGGGACGCTTTTTGAACTTCGTTTTAATAAGATGATACCCAAGAGACAATTCTGCATTGTGCGCAATCAGAAAAACCCGCTGTCAGCGGCAGCGGGTAAGTTACTGGAGATTATTTACGCGAATTCTCCATAGCCTGAGTAATCTCTTCTTCTGTTAAGCCCTGTGATTCCTTGTGTTCAGGAACAATAGGAGAATTGATATTGCTGTCAGGGAAGAATTCAGCCATGGTGTGTCTGCCTTTCATTCGTCCATAGCACAGAATAAAGAGCCAGGCAAGAATTGGAATGGCAATTATGCAAAAGAATAAGGCAAAGAACAGATTACGGGAATCAGCAGTTGTGGTAAAAGCTGATACAATAAAAGCAATGAGCAAAGCAGCAATGGCGGCAAGACTGACGATTGCCACTATTTGTTTTGGATTTTTCTTCATATCGGGATATCCTCCTTTGTTTATGTTCTATTATAGAGTGCGCATAGCGGAAAAGCAAGAGAGTGTAAGGATTCCTTTGACTTTCTTACACATTTAGTATATACTAAGTCCGTATGGCAGACATAAAATGTGGGGATAACAGATTACCTACTCAATGATAAGAAGCCGTAATGAAAGGATGTATATATCATGGCAAAGGAAAAGACTTTATTAGACCAGTGGAGAGCAATGGCTTATGATGAGCAGGCAGATAAGGCAAGCCTTCAGAAGCTTTGGATTGCATATTTTCAGAAGGAAAAAGAAATCTATCAGCAGCTTTTAAAGAATCCTGACGAAGAAGTTAAGGGAACTGTAAAAGAACTTGCAGACAAATATAGTGTAGATATCATGACAATGACAGGATTCCTGGATGGTATCAACGACAGCTTAAAGGCAGCTAACCCAATCGAAGAAATGGGTGAAGATACAGAAGTAAGCCTTGCATTTGACAAGGAATTACTGTATAAGAACATGGTAGCAGCAGAGGCTGACTGGCTTTACAACCTGGAAGAGTGGAATGCTATTTTCAGCGAAGATAAGAAGAAAGAGCTTTACAAAGAGCAGAAGTCTTCTACAACAGTTGTAAAACCTACTAAGATTTATCCAAACGATCCTTGTCCTTGTGGAAGCGGCAAAAAATATAAGAAGTGCTGCGGCAAAAATGCAAAATAATGCCAAATAATGGTTTTGATCCTATACAGGAATAAACCTGGAGATATGCCACATACTAACTCTGTATGAAAAGGAGGTAGTTATATGGCACAACTTACTTGTGGAGCACAAGCCTGTTCCTATAATCAGGATAATTGCTGTTGTAAAGGTGATATTATGGTAGGTGGCAAGCATGCCGAATGCTGCGAGAATACCTGTTGCGAAAGCTTTCATAAAAGAGATGGTTCCTCTTTTGTCAGCGCGATTTCACATCCAAGCCCTACAATCAGTATCGACTGTGAGGCGGTAAAATGTATCTACAATGCAGATTACAGATGCAAGGCTGAGAAGGTTGCAATCAAGGGAAACAGTGCGAACAGCAGCATGGAGACAGTCTGTGCTACTTTTAAAGAGAAATAAAGCAGAAAAATAAAAATTAGCATTGACAGAGAGTGGGTATTGTGTTAGAGTATATTTGTTTGAGAACGTCAAACATTGTACAACAAAGCAGAGTATCCACTCTCACCTTGCAGTAATTGAACTGGCAAGCGTTAATAATTTCCAGAGTTTTGGCAACAGAACTTTATGATGTATGGAATTATGTGGATAGTCTGACTATCCACTTTTTATTTACTTATTTCTTATGGAGGTGTTAAGTTATTAGCGAATTAATGATTAACGAACAGATTAGAGACAGAGAGGTGCGCGTTATCGGTGAAGACGGTGAACAGTTGGGAATCATGTCACCACGCGACGCCATGAAGCTTGCAGAAGAAGCAGGTGTCGATTTAGTGAAAATTGCACCTACAGCCAAGCCGCCTGTATGTAAGATTGTTGATTATGGTAAGTTCAAATATGAACAGACAAGAAAAGAAAAAGAAGCGAAGAAGAAACAGAAGGTAATCGACGTAAAAGAAATTCGTTTATCTCCCAATATTGATACTAATGACTTGAACACGAAAGTAAACGCTGCCCGTAAGTTCCTTTCCAAGGGAGATAAAGTTAAGGTCACACTTCGATTCAGAGGTCGTGAGATGGCTCATATGCAGAGTAGCAAGCACATTCTTACAGAGTTCGGTGAGAATTTAAGTGATGTGGCTGTTGTTGAGAAAGAGCCAAAAGTGGAAGGAAGAAGTATGACAATGTTTTTAGCTGAGAAAAGATAAGCGGTTTCATTCCGTTTCCAGTTAAAATATAGGTATTATATGAAGTTTAGGAGGAAATTAGCGATGCCGAAAATGAAAACAAGCAGAGCAGCTGCAAAACGTTTTAAAGTAACAGGAACAGGTAAATTAAAGAGAGCAAAAGCTTATAAGAGCCATATCTTAACAAAGAAGACAACTAAGAGAAAGAGAAATCTTAGAAAGCCTGCTATGACTGATGCAACCAATGTTAAGAATATGAAGAAGATTTTACCATATTTATAAGTATTAGTTAGGAGGATATAAGAGATGGCAAGAATTAAAGGCGGTTTAAACGCAAAGAAGAAACATAATAGAGTATTAAAGCTTGCAAAGGGCTACAGAGGAGCTAGAAGCAAGCAGTATAGAGTAGCTAAGCAGTCTGTTATGAGAGCATTAGCTTCTTCATACGCTGGTAGAAAAGAGAGAAAGCGTCAGTTCAGACAGTTATGGATCGCTCGTATCAATGCTGCAGCTAGAATGAACGGTATCTCCTACAGCCAGATGATGCATGGCTTAAAGCTTGCTGGTGTTGACATCAACAGAAAGATGTTAGCAGAGATGGCAGTTAACGATGCAGAAGGTTTCAAGACATTAGCAGAATTAGCAAAGTCTAAGGTAGCTTAATTTTTGAGAAAATGATATCCCCCGGAGTTTTCCGGGGGATTTTTGTACTTTAATGCCTGCTTGGAAAGAAGCAGATATTGATGAGGAGAGAGTAGTGAGATTACTATTTGAAATTGATAAAAAGGATTATGACCCTGATGGAAAAGCATTTGTTCGCCCTTCTTCAAGAGCAATCATACTAAAAAATGGGAAAATAGCTGTAATTTATAGTCAGAAGCATAGGTACTATAAAATACCCGGAGGCGGAATAGAACCGGGAGAAAATAAGATAGATGCAATGATTCGTGAAGTAAAGGAAGAAGTAGGACTGACAGTGATTCCTGAATCGGTTGCAGAGTTTGGATATGTGCATCGTATCCAGAAGGGGAAGCATGAGCCGGTATTTATACAGGATAATTTCTATTACCTATGTGATGTGACAGAAGGACTGGTTCCTCCTCAATTTACAGAAAACGAGAAAAAAGAAGAATTTGTTCCATGCTTTGTAGATTTGGATGAAGCAATCAGGGTGAACGAAGAATACGTGAAGGAAAATTCGTATGATTCCATGATTGAAAGAGAATTAAGAGTAATGAAGATGCTTGCAGATATTCAAGAGACATGAGAAGAATTTTTCACACATGAAATTTGAAACCGTAAATAACATTTTGCTGAATGACTTGCCTGAATTTCCAACTGCTGCGTTGCTGCCAACCGACGATACCACCGCATTGCCTTGTTTCGATGCCTTGCAGAAGAATTCATTCTACGTTATTTTGCTGAATGTAAATGACTTGTACAACGAAACGAGGAGAAAGGGGCAGAATATGGATGAATTTAAGGTAGTACGCAGGCATATGCGGTTTACCGGGCGCGTGCAGGGAGTAGGCTTTCGCTATCGAGCCAAATATGCAGCGAATGGTATGGGAATAACAGGCTGGGCGAAGAATGAATGGGATGGTTCCGTAGAGATGGAAGCACAGGGAACGATTGCACAGATTAATATGATGCTCAAGATGATTAACAAGAGTGATTACATTGTTATTGATACAATAGATACAAAGGACATTCCACTGGAAGAACATGAGACAGGCTTCTATGTGAGATAGGTAAGCTATTCTGATTCATGTCCTCTATTCCATAGGCATATACTTTTGCGTTATTCGTGAATAGAGCAGCTTTTCATAGATGTATACAAGCTCTGTCATGTTGTATCAGCATATTAAAAGCTGAATGGATAGCCAGTCATATATGATAGATATTTGTAAGGCTTACTATATACAATAACTGTCCAGACTAGAATTAGAATTTTGCAATTATGTATATATTATAATTGGTTTACGATTGATATTACACTATGGATAGAACATAAAATATACTTTCTAATTGTAAAAATCCGGTTTACGTTTTGGTAAAATTGATACACAATTCATACAATTTAACTGGAAAATAAGAAGTGCAAGACTTGTCTGAACAGGATTTATGCGGATTTTAGGAAAAAATAGAAATAAATGAAAAAAGATACAATTTGTTGTTGACAGATACGAAATGGAGTGATATGATAGCTCTTGTCGCTGAGGGAACGGCGAGTTACAGAGGCGACAGAGTAAGATAATTTTATAAATGAGTGAAAAACGATTTAAAAATTATTTAAAAAAGTGCTTGACAAAAAAACATGATAATCTATTAAAGCTGTCGCAAATGAGACAAGCAGACAGAACCTTGATAAATAAACAGTAATGCAACCCTGAAAATTCTATTGAGAAAGTTTCAGAGATGAAACGATAGGATTGTTCAGAGAACAAAACCTTTAAAAAAGTAAAAATGCAAATCGAAGATTTGTACACGAGAACTTCGTTCTCAGTAGCAAGTCAGAAGAGATGCAACGGATAAGCCAGTTTAACTGGTGCAAGAATCAAACAACTTTAACATGAGAGTTTGATCCTGGCTCAGGATGAACGCTGGCGGCGTGCTTAACACATGC
>MNTL01000009.1 GCA_001916965.1 Roseburia sp. CAG:10041_57
CGATTATTACGGTCGTGGAACAATGAAAGGCTGTTGTCAAAAGCGTCTAATGCTTATGAAGCAAATGCTATGACGGAAGCGGTTACGGATAGTGCTTTTAAGTAAGGAGAAAGAGATATGTCAATTACATTTTTAAGTCATCCTATTCATCTGCCGGATTTTTTCAAGTTTGATAGGGAATATTTGGGAAAACAGGAAAGCCAAAATGAAGACCAGAAAGTGTTTCATAAGGATATTTTAGAGGTTTCTCAATTATCGAAAAACAGGGAAAATTTAATGGATAAAATTAAGCATACAGTTGTGCATTCGGTTACATCGTTCAGCGATATGAGAGCGCTGTATTCTGAAATTGAACAGCGCTATGAAAATGAACAGTATTATAAGGTAGATGGGACGCCGCTGACAAAAGAAGATGAGATAGAGTGGCTGGATATACAATTTGAGCAGGAAGCGGCATGGCAGAAATCCTGTGCAAGAATAGCAGCCCAGGGGCAGGTCATTCAGGGGAAAATTTTTGAAATGCCAACAAAAGAGATGGAAGAATTGGAAGACAGCTTTTATCAAGCGAAGGATGCTTATATGAAGCTGTACCGGGAAAGCAGGCAGGTGGGGAAGCCGCTTGTTTTGCAAAATTATATATTTGGCAATGGCCGGATGTATGAAGTGCTGAACAGATTAGGTAATTTACAGGAGAGGGTGGAATAATGCGGGTTAATTTATCCAACAGTTCATTGCAGAACAGATATTTTTCAGGAACAGGAAGTATAGGTGGTATCCGTCTGCCGGACTTCAATGACAAATATGTTTTCTCCAAAAAGAAAAGCGGCATCAGTGATGAAGAATATCGGAAGCAGATCAGGGAACAGGCTTATGAGGATTTTTCAAAAGGGCAGTTCCAAAACAAATCCGAAGGATTTAACAGTTTGATGAAAAGCTACACATCAGAAGTATCCCCAGACAGAAAAGGAATCATCACTTCCGGGCTAAAAGCTGTTTCAAGAAACAGACAGAATGTGCTAAAGCCGATAGATTTTGTGGCAACGCTGCTTGAAGGGAAAGTGAAATATCAGAAATTGCCGTCAGGCAACAGCGATTACATAGAGTTTTACGATAAGAATGGGGAGATGGTCGCGACTTATTCCAATAATGGGTGGACGATGTATACCACCAATGCGGAGGCATCCAGACAGACGGAAATGTGCATGATCTACAATGAAGCATGGGGGAATGCAAAGAGAGGGATTCCGCTGGCAAGTGAAGAGACGGTAAATGTGGATAATATGCAGAGTAGCTTTGATGCCAAGGCATAGCTCTGGTGAAGATGGTTATAGAAGATTAACAATGGAAGATGAGTTAGCTATTCTGCAAGAAGAATTTGATGAGTTTGTTGAAAGTAGATTTGGAAAAAAATATCAAGAATGGAACATCAAGCAAATCAATGCGATAAATGATATTCAAAAAACGAAACAACGTTTAGGTATTGGTGATGGTAAAGTGTATGAGCCAGAGAAAGTACCAGAGCGGTTTGCCGAAAATCTCATCAAGGCGGGAAGGACATATATAGTTGGTATATTGAAATAAGATTGGTGTGGGCATAGATTTAACGCAAACAATGACGGTAAAGTAAATGTTGTGGATGTTAACCTGAAACTTATGGAAGAAATAAGATATAGGAGAAACAGAGTGAAACGGATTTCATATTAAATTTTTCAAGGAGGATGAGGTTATGTCGAAAATAACAGATTACAGTTTTTTATTTCACAGTATGTTTGGAACAAAAAGCACAAAAGGTGCAAGTGCTATAGGTAGCTTTCAGTTGTCGCAGTTAAACAGCAGTTCTGTACAGGCACAGTTAAGGGCGGCGGGCATTGATACGAACAGCAAGCAATATAAGGCGGCAATAAAACAGATGATGTCAAATGCAAATGGGGCAATGTATGGAAACATTCAAGGTATTAAAAATCTGATGAAAAGTTACGACAAGGACGGAGATTATATTGACCCGACGACAGGACTGGCGGGACTTCTGGTGACAGAAGAAAATGAAGGTAGCCGGAAACGTATCATTACCATTCCTGAGAGTAGCAAGGATGAGATGTTTGAACAAACAAAGAAAGAATTTCTGCGTGAAAACGGCGTACTGAATGGAGACACGACAAAACGCTCAGACGTGTATACGAATATGTATCACAAGGTACAGAAAAATGACCGATTGGCGGCAGGATATACTATGCAGCAGTATGAGCGTGCATATCGGCAGGCGTTCTTGGATGCCGCAAGAAAAGCTGATCCAAAGTGGGAGATTGGAAAGCCAGTTCCGTTTGGGGTATTGGATGGCATTACAAGAGAGTCTGTTGAAAGTACACTTGCAAATAGCGGAAGCGGTTTTGTGAAAAAATCAATAGATGTCAGTATTTAAAAACTGTAGCATTAAATAATGCTTGCGGAGCTGAGGGATAGGTGGCTTACATGGGTAAATATAAAGTATTAGATATTTTTTCTTTTTTACCTGCTAATGTGATAAGTTTAGAACAATTAGAAAAAATGTTTTTAGATAGCTTATCAGAAATATCTAATAATACAAAATTGGGTAATGAAGAAATTGTTGTTACTTGTAGTTCTCAATCTTGGTTTACTGAAAACATAAAAGAATGCAGTGCCCTTGCATATTTGATAATGTGGGCACCCTTCACATGCGGAAGGCATATGTTTGACTATTTTATCCGGAGCTGTTATTACCGCTAAATGTGTCCCCTGATGTCCGTTCTGTCCACCAGCCTTTTTACCGGATGGTTTTACTTTTGCTATATAGGCTGTCAACTTTTATGATACAACATCAGTGTTGGTAAACACGGAAAAAGTGGACGAATATCTGGAAAATTTCTGTGAGTGCCAAAACTGAAAAATCCATAGAAATACAAATAAGTCCATAGCCGAGAAAAATGTTTGGAATGGAGGGACAGAATGGATTGCAACTTAGAAAAGAGCGTGATAATATAGCAATGAAGCGGAAAATAGACAGGAAAAGGAAGGAACGTGATTGACATAAAGACAGCAACAAAAGGAATGACGGAAGGAAATTGCATGAAACTGCTTGTTCAGTTTTTTCTTCCGATTCTGGCAGGAAATTTTTTTCAGCAATTTTATAATTTTGTAGATTCGGTTATTGTTGGAAAAGGTATAGGAGATGCAGCATTGGCGGCTGTGGGGAATACCAGCTCCGTGCATTTCTTTATCCTTGGATTTATGATTGGACTGACAGGTGGGCTTGGAATTTATATTTCACAATCCTTTGGCGCACAGGATTATGGAAAAATGAGACAGGAAACAGCTATGTCAGTGCTGATTTGTCTTGGAATCGGTGTTCTTGTTACAATCCTTAGTCTGTTAACAATGAGACCTTTATTTACTTTTCTGAATACGCCTCAGGATATGATGCAGGATACAATTAGTTATTTCAGAATCATTCTGATTGGCAGCACAGTAACAGTATGTAATAATTTTGCCATGACTTTGTTGCGCTGTGTGGGAAATAGCAGAGTCCCGCTCATTGCGATGATTTTATCTTCCATTATCAATGTCATATTGGATGTTTTGTTTGTATTTCCGGGGGAAATGGGAGTATCAGGTGCTGCTCTTGCAACTGTTTTGGCACAGGTGTTTTCTTTGCTGTACTGTTATCTTTATATACGCAGAATAAAAGATCTGCAGTTCACGGCATCAGACTGGAAAATCAGAACGAATATTGTAAAGTATCTCATGCTTAAGGGTATGCCGGTAGCAGTCATGAATTCTGTCACGGCATTTGGAGGAATGATCCTGCAATATTTCGTGAATGCCATGGGAACTCTTTATGTTGCGGCATATGCAGCCTGTATGAAATTATGCAGCCTTTTTGAACAGGCGGGAGGAGCAGTAGGGCTTGCCGTACTCACTTTCACAGGTCAGAATTACGGCGCAAATAAGATAAATAGAATCAGAAGAGGAGTATGGGATGGCATCTTACTGTCTACGTTAATCAATATTCCTATTTGTCTGGTTCAGCTGATTATTCCGGAGACGTTGACAAGGCTTATGTTAAATGATCCGATTGTCATATCTTATACCAGGGAATTCCTTTTCATTACAGGGATTGCTATTTTCCCTTTAGGATGGCTTTTTGTCACCAGAAATGCATGTCAGGGATTGGGTAAAACATTTGTACCAATGCTTTCGGGAGTACTTGAGGTTGTAATGCGTGTGGTCACTGGGTTCCTTTTGGTACCCCGGATGGGATTTCAGGGAGTGGCCATTGCAGAAGTCTCAGCATGGTGTGGGGCAGCAGTGATGCTATGTGTTACCTATGTAATATATGTGACACGGTTGTGCCAAAACGGAATTGTTGATAGTAAACAGGAAGATACTATGACCGAGAGGAACTAAAGTTGGACATCATTTGGAAGGAACAGGGTTTTATATATAAGGGAGAATACAGGGAACTGAATGAACACACGCTTTTGCTGGATGGCAGTCTTTCCCGGGAAGAGGCAGCTTGGCATCCGCATGCCTACTGTGATATCCGGGAGGCCTTTGCCGGTCGTGAACTTTCGGAAGGGAGTCCGAAAAATCCTACTGTCATGTATATTGCTCCCAATGTCTATTGGATTGATGACCCGCTGGCAACAGATACCATGCAGAAAAAAGAAGGGGATTGGGCTCCTTTCGGTATGCATGTAGACAGCAGAGCTTTAAAAATAGTAGGATTATCTGAAAATCCGGAAAACATAGTGATTGCAGGCAACCGAGGGCAGTCCCATGCCTGTAACGGAAATTATACCCTGTTTTGTTTTCGGGTAGAGGAATTGTACCTTGCCAATGTGACACTTGGAAACTATTGTAGTGTAGATTTAGTCTATCCAGCGAATCCGGCATTGAATCAGAAAAAGAGAACGGAGACTGTCACCCAGGCGCAGCTTGCTTTTCAGAAAGGAGAAAAACTCTGTGCCGACAATTGCCGTTTTGTGAGTCGGTTAAATCTGGTGCCCGTTTGTGGGGCAAAACGCGCATTGTACCGGAAGTGTCATTTTGAGAGCACAGATGATGCTTTAAACGGAAATGCAGTGTATGTGGGATGCGATTTTGATTTTTATGGTAATCGCCCAATTTATCAGGCAACAGGAACGGGAGCTGTGTTTATTGGCTGTATTTTCCGAAGCAAAATTAAGACCATGGGAACAGAGGCAGAACAGTATCTTACCAAGGAGGGCGGACAGGTCGCTTTGATTGATTGTCACTATGAAACAGAGGGAAATGTACCTGTGAGAGTTGGCTGGACCAAGTATCCGTTGCCCTCACTAAAATGTTATCAGTACGGAGTTGTTCAAAACGGAAAGCCGGTCACTCTTGGAGGTGACGACAGCGAAGAAACAGTACAGCTTCAGGGTAAGAAAGCGCTGGAAGCATATGTTTTCGAATATGAGGAAAAGAGATATATCAATATTGAAAATCTGTTGGGCGGCAGTAAGGGATGGAATCCTCCGGGAGAACCGAGCATTTCGAAAAAAGCCGGGAAACTGCGAATTCCGACTTTTATGCAGTTGCATACAGACAGGGAAAAAATTGCCTTTGGAGAAGAAACGATTCATGTGACCGCAAATGTATACCTCTTTTCGGGAGAGGAATGCCAAGAGCGGGTTGACTTTTTCCTGGAGAAAAGCGATATGGTTTATGCAGAACTGATTCCGGAATCGGAGCGCTCTTGCCGGATTGCAGACTGCAATCGCAGCGAACAGGTGAAGCAAATTGTGGTTCATGGGTGTACGGAGAGCGGTCTGGAGGCTTCGGTTGCAATTTCTGTGGAACCCTTCCGCTTGCCTGCACCGGAACTGTCGGGAGAACCTGTAATGAAAAAGGAAAGAGAAATAGGATGTGTGACGCTTTCCTATGAATTGTCTTCCAAAGAGCGCACTGATGCGTCGGAAATTTCCTGGTATCGATGTGATACTGAAACGGGAACGGGGGCTGTACTCTGCGCTGTGACAAAAAGGGATATTCCGCTTCGAAGCTATCGTTTCACAGCGGCTGATATCGGAAAATATATCAAGGCAGTCATCATTCCCAGGCTTTCTGGAGGTTTGGCGGGAACTGCCAAAGAGGTTATGACATCGTTTCCTGTGACGGAGGGCGAAGTGGATGAGAAGTATTTATTTACAGATTTTTCTGAATTACCGGATGAAAATCAGCCGGAATTAAGGAGCGGAAGCTGGACTCTGGATTGTGCAAGACCAATCGACATAGAGATTAACTCGTCCACCTTTGGAAGTTGGGAGATGAATAACAGTATTCCTGCCTGGCAATATGGGGAGACAGGCAATGGAAGTAAGGGTGTGGGATTCTATCAGAATACCCAGGGCGCCAGACTTCGGTTTACGCCTGTCCTAAAACAGTATGGTGATATGAGCCTTAAGGTAAAGGCTGACCCGGCAAAGACGGCGGGCCAGGGGTTTGGCAGTACAGGACAGTACATGGATTTTGGAATCAAGTTTCATACAGAAAAGCTGACAGGATATGCTTTGCGTGTAATCCGCGTAAAGGAAGCTTCCGATGCAGTGGCAATGGCACTGGTGGAATACAGAGACGGAAAGAGCAGATATCTGACGGCATTACAGATGGTTTCCTGTTATCTCACCGGTTTTTGTGTAACGGTCAGATTGGAAGGAACAACACTGATTGCTACGGCTGAATGTGATACGCCTCAGCCTGTTTGCCAGATGGAAAAAGGTTATGCACATGAATTGCGGTTGGAGACGGAAGTATCGGGAAATCAGGAGGGTGGAATTTTAGTCTGGCATACGGAAACGCCGGGAACGGGCGGCTGGCAGAACACGACTATGCTCCACAGTATAGAGGTGGAATGGAAATAGCAGCGTATGCCATTCTAATACATCTTCTGCACGTTGTCTGCCGGCTGCGGTCAGTGTGATGTATCCGGTGCTGATAGTGAGCAAAGATTGTTTAATACTTCCGGTGAAATAATTGCTTGCCCTATATTGAGCGATTCTGTGAAGGAACCGTTGCATATTTTAATTTCAACAACGGAAGTGGAAGGTTATGTACAGTGTGAGAAGCTTGCTTTGCTCGATTTGTCCGTGCGAGGTTACAAAAAGATAAATAGAATCAGGCTGGAAGATAAGATGAATATTGCGATGCAATACAAGGAATATTTGAGTATCTATAATTTTTTACGGAGGGAAGATCATGCTAAGAATACTGGCAGTGGGGAACAGCTTTTCAGAGGATGCGACTTATTATCTGCATCAGATTTTGGAGATAGCAGGTGTTGAGAACCAGGTGGTTAATCTGTATATCGGCGGCTGCTCTTTGGAGAAGCACTGGCGCAATATAGAGAAAAACGCAAGAGAGTATCAGTTCCAGTTTAACGGAACCAAAACCGACAGGCGAGTAACCGTAAAGGAAGTGCTGAAAGAGGCAAAATGGGATGTCATCGTTACGCAGCAGGCAAGCCATGACAGCGGCTGGCTGGATACCTATGAACCTTTTCTTGGGAAAATAGTGGCTTATTTTCGGGAAAATGCACCTGAGGCCAGGCTATTTCTCCATGAAACCTGGGCGTATGAGAAGTCCAGTGACCATGAAAGCTTTGCCAGATATAACAGGGATCAACAGGAAATGTTTGACAGGCTGCAAAGTGCCTATACTGCTATGGCCGGAAAATATCAGTTGCAGCTGATCCCCTGCGGAGAAATGATTCAGAAGCTTCGCAAAACACCTTATTTTCAGGAAGAAGGAGACCGTTCGATCTGTCGTGACGGTTTCCATATGCATTATCTTTATGGGAGATATGCCCTTGGATGCATGTGGGCGGCAGCAATTGCCGGAGTTTCGATCAAAGATAATGCTTTTCAGCCTTATACGGAATATCTGCCTTATGGGGAGCCGGGTGCAGAAATCTTAAAATGTATCCGGAAAATTGTCGCAGAAATGCCCCATTCTTAGGGGTGGAATCAAGAAAGATATCATTACATATGGCACGCAGAATATTTTTTCCTAGCATCAGACAGACACTATTTGTTAATGGATCACAAAAAAGACATGGTAATTGACAATTACTGTCTGGAACCAGATGAAAGGGATGATATTTTCTGAAATCGTGATCATAATATAAGTACCAAGAGAGAAAACTCTTCCTGACAACAGGACACGAAGCATAAGGTGTTTGCTTCCGTTGTACTGGCAACGTTAAAACTTTGCAATTACTCTTTAGCATAGAGGATAATAAAGTCGAGCAGGTGAGAGGCCTGTGATTGGGTGGAAAAGCACCATAACGAAACCAGTTTTCGGACATTATGGAGAAATCTTTGATGCAAAGGTTTCTCTTTTTCGTTAAAGAAAATAATTTAGGACGTATTTGCTTTCGTGCTAATATGTGATACAATATTAGTACGAAAGGAAGTAATGGCATGAAACAGAGTGAACAAATTGAAAAACTGATTACAGCCAATGGTGGAATGATTCAGACATCACAGATTACAGATGTGGGGATTTCAAAAACGGCACTTTACCAATATGTAAAAGCAAATGATATGGAGCAAATTTCACATGGCGTTTATGCCACAAAGAACACATGGACGGATGTGATGTATTTGGTGCATCTTCGATGCAAGCAGGCAGTATTTTCTCATGAAACAGCACTTTTTTTACATGATTTGACAGATAGAGAACCACTGGAGTATGAGATTACCGTAAAGACCGGATACAATCCGTCAAAGCTAAAAGACGATGGTATTAAGGTATATACAATTAAAAAGGAACTGCATGGAGAAGGGATTACTACAATGCAGACATCTTTTGGACATTTGGTACCTGTCTATAATATGGAGAGAACTATCTGTGATATCATCAGAAATCGGAATAATACGGAGATACAGACATTCCAAACTGCATTGAAGCAGTATGCAAAGCGAAAAGACAAAAATCTGCGATTGCTTATGCAGTATGCGGCAGAATTCCATGTAGATAAAATCTTGAGGCAATACTTTGAGGTACTGTTATGATAAAAACGGCTAAACAGTTAAAAGACTTAATTCGAAACCTGTCAAAAAAGAAATCCGCAGATGCACAGATTTTGATGAGAAATTATATGATGGAACGTTTTCTGGAGCGGATTTCCCTTTCACAATATCAGGATAAATTTATCTTGAAGGGTGGTATGCTGGTGGCAGCGATGGTTGGATTGGATGCTCGCGCTACTATGGATATTATTTCTTTCCCAATGGAGGATGGGGTGACATTCCGAATTAAGCAGATTACAGAGATTATGGATGAAGCAGAATATCCAGGGGTAAGAGTCAGCATGGAAACAGAGTTTGATGGTGTAAGAACACCATTAAAGTATGATTGAGATTTATGCAAGGGCAGATGTTGCCGGAAGGGTGGATATTATCTGCAAGAATTATTCGAATTTCATTGGAATTGTAGACGGCTACACAGAAGGGCTTCGCTACATGATTGAGAGTGAAAAAGCCTATAACCGAAAGAAAATGGGTTTTTCACAGGGCGTGGACATATCCTTTCTGTCAGAGGAAGCACAGCAGTGGGTAGAGGTCATTATAGAGGAACAGGGCTGTAATGTCAGTATCGTACAATCCGGCAAGCTAAAGGAATATGGAAAAAGCGGAGAGCTTACGCTTGCTATGGTGCGGCTGATTCTGACAGAAGAAAAGCCAAAGGAAGGCAGGTAAGTAATATGGCAAAAAAACAGACAGCAGGCAGAGATAGGTTAGGTCAACTGGCACCGGAGTTTGCAAGGCTGAATGACGATGTGTTATTTGGTGAGATATAGACAGCTATATCAGGAAGGTTATTCACCTATATGCCCAGTGCTATTCCAGTCAGATTTCTTAGATGATGGAGATGCTAAGGAACACAAGGATCGCCTTGATATGGCAGAGGAACTTCTTAGAAGATCAAGAGTGGTCGTAGCCTGCAGTACCAAGGTGAATGAGAATGTAAAAAATGATATTGCATTGGCAAAGAGGCTTGGGATTGTATCTACTACAATGGATGGAATTCAAAAAGCTGGTAAAAAAGCCAAGTAAGGATGGACTTCTCTTTTGAGAAGTTCTACATAGAAAAGTAGAGTCCTGGAGAAGTATAAGATCCCTATAAATGAAAATACTAACAAAGTATTTTATCTCCTATAGATTGAATTATCTCCTAATACGAGATATAATTTAGGAGAAAAACGAACAATTAGGAGATGCATTATGAGAGATTTTGATTATTCATCTTTAAAAAATAAAACATGGGATAGTGAGATTATTTCACTTGTTGCGCAGATTCATGAATATAAAGGTAGGCAGGAAGTATATCTTAGGCAGAAGCCAGAAGAGTTGGAGAAGCTTGTAGAAATAGCTAAAAGGCAGAGTACAGAGGCATCAAATGCTATAGAAGGAATACGTACAACTTCAACTAGATTAAAGCAGTTGTGTGAGGAGAAGACAACTCCTAAGAACCGTGATGAGGAGGAAATCCTTGGATATAGGGATGTGTTAAATACAATTCACGAAAGCTATGAGTATATTCCAATTAGATCAAACTATATTTTGCAGCTTCATCGAGATTTGTATAAATATACGGAGAAAAGCATTGGTGGACAGTTTAAGATTTCACAGAATGTGATTGTTTCAACAGATGAAAAAGGAGAAGAGCATGTATTGTTTACTCCATTAGCTCCATTTGAAAAGCCAGGAGCAATAGATTCTATATGTGAGAATTTCAATCACATTATTGAGACGGAAGAGCTTGATGCTATTCTATTAATTCCAATTTTTATTCACGATTTCCTTTGCATACATCCATTTGGCGATGGCAATGGAAGAATGAGTCGTTTGCTAACAGCTTTATTGCTTTATAGAAGCGGATATGTTGTTGGAAAATATATATCAATAGAAAATAAAATAGCTAAAAATAAGGAGCTTTATTACAAAGCATTAGAAGAATGCCAGGAAGGCTGGCATGAAAATAAGGAAGATGTAACTCCATTTGTAAAATATATGCTGAGAGTGATTCTAGCAGCGTATAGAGATTTTGAAGAAAGAGTGGAGTTAGTAAGTGAAAAACTTCCAGCAAAAGAGATTGTCAGACGAGCTGTTTACAGTAAAATAGGTAAGCTGAGCAAGAGTGATATAGTGGAGTTATGTCCTTCTATAGGCGTAAAATCTGTGGAACTGGCACTAAAGCAACTGGTTGATGAAGGAGTATTGCTAAAGAAAGGGTCAGGAAGGGCTACGTTCTACGTGAGAAGTGATTCTGAGTAGCAACTCCTAATATTAGGTTGTTTTTAGGATCTGAGAGGTTCATTAGGAGAAAACAGAATAGAAAAAATATACATAGCAGTGGGGAAAAGTCTTCACTGCTATTATTTTGCCAATTTTTAGAGAATCCATCATGGGTCATGCAGATATTTCTACTACGATGGACATTTATGCAGATGCAACTGAAGATAAGAAAAAAGAAGTGATGACAAATCTTGAAGGTAAGATTGTTTTGTAAAATGCGTTTCTTGACAATTACACGATTTCGTGTTAATGTTATTTTTGAAAGGAGAGTGACAACATGAGTGAATATTTAACAGTCTCTCAATATGCTGAAGCCTCCGGAAAAGACCCTGGAAACATAAGACGAATGTTAATCAAAGGTATTCTTCAAGGAGAAAAAATTGGTAATCAATGGCTGATTCCCAAGAATACAGTTTATCCTGAAGACCGAAGAGTAAAGAGTGGGGAATATCGAAACTGGAGACAAAAAGTAAAGTTCAATAGTAAGCATTCGGAGTTGCATAAAAAGCTTTGTGAAATGTGTGAGGCAATTGGTAAAATCTATGCTAATGATATTGAAGAAGTAGTAATGTATGGTTCCTATGCAAGAGGCCAGGAAACAGATGAGTCTGATATTGATATGGCAATTGTGCTTAAGGCAAACCAGACTGATGAGCAATATGATCAACTGACAGATGTGGTTGTAGATTATGAGCTGGATATTGGAATTACTCTTTCCATTATCTCGATAGAAAAGAATGAATTCAAAGAGTGGAAAAATACGCTTCCCTTTTATAAAAATCTTGCGAAGGAGGGAATTGTATTGTGGAAGAACGAGTAAAAGAACTTTCAAAATATGGCTTTGAAACCAGTCTTGAAAATTTGGAAGATGCAAAACTTATGTTTGAGAATGGAAGATATAAGAATGCTTTGAACAGAGCGTATTATTCTATCTTTCATGCAATCAGATCTGTAAATACATTAAAGGGATTTGATAGTAGCAAACATAGCGGAGTAATTGCTTTTTTCAACCAGAGCTATGTAAAAGAAGGGGTTTTTGATAAAGAACTTTCAAAGATTATCAAGCAGGCATATGATTACAGAGAGAAAGCAGATTATCTTGACTTTTATATCGCATCGAGTGAAGAAGCAGGAAAGCAGATTGCTAGAGCTGAAGTGTTTAAAGAAGCGATAAAAACATATTTAGTAGAACAAGATATTTTATAAACAACCTAAAATAGTTGATGACAAATTAAAAAGTTGTGACTATAATTAAATCAGTAGTTTGTTTGAATAGTGAGATGTATTTTTTACAACATAGTGTCATTTGGCGTAAGATGCATCAATTAGGATACTTACGAATCAATCTGGTGCTCGTTTCATAGAAGAGTACAAAAAGAGCATGATGATACAGCGATGACAACACAAATTTATGCTTCAAAGGATTTCAATGGATTTTTAAAATTCGTTTCAATAATTCTCCAAAGACGTCAATGGATGTCTGTGGTAGAAGTCAAAAACCTTTTCCCGACGATGAAGAGCTTGGATAAAAAAGACCAGTAAAATCAAGGCTTAACAGTCGTAAGGAACTATAAGTCTTGCGGTTGGGGCAGAGAACGGTGTGACCGTGAAGGTCACGCCGTTTTTTGCGTCCAAGGGTAGATTCTGCGATCATGGGTTCTGCCAGCACGGGGACCTCCACCTCGTCAACAAAATTAAAGATGATCTCCACCTTCTGTCTGCGCTTGCCGCCAGACTTATCCGGTGCGTGGATGATGATCTTCTTGATATACTCGTTGACAATCGTCTGCGTCAGCTCCGTGACATCCACATACTTTTTCGTCAGCGCAATGAAAGCGTCCAGATCGTCGCCCATCGCCTGCCGCTGTTCAATCCATTCTTCCGTTGTTTCAATTTCGAGTTTTAACCGTTCCTGCTCCGCTTCATAATCAGAAGTCATCTTCTTGTACTTTTCCTTGCTGATCTCACCGAGGGCGTAGTCCTCATAGAGCCGGGACATGCAAGGCGCTTTTTTGCCTGCTCCATGCGCTTCTGACCTTCCCGGATGTCCCGTTCCTGATCTGCGCGGTGATAGTGCAGCCATTCCTCCTGAAACCCTCCACGTCGCTGCGGATGTACTCGTTGACCGCCTGAATCCGTTCCAGCACCAGCTCCCGCAGTACATCCTCGCGGATATAATGCGCCGAGCAATCGCCGCGCCCACTCTTGTATTTGGAGCAGACGTAGTGATCCTGCTTGCCCTCAAAGCTCTTGCAGGTGGCAAAGTGGAGCTTGCCGCCGCAGTCCGCGCAATACAGCAGCCCGGAGTAGCTGGAACTATGCCGACATTCTCTGGAATGAGATTCAGGCAAAGGCGGTCGTGGCGGCGTTTGACCAGCTATCCTATAAAGAGCAGTGGTATCTGGAAAAGCGGAACGCCATCTGCATGACCTGTGGGCGCGTCAGCCCACTGTCCACGCAGTCTACCTTTGAGGCCTTGGCGGTAGATTTCGAGGGTACGACAGCCAGCGGTGCGGAGCGATTCTACCGGCGCACATTGGATAAACTGCGTCTGAAGCTGCTGGAAAGTGGCCTTGTCCATACCGTGACACTGAAGCAGACCGAGTACCGAAAAAAGAACAAAAAAATAGCCGCCGCTGTCTACCTGTATCAGGCGGACAACGACGGCGAATGGGGCGAGATTCGGTTTAATTTTGAAAACGGCACAGCTGAGATCGTGAGGCTGGCGGATTGGGATACGGTAAAATCCAACATCTTTGCAAAAACGGCGATACAGTTTGTTCAGAGATTGCCGGAGGCGAGAATGTTGAAATCTGTGGTCGTGCCGTTTTGGAAAGGCAGGGCGTAATTACCCGCAGAGCATGACCTTTACACAGAACAGGCCGTCCAGATAGGTAACCGTATTCACCCCACCGGATTTTTCTGCGATGTGACGGACGGACTGAAGTCCGACGCCGTCTCCTTTTCGCTTGGAGGACTG
>MNTL01000010.1:0-13283 GCA_001916965.1 Roseburia sp. CAG:10041_57
AAATGAAATTACGCAGCATATTCTTAAGTAGTCTGTTCCCATTGATGTAACTTCAGGGTCAATTGTCTGTGATGAAATATATGCTCTTACTCCGAAAATTCCAAACAACAGGCACACCGCATAAATAATCACCCCAAGAAACAAACTGTTTCCCGCAACTTTTGCTGCTTTTTTACCATTTTCCTGTCCAAGTGTTCTTGCAAGAAGTGCATTTGTTCCCACACCTGTTCCAATTCCAACTGCTACCATGAGCATCTGAACCGGAAACACCAGTGTAAGTGCATTAAGTGCCGCCTCACTTCCTGATCTCATGTTTCCAACAAAGGCACTGCCAACAAAGGCACTGTCTACAATGTTGTAAACCGCCTGCAATGCCATAGATAAGATCATCGGTATTCCCATCTGAACCATGAGCTTATTTACCGGCATCTCTCTCATCTTGTTACTTTCTGCCACCTTAATAATCCTCCTTTTCTGCATAAAAAAAGTGTGTACTTACCTCATAAGCTGGACTTACGCTGATAAGCTACACACTTTATAATGCACTATATATTTTAATGATGTGCGACAGCAGGTGCACAAAAACGAGCAGCTAAACTGGATTTACGCTAGTCTGCTACTCGTTCATTCATATATTATATTGTTGTTTTTTTTTAAGTCAAATAAAAATTATTTTAAAAGAGCACTTTCTAAATCCTGAAGCATAACATCTAGTGCATTGATTCCGCCTTCTGCTGTATACCATACGTCAGGATGCTCAAGATACACAATATTTCCATTCTTATAGGCATCTGTACTCATTACAAGTTCGTTTTCCATAATCTGCTGTGCCATCTGCACACCTTCTGTACCTATCGCCCTGTCACGATCCATCACAAAAATATAATCAGGATTTTCCGCTACAACTGTTTCAAAAGATGACTCATTGCCATGTGGTGAACCGGCATTTCCTGATTGGCTATTATTATTCTTATTATCTACATTTTTTGTCTGTGTATCCTTTAAATTAGAAGCTGTAAGATTATTAAAACCAATTTCTACACCAATAATAGAGCATCTGCCATCATTACCGAGAAGATTAAAGCTTCCGCTTGTTGTCATCCCGACAAGTGCTGTTTTTCCTTCTGCTGCAGCCTGTAATGCCTCAATACGTTTTGCAAAATCAGCAGTCTTTTTCTCAACCTCTGACTCCATTCCAAACAGTGAGGCAATGCTTGCCGCATTCTTTGTAACACTTTCCACAAGTCCAATCTGTGTATCTGTTGAAAGATAAATAACCGGTGCAATTTCATTTAACGCATCATAAGATGCTGATAAACGTCCTCCAATAAAAATAACATCTGGTTCACATTCCATTACTGCTTCCATATCTGCTTCTTTAATTGTTCCGAGATTCTTTATATCCTTATTTTCGACATAAGCAGATAGATAATCTATTGATGTGCCTGCTGTCCCGACTACTCTGTCGCCAAGACCAAGATTATCTATTATATCAAGTGCTGCAAGATCAAGAACGGCAATTCTCTGTGGGTTATAAGGAACAGTAATCTCTATTTTCTCCTTGTTTCCATTTAATGTTGTAATTGTTACAGATTCCGGCGCCTGCTCTGTTGCTGCCTTGACCTCTGAATCACCTGATAATTTTGTTTTATCTTCCTTTACCTGTCCGCACGCCGCAAGTCCTGCTACCATTAATGACACTAATAAAAGTGCTAATTTTCTCTTCATTATTTGTCTCCTCGCTTTTTTAATAATAAATTGATAATGGTTTCCCTTGAATGTTCAGTATTTCAAAGTCCACCTGATAAATTTCCGACATAACCTCTTTCGTAATCACCTCCTTAACTGTTCCATATTTTTTTATCCTGCCCTCTTTGAAGGCACAGATATAATCTGAATAAAAAGCTGCGTAATTGATTTCATGGAGTACCATAATAACTGTTTTTCCCAGTTCATCACACAATCTTCTTACTATTTTCATCAGATTTGCTGCATGATATATGTCAAGATTATTGGTCGGCTCATCCAAAAGGACATATTCTGTATCCTGTGCTATAACCATTGCTATATACGCACGCTGTCTCTGTCCGCCTGATAATTCATCAATAAATCTATTTCTGAACTCATCAAGTTCCATATAAGTAATGGCTTGACTTATTTTTCCTTCATCTTCACCTGACAAACGCCCTCCACAATGAGGAAAACGTCCAAATGTAACCAGTTCCTCTACAGTAAGCTTCATCTGTATCTGATTACTCTGTGTTAAGATTGCAAGATGCTTTGCCAGTTCTTTACTATTCCATTTTTCCAGTTCTTTTCCATGAAATGAAATCAATCCTTGATCCTTTGCAACCAGTCTTGATATCATTCCTATAACTGTAGACTTTCCTGCCCCATTAGGACCTATAAATGATGTAACCATACCTTTATGGATTTCAAAAGATACATTGTCTACAACCGTACTTTTGCCATAATTCTTTTTTAATCCCTGTACCTTCATCAAGCTCTCCTTCTAAGCAATAAATACAAAAAATAAATTCCGCCAAATAACGTAATAAACACACTGACGGGAACCGCATATACAAATATTTTTTCTACAATGAGCTGCCCGCCAATCAAGATAACCATGCCAAATAATACAGATCCGCTTATCAACTGCGTATGTCTGTACGTTTGAAGAAGCTGTCTTGAAAGATTAGCAATAATCAGTCCAAGAAATGCCAATGGTCCTACCATTGCTGTTGCCACTGCAATATATAGCGTTACTCCAAGCAACAGTCTGCGGATACTCACATCATAATTAACCCCCAGATTAATTGCCTGATCCTTTCCCAAAGTCATGACATCAAGAATCCTGAGTTCTTTTCTCAATGCAAATGCAACAATTATGAGTACAGCAACAGATAAAATCATAATTTCTGAATTTACATTACTAAAGCTTGCTACAAGCGTTGTTAAAAGTGTGTCATACTCATTAGGATCCATAATTCTGGTCATAGTACTCTGTACACTTGAAAACAGGCTTGTCATTACCGTACCTATCATAAGAACATACAAAACATTATTTTTTGTTTTTTTAAAAAGAAAACTATAAATAACCGTTGCAATTATTCCCATAATTATCAAGTCAATAATAAACGAGTAATCAGGATTAACCACCAATACACTTCCTGACCCAAGTATAAATACAAGAATAGTGTGTATCATTGTATATAATGCGTCCATTCCAAGCAGACATGGCGTAACTATTGTATTATTAATAATTGATTGAAAAACTATTGCCGCACTTCCAATCGCATATGCGGTTATAATCATTGCTATTAGTTTTGGCGTTCTTATTTTCATTGAATACTCTACTAATTTCCGATTACCGAATTTCACTCCCACTGTCATGTACAAAACACAGACCAGAATAACCAGAAGCAATATAATAATAAGCTTTTTATGATTGTGCTTTGCACATTTCTGATTCATTGCCACCCCTCCTGATTTCTATAGCTTTATTACCATTTTTCAGCCGGTATAAAAGCATTGCAATAAAAATAATGCTGCCTGTAATTCCGACTATCAATTCAATTGGCAGTTCATATGGACGGATCACACTTCTTGCAATTATGTCACACAGCAGTACAAAGACTGAGCCAAACAGTGCTGTATCTACCAAAGTTCCACGAATACGGTCTCCTTTAAACATTGCTATAATATTCGGAACAATAAGGCCTATATAGGAAATAGAACCGACAATCACTACTACTGATGCTGTTATCATAGCTGCAATAGTAAGTCCCATAAAAAGTATCAGATTATAATGAACTCCCAGATTTTTTGAAAAATCCTTTCCCATTCCGACAATATTAAAATGATTGGCATAAATAAAAGCTAATATTACAAGTGGAACGACAAGATACATAATCTCGTATCTGCCCCTCAGAACCATAGAAAAATGTCCCACAAGCCATGTTGATAATGCCTGTGTCATCTCGTACTTATACGCAAGAAAATTCATCAGCCCTGTTATCACATTTCCAAACATTATTCCTACCAAAGGCACCATAACTACATCCTTGAACTGAATGTTCTGAATAAATGCCACAAAAATCCATGTTCCTATTACTGCAAATATGAAGGCAAATACTGTACGTCCCCACAGCGTTGAATCTGGCATAAATATAAGTGCTATCAATATTCCAAACTGCGCAGACGAAATAGTGGCACCTGTTGTCGGCGAAACAAATTTATTCATACAAATCTGCTGCATGATCAGTCCTGCAACACTCATTCCTGTACCAGTGCAAAGAATTGCCAAAAGTCTTGGCAGTCTTGATATAAAAAATATTTTTATCGTCTCCATATCTTCGCTAAACAAAGCTTTGGGACTAACCTCCAATACGCCTATAAACAAAGATACTATCGATAGAAACATCAGAATTAATGCAAGAATAATTGTACTTTTATAATTCTTCAAATATATTCTCCTTTCTTCGGTTAGTTGTCGCTGACTCGAATTAGAATATCCTACAAACGAATTATTTTCAATAACGCACTTTTTGGTAAGTATAAAAATCATAAAAAAAGAACCTTCTCACTTTATCATCCAAAGTAAAAAGATTCTTCAGGCTTTTCTGCCTAATCCGACACATCAACCGACTTGTTTTTTGCATACTTTTTCGTATACTCGCATAACTTTTCAACAATGTCTATTAATTCCAACTGTTCTTTTGCAATAGCATATATAATTGTTTTAGGTGGGTTATTATTGACTACTGTTTTTATGATTATTCCACTTTCTTCCAGCTCTTTTAATTGAACAGTAAGTACTTTTTGCGAAATATCAGGTATAGCTTTTGTTAAAAGCGAGAACCTGTTATCTCCATGGGCAATATGCCACAAAATCCTTAGTTTTCATTTCCCACCGATCAAATCATTCGCCAATACTAATGCACATGTGTATTTTATTTTTATTTTAGACATAATTCAGCTCTCTTTCTTTTATCGTCTTAACTTTTTGGTTTTGAGATTATGATATTATTATTTACATAAAAAAATAATAATAGTCAAACTAATTTTTTTAACAACCACCCAATTTCATAGTATAATTACCTTAAAATCTATCTTTTAGTCCATTGCGAAACGCCCCATTCCTCACACAGAATTGCGCGGCTTTCATAAATACCTAAAATTATTTATTCCCCCAAAGGAGATTTCACTTCATGACTTCACCAAACACAGAATATAAATTATTAGAAGAAATCCTCGCCGACCTGATTCTGGAAGAGCAGGCTAAGCTTGGCTACCGTAAAGAAAGCATACGTTTCTACTTTCCGCTAAGCTCCCTCAGACACATATTCAAGAATGCCTCCAATGCTGATGAAATGCAGTCTCTTCTAGCTGATTTTCCAGCCTTTATGCAGGAACACTATGGTGCAGTCAACGTCAGTCATCGCATGGAGCGCTTCTGCTTCCAGTTATCAGAACAGGCATCCGAATATGTACATCTGCATAAAGATCCCGATGACTTCATCCTGCAATTAGTTGCCCTGATGTCCAACCATGACACTACCATGACGCAAATTATTGAACTATTCCACAAGCAGCCCTGTGATTGCATCATTGAGGATATCACTGACGGCGAATTTGATACCGCCATTCACTTCATTGATTCGACTGACCGTTATTACTACTGCTTCAAGGATGAGGGCTGTCATATCATTTATCACCGCTTTTTACCGGAAGATTATGCAGAACTGCTCTAAATCATAAACAAGCAGGGAGCCCTAAACATATCTCCCTGCCTGCACATTCCACATTTTGCTGTATTTTCCACCTGAATTTAACAATTTCTCATGATTTCCATGTTCTATGATTCTTCCATTCTCCATCATATAAATGCAGTCTGCATCTCTGGTAGTCGAAAGTCTGTGAGAGATAAAGATCACGGTCTTGTCCTCTGCAATCTGGTGAATCGCCTGATTCAACTGATACTCCGCCATAGGGTCCAAAGCACTTGAAGGCTCATCCATGATCATCACCGCCTTATTACGATAGAAGGAACGCGCAATTGCAACCTTCTGCCCTTCTCCCCCTGACAGATTCACACCCTGTGCTTCAAATTCTGTGGTCAGTGGCGTATCAATCTGGTATTTCAATTTATAATCATCCACTGCGAATCTGGCGCGGTGCAATGCCTTTTCCACCTGATACGTTTCTTCTTTAGAGTGTTCACACACATCCATCACCACATTTTCCCTGATTGTTGCTGCATACATCTTATAATCCTGAAAAACTGTACCAAAATCTCCCTGATAGTCTTTTAGATGAAACTCCTGAATATTCCTGCCATTCCTTCTAATCTCGCCGCCCGTCGGATCATAGAGCCGCAAAAGCAGCTTTACGAGGGTCGATTTGCCAGCGCCGTTATACCCGACAATTGCGATCTTCTGCCCTTTCCTGATCTGCATATTGATGTCATGCAGAATCTCTCTGCCTCCCTGTGTATAGGCAAAAGACACATTCTCCAGCGTGAGTTCTTCAAATTCCTCCTGCATGCTTTCCTCTCCATCCTTTATCTTCACCTGATACCCCAGGAAAGAGCGTATCTTACCGACGAATGTGCTGTTCATCTCCAACTGTGGAGCCAGCTCCGCCAGCTTATTGCCACGCTTACTCATATATCGAACCATGTTATTCAATATTACAATCCCGCTGAGTGTCACACCGCCATAAGCCTGATATACGAATATCAATATCGGCAAATAGATCGCATATATGATGAAATTACCTGACAGATAATCCTTGATAAATCCATAGATGGCAAGTCTGCGCCCATAATGCCGGTTCAACTGCGCAAGCTCCTCATTACAATCCTGAAAATCCTGCATTAACATATCGCCGATCTTCTTATTGATACGCAATTCTTTCGCATAATCATGAAGATAAAAGACTCTATGCTGATATTTGCGCTTTCTTTCACTGATGTTTGCATCCAGCTTCTTATTCGTAACTAATCTATAGTATGCCCTGCTTGACCAGAATTTGGATAAAAAGCAGATGAGCACCACGATCAGACTCGCCCAACTGTTCACACTCAGATATACAAAATCGATCAGCAGACAGGTGACATACCGAATCACACTGTAGCTATCATCATAGAAACGGTCAATGCACTGATTCGCCTGCGTTGTAGACAATATAAACTCATTATAATACTGCGGGTCATCATAGCAGGCAATGTCCACAGCTTTGGCTTTTCCATAAATGCGCGCCTGCAGCTTCTGATACAGCAGCGGCTTGATCTTCGTCGTTGACCAGTAGAAATAGATGGAGCTGCATAATTGATGAAAAGCCAGCAAAACCACCATTCCTACTGTCATGACAAGAACTCTTGAAAAATCCCGGTTCTGCTCTGCTGCGTCCAGATTATAGCCAATCCATACCGTATGCTCCAGAAAAATAAATATCTCAAGCCCCACACAGATGACGATATGATACAAAAAATGCAAGGGAGAAGCCTCCATACAGAACTTCACCATATACCACTGATTTCTGATTGTTTTTTTCACAGCACTTCCCCCTTTCTGTGCCACGTAAATATACTGCCACTTAGCCAGTCCTCTTCCTCTGCTGCCTGATAGTTCTTCGCCTGTGTTGCATACATCTTCGCATAGCTGCCTTTTAGCTGCATCAGCTCCTGATGTGTTCCACGCTCAACGATTCTGCCCTGATCCAGCAGATAGATTTTCTGTGCAGACTGCGTGGAGGATAATCTATGTGAAATAAATATCAATATTCTGTTCTGTCCAGCTTTTGCAATACTTTCATAAAGCTGATGCTCCGCAATCGGGTCAAGTGCACTGGAGGGTTCATCAAATACCAGCACCTGTCTGTCAGATGCAAACGCCCTCGCCGCCAGTATCTTCTGATACTGCCCTCCCGACATAACCACACCATCATCAGCAAATTCTTTCGTCAGTATCGTATCAATGCCTTTTTCCAACTGCTGCACAGCATCCTCGATACCTGCCAGCCGCAGTGCTTTGTCAATGACCGCTTCATCAGCAGGCGCACTTCTCTGCATCGTCACATTGTCCCGGATAGATCTGGCAAATATCCTGCCATCCTGAAAGGCACAGGCGTACAGCTTACGATATGCTGCCAGATTATACTTCCTGATATCAATATCATTGACGAGAATCATTCCCTCCGTTGGGTCATAGAGTCTCAAAAGCAGCTTCACCAGAGTCGTCTTGCCTGCTCCATTAAACCCTACCAGTGCACAAGTCTCCCCAGCATTGATTCGGAAACTGACATCCTTCAATATCATCCTGGAATCCTTGTAACCAAAGCTTACATTTCTGAACTCAATGCTGCGAATCTCTTCCTCAGGCATGATTCCATCCCAGTCCTCAGGCAGTTCAGGTTCAAATTCCAGAAATTCCTTCAGATTGGCAATGAAAAAGGTATTTTTATAATTGCTGATCAATGCCTCTGTAAAATCTATCAGTATACTCGATATGGTGACCATCAGGCTGCTCAATACAGTAAACTGTGCCATTGTCAAGCTTTTCGTCACCAGTGTGCGATAGATTCCATAGAACAATACCCCTTCAAAGATAGAAGTATAAGACAGAAACAGATATGCCCAGCCATATAGAATGCTCTTTTTCTTATAACTGTCGATTACCTGCAGGGTACTGTCTACAGAAGCCTTATGTTTACGTTCCATGATCCGAAAGATATTCGTCAAGCGGATGTCCTTTGCATAATCTGCCAGATGGATCATTCGATTCACATAGTCAGCGACTCTCTTATACACCACCGTATCTTCATAAATCTGATAACTAATCTTATTCAGTGCTGTCGCAAATACGAAATTCCCGATAACAGGCGCTATCATAAAAAGCAGAATCCACCTGTCTACGCGAAGCATCATCCCCCACGATACCACAACAGCCACCGCTCCCATCAGAATCGACCATATATTATCTATTGAAGTAATCAGCCTTGTATCTGCATCCTCCAGCGCCATCATATATTTATCATAGAACTTCGTATCTTCAAAGCATGAAAGAGAAGCATTCTGCGCCTTGGCATATATCCTCTCATAAAGCCCCTGATAGATATCAATATCCGTTTCCGGCTTCACACAGTTCTCATACCAGCTGTTGAACATGCCAACCAGTGAAAAAACACATACTGTTCCTGCAATGAACCACATAATCTCCTGTAAGGAAAAGCCATTCTCCAGAAAATACACAATTTGCTTTATGAAAATCCCGGAAAAAAACAACCAGTCAAAATAATACAGAAAATGGAAAATTGCCGCACATGCAACTCTTTTCCTGCTTAATTCTTTCGCCAGCCTTATAATATATCGGTTCAGTTTCACCATATCCCATCATACCTTTCCTGTTTCTACAGCTATCTTACCATACCTGTTCTGTTTTGTATTGATGTGGGTTCGAAACGGGGTACTTTGTCCCCGAAATGCGGTTGTGCCAGTGTATTCCATACGTTATAATGAGTTTAATGGGGGATGTACAAATATGATTAAAATTGCAATATGTGATGATGAAATGACTTTTGTGGATAAAATCAATACTCTGATCTCTGAATGGTCTGCACAAAACCAGTATTTTTCCGTAATTCAGACTTTTTCCAATGGTCAGAATCTGATCTACGATATAGAAGATGGACAACATTATGATCTGGTAATTCTGGATATCGAAATGCCTGCCATAAACGGCATGGAAGTCGCAGATGCTATCCGCAGGCTACTTCCTGACATTCTTGTCATTTTTGTAACTTCTCATACAGAATATGCCCTGGATGCTTACGAACTGTCTATTTTCCGGTATATCTCCAAAGCCGATCTGGAGGATAAGCTGCGGCACGCTTTTCTGGATGCTGTAAAGCTCATACAGATACAGCAGAATGACTCCTATATTATTCAGAATCAGAACCGGCTGGAACGCATCCCCTGCAAAAATATCATGTATATTACACATGAAGGGAAGAACAGCCTTTTTATGACGAATCTGCCAAACGATTCTGTGTACAGGGAACGCAAAACCATTCAGCAAGTCTATCAGAATCTGGATCATAATGCCTTTTTCCTGATCGACAGAGGCTGCATCGTAAACCTGACACAGATCATTAGTGTGAAAAACAATGAATGCATCCTAAACGGCGATATCCACCTGCCCGTCAGTCAGGCTCGTATGCGTCCGCTCAAAGAATGTCTGTTGACCTTCTGGCAATCTAATTTATAAAAAAGAGGTATACCATTGATAGCAAATAGAAATAAAAAGTTACTGATACAGACCAATCAGGCTCTGGAAGCCCAATGCAAAATCCTGCGGGAGACTTATAATGCCAATGAAGCGCTTTACCACGATATGAAGAACCATTTACAAGCAATTTACTTTCTGGCAGAAAAAAATCATGATACGCAGATTCTGGAATATATCTCACAGATTTCCCACGAAATACAGGAGTGCACCCCTTACGTTTCAACAGGTGTTGATATTGTAGATGCCATCATCAATCACAAAAGACAGCTCGCTCTGGAAAAAGGAATCTCCTTTGAAGCCAATGTGGAGCTTCCTGTTAATACTGGCATCGCTTCTGATGATTTCTGCGTGATTCTCTCCAATCTGCTGGATAATGCACTGGAGGCACTCATAAGACATCCACAGCCTGACAGCTCGCTTCGCCTTACAATACGCCGCATTCATCAATTCCTGCTGATACAGGTTACGAACCCCTGCACCAGCAATATCTCGGTCGTAACTTCCAAACCGGATAAACGTCATCATGGCTGGGGACTGAAAAATGTCAAAAAAATCGTACAAAAATATCATGGCAGCCTCGAATATAAAGTAGAGAACCACTCCTTTGTCGTTACTGCCATGTTATTCTTTAACCAATAATCTATTCTTTCTCTAACAGCTTCTGATAGCTTGCATCCATGCCGATTGCCCCCAGCGGTGCTGTAATCAGTATCGCCAATACAGCCACAGAAAGCACGATCTGTCCACAGGCTAATCCCATTGCCATCGGCACAGAACCGATGGTTGCCTGTACAGGCTATGGCAATACGAGCTGCTTTTGCCGATTATTTAAAAACCTTCACTAACTATTGTTATTATTAGCTGTAGCTGCTGCACTGGCTGTAATCGCTGCGCACATTGCCGCCTGCTGCGCTACAATCAGTGATATGACACCGTTTACCGCAGCACTCTGCATCATTTTATCATTGATATAATCCTGCTGTGCAATCATCCCTGCATACATCAGACGCTGTTTTGCAGATATACTGCTAAAGAAGCCAAAGCCCTTCTGCTCAGATAACCACTGGTCAATCTCTGCCATCTCTGCTGCAATCTCATCCTGATTACCATCAGCCATGGCAAGGACACCCAATGTTGGCAATTCATAGCTTGTTCCATATTTATGTCCTGCTTCCTTCAGCTTTTGGAATAATTCCATGGTTTTCTGACATTTGTTCTCCGGTTCTCCATCACACATTGCCAACACATGGCTCAAGGACTGCACTGCATTAGAAGAAAAGAAATTGTTCTTGAGAATTTTATAACACTCTTCTGCATCTCCAAGCAGCACTTCATCCGGCTTATCCAGCAATGCCATCAATGCACAGAAAGTACTGTCCTCCCCTGAGGTCAGGAAAGGATGGTCTGCCCTCATCTGCTTATAGATTCTCCTGGTTCTCTGTGCCAGCTCTGCGTATCTTGCCTCGTCTGCATACTGTGCAATGATCATTGCCGCTATCGGCAGATATACGGAACTCATAAATTCTTCCTTCAACAGATCATACACCTTCAACCCACGCTCCATAAGCAGCTGCGGATTCTCATTTGCCGCAAGCATTGCCACAATCATAGGCTTCGCCGTACTTTTGAAATTAGAAAAAATACCCGTGTTTCTTTTCAGGATATCCTTGCATTGAAGCAGCATCTCTTCATTGGCGGTCTGCTCCTTATTGATAAAAATACCCGCACAGGCAAGATGAGTCAGCCCATCCTCCCATGCAAATGCACTCTTCATGGTTTCCTTGTTTTTAATCAGATTTTTGCATCTGGCTAATGTTCTCTCATTCATTTGCTCTCTTCCTCCTGGGGTTATTCGTCAGGGCATTGCCTGATTTCTTCGCTTATTTTCTTCGCTTGTCTTCTAACGAGTTCAAATACTAATATATTAAGACAATTTTTTGTTTCAATGATTACTCCTCTATCATATTTAAAATTTTTCGTACTTCCTCGGGCTGCATTAGCATCCGCATCTTCTCATTACCACTCTACTGTGATTTTGTATTACTTTCAGTATCTCCTCACGTATCTTTATCTTGTCTTTTTTACCTGTTCCAGTCCATTCTATAAGCTTATCAAAAGAAAGTATCAAATATTCAAAACAAATTATATCAAGAATTACAATATGTTTATCCGATTTGCTGGCAACCGACTTAAGAAATCTGTATTTATTACGAATATCCTGATTATCAACCACATAGTCAAATGCAATATAATATTTATCGTCTTCTGTAATACATATCTGTGATGCTGCTTCTAGTAATCCCTGATTACATTCTTTGCTTTCCACTTTTAACTCTCCATTAAAGAAAAGTTCATTTACCAACTGCCAGAAATGCAGCCCTGCGCCAGTATCTTCTGTCCATAAATACTTCATATCACAGTTCCTCTTCGAGTGTTATTTTATCGTCCTTTAATTTCAATATCTTGAAGCTTTTATCTGACACGTTCAATCCATCACAATTCCTTAAAAAAAGCATATATTGATTGGAAAACTCAAAATTAATGAATCATCTGATGTCATCATCAATCTGAATATCAGCATTATCAATGACAATAAAACAATCTCTGCATTTCATCAGGCTTTCTTTCATATTCTCTGATTTATAATTAAACAGCTTAATAGCATTATACTGTTCTGTCAATCTCACATCTTCCAGCATCTCATACAGCACGGTTTTTCCTGTTCCACTATCTCCACCAACAAGGGTAATCCTGTTCCTGACGCCCTTGCCCGCTATTGCTATGTATACCTCCGTTTCCTTCTCCCACACAGTCCTATCCTGCTCTACGTCGTCCTTTAAATAAACATCTCTCATCACACTCTCCTGCCTTCACACCTTAACTCAGAAATATGAGCCATACAGTCCTGCCGGATCTTTTTCAGACATCCGCTTTGCCCAAAAATAATTATTATCTTTTACCAGCACCACAGTCATTTCATCCTTTAAAATCATT
>MNTL01000010.1:13379-14852 GCA_001916965.1 Roseburia sp. CAG:10041_57
CAGATCTCATTATCCTCCATTGTGGAAAAGTTCATTCCGATATATTCTTCTGCGTCGTGTTGCTCTGATTTTAGAACTTCCGTAACCACCCATTCCCCGCTCCAAAGCCCATAGTCTGCTCTAAAGAAATCTTTTCCTTCTACGATATCATCATAATCCACCACCTTCTCCATGCGGTATACTTTTCTCCCCCAAAAGGCTAACATCTCTTTTTCATCTGTCAATATACATGGAGAAAAGGCACTGCGTGATCTGGCATACTCCTCACCAGGCCTTACCTCACCAAACGACAGGTAATACCCCACCGGCGTAGACAGCATATTTCCTATATTATATTCAAACCACCGAACAATTGGAGAGGCTTCATACCCACCCAACTCCACGGTATATGACCACGTTTTGCTTTTATAGGAACAGCTTTCCGGCAGCATTTCATACACAGCGCCTACCAGTTCATCCGTCTCATCCCATGTATCTCCTTCTCTGATACCTGTAACCTGCCAGACTCCCCATATATACTGCCGTCTTTTCCCCTTGTTTTCCCAACCATCCATGTTTTCCGCGTCCTGTTCCTGATGCACCTTCTCCTCATTCGTTGCTTCCGTTCTCATCAAATCACCATCATTCAGATAATCCTCCATATAGGCATCCAGATACACCCCATACTGCTCCCTCTTGGATGTCCGCCTTGCCCACAGGTAGTTTCCATCCTTTACCAGTACTGCTGTCATCTCATCTTTTACAATCATTTTATCCCAGTAAAAATCATCTGAAAATTCATAAAAACCTACAAATGTTTCTTTCTCCAGCCCCATTGCCTTTACCAGTTGTTTTATGGACGGCTCCCTTGTGGAAACAATATAAAAGTTACAAAACTTTTCCTCCAGTATCTCTTGAAACCATGTGGAAAAATCTGCTCCTATATACTGCTCTGCATCATCACCATCCTCTTTCAGAATCTCTGTGACCTCCCACTCTCCATTCCAAATACCGCTAATTGGTATCAGAAAGTCTTTTCCTTCTGGCATATCATTATAGTCGGTTGTTTTTTCCAGACGACACCAGTTTCCATCTTCACGTCCTATGATTTCATTTTCCCCAATTAAAATCAATACCGTAAATGCACTCTTTATCCCACCATACTTTCTTCCCATCTCCACCTCACTGAACTCCAGACAATAGTTCGTGTCCTGCGGCAGCATTCCGGCTATATCATACTCCCGTGCTGAAATCAACGATGCAGAGTACCCTTCTAATTTTAGTAAGTACGATTCCGTGCTGCTTTTGTATGAACAGCTCTCCGGTAACAGCTCATACACAGCACCCACCCGTTCATCCGTCTCATCCCATGTATCCCCCTTTCTGACACCGGTGACTGTCCATTCTCCATAAATATACTGTTTCTTTTCTCCCTGATACTCCCAGCCCTCCGTTCCTATCAGATCAAAATTCTCCGTTGTATCGACTTTTTCT
>MNTL01000045.1:0-1728 GCA_001916965.1 Roseburia sp. CAG:10041_57
GCAGCATTTGATATACCAGCTGCTTTCTGGGCTGTTTTGCCTGCAAAGGAATTGTAACCTGTAAAAACCGTTTTCAATGAACTGATATCTGCTTTCTTCAATTCATCTTCATCCAGCTCCAGCTTATTCCCCTTTCCTATGGTAATACCTATTTTAGAAAGTAAATGACTGGTTTTGTCTGTCATGCCTGTCATCCATGAAGCATTTCTAAGGACATCTTTTGTATTGGATTCTCCTGCCTCCTTAACAACATCATTATAATCATCAATAAAAGATTTCACTTTTTTGGTAATTGCATCCCAGTCATAATCCTCTACCTCTGTTTCTTCCCCGGTCTTTTCATCCTTCTTTTTTATTTTCTTTTTTTCCCAGAGTGACGCATCGTTTAGTGCATCTGCTGATTTTTTCAGGGAATCCGCACTTGTTTTCATCAGTGTAAGCTTCTGTGAAGTATCGCCTTTCCCCGATAATTTTTCTGCATCCTGCTTTGCATAATATGCTTTCATAAGTTTTCCATAGCTTCCGTTTTTAATCGCAGCATAATCAGAAAGCATATTGGTGTTTCCTACGGATGAACTGTCGGAAGTTCCTCCAAATAATGCGGAATAATCTACATTGCTGTTATATTTACTTGTGTAATCACTAAAACTCTTAATCTCTGACATAATACCATTCTCCTTTACCAACTATAAACGAATATCAATCGGTGTATACACTGCCTGTTGTGTTGCATTCTGTGCATTTTCCAGAGTCGGTGTTTCTACTGTCACCTGTGTTTCCCCTTTGATATCCGTATTCTTTACACTGTCTGTCTCCTCTGCCGCAGCCCCTGCAGATTCCTGTGTTTTCTCAGATTTTTCAGTATTGTTCTTTGTTGCAGTGTCTTCTGTATTGCTGTTATCCGCTTTTGCAGCTTCTTCTACTGATTTATTTGCATCTGCAAGTGTAGACATCTGTGCTGCTGTCGCAGACTGTGCCTTTGCCTGCAGCTCTGCCAGTTCTTCTTCCTTCTTCTCAGTATTTCCTTTTCCGGCATCCTGTTTGATTTCAGATTCAAGCACACTGGCACGTCCCTGTGTTTCATGGAAGAATCTGCGGAGATCATCGCCTGCATACTTGCCTGTGACAATCCGGTGTCTTTCTTTTTAGAAGTGCTACTTGTTCCAGCCACCATATCATCCATAGATGACGAATTTTTACTCTGCTGTTCCTTTCTCTGCTCAATCTGGTGCTGTCTTAACTGCTGATTGAGATTGTTAATCTCCTGCTGTATCTCCTGACGCTTTTTCATCTTATCCTCTAATGATATTTCTTCATTCGATGATAAATCCTGTAGCTTCTGCTGTGCATTTGCAATCTGATTCTGAATATTTTTACTTACAGAATCATTCCCCTGTGTCATTCCCATTGTTCCTGTCTGCGTATTTGTCCCACTAAATCCATTGATTCTCATTCTAATCCTCCTTGTTTTGCGAAGCAAAATCCGAGCCCCATGGCGAGGAGATGATTTGGCCTCCTTGAGCTTAAATTCTGAAATCCGTTTCCTTAAAAATCTGTACAACATGATTTCTCTTTACTGATTTTTCGGCATATCTTTCTTTACAATAAACAGCGATGTTGTGAACCGCCCTTTTTTTGTTGTGAAGCAAATAAAAAACACCTCGAAGGTGCTTTTTGTCCTTATTCTACCTGTAACATAATACTTAGAACCACTTCCTGATTCTCCTG
>MNTL01000045.1:1752-2431 GCA_001916965.1 Roseburia sp. CAG:10041_57
ATTTCGTTGTTTCCGGCAGATCACTGTCCTTATAATTTAACTCTCCCTCATATCTGTTCTTTATGGTTATCATAAAAATACTGTTTTTCCGAAAAGAAGAGATACTGATATAAGGATTTTCTCCACTTACATTTTCCATGCAATTATCCAGTGCATTGTTTAAGATCACGCTTAAATCAAATGCATTTAATTTCATATCCCCCGGATAATGAAAATCTGATATAAAACGAATCTGCTTTTCCTTTGCTTCTCTTAACTTTTCCATCAGAATCACATCAATGACAGGACTCCCCGTTTTTATCTCAGGAGATATTTCATTCCACTCCTTTTTCAAATGCTCCATATATTCTGCTGCATCATCCATATGATTCTCTGCCACAAGATGTTCCAGCATCTGTATATGATTCCCCATGTCATGACGCAGGCTGCGGATATCCTGATACAGCTTTTCCACTTCCCCGATATGCTTTTTCATATCGCTGACCTGATTTAATACCAGCTCCTGCCCTGTCTGTTCTTCCTGTGCCACCTTCCAGTTTTGAAACATCGTAGTCATAACAAGAATTGCTATAATAGAGATAAAATAATGCACGAAGCTTAAAGCTCCATAAAATCCATAGGTATCTGTCAGGCTCTTTCCTGTATCTTTTTCATAAATATTCAGATAATATTGCAGAAT
>MNTL01000011.1 GCA_001916965.1 Roseburia sp. CAG:10041_57
GGCATGGGTGTAAGTGCAGAGATGCACTGAGCTGAATGTCACTAATAGGTCGAGGGCTTATCCGGGAAGGCACAGGAAAGAGATACAAAAGGATGAAGAGAGATTGAGGTTCGCTTGAAAGACGACAGAAGCATTTACTGCTGATGTCGGATGAAGAGACTTGAAGTTGCATGTATGAATAAGATACAACGGAGAGCAAAGCGAACAGTTGTATTCGGTTTTGAGGGAACACAAATATATACGGCTCCGTGGTCAAGCGGTTAAGACATCGCCCTTTCACGGCGGTAACACGGGTTCGATTCCCGTCGGAGTCATTAATTGGGATCTTAGCTCAGCTGGGAGAGCATCTGCCTTACAAGCAGAGGGTCACAGGTTCGAGCCCTGTAGGTCCCATTTTTGTTTTAGCAATAACAGAGTTCATGTTATTGCTTTTTTAAATTTGCTTTTCTATATAAATATGCTATAATGAAATAAAATTATAGGATTGTAAACGTGATTTCATGAAATAATTTGAGTAGATTGTGCTCAAGGTGTACTAACTGTACATTAGAGATTTGTTGAATTGTGTCTGGTATTTGAATATATGGAGAGTACTATGGAAAAACAAATTGTAGAGAGTGGAGATTCAGTTTATAAGGTCATTACATTAGATGACATTATAGGGAAAAAAGAAAATAAGAAACAGGAAGAAAAATCTCCAGATAAGTCAACAGATAGTTTGGTTCCACTGGGTATGAGGGAAATTAAACTAGAGGATATTGAAACAACGAAAAAAGTAAAATATATAGAAAATCCCTTACCAGTACCTAAACGCAGGGAACATAAGGAAATGAGTTATGCAATTAACGAATTAACCTCAGAAAATGATGATTATGATGTCAAAGATATGACTGGAATGGATTTTTTTGATATAGAATAAAATAATATATGATGAAGCATAATAAAAAGAACCACGCAGGTTCTTTTTTTGTGCTTTTAAGATAGGAGGGATATATATGTCAGATCATTCTGATAAGGAAAAGGATAATCAACTGGACGATAAGAAGTATAAAGACGAAAAAATAGAAAAAGAAAGTCAGGTTACTTTAGAAGAGAACAGAGAGAATCACAGAATACATCTGATTACGATTATCGGTGAGATAGAAGGACATGAGAATGCAGGAAGTCAGTCTAAAGTTACGAAGTATGAATTATTATTGCCACAATTGGCTTCTATAGAAGACAGCTGTGATATAGATGGTGTATTATTACTATTAAATACAATGGGCGGTGATGTTGAAGCAGGTCTGGCAATTGCTGAGATGATGGCTTCCCTGAGCAAACCGACAGTATCGCTGGTGCTTGGAGGAAGTCACAGTATAGGTGTCCCCATTGCAGTAAGTACAAATTATTCTTTTATCGTTCCTTCAGGGACAATGGTCATTCATCCGGTAAGAATGAATGGTATGGTAATAGGTGCTCCACAGACTTTTAATTATTTCCGGGATGTGCAGAACAGAATCATACAATTTGTATGTAAACATTGCAGAATTAAACAATCAAGATTAGAAGAACTTATGATGGAGACACAGATGTTGACGAAAGATGTGGGATCTGTGCTGGAAGGGGAAGAGGCAGTTAAAGAAGGAATTATTGATGAAATAGGAGGCATTTCGCAGGCTGTGCAAAAACTCCATGAACTGATCAGACAGTATAAATAAGGAAGCATGCAGATGCAATAATATTGAGAATTTTCATGACAAGAGACCGGATAAATGTTATACTATAAGTTATGTAATGTAGTATGGAAATGGAATCATATACAGCTATATTACAGGATAACGTAGAAACAGGGGGAAGTATTATGGCATCTGCATCGGGAAGAAAGACAACGAAAGGCAGAACAAATACAAAATCTAAGGGAAGAACAACAAAGAGCAGAGCAAATACAAAAGGGAAAAAACGCTCTACAAGGAATGATGTAGATATTGCTGTAAAAAATGAGGTAGCATTAATCTGTATTTTTGCTGCTGCCATTTTTCTGTTTTTGTGCGTAGTGCAGATTATTCATGGCGCTGCAGCAGATGGAATTCGCAATTTTATGTTCGGAGTTTTTGGACTGTTGGCATATGTAGTTCCTATTATTGTCTTTTTAGGCTTTGCCTTTGGAATATCTAATAAGGGAAATACAGTAGCAGTAATAAAGCTTGTCAGTGGAATCATTTTAATTTTCCTTTTGGGAATTGTTTCGTATATGCTGCTAAAACAGGATTCGATGGTGGAAAATGGAGCGTTAATCTCTTCTTTATATCAATCTTCAGCAGAGCACCATGCCGGTGGCGGAGTATTGTTTGGCAGCATAGCGCATGGACTTTACAAATTAATTGGCTTTGGTGGTACGCTCTTTTTGGTGATTGTACTTGGAATTATATCTATCGTGTTTATCACCGAGAGAAGCTTCCTGTCCGGGATTAGAAAAGGCGGTTCTTACTTATTGGAAACTGCAAGAGAAGATGCAGAAAGAATGCGTGAGTACAGAGAGTCTTTGATGGATGAAGACGAGGAAGATGAATACGAATTTGATGAATATGAGGAAAAGAAACGTCAAAGAGCAGCACAGAGAAAGAGACAGGAAGAAATAAAAGCTCCTAAGGATATTTCACCAGAGCGCAGAATGGATAAGAAGGCGCGCGGCGTTATCTCCAGTGAATCAGTAACTTTGCAAAAGGATAAGAAGCCTATAAGTGCAAGAGGCGATATTCATGAGATCATCCTGAATGAGGAAAGTAATATAGAAGCTTTACCAGAGGATATTCGTCTTGAACCCTATGGTGAAAATTATGAAGAAATCAATCCTGTGCCAACAGCTGTTCCACAGGAGATTCAAGAGCCTGAGGTACTCAGTCCCATAGAAGAGTTCAAGATGGAGGTACAGGAACCGGAGATTGTAGATCCGTCTGCATTAGAAGCACTTCCAGAACCTGTAACAGAGGAGACCACAAGAGAAAAAGCAGTTGCAAAAAAGGCACAACATGAAGAAAAAGAAGAAATAGCCAGAGAAGAAGCCAATATTTCAAAGCAGATAGAACAGAATGAACAGCCAGGACAGAAATATGTGATTCCTCCAATTTCATTGTTGAAAAAAGGAGAAGGAAAAAAAGGCGATTCTGCAATGCAGCTAAAAGAAACAGCATTTCGTCTGCAACAGACATTACAGAATTTTGGCGTTAAAGTAACGATTACGGACATTAGCCAGGGTCCATCTGTTACCAGATATGAGCTGCAACCTGAACAGGGAGTTAAGGTAAGTAAAATTGTAGGTTTGTCTGATGATATTAAGTTGAACCTTGCAGCTACGGACATTAGAATTGAGGCGCCTATACCTGGTAAAGCGGCAGTAGGAATTGAAGTTCCTAATAAGGAAAACAGTGCTGTAGCATTGAGAGATCTTCTGGAATCGGAAGAGTTTAAGAAATTCCCGTCCAATATATGTTTTGCAGTGGGTAAAGATATTGGTGGTCAGGTAGTTGTAGCAGATATTGCCAAGATGCCGCATCTTTTGATCGCAGGTGCTACCGGATCTGGTAAATCGGTCTGCATTAATACCATAATTATGAGTATCCTTTATAAAGCTGATCCGGAAGACGTAAAAATGATCATGATCGATCCCAAAGTTGTGGAATTAAGCGTATATAATGGAATCCCACATCTTATGATTCCTGTTGTAACTGATCCTAAGAAAGCATCAGCAGCATTACACTGGGGTGTTGCAGAGATGACAGACAGATATAAGAAATTTGCAGATATGAATGTAAGGGATCTGAAGGGATATAACAAAGCTGTAGAGAGTGGTAAGCTTTCCCCGGATGGCGAACCATTACAGAAAATGCCACAATTAGTTATCATTGTAGATGAGCTTGCTGATTTGATGATGGTTGCATCAAATGAGGTGGAAGAAAGTATTTGCCGACTTGCCCAGTTAGCTCGTGCAGCAGGCATTCATTTGATCATTGCGACACAAAGACCGTCTGTAGATGTTATTACAGGTCTGATCAAGGCAAATATGCCAAGTAGAGTTGCATTCAGTGTATCCAGTGGTGTGGACTCCAGAACCATTCTGGATATGAATGGAGCGGAGAAACTTTTGGGTAAAGGTGATATGCTTTTCTATCCGCAGGGATACTCCAAGCCAGCCAGAATCCAGGGGGCATTTGTTTCTGATTCAGAAGTATCTGATGTTGTAGATTTTATTAAAAATCAGATGATGGGTAATAATTACAGTACATCCGTAGAAGAACAGATCAAGACAATGCAGGGTTCAGCAGGAGCAGCCGGTTCTTCCAGTTCTGCAGGTGGACATGAAGTGGATGTATATTTCGCAGATGCCGGCAGATTTGTCATAGAGAAGGACAAAGCGTCTATTGGTATGCTGCAACGTCTTTTTAAGATAGGATTTAACAGAGCAGCAAGAATTGTAGACCAGTTGGAAGAAGCCGGTGTTGTCAGTGCAGAAGAAGGTACGAAGCCCCGTAAAGTTCTAATGAGTCTGGAACAATTTGAAAATTATCTAGACGAAGTGATATAAAAATGTTACAATTTTGTCAATGTTCTTATACTGTGACAAAAAGTATATGATAACGCACAAAACAGTAGAGAAGAAAAGGAACCAGAAGATAGGAGTAAAAATGATGAAGACAGATATTGAGATTGCACAGGAAGCTGAACTGAAACCTATTACCGAAGTAGCAGAATTATTGGATATGACAATGGATGATTTGGAACTTTATGGAAAATATAAAGCAAAAATCTCTGATGAATATTTGAAGAAAATTGAAAAAAACGAGGATGGTAAATTAATTCTTGTTACTGCAATTAATCCAACTCCGGCTGGAGAAGGTAAGACAACCACAAGTGTAGGTCTGGGACAGGCATTCGGCAGGTTAGGTCTAAAGTCGGTCATTGCATTAAGAGAGCCTTCTCTGGGACCATGCTTTGGTATTAAGGGAGGCGCTGCAGGCGGTGGAATGGCGCAGGTAGTTCCTATGGAAGATTTGAATCTGCATTTTACAGGTGATTTCCATGCAATTACTTCGGCTAACAATCTGTGCGCTGCTTTATTGGATAATCATATTCAGCAGGGTAATGAATTAGGGATTGATACAAGACAGATTGTATGGAAAAGATGTCTTGATATGAATGATCGTGTATTACGTAATGTTGTTGTCGGACTTGGCAATAAGATGGATGGATTTGTCAGAGAAGATCATTTTGTTATTACAGTAGCTTCTGAGATTATGGCTGTTTTATGTCTGGCAGAAGACATGGAGGATCTGAAACGCAGACTGGATCGTATGGTTGTTGCTTATAACTATGCAGGAGAACCTGTTACAGCAGGACAGATTCATGCCACAGGTGCTATGGCTGCACTTTTGAAGGATGCAATTAAGCCTAATCTTATTCAGACACTGGAACATACACCGGCTATTGTACATGGTGGACCTTTTGCAAATATAGCTCATGGATGTAATAGTGTACGCGCAACGAAAGCAGCGCTGAAAATGGCTGATTATGTTGTAACAGAAGCCGGTTTTGGTGCAGATCTTGGTGCAGAGAAATTCTTTGATATCAAGTGCCGTGCAGCAGGATTAGAACCGGATGCTGTTGTTCTTGTAGCTACGATCCGTGCATTAAAGTATAACGGTGGAGTACCTAAGAAAGATCTGAATCAGGAAAATATGGAGGCTCTTTCAAAAGGAATTGCCAATCTTGAGAAACATATTGAAAACTTACATAAATATGGTGTGCCTGTAGTGGTAACATTAAATGCGTTTATAACAGATACAGAAGAAGAAATAGATTTTGTAAGAAACTTCTGCAAAGAGAGAAATTGTGAATTCGCTTTGTCACAGGTATGGGAAAAAGGCGGAGAAGGTGGTATTGAACTGGCAAAAGCCATTTTGAATACGATTGAAACCAAAGAAAGCAATTTCAAACCATTATATGATGTTAATCAGCCGATTCGCGATAAGATTACATGCATTGCAAAAGAAATATATGGTGCGGATGAAGTAATATTTGCACCGGCTGCTGAGAAGCAGATAGACAGACTGGAAAGTCAGGGATATGGTAATCTGCCAATCTGTATGGCAAAGAACCAGTATTCTCTGTCAGATGATCCTACATTATTGGGTCGTCCATCCGGCTTTGCAATTAATATAAGAGAAGTATATGTGTCCGCGGGCGCAGGTTTTGTGGTTGCTTTGACAGGAGCTGTCATGACAATGCCTGGATTACCTAAGACACCGGCTGCATATCAGATCGATGTAACAGATGATGGTGTTATTACAGGATTATTCTAATGTGTAAGGAAGACCAGCAAGGAGTCAGCCTAGTATGAAATGTCCAAAGTGTGGAAATGAGTTAGAAGAGGGCAAACTGCTGTGTGAGCAGTGTGGGGAAGAGATCAAAATTGTGCCGGATTTTGATATTGAATTAGAGGCACAGATGGATGAAACTATTAGCAATATAGTAGAAAACATATCTGTAGATGAGAACAGTCAGCAGGATGCAGAAGCGGATGAACCTCAGAAGACAGAAGCTGATGAGCAGGAAGATGCAGATGATTTAAAAGAAAGTCTCAGAGATTATTATCCGGAGCACGGTTTTGTACATATTGGTAAAAAAGCGATCATTGCAGTTTTTTCAACACTTGCAATTGTGATAGTAGTTGCCGCCTGTTGGATTCTGTTTCAGAATTCCAGAGATAATTCTTTTGATTATCAGTACAACCGTGCAATTGAATGCGCAGCAGATAATCACTATGATGAAGCGATTGCTTATCTGGAGAGAGCAATTGCACTGGATTCAAATGCAACAGACGCAAGATTCCTTCTGGCTAAATATTACGATAAAAATGGTCAGCAGCAAAGTGCGATACTTGTATTGCAGGAGCTGATTGGTCTGAATGTAGATAACGTAGAAGAAATATATGATTATCTTTTATCCATTTATCAGAACCGACAGGATTATGCAAAGATGGGAGAATTGCTGAAAGAATGTGAAAGCGATACGATTCTTGCAAAATACAATGAATATGCAGCATTGCCACCAGAATTCAATAAAGAGGGTGGAGTCTATAATGAATTGATCTCTATTACCATGCAGGGTAATACGGATGGATTTATCTATTATACAATGGATGGCTCTACACCAACAACTAATTCTCTGGTGTATGAGTTCCCGATTCCTTTGGAATCAGGAGATTATACTATTCGGGCGTTTTTTGTCAATATGCATGGAGTTGCCAGTGAAGTAATAACGAAGACTTATTATATAAGTCTTTCAGCACCGGAGGAACCGGTTGTAAATCTGGATAGCGGAACGTTTCATGAACCTCAGTTTATTGAAATATATCACAATGATGATACGAAAATATTTTATACACTGGACGGGTCAGTTCCTACATCCAAGAGTAACCGGTATACAGAGCCCATAGAAATGCCCTATGGAGTAAGCAATTTTTCCATTGTAGCAATCAATGATGATGGGTTGGCAAGTCCTATTGTGAAAAGAACATATCAGATGTACATACAGGCTAATTTTACACCGGAGCTTGCAATACAGGTATTAGTCAATAATCTGTGGGCGAAAGGTGAGCTGGCTGATACTGAGGGGCATGTGTCCAACAGACTTGGAGTCAATCAGTACAGGGTAGAGACAGCGGTGAAGCTTGCGGATGAATTTTATTACATAGTCTATGAAGAATATGTGGACACCATGGGACAGGTACATGATACGAATAATTTATATGCAATAAATGCCAATACGGCAGATTTGTACAAGGCATGGAAGATCGGTGAAGGAAAATATAATCTTCGCTCATTGGATGAGTAGTAATAATTATAAAAAATAGTTGAAAAAATATGCATGTTCTTATACAATAAATAAGATATGTGAAAAAAATAACAGGAGGAAGGATATGTATCAGATATTAGAAGCAAAAGAGTTGACCACCAATATTTATCTGATGGTTGTAGAAGCACCTCGTGTGGCACGCAATTGCCAGCCGGGACAGTTTGTCATTGTAAGAATGGATAAGGATGGAGAAAGGATTCCTTTGACAATCTGCGATTATGACAGACAGAAAGGAACAATTACTATTGTTTTCCAGACGGTAGGTGCAGAGACTACTAGAATGTCATCTTTAAAAGCAGGAGATGCATTCCATGATTTCGTAGGACCTCTTGGTTGCCCTTCTGAGCTTGTTTCAGAAGAGATAGATGCACTGATAAAAAAGAACATTCTGTTCGTTGCAGGTGGTGTTGGTACTGCTCCTGTATATCCTCAGGTAAAGTGGCTTCATGAGAATGGTGTGGCAGCAGATGTTATAGTAGGAGCCAAGAATCATGATCTTCTGATTCTTGAAGACGAGATGAAAGCTGTTGCAGGTAATCTGTACGTAACTACAGATGATGGTTCTTATGGTAGAAAAGGTATGGTAACACAGACTATTCAGGATCTGGTATCGGAAGGCAAAAAGTACGATGTATGTATTGCCATCGGACCTATGATTATGATGAAATTTGTCTGTAAGCTTACCAAGGAATTGAATATTCCTACAATTGTCAGTCTTAATCCTATTATGGTGGATGGAACAGGTATGTGTGGTGCCTGTCGTGTAACAGTAGGAGATAAGGTGAAATTCGCATGTGTAGACGGACCGGAATTTGATGGACATCTTGTCAACTTTGATGAAGCTATGAAACGTCAGCAGATATATAAGACTGCTGAAGGAAGAGCAATGTTAAAGTTACAGGAAGGCGACACACATCATGGCGGATGTGGACACTGTGGAGGAGATAAATAATGGATGTATTAAAGAAAGTCCCTGTTCGTGAACAGGAAGCACAAGTCAGAGCAAAGAATTTTGACGAAGTATGTCTTGGATATAATATGGAAGAAGCAAAATGTGAAGCAGAGCGTTGTATTAATTGTAAGAATGCTCAGTGTATGAAGGGTTGCCCTGTTGCAATCAATATTCCGGGCTTCATTGAGCAGGTAAAGCTTGGTAATATCGAAGAAGCTTATAAGATCATCAGCGAATCTTCAGCACTTCCAGCTGTCTGTGGACGTGTATGTCCTCAGGAGAGCCAGTGTGAAGGCAAGTGTATCAGAGGTATCAAGGGCGAAGCGATTTCTATCGGTAAGTTAGAGCGTTTTGTTGCAGACTGGGCAAGAGAAAATGGCATGAAACCTGCTCCGGCAAAAGAGAAGCTTGGTAAAAAGGTTGCTGTAATCGGTTCAGGTCCTGCAGGTCTTACCTGTGCAGGTGACTTGGCTAAGCTTGGATATGATGTAACAATTTTTGAAGCATTACATGAAGCCGGCGGCGTATTGGTATATGGTATTCCTGAATTCAGATTACCGAAAGAAGCAGTTGTTGCTAAAGAAATTGCAAACGTAGAATCTCTTGGTGTAAAGATTGAGAAAAATGTAATCGTAGGTAAGTCAGTTACAATAGATGAACTGATGGATGAAGAAGGCTTTGATGCGGTATTTATCGGATCAGGAGCAGGACTTCCTAAATTTATGGGAATCCCGGGCGAAAATGCCAATGGTGTCTTCTCAGCAAATGAGTACCTGACAAGAAGCAACCTGATGAAAGCATTCAATGAAGATTCCAATACACCTATTATGCGTGGCAAGAAGGTAGCTGTCGTTGGTGGTGGTAACGTTGCAATGGATGCTGCAAGAACAGCACTGAGACTTGGCGCAGAGGTTCATATTGTATATAGAAGAAGTGAAGAAGAACTTCCTGCCAGAGTGGAAGAAGTACATCATGCAAAAGAAGAAGGGATTATTTTTGACCTTCTGACTAACCCTGTAGAGATTCTGGAAGATGAGAATAACTGGGTAAAAGGCATGAGATGTGTGAAGATGGAGCTTGGTGAGCCGGATGCATCAGGAAGAAGAAGACCTGTAGAAGTTCCAGGCAGCGAGTTTGATATGGAATTAGATACAGTTATCATGTCTTTGGGTACATCACCTAATCCATTAATCTCTTCTACTACAAAGGGACTGGAAACAAATAAGTGGAAGTGTATCGTAGCTGATGAAGAACATGGAAAGACGACAAAGGAAGGTGTATTTGCCGGTGGTGATGCTGTAACAGGCGCAGCTACAGTGATTCTTGCAATGGGTGCAGGTAAGGCAGCAGCAAAGGGAATTCACGAGTATCTTTCCAATAAATAAAAATATGGCTGACGGAGGATAAGACATATATGCCGTGGTGTCCGAAATGTAAGTGTGAATACAAAGAAGGAATAACAGAGTGTGCAGATTGTAAGGTTCCGCTTGTGGATGAATTCCCGGTGGATGAGCCTGTAGAGGAAGCGATATATCAATATGAAGCAGTGTCTGAGGAAGAGACAGAAGAACAGACACAACAGCAAAAGCAACCGTCAGCTGGTGTATATCAGGATAAAAAGGCAAAGGCAGAGGATTTTAAAAGCTCTGCCTATACCCTTCTTATTGTGGGAATACTGGGCATAGCTGCACTGGTACTGATAGAAATAGGAGTGCTCCCTATTCATTTGGCAGCACCGGGTAAATATATTACTTATGGTGTTATGGGAGGGCTGTTTCTTATTTTTATCATTATGGGAATTTCGTCATTTCGTTCTTCCAGAAAATATGCCGGTGAGGCAGAGGCAGAGGATGAACTGACACAGTCTATTAAAGACTGGGCATTGCAGAACCTCACCAAGGAATACATCATTGGACAGGCTAATAAGAGTACAGAAGAGCTTCCACAGGAAATGCAGTATTTTAATAACTATGCAGTGATCAAAGAAGGAATTACCGCACAGTTTGGAGAACTGGATGCCGTATATCTGGATGCACTGTGCGAAGAAATATACGGGTTGATTTTTGATGCGTGAGCTTAACAGCCTGTAGAGAGACAGAATGGAAAGGTACGGGGATTACGATTAACATTTCGCTGGTGACAGTAGGTAAAGTAAAGGAAAAGTATTATCGGGATGCAATTGCAGAATATGCAAAACGGTTATCACGATATTGTAAATTGGAAATCATAGAAGTTGCGGATGAGAAAACGCCGGATAAAGCTTCTGAGACGGAAGAGGATCAGATCAAGCAGAAAGAAGCAGAGAGAATACTAAAGAATATTCGGGATGATGCTTACTGCATTGCGTTGGCAATTGAAGGTAAGAAGACTGATTCTGTTTCCATGGCAAAGCATCTGGAACAGCTTGCCTTGAGTGGTAAGAGCAATATTGTGTTTGTTATCGGAGGTTCGCTGGGACTGCATCAAAGTGTATTACGCAGGGCTGATGAGAAGTTGAGCTTTTCAGATATGACATTTCCACATCAGCTGATGAGAGTGATCTTACTGGAACAGATTTACCGTTGTTACCGAATTATAAATGAAAAACCTAATCCCCCAGCTATGCTGGGGTGAATGGAGTAAGCAGTAGCGTGTAGGATAACAATAAAAAGCCTCCTGTGTTACAATGAGAAAG
>MNTL01000012.1 GCA_001916965.1 Roseburia sp. CAG:10041_57
ACAGCAGTTAGATTTATGCAGCCATCAGGCAGAGGAACGGGAAGGTTATTATCTGGAACTGCGGCGGATGCGGCATGATATGAAGAACCACTTATCGGGAATTCTTGGTATGGTAAATGCCGGACAGACAAAAGATGCCAGTGATTACATCCAGAAGATGCTGGATGATGGTATCGGAACCGGCGCAGACGAAATCTCCCACACTGGAAACATCGTGGTGGATTCCCTTGTGAACCATAAGTATGCCCTTGCCCAGAAGGACGGCATCCGGTTTGAGGCAAGGGTATTTATTCCGTCCGTACTGCCGTTCCAGAGCGGACACCTAGCCATTATCTTTGGAAACCTGCTGGAAAATGCACTTGAGGCTTGTAGGAAGCTGCCGCAGGAGCAGCGATATATCGTACTGGAAGCTACTTATATAAAAGAAATGCTCCAGATTTGTATAAAAAATGGTAGTCCAGAGAAATTAAAAAAAGACAGCAGCGGACGATACCTTACCACAAAGAAGGATACCGGCTGTCACGGAATTGGTCTTGCCTCGGTAGAACAGGCACTGGCTGATTATGATGGAGAACTGTTCACCCAGTATGAGAATGGAGAATTTCGGGCATCTGCGGTGTTGTATAGTAATTCCATAGAGGAAAAATGACCTGCATTTTCCTATTTTCTACAACTACCCGTTTTTCCTCTTTCTTTGTTTTATACTATAAGATTATTAAAGGAGACCTCTGTTATGGAACATTTATCTATTGTATTAACGAACTATATCTTTAAAAAGGGACTTATTGATAAAAAAAATTACGAAATATACCAATATGGTTTTCAATGCTTTTTAGAAGTTTCTGCCAGCACAATTTGCAGTATTGTGATTGCCTTGTTGCTGCATATGTTTTCCGAATGCCTGTTTTTCTTCCTATTGTTTATTCCAATGCGTTCATTCAGCGGCGGCTTGCATTTAAAAACCTATTTTTCCTGTTTTATCGGCTCCTGCTTGATACTAACTACTACCCTGCTTATTGTGAAATACCTTACTATCTCGATTCCTATTTCCTTTATGCTGTACGTGTTTTGTGCCATTATAATTTTAATCATAGGACCTGTAGATCATCCAAACAGGGAAGTTGACTCACAGGAAAACCGTATTTTTATCCGAAGAACACATTTCACCTTATTATTCAGTTTTCTGCTTGCAGTTATTTTCGCCATAACCAGAAATACAAGATATTTGTTTCTTCAGGCAATTGTATTTGCTTTTATATGTATAACCTCTTTTATCGGACACATTGCTTATAAACAGTCTTAATTTTCCACCTGTAAAGCAATATGGATTTTATTCTGAAGGATTTGTATACTTTGTCTGTATTCTTTCTGAAGCAAGTCTGGGATTTTATTGTCAAGATTACAAATATTTTCGAAATCTTGACAGCCTAACAGCTTTCTATTCTTATAAAACCATTGCCAGCGCCAATTACGCAGCAAACTGTCCGCCATTTCTTCCGGAGAATGAAAAACCTCATCAATTTTCATTGAGTTGTTCTGTGTACTATCTCTTTCATACAATCCGAGTACAGATACATAGCCCACTTGGTACATATAGGCAATATGATAATCCCTTGATTGCTCAAGTGTCTCTGAAAAAACAGCTATCAACTCCTCGTATTTGTCCATCTAATAATCTCTCCTCAAAATCACACCACTGCATAAAGGTTATAATGGTTACTATTTTTCTTATGTTAAAACTTATCATAACACTTATTTCTTCTGTCAACTATTATAACATCAAATATTACCAAAATTCATTTTCTCTGTCCTAATCCTTAAAGTGAAAAGTTCCCTGCATAGGTCACAGTGAACCATACCATAGCTCACCCGTCCTACGCAGTACCCCCTTTGTGCTTACCTTATAATTTCAAACAGCAGACTGCTTCTGCCACCATTATCACGCCAGCGCTGTTTCTTGCGTATAAATCCATTCTCCTCCAAATCGCTGATGGCACGTTTTACGGTACTGACAGACAAATGCAGTTCTCTGGCAATGGTACCGATTGCCGGGTAGCAGGTGCCTTCCTTATTCGCACGATCCTTTAAGTACAAATATACCGCCACAGCCCTATGGGGCAGTTCTGTTTCATATATTTCTTTTTTGCTCAACTAATCACCTAATCCTCTGTTCTAAGAGCCTGTCTTACCTTTGTCACCGTTTCATTCATCTGAGACTGCAGCATACCACCGCTTCTGGACGCAGTGCCCTGTTCCGTACTTTCCGGTTCCTCATCCATACAACACATATATCTGCGGATAATCTCTTCTTCAATCTCCTGCTTGTCTGCATAGGCTACCTTTCTTGCTGACTTTTCCTCAATCTCGTATGGTTCCTCGAAGATAATCCCCCACTTTAGGAACAGTTTCAGCTTGGTCCTCATGGGATGGCTGCCTGTCTTGGACACGATAAAGTTTCCTTTTGGCAGGGACTTTAATTCATCAGGTGTCATTAATGGTCTTTGTATCATCTGGAGGGACTGACTCGGATCATTCTTTCCCCTGCTGATGGAGCCGGACATGACCGTCTTATTTCCAAGGCTCTTGGACAGTACCTCTGCGGATTCCGAGTTTGGTGCAAATCCACCGAAGATGGTATCCTGGCAGTTATCGATGATAATCTCTGCCCCTTCTTTTCCGTAGTTCTTATTAAGCTGTGCAAAGGACTGTATCATGGGTACGATACTTACCCTTCTGGAACGGGATGCAGAGAACATCATCTCCGCACTCTCAATCTTTGGTATGGTTCCGACCTCATCCCAATAGAAAACCACACGGTTATCCAGCTTTCCTCCATTCTCATCTGCCACCACAAGGATTTCCCTATAGAGTTGCTGCAAAATCAGAGAGATAATAAAATACTTGGTGTTGTCTTCTTCCGGCATCACTAAAAATACCGCTGTCTTCTGCTTACAAAACATTTCAGCATCAATAGCGGTATCAAAGCACAGTATCTGCTCCAGTTCAGAATCGAGGAAAGAATTTAATCTGGAGAGTGCTGTGGAAAGAACAGACTGCATGGACTGCTCTGCGGTATTTAAAGCTGCCCCGGCAAACCATTTTGCCTTATGGGTATCGGGAAGCTTGGCCATAAGCAACTGGAACTGATTTCTTCCTTTTACCTTGGATGGCGCCAGCAAATCCTGAATCAGTTTAAACACACTGATGATATGTCTTTTCTCCTTGGGGCAGAATTCTGCAATTAACAGAATGACTGCGGTCAGCACACCTTCGGCGGCATCGTAGAAGAATGCGTTTTGTCCGTAGCTGGCACTGTCTGCTCCCCCGGAGGATATGATTGTCTTGGCAGTAATCTTCGCATACTTTTCTGCCTTTGCCTTTGCACTTAAGTTATTATGATCTGCCAGATACTCATCCATGTACTTGTTTACCAAGTGGAGCATATTATCGCCATCACTTCTGGTAGGATTTCTTAAGTCAATAACTGCGGTATGGTATCCGTAGTATTTCTTGGCGATGCCTGCATAGTTTCGGTAAAGGTCACCCTTGGTATCCGTAGTCAGAAAACTCATCCCGCAGGCACAGGCATATTCAATGTTTGGATAGAGAAAGTGCGCTGTCTTACCCACACCTGCTGCTCCAATCATCAGACAATGCACATCCCCGGTATCCACAAGGGCATATAACTTTCCTGCCCTTTCAATGCTCCCCAGCACAAGTCCCTGTGCGGTAGGCAGATTCTCTCCTTTTCTCCACTTTTCCGGCTCATAGGCTACCTCCACATAGGTTTCCTCGATTTCCTTCTTGGTAGCAAACCGGGCGGTACCATGCTGACCATCTCCTACGGTCTTACTTTTAATTCCATTAAGCGTATAATAATGTGCCAGCAGGGAAAGTCCTCCAATCACAGAAAACATAATTACCCCTGACACCAACAATATTACGACTGGCTGCATTCCATCCTCATCTCCTTTCTCTGTATGGGTTCCTCATATTCTGTTGCAACAAAAATATGAGCCTTGATACACTCCATCGTCAGGCTCATACATTTCTTCACAAATTCTTCTTTATTCTCTTTTAAGGACAAATCCTCTTTGTCAAATACCTCCATCAGTTCCTCAAAGGCTTTCTGCATGTTCCGAAGCCTTGTATTGTAGTTCCCCTTATCCCTATGTGGTCGGTATCGCTTATGCAGGTTATCCAGTATTTCATCTGCACTTGTTTCCCTGCCAAGTTCCCTGCCTGTTTTCTCCATGCATCGGATTAACACCCCGGTTAAAAGCATTCCTCCACCGTCGAAAGCATCCTCCAGATGTTCTTTTCCGTTTCCTTTCTTCAGTGCATTGTAAATGTCCTGATAATACCGGCACACGCTTTCCTTGGTGGCATACTTCATATCCACACTGTCTGTGACCTGCTTTAGTATTTCCATCCACGCATCGCATTCCAGAATCTTTGGATGCTCCTGTGCCGGAATTACTTCTTCCCCATGCAGGAGTTTTAAATCTTCATTCCAGTCCTTGCAGGAGGATTTTAAATTCTTAATCTGTCTGTACCCATTCTGCACCAGAATCTCTGCCAGTCTTCCACAGGCTTCTATGCCTGCCGGATCATGGTCCAGGCACAGCACAACCGTATCCAGATTTGAGTAATCTTTTAACATCTGCAGCATGGCATGTTCTGAAACTCCATTTAAAACGATATAACTGTTCTTCTGCCAGTTTTTTGGGTACAAGGTCAGAAAGGATAAAAAATCAATCGGTGCCTCAAACACATACAGCTTATTTCCGGAACCTGCATAACCGAATCCGTAGGAAGAATCAGAACCATCTTCGTTCATGCGGAAGCTCCTGCCATCCGAGCAGGTTCCCTTTTTATGTATGTGGCGTGCATTCCCTTCCTTATCCACTCCGACAAATACAGCGTTGTGATGCCCTGCTGATTCATACAGGATTCCCTGTCTGGCAAAAAAGGACAACACCTCCCTGCTGATATGCCTTTTCTGCATCAGATAGGCATATACTCTTTTCATGGTATCGTTCTTTTCCGGCGGTATTAATACTTTCGGTTCTTTTTCTTCTGTGGTTTTCTCTTCCTTGGGACGTACTGATTTCTTGCCTGTTGTTTCCCTCGGCGGACTTCCTCCATGAATGACCTGTCCGGTTTCCCCATCTAACAAATAGGTAACTGCCTCCGGATAAGACATCCCAAAGAACTCCTGCATGAAATCAATAGCATGGCTTCCCATCTGCTGACTGTGTCTGTACCAGCGGTTTCCACGGAACGTCACACTACCATGCCGCTTCCATCTCCATTCATTTCCGGAGCGTTCCACTTCTTCATGCTCCCGTTTCAAAATATCCATGATGGGTACTGCATTGGCTCTTTCCTTCTGCTCCTCTGTAAAATAAATAAAATCTCCCAATCTGCTCCTCCTTTACTGTGTCTGTACCATTTCTTCCCTGTCATCTCTTGCATGACCTTGTGCGATTTTCTTTTGTCTTATCTTTCTAGCCAGCTTACGATCCATTCCAGTTCGTCTGTCTCCTTTCTTTCCGGAAACATCGTCCTTTAGTATATTTTCCAGATGATGCATGAGTCTGGTTGCCATTAGTAGTAAATCCGGATGGGGCATATCATTCCAGTGTTCCAGAAAATAAGTAGCGTACACATTTCCCTGCTCCGCTGCCAATCTGAAATATTCGTATGCTTTTTCCTTATCCTGCTCTACCTCTTTTCCCATCATATACACCTTGCCAAGGACATACTGTGCATACTGATTTCCCACGCCGGCTGACTCTTCCAGATACCGTATGGCAAGTTCTACATTTTTTGCCACCTCCTCCCCTGCAAGATATAACTTCCCAAGCCGGTATAATGCAAATTCATTTTTCTGATTTGCTGCCAGTTTTAGATAATGGACTGCCCTGCCGATGTTCTTATACTCATCCGACAGATACAATCTGCCCAACTTGTACCACGCATAGACATTATCTGCATCTGCTGCTCTGTGTAAATGATAGAATGCCTTTTCCATATTCTTTGCTGTCAGTTCCCCATCCGCATACAGTTTTCCAAGGGCATAATCAGCAAAAGAATTGCCCTGCTCGGAAGCTTCTGTCAGCCATTTAAATGCCTGTCTAATTTTTTCATAGTCCGGTATTTCTTCCGGGTTCGTTTTTCGTTTCTCCGTTTTCTGACGGATGTACAGCTTTGCCAATTGATAGGCTGCATGGGTATTTCCATAATCCGCAGACTTACGGAGATACTTTTCGGCTTCCTTTTCATCTGCTTCAGTACCAACTCCTTGCAAATACATGGTTCCAATTCGGTACCATAAGGTATCATCCCTGGACTTCTTTTCCAGATTTAAGAAACCAAGAAACGCTACCCGGTAGCACTTCCCCGCCAGATCCGTATTCCTCTCGCTTCCTCTTCCAGCTTCATACAGTTTTCCCAATTCAAAGGATGCGTAAGGATTGCCCTTTTTATGGGAACGCTGAAACAACTGACAGGCTTTCTCTTCGTCCTGCTCCACACCTTTGCCATGCAGATACAACATGCCAAGGGAATATAAGGCGTACTTATGCTCTTTACTTGATGCCATCCCAAACCACTTGGCTGCCTCCGGCAGATTCTCCTCAGTTCCCAAGCCATACTGATACATTTTTCCGATACGGTATTCCAGATAAGTGTTTTCTTTTCTGCCTTCCACGATAAGCATTGCCTTTAGGGACTTTTCATACCACTCCTGTGCCTTCGCCTTGTCTGCTTCCACAAAAATGCCCTGTGCATACATCTTACCCATGTCTGCCATTGCATAGGCATTTCCCTGCTCTGCCTCCTCTTTCATGATTTCATAGGCAGCCTCCTCATCCGGCTCCATCTCCGATGTGCCATACAGATATTCCCTCGCTTCTTTATAAGCATCCGTCCACTTGGCATAAAACTCCTGACTGTCCGGTTCTTCCGTTTCCGGCTCCGCATCAGAATAATCTGCTGGAACTTCCGCCATATCTTCTGACACTTCAGAATCATCTGCATCCATTTCTTCCCTTTCGGTTTCCAAATCTTCCAGTCCCTCGTCCTCTGTATAAAGATACCCTTCTCCGTATCGGACTGCTTCCCTGATGACCATGTTTTTGATGCTTTTTAATTCCTTCTGCTCTGACAACGGAAGCTGCTCTGCATCTGCATCCTTGTAATAATGCAGTATCTCACTTTTGCTCTCTAGCCATTGTTTGTAGCACTCTGCCACTTTCTCTTCCTTTGCCAGTTCATCCACAATACCATTAACAATTGCCTTTACATCTGCTTTCAGATATCCGTATACCTTCTTGCCTCCGGTATTCATTAACCGCTTGGATAACAACTGCATCTGTTCTGCAATTTTTTCATGGTGACAGATACCACTTTGCATTTCTTGCAATAAAAAAAGCAGACTTTTATTTGCCTGCTCTTTCAACTGTTCCCTTTGCTGTGTTCTCTTTTCATAAATACTCATAAACTCCTGACGGAAAATGTCATGGGCATAGGTAGACCTCATGGTGTCGATACCTTTTGGCGATAGATAACCTTCCGATGGATTTGTGGAGTATACCACCAGATGTACATGAGGGTGATGGGACTCATTATGGAATGCTGCATACCATTTGAGGTTTCTGCTATCTATCTTATAGTTTTCACACAAAAGTTCCACCCTGCTCCGTAAAAGTGCCTGCCACTGTGCGGCACTGTCATACCCAAGCCTTTCTGCATCCTCTCTCCGCAAGCTGATAACATTTGTCCATATCACTCCCGGATGATTTGCCGCCTCCTCTGCCACACGGGACAGCACAACAGACTCCCCCTCATTAGAAAACAGACCATGCGTACCGATTTTTTCTACTCTTGGTCTGTTTGCAAGATAATCTATATAGTTTTTCTTCTTGGCTATGATATCAAGGTTGTTTTCCAATGCCTGTGTGATAAACTCTGTCGCATTCTCCCTTGTTGGCCTCTGGAGATAATCATAATACTCATGCATACGGTCTGCATCCTCTATCTTTGACAGGATGTCTGCGATCAGTTCCTTTTGCTTAACCGTAACCGGAAGCAGACCGCAGGTATTATCTATCTTCTCCACACCTTCACGGGTACTGATATAATTCATGTAATTGGCAAGATGTGAAGGAGGGGCATTTTTGAGATAGTTGCAACGTAAGATTAGTTTGGGCATAGTCCCTCCGCTCTATTTTTCTCACACATAATTGTATTGATTTTTCTTCAATTTATCTTTATATCTCGGAATACTTTTCTTGGTATCGTCCTCTGACACAAATATCCGATGAGCTTTTACTTATATGCCACCACCTGTATCCTTAAACTTTACAAGTCATAATCCACCAAAATATTTTACCATAATCTCTCATATATTAGATTTATTCACTACTTCATGTTATATAGGCTACGCAAATTCATATTGACCTACAAAAGCAAATCTAAATCCGAATCATATTTAAATGTATCAACACTGCTATCTAATACTTTATGTGCCTTAACAATAAAATTTCCACTATATTTTCTAGCAAATTCTCTTCCTACATCAAGTAAATATTCATCATTAGGTTCTGAATCAACAATAGATAAAAGTTGACATGCAGCTTTTGTGAGACTATAGCCACTGTACTTATAGCTGAACAGTCCTCCATCTGAATTTTTTAGTTTTAATATAAGTAAAATATTTTCGCTCCATATACCACAAGGATTGCTATCTAGGCTAATGCGATTATCATTACGAAGCGAATTAAGAATTCCACATTCTTCTAATGTAATTATATCTGCTTTTGTCAAACCATATTTTTCGTTGACATTTACGCCTAAATCATTATCCGTTGAGAGAAGAAATTTTATACCGCTCGAATCTGTTAACACAAAATGAGCCATTTGCTGAAACAAAGAAGCCTCATGCTGATTCATATTTTTTAATGTTTCTATTGCTCTAAGAGAAAAAGAACCTACATTTTCAATCTCATTTGACAATATTTTTGCCCACAATCTCTGCATTTTCTCACTACTAACATTGCCCGCAGTATCAAAAAATCTCATAAACCAGTCAAAGTCGAAGAATTTTGATTCCTCCTCTTGCTTCTCCTGATGATATTCATCCGCAATTTTAGCAATTTTCAAAAAGTTTTGACACTTATAAAGTTCAAAGTATGTTATTTTTCCATTTTCCAAAAGATCATCTAATGCTTCACTATATTTTCCTGCCTTCATTTTTTCAAACTCAGATATATTTGTATTTTTACGCAAAAAGAGTGTTGTAAGAACAGCACTAACTACACCTTGAATTGTTGGCTGAAATTGAACAATATTATTTCCTATGGTTTCAACTAATGACGTAATATCCATATAGCATCTGACTCCTTTCGCTTACATTACAAACTTAACCCTAAGCCATTTTCTATACTATCTATAATATACTTCTCCAAACATCTGTGTCAATAAATCTACTTACTATTCATTTTGAAAACGGTATGCATCCTCAAAAGTTACAGCACCATTAATTCTTTTTACTTCATCCGTACACTTTGCTTGCAGCTTCCTTAATGCCTCTTCATCCACTCCATGACTATACGCAATCACATGAGACAGCTTAGAGGTTTCCACCGCCAGCTTATACATCACACGAGCCATTCGGTTCTCGCTATCCTTCACTGTGGAATGCATCACTGAGGAGATAGTGGAAAGCATATAGTTTTCGATTTTCTCTGATGTCAGATAGCCGATATAAAATTTCAATGCCTGATTCAAAAATTCATTCCTTGATTTCACATCTGCCTGCTCCAATAATCCGTCTATCTGCTCCAGCAAGTCTTCCTCAATATAAAATCCCTTCCTTACTTTTCCTTCGCCTGCCACTCTCATCCTCCTTCTCTACTACTCCTCGCAGATGTCTACGATATGGTCACATAATTTCTGCGGTATCACACTTCTTTCTCTGGCTCCTTTTAATCCCTGCGTCCCAGTCTTGCTTCCTCTTGGAGCTGCCACGTGACACGAATCTCCGTTATGACACATCGGCAAGAACTTCGGATCGGGATGATTCGTCCAAATGTCAGTCGGCTTCATCCGGTTGTCACCGTACTGGCAATATGTCACGGTGTATCTTGGCAGACCTTTCATCCATTCCATCTTCCGCATACCGCCTCTGGGATTTTCAATAAAATAATACCTTGGCTGTAACTCTTCAATGAGTTTCAGCACATGCTGGTCCACCATATCACAAAATTTTGCATAGGTACTGACCGGCTCCAGACTTCCGGTATCCGGATTTTTTCTTCTGTGATGACTGATTGCAGCAATACTGAATGTGGAGCAGTCCGGACTTGCCCAGATAACATCCGGCTTTCCAAAAAGTCTTATGATATCCTCTGCGGTTACCTTATTAATGTCCTCATACAAATCAATGTTCTCAAAGTCCTTGGACCACTCCACACTGAATACTTCATGCCCTCTACTCTCAAAGGCTTTCCCGATACTCCGTGTTCCTGCAAATAATTCCAAAACTTTCATAGTCCCATACCGGTAGTGGTGCGCACCTTACCCCACGGGACTACTCAATTCCTTTCCTTTTTTCTTCTGCCTGCAAGCATTTTTGCGGAAGGCATAAATTTAAGTTCCTTCAATGCCTTTCAATTCTTGAAAATAATAAAAATTAGCATAACTTCTTCCAAATCTTCAAAAAAGTTATGCCATACCACAAATCCCCCAACGGCTCTGCCGGTGGGTGTTTCACGGGTTAGGCCGCCCCAAAGCGGCATAACCCCTTTAACCTGCACTATTTTCGACCCTAGTTTTACAGCCCTAAATTCCCCGGTTTTGAGGTTCCAAAATGCTCATTAAAGCTGCCATT